>JAXDBS010000104.1:0-6210 GCA_034678545.1 Cloacimonadaceae bacterium (SeqCode) | reverse complement strand
AAAACAGGTAATTTCCTGCGGCCCCTGTTTTTTTGCTTGACAAGGATGTTTCCATGTTTATAAAAGAACCAAACCCATATTATGGAAAAGGAGAAAAGTAACATGAGGAAACAGGTCCTTTTTGTAGTTATCGCCCTGCTGGCGATAGCTGTACTCATCGGAACGCCTGTGACTGCCGACCAGGCCAGGCAGGTTGCCCGCAACCTCAGCCTGGAACGCAGCGGCCAAACCTATGCAGTAGGTTCGGTTGACTTTCTCAACGGTAATCCCCAAACTCATATCTATCTGGCCAACCTGCAGCCCGCAGGCTATGTCCTGGTGGCCGGGGATGACGCCGCCCAGCCTATCCTGGGCTACAATTTCACAACTGTCTGGTCGGACGATACAGTCCCGGTCCAGCTGCAGGACATGCTTGCCAACTGGCAGGAACAACTGCAGTACATCCTTGACAACAACCTGGCTGCCGATAATTATATCCGATCGGAGTGGAGCAGGCTGTTGGTCAGTTCGGCTTCTTTCGTGCCGCAGGTTTACACCCGCGACGTCTCACCCCTGATCGCTTCCACCTGGGGTCAGGGTGGCTACTACAACGACCTCTGCCCTTCCAACACCCCCGTGGGCTGCGTGGCTACCGCCATGTCCCAGATCATGAAATACTGGAATTTCCCTACGGTTGGCCAGGGTTCACACAGCTATGTGCATCCGGTGTATGGGACGCAGTCAGCAGATTTTGGGGCTACGACTTACAACTGGGCCGGCATGCCCAACCAGGTGGGCAGTTCCAACATCTCCGTGGCGACGCTTTGCTACCATGCCGGCGTGGCGGTGGACATGGACTATGACCCAACCGGTTCCGGCGCCTACAGCACTGCGGTGGACGACGCCCTGATCAATTATTTCAAGTACAAGAACACGACCCAGCTCAAATACAAGTACAATTATTCCGACGCCAACTGGCACACCCTGCTGCAGGGTGAGCTGACCAACGCCCGCCCCATCTACTATGCGGGCTCCAGCGCAGGTTCCGGCGGCCACGCCTTCATCCTGGACGGTTTCCAGGCCACCAACCATTATCACATTAACTGGGGCTGGGACGGATATTACAACGGTTACTATTACCTGACAGCGCTGAATCCCGGCGGCAATAATTTCACCAGCAACCAGGAAGCCGTGATCGGAATTGAACCAACGGCAGGGGCTGTAACCTATCTCAACGAAAGCTTTGAAGGCACAGCACCGGGCTGGATTGTCCTTGCCGGCGATACTGCAGGTACTGAAGAATGGAACCTTTACACCGGCGCTTCTTATGCCCATAGCGGTTCGGCAATGGCAGGCATTGCGGCTGGCTGAAACTACTGCGCATAACGACTATCTGGTCTCCCCCAAACTGGTGCCGACCGCCGAAAGCCATACTTTCAGCTTCTGGGTCAGAAAATATGCCACAGCAAAAACAGAGAGATTCAATGTAAAACTTTCCACCACTACAAACGATATCACCAGCTTCACGGTCAGCCTTGCCTCAAATATTGCGGCGACCACCACCTACACCCAATACAACTATGACCTGACCACCTATGTCGGCCAGGAAATCTACGTTGCCATCCAGGCGATTACGGCTGTTACTCCAACCTCCTACCTGTTCGTGGACGATGTCACGGGACCGCCTCTCTGGGTAAGCCCCGATCCCACGGCTGGCATCAATATCACGGCCTGGGATGCAGGCAACGTACTGCCCGGCAGCTCCGCCAGCTCCGGCAACATCTTCCAGCTTTCCAACCAGGGCAACGGCACCCTCACCATCACCAGCGTTACCGATCTGTCGGGAACGGAATTCTCCACCACCCTGAATACGGGTGTGGCGCTCGTTTCCGGACAGGTGCACGAATTCGGCTTTGCTTATGACCCGTTGAATTACGGCACGGACAGCCAGGCCTTCCAGATCGTCACCAACGGCGGCACTGTGACCATCAGCCTGAGCGGTTCGGCCTCAGCCGATAAATTTGGGGACGGCTTCGAATCCTATGCCGATTTCACTCAGGATATCACGCCCTGGACCCAGTACGACGGAGACGGATCTGACACCTATTCTATCACTGACGTCACTTTTACAAATCAGGGCTACACCGGCTCCTTCATTGTCTTCAATGCTTCCCAATGCTCGCCTTCCATGGCCGGGACAACCCTCGATGCCTATTCCGGCTATAAGGGTGCATATTGCTTTGCAGCTGTAACGTATCCAAACAACGACTGGCTCATCACTCCCCGGGTAGACCTGACCGGGCCCACCTGCTCGGTCAGCTTCTGGGCCAAATCATATACGGATGATTATGGTTTAGAACGGTTTAAAGTCCTCTATTCCACCACGACCAACGCTGTCGCCAGTTTCACCAACTACCTGGCCGGCAGCGCTTCTACATATGTATCGGCTCCGATAGACTGGACCCAATACACCTACACTCTGCCGACTACTGCCAAATACGTGGCGATCCAATGTGTCTCCAGTGATGCTTTCATCTTTATGGTGGACAGCTTCCTGATCACGGACAGCGGCTACGTGCCTCCCACGCCCACCTTCGGCAATGTCAGCGGCTATGTCTATGAATACGGTACCACCAACCCAATTGCCAACGCCAATGTCCAGGTGGGCACCAAGACCGCCATAACCAATGCCTCCGGCTTCTACCAGATCAGCAACCTGCTGGTGGGAAGCTACGGCGGAACCTGCACAACTCCCGGCATGGACTACTTCAGTTCCTCCGTGAGCGGCATCACCATCACGCAGGGTACAACCTACTCTCAGAACTTCTATCTCACCTGGTCGGAACTGGCGGTCAATGCTGCAGAATTCACCGCCAACCTCTACCTGGGCCAGACGGAGAACCAGACCCTCACCATCTCCAACCCGGGCGGGACAGCCGACCTGGAGTACGATTACTACCTGATGCCTTATGCCGGCTCCGCTTCGCCCAGGCCTGCCAATGCAACTCCGGCCCGCGCCGTGGGAGCTGATCCTGCCCGCGCCGTCCCCGAACTGGAAGTGCCGCAGGAACGGGTGGCAGTCAACGGCTGGATGAATTATGGCGACATTGCCGATGCCACTTATTACACACCATATGTTACCGAGCGCGCCACCAAGTTCACCCTGAACGACTGGGGCCTCTGGAGCGACAGCGGCGTCACCGTGTCCCAGCTGGAAGCGTATTTCTATGAGCCTTCGGACGATCTCTGGGGCAATGAAGACACCTTCGTGTTCAAGATCTATGCAGCCGACGGGACCACTGTCCTCCACACTTCCAGCGCCATCACCGCCCTGCCGCAAACGACCACCTGGAATCCCACCACCTACACGTTGACGACCCCCATCACGATTGACGGCGATTTCTACGTGGCGGTAGTTCCGGAAGGAACTACCTCAGGCAAACCCTACGGGCTCAGCACCGGCTACAGTTACGGAGCCTCCTTCTACGGTTCGGCGGGCTCCTGGACCGGACTGGCAGAAGAAGAGCACATCATCTCCGCCTTCGTGGACGGCAACTGGTGGGCGTATGCCTATCCCGCCACCGGGGTTGTGGCTCCCGCTGAATCAGAAGACATTCCCATCAATTTCGATACCACCGACCTGACTGCCGGCCAAACCTACCAGGGCCTCATGGTCATCGTCAACAACTCCGATTACATCGCTCCCAGCACGGGCGGCAACCTGCGCGGCGACGACCTGGTCATCCCGCTCACCCTGAACGTGCTGTCGGGAGGCAATCTGGGCAGCATCCAGGGGCACGTCTATTACTACGGGACCACCACGCCCGTGGAAGGAGCTTATGTCTACTTCCCCTACTACGATCCCGTCCTGACGGACGTGAACGGCTACTACAACTTCACCGACATCGTGATCAACAACTGCGATTCCATCTATGCCGTGGCCTACGGCTGCCAGGATTACGAAGCGGCGGTGTCGCTGCTGGCCGGCCAGACCGTCACGCATGACATCTACATGCATTACTCCGAGTTTGAGACTCCCCAAACCACGTTCTATATGTCCTGTTTTGTGGGAGCCAGCACTTCCGCCTCCACAACCCTGTCCAACATCGGAAGCTATGCTGTGGACTGGACCGCCGACAGCGGCATCTGGGGCGGCGATACCTACAATGCCGGCCCCCTGGACGAGGACTTTGAGGACCTGGACATCAGCGGCTGGTCCGGCCTGGTGGGTGAAAATTCAGACATCTACACGGGTTACGGATACAACAGCAGCCACACCTGGGTCTTCGCCTCCGAGGGAACGACCGAGGAGCAGTATATCATCACTCCTCAACTGAAACCGGCCGGCACGGACAACCTGACCTTCTGGTACCAGCAGTACAACGATTCGGACGAAACGCTGGAGATCCTGATCTCCAGGACCGACAACGCCATCGGCTCCTTCCAGCTGGTGGACACGATCGTCATGACGGAAGCCAACTATCAGGTCTGGGCGCAATACACCCTGCCCTTGGGATCTTACTCTGAGGAAGACCATATCTATGTCTGCTTCAACTATCCCAGGGTGGATGGCTACCAGTACGGCTATGTCATGATCGATGAGATCCTTGGCCCCGACGTGCTGCTGCCTTATTCCGAGTGGCTGACCAGCACGCCCAGCGGCACTTTGGCTCCCAGCGGCTCCGAGGACTTCAACCTGTATGCCGACGCCGCCACCCTGCCCATTGGGCATTATACGGCCCAGACCTGGGTGTTTGGTGACGCCACCAACTCTCCCTTCAAGCTGTATGTGGACCTCACCGTGACGGAAGAGATCGCTGTTATCCCGCCGGAAAACATCGTGATCGTCAACTATGGCGCTTACCGGGAGATCTCCTGGGACGAAGTGCCTGGCGCCGGCGGTTACCACGTGTATGTCAGCGACGAACCCGACACCGGTTTTGAGGAGATGGATTTCATTGAAAGCACCTTCTACGAAGTGACCACGGCCGACATTCTGGGCTTCGGCCTGACCGACGACCAGGTCTTCTTCCAGGTTACCGCCGATTCCCAGGCTCCGGCCCGTGCCGCGCGCCTGACCGCGACTGCGTCCGACAGGAATCAGGGGAACACTTCCCCGCCCCTGCTCAGAATGGGACAGCGGGATACTGAAAAAGTCCTGCATAAACTGGCTGAGTAACAACGTCATTAATTAGGCAAAGCGCCCGCGGAGCGATTCGCGGGCTTTTTTTACCCCCCCGCTTTTACAGCCGGCCGTCGTTGAGCTGCCGGGCAAATCTGTTACGCACAGCAATTTTTGTTGACAGATTGGGCCTTGCAGTAAAGCATAGTGAGAGCTGACCAAGCAGCCTGACTCAGGATCAGCTATGGGAGGTACATTTGTTCAGAACACTTTTAGTTATTGCCGTCCTGCTGGCGGCGGTGGCCGTTCTGGCCGCATCCGAACTGGAGGAAACGCTGGAAGTCCTGTCCGAAGACGCGGCCCGCGCCTATATCAATCCCCTGGTATCGGCCTTCGGCGCCGACATGAACGGCGGCTGGTTTCACCGCGTGCCGCTGGGCGAAGTGATGAAATTCGATTTTGAGCTGGGTCTCGTGGCCATGGGCGCCTTGTTTGACAAGGATGAGGACGCGTTCGATGTGACCGGCACCTTCAGTTTCACCTGCGAGCAGGCTCTGGAACTGACGGAAGGGCTGTCCATCAGTCCTGCGCACAGGGAAGCGTTGGTCAACCAGATCATCTCGCAGGAGTTCGAGCTGGGCATTTCCGGGCCCACCGTGATCGGCCCCGCCTATGATGAGGGCACGGGCGCCAACTCCATCCTGGTCGAATTCGGGGAGCAGGAGATAACCTATACCTACAACAACCAGACTTTTACCGAAACGCTTCCGGCCCAGACCGTCCCGCTCGAGGTCGGCGGCCTGCTGGAGGACCTGCCAGCCCTGCCCCTGGCGGCGCCGCAGCTGACATTGGGCACTTACTACGGCACCTCGTTCGCCTTCCGTTTCCTGCCCGAGACCGAGATCACGCCCGAGGTCGGCAAGCTTGCTTATTGGGGCTTTGGCCTGCAGCACAACCCGGCGGTCTGGTTCGCGGAAAAGCTGCCGGTGGACATAGCTGCCGCCCTCTACACCCAGACCCTGAAGGTGGGCAATATCATGGAAGCCGCCTCCCTCACCTATGGCGTCAACGTCGGCAAAACCTGGGGTCCCAAATGGCTTCACCTCACG
>JAXDBS010000103.1:0-8230 GCA_034678545.1 Cloacimonadaceae bacterium (SeqCode) | reverse complement strand
ATGGCGGTTTCCGCCTTCGCCGCCACGCTCACGATCGGAACCGAGACGATCCCCCAGAGGTATCCCCTGGGCGCTTTCTGGGGCTATGAGGCCAGCGCTTCCCTGTTCACGGACGCCGAACTGGGCAATTCCAATATCCGGATTTCCTCCCTCGCCTGGTATGCAGATTCCACCATGGCGTTGGCGGTTCCCACCAAGATCTACCTGAAGCCCACAACCTTAACCAGCATGACCTCAGTCACCTGGGGCAGCATGCTGACCGGCGCAGAGCTGGTCTACGACGGATCCCCCGCCGGAGTCAGCATCGGCTGGAACACCTTCCCCTTTAACTACGGGCCCTCCCCGACCTTTGACCTGGACAACGGCAACGGCCTGATCGTGATCGTGCTGCGCAGCTACGGCGGCGGCGGGGCGGGAGACCAGTATGTGAACGGCGCCAAGATCCGCAGTTCACTGAACGCCGGGGTCACCCACCAGACCTGGGAGAAAAACAACAACCTGACCAACAACACCCAGGGGAATGTCAACATCGGCACCCGGCCAAACATCCAGATCACCTATACGACCTATACCACTGCCGTGCCCAGCCCGGCCCTGCTGATCTCACCCGCGGACAGCACAGCCAACGCGCCCATGGACGTGACCCTGAACTGGCTGAACGGCGGCGGCCTG
The DNA here is from genome assembly GCA_034678545.1 of Cloacimonadaceae bacterium (SeqCode). Classification (GTDB taxonomy): domain Bacteria; phylum Cloacimonadota; class Cloacimonadia; order Cloacimonadales; family Cloacimonadaceae; genus UBA5614. The sequence continues at coordinate 7,558 of JAXDBS010000103.1, read as the reverse complement.
CCCACCGGCTACAAGCTCTACCTGGGCACCGACAATCCGCCCACCAACCTTGTGAACGGCACCAACCTCGGCAATGTCCTGACCTATGACCCCAATCCCCTGAACAGCACCACCTATTACTGGAAGATCGTGCCCACCAACACCCAGGGCGACGCTGTGGGCTGCCCGGTCTGGAGCTTCACCACGGCCAGCGGGCAGGCGGAGCTGTGGGCTCCCCTGAATGCCGCCACGAACCAGAGCATTGAGAACCTGCAGTTCAGCTGGGGCAGCGTGGCGGGAGCCACCTCCTACAAGATCAGGATCGGGACCACTCCCGGCGGGACCAACATAGTGAACATGGCGACGGTGGCCTCACCCTATGTCTATCCCGGCACCCTGGCCTACAGCACGACTTTCTACTGGTCAGTCTATGCCGTCTATCCCGGGCCGCTGGAAGTGCAGAGCGCGGAGCGGACCTTTACCACCCTGCCCGATCCCACCATTTACGTCTTTCCCTATGAATACGGCTTCGAGAATTACCAGTTCCCCGCCAACGGCTGGAAAGTGATCGACGGCAACGCCGACGGAGACAAATGGGAGGTATACAGTTCTTATTCAAGGACGGGCAGCTGGAGCATGCGCATGTACACGCTGGGCAATGCCGCCAATGACGATTACCTGATCACGCCTCCGCTGATGCTGACCGGCAACCAGGAGTTGAAATTCTGGGTGCGCTCCTTCAATGCGGCGGACCCGGACGAGATCTCCATCCTGATGTCATCCACCACGCCCACGGCGGCTGCCTTCACCACCACCCTGATGGCCTCCACCCTGATCAGCACTTCCGCTTACGTTCAGTACACCGTTTCCCTCAGCGCCCATACCGGCCTCCGCTACATCTCCTTTACCCGCAAGAATACGCCCACGGACGGCTCCGCCCTCCAGCTGGACGATATCACGGTCAGAAACATCCCGACCGCGCCCATCCTGAGCTACAGCCCCGCCAGCCTGGAATTCCGGCGCAACCTGCAGGGCGTGGCGACCGCCTGGCAATACGTCAAAGTGACCAACCTCGGGATCGGCACCCTGAACCTGACGGCCGCCAATGTCAGCCTCACGGGTCCCGCGGCTTCCCAGTTTGAGTTCGATCCCTCGGTCTTTCCCTTTGCTTTGACGGAGAACCAGGCCGCCAATATCCCGGTCCACTTCACCGCCGCTTCCGAGGGCCTGCAGGAAGCCACCCTGCGGATCAGCTACAGCGCCGCCAATTACGACGCTGCCCTGACAGGCATTGGCCTGCCGCCCGACCTGGTGGTCTCGACCGGCGACAGCCTGGGGAGCAATGGGCTGCCCATCTATCCCCACTACCGCTACAGCTATTCCCAGAGCATCTATCCCCAGGACGAGATCAACCGCGGCGGCATGATCGAAAAGATCTATTTCCACTGGCACGGCGTCCACGGCGCCCCCTACAGCAACGACTGGACCATTTACATGATGGAAACCTGGGAAGAAGCCTATGACTCCACCAACACCTGGTTCCCGATCATGGACCTGACCACCGTGTTCAGCGGCGAGGTGGAACTCCCGGCCTACAAGGACTGGATCGAGATCACTTTGGACACGCCTTATTATTATTCCAACACTGACAGCGTCAACCTGGTGATCGGAGTGGACGAGAACGAGATCGGGGCCGGCCTGGATGAAAGCGGCGAGGTCTTCCTCAGCTATCCCGTCAGCGCTGACCGCAGCCTGCTCTTTTACAGCGATTACACCAATCCCAATCCCTCCAATCCGGTTTCGGGATCCCGCGTCAGGGCCGTCCCGGAACTGCTGCTCAAATTCGGCGGCGGCGCTGTCCCACCGGAAATCTCTGTCTATCCCGGGTCCTGGGATTTCGGAACGGTCACCGTGGGCGAATCCTCCTCAAAGCTGTTCACAGTCACCAATACAGGCGGCGGCAGCCTGGACATTTCCGATATTGTAACGGAATCCTTGTATTTCAGCATCACCGGCGAACCGACACCGGTCTCGCTGGGAGCGGGCGAAAGCGCCGCTTTCACTGTCTGGTTCGCGCCGCTGGCGGCAGGTGTCTTCACCGGCAGCGTCCTGATCAGCAGCAACCTCGACCCGGTCACGGTGGAACTGACCGGCACCGGCTTCATGGCCAGCCTGACCCCGCCCCAAAACCTGACCATTACCAAATCTCTGACTGGTATAGACCTGAGCTGGGATGCCGTGACCAATGCCAACAGCTACAAGGTCTACGGCTCAGCTGATCCCTATGCGCCGGATCCTTGGGCCCTGCTGGGCTCGACGGCCCTGACAACCCATGCTTATTCCGGCGGGGATGATCATTATTTCTTCAAGGTGGTGGCATCCACGGACGCGCCTGCCAAATAAACCTGATATTATCAAACCATAAAAACCCCTGCCTGGTGTGGGGGTTTTTTTTCAATTCCCGCCCGCCGCCCCTTTTTTGTATGGGGCTTCGCCCCCTGCCCCATATGTCTGAGCATGATCTTGCCAGCTTGCATCAACCTTGCTGACCCAGCCTGAGACAAGTCACTGATCACCTTCAGATAAGGGCAGAACTGCGGTTATCTGATGGTTAGCTGTGGGTCCACCCGGGATGGGGTTTCCGGGGCCGGTTCGGCGGCAGGGCATAACCGGCTGCAGGTGAAGCAGCTATCCTTTTTGCTTGACAAAAAAACAGACTGGGAAATCATGCTAATATGGATTAAAATCGGTAACTGATGAGTAATAGAAATAGTTAGAAGGTTATCTGAACAAAATCCGAAATTCATATCCTGGAATATAGTTAACTGAAAAGTAAGGAGATATCATGGCAGTTCCAAAGAAAAGGACCTCCAAGACCCGCCGCGACAAACGCAGGACCCACGACGTGGCGGCGATGCCCGCGGTGTCTGTCTGCAGCCACTGCGGCGAACCCTGCCGCCCGCATCATGTCTGCGCAAAATGCGGCTACTACGACGGGAAGCTGATCAAAGCCAAAAAGGACTGATGTGCGCATAGCGGTCGACGCGTTTGGCAGCGACAACGCGCCCGCCCCGGAAGTGGAGGGGGCGGTGTTGGCCATCCGGGAGGACCTCTGCCGGGAGGTGGTCCTGGTGGGCGACCAGGAAAACCTCAACCGGGAACTGGGCAAATATATCTATCCCCAGGACCGGATCACTGTTTTGCACGCCCCGGACCGCATCGACATGGGAGACAGCGCCTCCCAGGCAGTGCGGTCCAAGCCGGAGTCCTCGCTGGTCAAAACAGTCGAACTGCACCGCAAGGGCGGAGCGGACGCGGCGGTCAGCGCGGGCAACACGGGAGCCGTGATGGCGGCGTCGCTGCTGTCCTACGGCCGGATCAAAAACGTGCAGCGCCCGGCCATTGCGGGATCCTTCCCCACCCAGAAAAATTATGAAATCATCCTCGATATCGGGGCCAACGTGGATTGCGACACAGAGCACCTGGTCCAGTTCGCCCGGCTGGGCAGCCTGTACGCCAGGTTCCTGTTCAACCTGGAGCGGCCCCGGGTCTCGCTGCTCAACATCGGCGAGGAAGGGTCCAAAGGCAACCAGCTTGTCAAGGATGTGTATCCATTGCTGCAAGGCGCCCAGGACCTCAATTTTATCGGTAACATCGAGGGCAAGGACGTGCTGAAAGGCGTGACGGACGTGATCGTCTGCGACGGCTTCATCGGCAACATCGTGCTGAAGACCATCGAGGGCGCTGCCATTTCCATTTTTGAAATCCTGAAAGAACAGATCAACCAGGACTGGATCGCCAAGCTGGGCGCCATGCTGTCCTACCCCGTGTATACCTACATGCGGAAAAAACTGGACCACACGGAATACGGGGGAGCCATCCTGGCCGGACTGAACGGGCTGAGCGTGATCTCCCACGGCAGGTCCAACGGCAAGGCGATGAAGAACGCCATCAGGTTTGCCGTGCGGTCTGCGGAGAGCGGTTTCATCAGACACGCCCAGGAATATTTTGCCAAAGCGGGAGCTTAAATGAACAGATACTATGCCAAATTCACGGCTTTCGGCAGCAACATGCCGAAAAAGGTCCTGACCAATTTCGACCTGGAGAAAATGGTGGAAACCACAGACGAATGGATCCGGACCCGGACAGGCATGCAGGAGAGGCACATTGCCGGCGAGGAGGAAGCGGCCAGCGACCTGGCTTTTGCCGCCGCCAAACAGGCGATCGAAGCTTCGCCCGTCCGCTACAGGGAGATCGACATGATCATCGTCGCCACCATTTCAGGCGATTACCCCTTCCCCTCCACAGCCTGCGTGATCCAGAACAGGCTGGGCCTGAAAAGCATCCCGGCTTTTGACGTTTCCGCCGGCTGCACGGGTTTCATCTTTGCCGTGGACGTGGCCAGGCAGTACATCGAAAACGGCATGTGCCAAAACATCCTGGTGATCGGGGTGGAGATATTGACCAAGATCACCAACTGGAAGGACCGCAACACCTGCGTGCTGTTCGGAGACGGGGCCGGGGCCGCCATTGTCTCGCGGGCCCAGCCGGCCGACATCTCCCGGGTTATAGACTCGACGCTGTGGGCGGACGGCAGCCAGGGCGAATACCTGTACCAGGCCGCCGGCGGCTCCAGGATGCCGGCCAGCCACAAGAGCGTGGACGAAAACCTGCACACGGTCTACATGGAAGGCAACAAGATCTACAAACTGGCGGTGCGGTCCATGAGCTCGGCCGTCGAGGAGATCCTGAAAAAGAACCGGCTGACGCCGCAGGACGTGGACTGGGTGATCCCGCACCAGGCCAACCTGAGGATCATCGAAGGCGTGGCCGACAAGCTGCGCATCCCGATGTCCAAATTCATCGTCAACATCCATAAATACGGCAACATGTCCTCGGCGACGGTCCCTGTCGCCTGCGACGAGGCGATCCGGTCCCAAAAGATCCGGCGTGGCGATGTCATGGTGCTGGTGGCGTTCGGGGCGGGACTGACCTGGGGCAGCGTGCTGGCCAGGTATTAAATGAGTTATGGGTGACGGGTTATGGGTGATGAGAAAAAGATAGAATGGGTGTGTGAATGAAAAAGACAGCATTTGTGTTTCCGGGGCAGGGAGCCCAGTACATAGGCATGGGCATGGACCTGCTGGCGGCCGATGAGGAGCTGCGGCAAGCGCTCCGGCAGTTTGACGAACGCCACCGGACTGACCTGTTCACGATCATGCAGGCCGGGCCTGAAGAAGCCCTGCGTGAAACGCGCTTTACCCAGCCGGCCATCCTGCTGCATTCCATCGCCGCGCTCAAAGCCCTGCAGAAACAGGTGGAACTGGCCCCGGCCTTTGTGGCGGGCCATTCCCTGGGCGAATTCACGGCGCTGGTGGCCAACGGCATGCTTTCCCTGCAGGACGGGTTGCACATTGTGCATAAGCGGGGCGAATTCATGATCAAGGCCAATGCCGGAGTGCCCTTTGCCATGGCGGCCGTGATCGGCCTGGGCGCGCAGCAGGTCATCGATATCTGCGCCGAAGCGGAAAGCGCGGGCCTGGTCCGGGCCGTGAACTTCAACACGCCAGTCCAGACCGTGATCTCGGGAACCCAAACGGGAGTGGAGGCGGCGTGTGAACTGGCCAAAGCCCGCGGGGCCAAAAGAGTGCTGCCGCTGGCGGTGGGAGGACCCTTCCACACCCCCCTGATCGAGCAGGCTAAGCTCTGGCTGCAGGACGAACTGGAAATGATCGACCTCAGCCCTTCGGACATTCCGGTGATCTCCAATGTGGACACCCGGCCGGAAACGGACAGGGCCGCCGTCAGGCAAAAACTGGTCCGCCAGATCATATCCCCGGTGCGTTGGGTGGAAAGCGTCGAATGCATGCTGGCAGAAGGCGTGAAGCGGTTCGTGGAGTTCGGGCCGCAAAAAGTGCTGAGCGGAATGATCAAGAACATTGACAAGGAAGCCGAGGTTCTGAACGTTGACAAACTGGACGATATCGCGGCCGTGAAAGCCGCGGTCCAGATATCCTGAGAGGCGGAGAACGGATTATCATATGGACAGACTGAAAGACAAGATTGCCGTGGTCACTGGCGCGGCCCGCGGGATCGGCTTCGGCATCGCGGAGCTGTTTGCCCGGGAAGGCGCAACCATCATCATCATTGACCTGGCGCCGGAAACGGTGGCTGAAGCAGTCGGCAGGCTTACGTCCCAGGGATTCAAAGCAGACGGTGTGGCAGGCAACGTGACAGTCTCCGCCGAGATGGACAAGGCGTTCAGCTCGATCGTGGAAAAGCACGGCAGGATAGATATCCTCATCAATAATGCCGGCATCACCAAGGACAACCTGCTCCTGCGCATGAAGGAAGAAGAATGGGACGCGGTCATGGCGGTCAACCTGAAAGGAGCCTTCCTCTGCACCCAGAAAGCTTTTAAGCACATGATGAAACAGCACAGCGGAGCGATCGTCAACATCGCTTCCGTAATCGGCCTGATGGGCAACGCCGGACAGACCAATTACGCCGCCACCAAGGGGGGCTTGATCGCCTTCACCAAATCCTGCGCCAGGGAATTCGCCTCCCGCAATATAAGAGTAAACGCTGTTGCACCCGGATTCATCCAGACCGAAATGACCTCGCAGCTGCCGGCCGCTGTGGTGGAAAGCTATGCCAAGGCCATCCCACTGGGACAAATGGGGAGCGTGGAAGACGTAGCCCGGGTGTGCCTGTTCTTTGCTTCCGAAGAAAGCAAGTATGTCACAGGACAGACCCTGGCAGTGGATGGCGGCCTGACCATGTATTGACGGGAAGACCTTTTCCCTGCAATAAAAAAACCTAAACTAAGACAGGAGGAGACATGGATATTGAATCCAAAGACAAACAAATGGATATTGAATCCAAAGTCAAACAAATCGTAATGGACAAGCTGGGTGCGGAAGAATCTCAGATTACGCCGGAAGCCAGCTTTATCGAAGACCTGAAAGCAGATTCGCTGGACACGGTGGAACTGGTCATGGCCTTTGAAGAGGAATTCGAAATCGAAATTCCGGATGAAGACCAGGAAAAGATCACAACCGTCGGCAGCGCCATCGAATACCTGAAAAACAAGCTCAAGTAAGTCGGGAAAACTGATAACACCGGAGCGGACCGGGAAGGGAAAGCAAGCTGCCGGCCGTGCAATCGGGGGCGTGTCACATAGGAGAAGCTTCTGTGTCACAGGCCTCTGTCCTGATATGTGGCTGAGCCGCGGCGGGCTATCCCCGTCCCGGTCTTTCCGTTGTTTGTCAGCTGGCCTGGCAGAATGATCCAATCATTAGCAGAAGATGAGGTTTTTGCATGAAAAAAAGAGTGGTTATCACAGGACTGGGCACCATCACGCCGGTCGGGCAGAATATCGCCGAAACCTGGGACAACCTGCTGAAAGGAGTGTCGGGATTCGACCTGATCACCCGCTTTGACGCCAGCAGCTTTTCCACGAAGTTTGCCGCCGAAGTCAAGAACTACGAGCCTGACAAGCACTTTGATTCCAAGGAGGCGCGGAAGCTGGACCGCTATACGCAGTTCGCCCTGATCGCCTCCCGCGAAGCGATCGCCG
>JAXDBS010000102.1:0-26585 GCA_034678545.1 Cloacimonadaceae bacterium (SeqCode) | reverse complement strand
TAAGATAGTCCTAACTAGAGGTCAGTCGTTTACTCCTGAGGAGTGGAAGTATTCCATACTAGCTATCGAGGCATAGAAAATGGTAAAAGATAATAGAAGCTCTATTTGCAAAAAGGGTGATCCAAATTTGCAAAAACGGTGAGCTTAATATGCAAAAAGGGTGATCCTTTGATTTGCAAAATCGGTGATCCAAATTCCTACAGGTTCTGCCATTTGCAAAATTCAGTGAGCCAATTTGCAAATTCAAGTGATCCTTTTCATACATCCTGTTTCCAGCTTGTATCCTCCTTAAACAGCACATAATGATCACAATAAATTGACAGAATATCCGCAGGTAATATACTGGTTACCAAAGTTCAGATAATATCCTGCAACTATTCTGCAAGTATACTGCGGAACACTTGCGGTTTTTATGATGGAAACAGGAAAGAAAAAAGACAGGAGGAAATAATGAAAGCTTATACCAAATACGGTCTGAAAGGCTATACCGGCAATGTTGACGATATGGTGTTCTACACTTTGCCGAACTGTGACGTGATGATCGGCAGGCGCAAACCCGAACATTTCGTGGAAGCCGCCCAGCATGAGCAGTACCGCCAGATCAACAGCAACCTGCGCAAGATCAAGCCCAGCCAGGCTTACAAGGACGATTTCAAGGTCTATACCGCGCTCTACAAGGAATTGCCCGACGCCAAGCGCGGCGTGTCCGGCTGGTACAATCTCTATGTCAAGCTGCTCTGGGATATGCAGAAAGCCGGCCTGGTGGACCTCAAGACCCTGACGCGCCAGCAAATTTACGACGACAACCTGCCCTGCATCAGTGTTAAAGCCGCGGTGGAAGCGGGTCTGCTCCCGGCAGTGGTGAATTACGAACTGCTGACCTCACAGATTTGAAAAGAAACGGTTATTGTGCCTCTGGCCCTAACCGTTGTGTCGATGCTTCTCCGGGTCTCTAACTGCCAATAAAAAACTTAAAACTACAATTCAATTGACACAGGGGCGTTTTCCAAATTAGTGGAGCGGAAACAAATCAAGCGGGAGCAGTTGATGAGAAACATCCTGATAGTTGGTGCCGCGGGTCAGATCGGCAGCGAACTGGTTCCCTATTTGCGGAATATTTACGGCGACGCACATGTGGTGGCCAGCGATCTGCATGATAAAGTGCCTTCGGAACTGAAGGAAGGCGGCCCCTATGAAATCCTGAACGCGTTGGACGACTCGAAATTTAACGAGCTGATAAGAAGATATAAAACCGATACCATCTTCAACCTGGTGGCGGTGCTTTCCGCCCGGGGCGAAGCCGATCCTGTCCTGGCCTGGAAGATCAATATGGGGGCTTTGTTTAATTCACTGGAATTGGCAAGGTCATACAAGTGCGCGGTGTTCACGCCCAGCTCCATCGGCGCTTTCGGAAAAAGCACACCTCAGGACGGCACTCCGCAGGACACGATCATGCGCCCCACCACGGTTTACGGCGTTTCCAAAGTGGCGGGGGAATTATTGGCTGATTATTACCACGTCAAATTCGACGTGGATACGCGCGGAGTCCGCTATCCGGGCATCATTTCCAATGTGACCCTGCCCGGCGGAGGCACCACCGACTATGCCGTGGAAATCTTTTACGAAGCGATCAAAAACAGGCACTATACATGCAATCTCAAGGCCGGCACCTACCTCGACATGATGTATATGCCGGACGCCCTGAAGGCCGTCGTGATGCTGATGGAGGCCGATCCCGCCAGACTGCGGCACCGCAACTGCTTCAATGTTTCCGCCATGAGCTTCGAGCCGGAAACGATCCTGGCAGAGATTCGCAAACACATTCCGGATTTTACCATGGATTACAAGGTTGATCCGGTTCGGCAAGGCATCGCGGATAGCTGGCCGAACTGGATGGACGACAGCGCCGCGCGTGAGGAATGGGGCTGGAAGCCTGATTATGACCTGCCGCGCGTAACGGCGGACATGCTGAAAGTGCTGACACTCAAACTGCGGGGGGAACACGTTGCTTAAGATAGGTGTGGCCGGAGTCGGCCATCTGGGCAAGTATCACGTGCAGAAATTCCTGGCCCTGCCTGACTGCCGGGTGGCCGGGATTTACGATAAAAACCCTGAGAGGGCGCAGGAAATCTCCTCCGCATTGAATGTCAAGGCATACGGATCTTATGGAGAGCTGCTGGATGACATAGAAGCAATAGACATTGCGGCGACCACCACCCACCATTATGAACTGGCCAGGGCGGCCCTGCTGAAAGGCCGGCACGTGTTTGTGGAAAAGCCCATCACGTCCGAACTGGAGCAGGCTGACGAGATCGTCAGGCTGGCGGAGGAAAAGAAGCTAATTCTGCAGGTGGGGCACATCGAAAGGTTCAACCCCGTGATCCTGCAGGTCGAAGACGAGATCAGCGACCCCATGTTCATCGAATCGCACCGGCTGAGCACTTTCCAGCCCAGAGGAACGGATGTCCCGGTGGTGCTGGACCTGATGATCCATGACATAGACCTGATCCTGAGCTTTATCCAATCTCCCCTGAAAGAGATCAGGGCCAGCGGCGTGGGCATCCTGACGCCCAGTATAGATATTGCCAACGCGCGCCTGGAATTCGCCAACGGAGCGATTGCCAACGTGACCTCCAGCCGGGTCTCCATGAAGCAGGAGCGCAAGATCCGCTTCTTCCAGAAGGACAGCTACATTTCGATGGATTTCGTGGCCAAACATGTGACTGTGATGAAAAAGTCGGCGGGGATCAAAGACCTGCTGCCGGAGATCCTGCTGGGCAAAACCGATTTCAAACCCGAGCAGCTGATAGACGTGAATAACATTGACGCGGCGGATTATCCCAGGGATGCCCTGGAGATGGAACTGGAGTCATTTATCCAGTGCGTTTCCAAAGGGGGCAAGCCTGTGGTTGACGGTGCGGCGGGAACCCGAGCCCTGCAGGTGGCCATGGAGATCGTGCGCATCATCAACGCCAACACGAGCAGCCTGGCCAAAATGTTCAATTGAAAGTAATTCCCGCACAGGGATGAATCCTGGCTTTTCTAGTGAAGCATAGAATTAGAATTTTAAAATTCGATTGTAAGTCGGAGAAATAGAATGTCACAGGTTTTCGTTAAGGACATAGCCCTGCACCTGGGTAAAGAAGTTGAGCTGAAAGGCTGGGTGCGCAATATCCGCAGCAGCGGCAAACTCCTATTCATTATTTTCCGGGACGGGACTGGCGAATTGCAGGCAGTAGCCTTCAAACCGGAACTGGGTGACGAAAAATTCGAGCAGGCCAAAAGGCTGACCCTGGAGTCGTCACTGATCGTCAGGGGCGTGCCCAAACCGCATGAGAAGCTTGAAAACACTTATGAGGTTTCGGTCAGTGACATCACGGTCGTCCAGTACGCGGAGGAATATCCGATCGGGAAGAAGGAACACGGTCCGGATTTTCTTCTGCAGAACCGGCATCTCTGGATCCGCTCGTCCAAACAGTGGGCCAACCTGCGCATCCGCCATACAGTATATTATGCCATCTGTGACTTCCTGAATCAGAATGCCTTTGTCCGCTTCGATTCGCCCATCCTGACTCCCAACGCCTGCGAAGGTACGACAACACTCTTTGAGATTGATTATTTTGATGAAGGCAAAGCTTATCTCTCGCAATCCGGCCAGCTGTATCTGGAAACCGGGATCATGAGCCTGGGCCGGGTCTATGACTTCGGGCCGGTGTTCAGGGCTGAACGGTCCAAGACGCGCAAGCACCTGACCGAATTCTGGATGATGGACGCGGAAGCGGCCTACGTTGAGCACGAGGAAAACATGCAGATCCAAGAGGACCTTATCCGCTTTGTTATACGTACTATCCTTGAACAGTGCCAGGTGGAGCTGAATATCCTGGAGCGGGATGTAGAAGCACTCAAAGCAGCGGACGCGCCCTTTAAGCGCATGACGCATTATGACGCGGTCGAATATCTGCGCAGCAAAGGCTCCGAAATAACGCACACAAGCGATCTGGGCGCTCAGGACGAGGTCCTGCTGACGGAGGGCTCGCCTGTGCCCATATTTGTGGAGCGCTGGCCCAAGGGAATCAAGGCTTTTTACATGAAGCGGGATCCGGATAATCCTGATCTTGTTTTGGGTTCGGACCTGATCGCGCCGGAAGGTTTTGGTGAAATCATTGGAGGTTCGCAGCGCGAGGACGACCACGATCTGCTCCTGCAGAGGATGCAGGCGGAAAACATGCCGATCGAGCCTTACCAGTGGTTCCTGGACCTTCGCAAATATGGTTCCGTGCCACACAGCGGCTTCGGCGTCGGCTTGGAACGCCTGACCCAATGGATGTCCGGCACGCACCATATCCGCGAGGTCATACCTTTTCCGAGAATGATCTACAGGATCTATCCATAACTGCTCTTAAGCTAATGAGCCCCACGCTTAGGTTGAGTTCGTAAACGTAATCAGCATAAAGGTTTGAAAATGGAGTATAAAGACATCTTCTCAGAACATACACGGACCATGCATTCATCCCTCATCCGCGAGTTGGTGGCAAGCATAAAATCAGTTCCCGGGCTGATCTCCTTCGCAGGCGGGTTTCCCTCCCCCAAGACGTTCCCTGTCAGCCAACTGGCCCAGCTCTACAGCGACGTCATCCGCGGGGAAGGGGAAGAAGTCCTGCAATACGGTGCCAGCGAGGGCGACAGCCAGCTCAAGGAAGAGCTGATCAGGTGGGAAGGCTTATCCCACCTGACCCAGGACCAGCTGCTCATCACTGTCGGTTCCACGAACGCGATTTACTATTACACCCGCGCCATGATTGACGAAGGAAACGTGATCTTTTGCGAAGCGCCGACTTTCCTGGGCACCCTGGTAGCGTTTGACGCTTTGGGGGCGGAAGTGCACGGCATCCCCATGGACAGCGAAGGAATAGATCTGGCAGATTTGAAAAAAGACCTTCAAGCTTACCGCTCTCGTGGAAAGAAAGTAAAGTTTTTGTATAGCATACCGGACTTTCAGAATCCAAGCGGGATCTCGATGTCTGCCCAAAGACGCAGGGATCTGGTCAGGTTCGCGCTTGAATATGACCTGCCGATCCTGGAGGACAATCCCTACAGCCGTTTACGTTATACTGGTGAGCACCTGCCAACGCTTTATAGAACAGCTTGGGAGTATTTCCAAAGCTCCGGCATCGTAACCGAAACCGTTTCCTTTTCCAAGATCCTGGGTCCCGGCATGCGCCTGGCTTATGTAAAGGGCAACGCAACCCTGATCGAAAGGATGTGTTCCTGGCAGCAAAAAGTCAACATCACGCCGGATTGCATAACTGAGCGGGTGGGGGCCAGATTCTTCCGCCAGGGGCTGATGCTGCCGCATCTGGAAAAGATATGCCAGTTTTACAAACCTTATCTGGAAACCATGCTGGAGGCCTTGGAGCAGAATATGCCATCCAGCGTCATGTGGACCAGGCCCGAAGGCGGGATCTTCCTCTGGCTTTGGTTGCCGGAGAAGTACAACTGTGATGAACTTTTTGAACAGGCGCGGCAGCATAAGGTGGCCTTCATTCCAGGCAGCAAGTTTTTCCCCTTTGGAGAGGAGCAATACAACTGTATGCGGCTGAATTTCACCTATTCCACACCCGAGCAGATCAGGGAGGGTGTGGAGCGTCTGGCCGGCCTTGTCAAGTCAATTTAGCTTGACGGCTTTTCAGCATGGATTATAATATGACCATAAAGAAGAATTCATACTGATTCAAGGCGGAGAGGATATACTATGATCAAGCAGCTGATGATCCTGGTCTTTCTAACCAGCTTGTGCATACTGACGGCTCAGACGCAGTTTTACCCTGCCGACAATGGCAATCTTACCGGTTCGGTAACCAGCTCCCTGTTCAATCCGTATAAGCTAAAGATGTCACACAGCATGGGATTTGCGGCAGGAACGTCCAGCCAGGGCCTGGGCTATTATGAATCCCGCTACACCAATCATCTGAGCTACGAATTCAGTCCCAAACTGGACCTGGCACTTGACCTGAACTTTGTGAATTACGGCTCCGCGAGTTTCAATAAAAGCTTTGATATCGAAACCAATGATGACAATAAAACCAAGATCCTGCCGGAATTCAATCTCAGGTACAAACCCAGCGATTCTGTCCTGATCCAGTTCGGCTACAGGACCATGGGACGCTCTTACCCATGGTACGGCCACCCGCTTGACTGGCTGGAGTGATTTCGCTGAACCTCTTCTTTATTGCGGCAATAATCTTACTGGGCGCCAGCTTCGGCAGTTTCATCAATGTCCTGATCGACCGCCTGCCCAGAAAACAATCCATCGTTCTTCCAGCTTCCCACTGTTCCTCTTGTGGAAAACCGATTCCCTTTTATCTGAACATCCCCATCCTTAGTTATCTCATCCTGAGGGGCAGATGCAGGTTTTGCGGAGCCGGAATACACATCCACCATCTGCTGGTTGAGATCATCACTCCTATGGTGATGCTGGTCCTCTACTGGACGTTCAGCTCTAGCCTGAGCCAATTTGCCAAGTATAGTACCTTGTTCCTGTTTCTGATCCCTATATTTTTCATCGACATCTACCACCGGCTCATCCTGGATAAACTGACCATCCCCCTGGCAGTGACCGGCCTGGGTTTTGCCCTGCTCCCGAACACTGACATATCATTTCCAGAAGCCCTAATGACCGGGGTCGTGATTCTGGCCTTGCTGCTGCTGATCGCCTGGCTGTTCGAAAAAGTGCGGCACAAGGAAGGCATGGGTGGTGGCGACATCAAGCTGCTGGCCGGCCTGGCGACTTATCTGGGTGCTTTCAGAATCTCATTCGTTGTGTTTTTTGCCAGCGTTCTGGCAGTGTTAACGGCCGTGTTCATCTCGCGGAGCAGGAAGGAGGGAGTACCTTTCGGACCTTTTCTGGTGGTGTCAACATTCCTGTGGCTGCTGTTTGGTAACTCCTTTTGGGCCTGGTACAAAAGCATCTTAATGCCGGCTTACTAAGGTCAGACACCTTAACAGAATAAAAAAAGCCTTCCAGAGGGAAGGCTCTTTTCATATTTCAGGGTGTTTCTCAGCTCACTATCTTGGTACCGGTTTTACTTTCAAAAGCATCCACGATTTTTTCGATGGATGTGATCAGGACTTCCCTGCCGCCATGCTCGATGAAGTCGATTGCGGCCAGGATTTTGGGACCCATGCTGCCGGAGGGGAACTGCCCTTCCGCGTAGTACTTTTTAGCCGCGTCCACGGTCATGATATCAAGCTCTGCCATACCGGATTTGTTATAGTTGATGGCGACCTTTTCCACGCTGGTCAAAATCACGAGCTTGTCCGCGCCTATCATGCGGGCCAGCAGGGCTGAGGCGAAATCCTTGTCGATCACGGCGTCCACGCCTTCAAAAGTGCCGTCATCTTCAATATAAACAGGAATACCGCCTCCGCCGACCGTGATTACGATTTGACCGTCTTCAACCAGTTTTTTGACAGTCCAGGCCGGAATGATGTCGATTGGCTTGGGAGAAGGCACCACGCGCCTGTAACCTTTGCCGGAATCTTCCTTCAGGGTCCAGCCCAGGGCTTTCCGATGCCCCTCAGCCTGTTCCTGCGTATAGTAAGTGCTGCCCACATATTTGGTGGGATTGAGCATGCTGGGATCGTTTCTGTCCACTACAACCTGAGCCGTGACGGTGATGACTTTTTTATCGATTCCGCTCAAGTGCAGCCTGTTTTGCAGGCTTTGTTCGATCATGTAGCCCATCGTGCCTTCGGTCGCGGCGTTCAAAACTCCCAGGGGCAGTGGCGCGATCCCTTCTTTCTCTCCGGCTTCCTGCTGGCGCAATAGATTTCCGACCTGTGGTCCATTGCCGTGCGTGATGGCTAAATGGTATCCCTGGCGGATCAACTCGACTATTCCGCCCAGGGATTCACGCGTGTTCCTGAATTGTTCCGTGATCGTTCCCTGCTGGCCTGCCCTGATAATAGCGTTGCCGCCCAGAGCCAGGACTGCGGTCTTCCTCATGGTTTAGAAATCCTTTAATAATTCAGCGATGGTGGGGAGCCCAATCTCCTGCAATTCATAGCTGACCTGGCAAGCCGGCTTATTGATCTTGACCAGGCGGCGCAGGTCGATCGGGGTGGCTATCACGACGCTGTCACAATCGGTTTTGTTGATTGTAGTTTCCAGGTCCTTGATCTGCTGGTCGCTGTAACCCATGGCAGGCAGCAGGATACCGATTTCGGGATATGATTCAAAGGTCTCGGCGATCTCGCCGGTAGCCCAG
Source organism: Cloacimonadaceae bacterium (SeqCode) (assembly GCA_034678545.1). Classification (GTDB taxonomy): domain Bacteria; phylum Cloacimonadota; class Cloacimonadia; order Cloacimonadales; family Cloacimonadaceae; genus UBA5614. Next base: position 18,318 of record JAXDBS010000102.1, on the reverse strand, counting down.
GGACGGGGATCCACCATATCCTCGCAGCCGTATTTCTCGGCAGCTATAACGCCTGCTCCATAGGCCATTTCACCATGGGTGAGGGTCGGGCCGTCTTCCACGACCAGGACCTTCTTGCCTGTGATCAACTCCGGCTTATCCACAAAGAGGGGAGAGGCGGCTTCGACGATTATTGCCTTGTGGTTGCGGGAACGCACGTTCTCACGCACTTCCTGGATCTCTTCCAGGTCAGCGCTGTCAATTTTATTGATGACGATCACGTCTGCCAGGTAGAGATTGGTCTCGCCGGGGTAATAGGAGATCTCGTCTCCGGCTCGATGCGGATCCACCACGACAATGTTTATTTTCCGGTCGGATGTATAAAAGGGTATGTCGTTGTTGCCGCCGTCCCAAACGATGACATCGGCTTCCTGTTCCGCCTGACGGACTATGGCTTCGTAGTCGACTCCGGCATAGATCACGCTGCCCATGCGTATATGGGGCTCATATTCTTCCATTTCCTCGATCGTGCAATTGTGCTTTACCAGATCTGCCAGCTCTGCAAAGCGCTGCACTTTCTGTTCGACCAGATTGCCGTACGGCATCGGGTGACGGATGGAGACAACCTTTTTGCCATTGGCTTTGAGGGCTTTGACTACGGCGCGGGTGGTCTGGCTCTTTCCGCAGCCTGTTCGGGCGGCGCAGATCGTTACCAGCGGCTTGGAGGTTTTGATCATGGTGTGAGCGCCCATCATCATGAAATCAGCACCCGCTGCATTCACGATTGCGCCTTTATTCATAACTGATTCATGCGGCTGGTCGCTATAAGCAAAAACAACCACATCAACATGGTGAGATTTGATCAGGTCAGTCAGCTCAGATTCAGGATAAATGGGAATGCCGTTGGGATACATGGCACCAGCCAGTTCAGCCGGATACTTCTTGTCGTCAATACCGGGGATCTGAGTGGCTGTGAAAGCTACTACCTCATAGCTGTCATTGTCACGGAAGAAGACGTTGAAATTGTGAAAGTCCCTTCCGGCGGCACCCATGATTATTACTTTTCTTTTCATTTTCTACTCCTGTGGGATTATCATTATGTAGGGCAGGATTTTGAAAGGGCTTTTTCAGTCAAGCAAAACCATGCTTGCTACCTGCCCGCAATCAACCGGGGAGCCACCCGGGATCCACGCGGGTTAAGCCCTGGGGGATCTGGTGAGGATCTGAGCTTGAACTGAGTAAGAGGAAGGGGAACAACTCGCGGTTGATAAGTTTAGATTAGTGTATAGTATGCCTTGTAACACAATATCATTGCATATCTCATGCGAAGCGGAAAAGGAATACTCAGGAAGTCCTTATCTTGTCATATCTGAACTTAAAGCTTTTTATGCCTTCGAATATGGTCTGCGCGAGTCTTTCCTGATATTCCTTGTTGACCAGGAAGGATTCTTCGACGGGATTTGATATGAAACCCATTTCGAGAAGGACAGCCGGCATGAAAGCCCCTCTCAGGACATAGAAATTAGCCTGTTTGATGCCCCGGTCAATAGCTTTAGTGCCTGCGCACATGTTCATCTGCAGTTTCAAGGCCAGGTTATTACTGTGCTCAAGGTTTTCCGCCTGCAGGATATCGGAAAGGATAAGGGCCAGGTCATCATATTTGCGTAAGGCTTCCTGGCCGCCTTCATAGATTTCCACCACTGAGTTTTCCAGGGCTTCCACTGCCCTTGCCTCAGTGGTTTTGGCAGTAGAGAGGTAGTAAATCTCAATGCCGCGGCTGACCCTGTCTCTGGCGGCATTGGTATGAATGGAGATGAAGAGGTCAGCTTTGTTTTCATTGGCATAGCGGGTTCTGGACTGGAGCGAGACAAATCTGTCATCAGAGCGGGTCATTAGTACTTTTACGCCCAGTTCTTTTTCTAATAGGTTTTTCAGGATCAGGCTGACACTCAGGTTGATGTCCTTTTCGCAGGCTCTCAGGTTTTTCCCAACGGCGCCGGGATCCCTGCCCCCGTGGCCTGGATCAAGGACAATTGTCCTGATGGTACTGTCGTGAGGTTGAGTGATAATCAGTTTCTTACCGTTCCGCGACATTTTATCCGGAAACAAGCCCGGCAGGTGCAGGGTCACAAACTCCAGCGGCACATAAAATTTGCCGGATTCTCCGAGCAGGGGGTAAGAGTACTTGTATTCCTCGTTTTGGAAAGTGAAATAGGAGGAGTGGCAGAGAAAAATGAACTGCTCGTCATAGATATTCAGATAAATGCGTTTATCGCTGCGTTCGGTTTTTACGTTTGCCCTGAAGAGACTGGCCATTCCTTCGATGTTGCAGTAATCCCTGCCTTCCAGGTCATAGATGCGGAGATATTCTGTGGTCTGGATTCCCCTGATGCTGACTTCCAGTGAATCAGTCTGCTTCAGGGCATTGAGCAAAGCGCAGCCGAGCAGGAACATCAAGCAAATCACCGCTTTATTCATAGTGCATCTTAAGAACATAGTCATTGTCTCCTCAATCAGTATCGGTCTTGGTAAAATCAGGAGTCCATTCGTCCGAACAGGTCAATTCCTGAGTGAATCCGTTTGTGAACCCTAACTCTTCCAGCGCATCCAAGGCCAGCTTATACTCTCTGGCCGTGATTCCGCGGTTTATCTCAGGATGCCTGAAAGCCTCGCCAGCCGGGTAATATTGCGCCATAAGGCTGATGCAAGTGCTGTTACCCAGATTAGCACTGATCCATTGCAGGGAAGAGACGGTGCCCGAAACGTTTCCCGGCATTACCAACAGCCTGATAATCAGACCTTTACGAGCTATTCCGTTTTTGTCACATACAAGGTCTCCGACCTGGTGGTGCATTTCCAGTATGGCCTGACGGGCAATATCAGGATAATCAGCGACATGTGAATAAAGCTTGCTCATACCCTTTTCAGCAAACTTCAAATCAGGTAGATAAACATCGACCAGACCATCCAGCTTGTTCAGGATGTCCACTTTTTCGTAGGCACTGGAATTCCACACTATAGGGATCTTCAAATCCCGTTCCTTTACCTGAAGCAAGATATCTGCCAATTGCAGACTGTAGTGGGTCGGAGTGACCAGGTTTATGTTATGCGCGCCCTGACGCTGCAGATCGAACATTTCGGCAATGATTTCATCCTCAGAATACGTTTTGCCCCAGCCCAAATGACTGATGGAGTAATTCTGGCAAAAAAGGCAAAGCAGATTGCAATGAGAAAAAAATATTGTTCCGCTGCCTTTGCTGCCGCTTAAAACAGGTTCTTCTCCGTAATGCAGTTGAGAGAGGTTGATTTTTATATCGGCTGACGCTCCGCAAAATCCCGGCTGCCGATGACGGTTTGCGCAGCATTCGTGGGGACAGATACGGCAGGCAGCCAGTTCCTCATACCTTTTTAGCATTGATCAAACTGAATTTGTCCGGAAGCAATCTGTCGAGGGTGGTTTCGTTAGCGATCAGGCGGTTCGCAATAAAAACCAGCATATTGTCGGCGAACTCGGATAGAACCTGTCGGCACGCCCCACAGGGGGGAAAAAGAGTATCCGAATCCGCATATATGGCAATGGCCATAAATTCCTTTTCGCCCTCTGCGACAGCCTGAAACACGGCATTACGCTCAGCGCAGACCGTAAGCGAATAGGATGCATTTTCCACATTGCATCCTGTGAAGATCTTTCCGGTTCGGGTTAACAGGGCGGCCCCCACCCGGTAGGATGAATATGGAGCATAGGCTTTTTGGGAAGCAATCCGGGCTGCTTCTACCAGTTCCTTTTTTTCTGTTTCAGTGAGAGGTTGCATGACACTTCCTAATGAACAAGGGCCAGGATCAGGCCGCCGGCTATTACCGAGCCGATCTGACCGCCCACATTTGCGCTGACTGCCGGCATCAGCAGAAAGTTGAAAGGATCTTCCTTTTGCCCCAACTGATGGATGACCCTGGCAGACATGGGAAAAGCGGAGATCCCGCAGGCACCTATCATGGGGTTGATCTTGTGTTTTTTAAACATATTCAAGAATTTGGCAAACAGGACGCCACCGGCGGTGTCAAATATGAAGGCAGCCAAACCCAACAGGAGAATGATCAGGGTTTGGGGACGGACAAATCTATCGCCGGTCATAGTAGAGGCAATGGTAATTCCGAGCAGGATCGTTACCAGATTGGCGAGCTCTTTCTGTGCTGTTTGCGAGATGCTTTCCAAAACTCCGCTTTCTCTGATCAGATTGCCGAACATGAGAAAACCGATCAGGGCAACTGATGCAGGAGCGATCAGACCAGCCAGGATGGTCACGGCAATGGGGAAGATAATCTTTACGGTCTGAGGTACAGCGCTTGTATGATAATCCATGTGGATCCTGCGTTCTTCCCGAGAAGTTAAAAGCCTGATCACGGGAGGCTGGATTATGGGGACCAAGGCCATATAGGAATATGCTGCAACGGAGATCGGTCCCAAGAGGTCAGGAGCAAACCGGTTGGCCACATATATGGATGTTGGCCCATCAGCAGCGCCAATGATTCCTATGGATGCTGCTTCCCTGAGTGGAAAGCCGAACAGCGATGCCAATATGATTGTTACGAAGATACCGAATTGAGCCGCAGCGCCAAACAACAGCATATAGGGATTGGTCAGCAGAGGCGTGAAATCGATCATGGCACCGATAGCGATAAAGATGAGCAAAGGGAAAAGTTCCGTGGTAATTCCTGCCTTAAATAGAATGGTCAAAGGTCCGTTGCTATCGATTGCCGCTGATAGCGGGATATTGGCCAGAATAGTGCCAAATCCGATTGGCAGCAGGAGCGTAGGTTCGTACTTCTTCCTGATGGCCAGATAGATCAGGACCAAGCCAATCAACAGCATAACAGCCTGCTGCCAACTCAGTTCAGTCAGTCCACGCGAGAAGGCATTCATTCTTTCTCCTTAGTGTTTATCCTTCTATCCCGTTTGTATCTTGATGTCAATGAAAATCACGCCGCCAGATCCATCCTGCGTACTCAAAAGCCGAGTTGGCGTTGTATGCTGGATCACTACTATCCGCTTCATGGCTATTTGGAAGATGCCTGGCCACTGGCAGATGGGCAATCAGGGACTTTTTTCCCCGGAATAAGTATCCACGTACTCTTCCGATTGAAAGTGTTGCCAGCGCAGAAAGACTCTTTCAAAGACCATAACAAACCCATATAAAACCAGAGAAAAGAAAGATATAATGACTATGATGGCAAAGACATGACTGATCTGATATGACTTTGCAGCCCGGGTCATATAAATTCCCAATCCATCCTCGCCGCCGAGCCATTCTCCGATGATGGCTGCCATCACACTGTAGGACACGGCTAGTTTTAGTCCTGTAAAAAAGGCTGGCAGCGCAGAAGGTATCTTCAGCATGCGAAAGGTTTGCCAGGAGCTTGCTTTCATGCTTCTGAAGAGTCGCAGGTATTCGACCGGAACCTGCCTGAAACCGTCATAAAGATTGATAGCGATGGGGAAAAAGCAAACCAGGGTAACGATGAAAATCTTGGCAGAGATGCCATAACCAAACCAAAGAATGAAAAGCGGGGCCAAGGCTATGATGGGAATTGTCTGGCTGGCGATGACAAAGGGATACAGCATCTGTTTAACCGGTTTCCACCCGTCCATGGCAAGAGCGATCAGGCTGCCCAGGAAAATACTCAAGCCAAGACCAACCAGAGTCTCAAGGACGGTTGTAAAAGCATGGGAAAGCAAAAGGCCGGGATGTGTGGCGAAGACCTTCAGGATAGCACCGGGTGTGGGGATGATCCATTGCAAATCCTTATCTCGGGTTGCCCAGACAGACCACAATAAAATGACTAGAGAGGCTAAAAGCAGGGGGAGAATTAGTTTAACCGTGCGCTGATTGCTCATGATTCTCCGACGAATTTGACTTCAGTCTGCAATTCGACGCCGTACCGGTTTCTGATTTCATTCTGCACATGACTTATCAGGTTAAGGATATCCCGGGCTGTCGCTTTGCCCAGATTGACGATGAAACCGCAATGTTTTTCAGAAATAGCAGCATCTCCCATCCTGAATCCCCTGAGACCGCATTTCTGGATCATCTGTCCGACAAAGTACCCAGCCGGGCGGCGAAATACAGAACCGGCACTGGGCAATTCCAAAGGCTGCTTTTCCTCCCTTGCGCGAGTGAACTCCATAATCCGGGACTCGATTTTTTGTTTGTTGTCCCTGTGCAATTGAAAGGTTGAACACAGGTGAACATAGTTATTCATCTGAAAAGCACTATACCGGTAGGAAAAATGATGCTGCGCATTATCAAGCAGTGTGTTTTCTGCCAATGTTCCACCATGTCTGGCTTTATCTGGCATTAAGACTTTACTATTAAGCAGGATCTGGCTGATCTCGCCTTCATAAGCCCCTGCGTTCATGTAAACCGCCCCGCCAACCGACCCTGGTATGCCGCAGGCAAATTCCAGTCCTGACAGCCCCTTTCGAGCAGCGCTGTGGCTTAGTTTCTTCAGTTCCAAACCACAGAAAGCTGTAACTATATTACCAGTGTAGTGCGTATGCGTCAAGTGGAGAGTAGATATGACCAGGCCACGGATACCCTTGTCACTTACGATCAGGTTAGAACCTTTACCAATAAGCATATAAGGGATGTCATGCATCAATGCTAGATCCAATATTGCAGTCAATGAGCTTAAGGTCTTGGGCATAACGAAAAGGTCGGCCGGGCCTCCCACCTTAAACGAAGTGTGAACTGACATCGGCTCGTTCATTAACAGGCCAGTACTGCCGGCCTGAGAAGCCAATTCCCTTTTCAGATAATTGGAATAATGCATTATCTCCGCTATTTATAAAAAGAGTGACGGTGCCTGAAGAAGTCTATAACGCTGCTCTGCAGCTGCAAGGGATCGTTCATTATGCGACAGGTGGCAGGCAGCACTTCCCTGAAAAAATGACCGTAGAACTTGGTGGCGACGCGAGAATCAATAATGATGACGACACCGGTATCGGTCTTGCTGCGTATCAGCCTTCCGAAACCCTGTCTGAGTTTCAGCAGGGCGTTAGGCAGCATATAATGCATGAAGGAATTCTTTTTTTCCTTGTCCAGTTTTTCGATATAGGCTTCCACTACCGGCTCAGAGGGAACCTGGAAAGGCAGCTTGAACAAGATAAGCAGAGACAAGGATTCACCCTGCACGTCAATGCCTTCCCAGAAGGAACTGGTTCCGAGGAGGACAGCATTGTTATGTTTTTTGAATTCATCCAGCAGGGCAGATCGACTGTTCCATTTTCCTTGCGCAAAAAGGGGGCGTCTTTTCTGATATAGCTTGTCGTTAAGTTTCTTGTAAGCTGCGTCCAAGTCGCTGTAGGAGGTGAAAAGTGTGAGTGTGCCGACGGGAGTGCTTTCAAGCACCATTTCGATCAGGTCGAGGGCTTGTGGCAGAAAGTGCTTGTCATCGCTGCCGGGTTCAGGCAGAAAGCCTGAAACAACTAATCTGGATTGAGCGGCATAGTCGAAAGGAGACTCGACTACATGCTCAGTTATAGTCTTGTCTTCAATCAGGTCAATTCCCGCCTGATGTTTGAAATATTTGAATGAATTGCGTAAAGCCAGGGTGGCGGATGTAAATATGATGCAGGGAACAGTCTTGTAGATAAGATTATTAAGATGCTGGTTTACTTCAATGGGTGCGCAACACAGGTTTACTGTGGGGAACTGTCTGTCCTGCTTCAAGGGAGTTTCTAGCCAGAAGGCATATTTCTCGAAATCCGGATTTAACAGGCAGAGCAGATCGTGCTCAGTTTCATCAGCCCGCATTTCCATGCCTTGGACACGTTCCATCAGGCTGTCATAGGACGCTATCTGCTTAGAATTCAGACCTGAGAAGATGTTACTCAGGGCATGCAATTGCTTAAGCAGGTCCTTCCAAAAGTTCACTATAGACTCCAGATGTGTGTTAAGCTCAGGCCAATCATCAGTCGATCTGATGCGCAATTTACCATAGGATCCGTGAGTTTCGCAAATTCTGGCAATACATTCGAACAAGGCAAGGACCGGTTTACGGTTGGTTTCAATGATCTCTTCCAGACTCGCGCATACAACTGCTATATGCTGCTTTGCAGTATCCCCCAGCACGCTTTTATTAACTGCTTTCCTGATCTGGTCGATGAAGGCGGTATTTTTTTTGCGGGAAAGTCTGCTGACCTGGTTCAACTGATTGCTGATCTCTGCATAATTTAACTCTATGCCCAATTGCCGGGACGCAGTTTGCATGATGTTGTGTGCTTCGTCTATTATCAGGTGCTCATAGTTGCCCAGGCTGACATGATCTGACATAAGGTCCGCCAACAACAAGGAATGGTTGATCACGATCAGGCTTGCGTCTTCCACATTCTTGCGCAGCCGCATGACGAAACATTGATTGAAGTGGGAGCATTTGCGGCCGGCGCAATAATGGCGGTCAGAACCTATCCTGCGCCAGACCATACCAAACCGACTGCGGTCAAAGGACGAGTTTTCAGTGATATCGCCGGTATTGGTCTGCAACCGCCAAATCAGAAGATAAAGCATTGCGGAAGCTTCAAAAGGAGTCAATCCCCGCGCCTGCTCCATCATCAACTCTTCCCATTTTCGTTCGCACACATAGTTTTCTCTCCCTTTAACCAAAACCGCTTTAAACGGTATCTGCAGAACATTCTTCAACAGGGGGAGATCTTTTTGAAAAAGCTGTTCCTGGAGGTTCTTGGTGTTAGTGGAAACGATTACCCGCTTCCCGTGTCGGTTAGCAAACTGCAGGGCTGGAATCAAATAGGCAAATGATTTTCCCACCCCCGTCCCAGCTTCAATCAGCAGGTAACTGCCCTGCTCGAAAGCTTCACTTGTCCTCCAAGCCATTTCCAATTGCCCCGCCCGGTATTCATACTGGCTGAAGTTGCGTTGCAGCAAACCGTCTGGAGCAAAAAATTCATCTGGCTGATGGAGCTTGGGCTGCAGGAATTTATGCTCGAGGATGTTGTTCAGAGGCACTGTAGCTGAACTTGGCTTAGGAATAATGAGGGAAAATTTGCGCTGAAAATCAACGATCATTTCCATTAGTTGGGTCAGATTGCTGTCAAGCATTGCCTGGCGGCTTAGTTCCAATACTCTGGCATTCACAGTGACACTTGTGTGTGAAAGTATATAGTCAAGCAGTTTATCCATCAGTTCAGAGGTGGCCTTGGCGTCGTGTATTGCCCTGTGGGCATGTTCCAGTTCTATTCCCATCTCATTGCACATTGTACCCAGTTTGTGGTTGGAGATGAAAGGAAGATATATCCTCCCAAGTTCAGCAGTATCCCACCACTGGTTTGTCAAAGGAAGCTGGTTGGAATGGATAAGTCCAGCATTAATGAAATCATAGTCAAATCTTGTATTCTGACCAATGAGAACGGCATTCCCGATGAAATCCTTCACTTCCTTCAAAACTTTGGCGGCAAAAGGCGCATTCTCCAGTTCTTCAGATGTGATGCCAGTAAGGTATTCGATGTAGTGAGGGACCTCACCCAATGGTTTGATTAAGCTGCTATAAACGATTTGTTTTTGATTTTTCGTCTGTTTGACAGCAGCGACTTCGATTATTTCATGCTTGTCCGGATCGAGGCCTGTTGTTTCAGTATCGATAGCTACTATATCTACGTAATCGGTTATGTCGAAAACAGGCTGAAGCGGTTTGTCATTTCCAGTCAATGACTTCTCGATCCCTTCGCTATTCCTGCTCATTTTCTTTATCAAGTTTGTATTTTTTCATCTTAATGATCAGCCCCTGACGGGAAAGCCCCAGATCTTTTGAAGCCAGAGTCTGATTCCACCCCTTTTCCTTCAGTACATCCATTATCAGTTTTCGTTCAAGCTCTTCTACTGCACCCTTAAGTGTTGTCTTTTTTCCCAGAAGCTTGATGGTATGGGTATGGTCCAGGTGTTTAAACACTTCCTCCGACAGGTCGGAGGGATTGATGAAGGCATTGTTGTCAACCAGAGTAACAGCACGTTCTATCTCGTTTTCGAGCTGCCTCACGTTTCCGGGCCAGTCATAATTTTCCAGGCACTTCATTGCTTCATCAGTGATGCCTGTCACATTCTTGGTCATACGTTTGTTGTATTTATCAAGAAAGTGAATAGCCAGGAGCGGGATGTCCCCAGGTCTGTCTGACAAGGGAGGAACCTCGATTTTTATAACGTTGAGCCGATAATACAGGTCCAGACGGAAATCGCCTTTCTTGACCTTGTCCAGCAAAGGTACATTGGTGGCGCAGATAACTCTGACATTGACCTTTTCTGTCTTTGTAGAGCCAACCCTTTTGATTTCTCCCTCCTGCAGAAACCGGAGCAGCTTGGATTGAGTGGAAAGGCTGATGTCAGCTATCTCGTCCAGAAAAAAAGTGCCGCCGTCAGCCACCTCGAACAGCCCTTTCTTATCATAAGCAGCTCCAGTGAAAGATCCTTTTACATGGCCAAACAACTCGCTTTCCAATAGGGTTTCCGGCAGGGCTCCGCAATACTGGGCGACAAAGGCCTTATTGTGTCGGTTGCTGCTATAATGCAATGCGCGTGCTATGAGTTCTTTGCCCGTTCCGCTCGGACCATCCAACAGTACGCTGGTCGGGGTGTCTTTGATCTTTTCGATTATCTCAAATATCTTGAGCATGGCAGGGCTGCGGCCTATGATATTGGCATAGATATTGCCCGCATTTAGCTGTTCCCTGATGATGGCATGGGTCTTCTCCAGATTGGACGTACGGATATTCTCGATGATCACAATGACTTGATTGGCCAGGGCGCTGAGTAAATTGATTATCCTTTCCGGAAAGTAATGTGAACCGTGTTTGCTGAAGAGCAGAAACACACCAAGGGAGTTTTTCCGCATTACAAGTGGAAGCACCAGGATGTTGTTGTATTCGGGAGCGAAATGAGGTTGCTTCAAATTTAGTACCTTATTCTCAGCCCAGGCTTGGTGACAGAGGTCCATGAAGGCATCGTATGATTCCTCGTTTTGCGAATATTCATTAAAGATCTTGTAGTCCCACGATTCAGGGATGGTGGGATTGTTGTGCAGGCAAAGAATTCCTCCGTCAGCTTCGGCGATATCAACCAGGGAGGAAAGGGTTTGTTCGATCAACACATCCAGATCGGAGATAGTATTTAGTTTTTGGGTTATCTCATAAAACTGGTTGAGCAGATTCTCTTCCGTTTTGGCTTCGCTGACTTGAGCCGAGTAGTCGCGGCTGATCTTTTGGATGAGGATATCGTTTTGTTCCAATAATTTGATGGAACTGAACTGTTCCACTATCCTGCGGTTGTTTTTCAGGATTTGCAAGGCTTGTTCCCACTGCTTCAGCTCGTTAAGGACACTGGCCAACTCATAGTTCGCAAGAGATAACTCGTAATTATCACCTGTCTCAACAAATAATCTGATAGCTTCATTAAGTTGGTTCTGGGCTTGTTCCAGATTGCGCCTTTCCAGGAGGGCTCTCAAGTAGCAGGTTCTTCCGATTTCAAAGGAGTTATTCAGTTCAGTAGCCAGTTTGGATGCCTGACTGATGTAATAATCGGCGCTTTCGTAGTTGCGGGTCAGAATGAAGTAATATGCCTGCTGCTGGCAACCTTCTATGATTTTATCCTTTGCATTTAGTGTTTTGAAGTAATCAAAGCTTTCCACCAGATAACTGTAGGCTTCCTTGAAACGGTGCAGTTTGGTGAGGGCAGAACCGAGATTGCCGTACAATTCAGCCTTGATGTAGTCATCGCTGACTGAGGGCAGCATTTCCAGGCCTTTGAAATAAAGGTCATAGGCCAGGTTCAACTCCCCCTGCTTTTCATATAATTCGCCCAGGTTGTTGTATGACCTGAGCAGGCCTTCCGTAAAATTGTTTTCCTCGGACTTATGAACCGCCTGTTCGTAATAATCTGCGGCCATGGGCCAATTGCCTTTTTTGAAACATAGAGCTCCCAAGTTATTAAGGGAGGCTACGATATTCTTGTAGAAGCTGAAATTGATGGCAGTTTCCAGTGAATGCTTCAGTGCGGTTTCCGCCTGTTCGTAATAACCGTGATCCATCCAGGTCACACCAATGTTGTTGTAGATATTCGTTATATTGTAAGGCTCATTCAAGAGCTTCTGAATCTTAAGCGCTTCTTCCAGGTAATAGAGAGATTTCTCCCTGTCGCCTTTATCATCCATCAGAGTGCCGAGATTGTTGTAACAGACTGAAATCCCGTTCAAGTTATAATTTTCTTTTTCCAATTTCAAGCTGTTGTTGAAAAACTGCTCGCTCCGTTTCCAATCACCTTGGAACATATAGAGAACCGCTAGGTTGTTAAAGACTGCCGCGAGCCCTTCTGTGTTCTGTGCCAGGGAGTACATGGACTCGGCTTCTTTGAAAGCGCTTTCCGCCTGTTCATATTCGTTTGTGTAGTAATGGATTCGGCCTTTAATCTTCTTCGAGTCGCCCTGAACCGAGTAGCGCTCCTGTTTGTCCTCTATCTTGACCATGCTTTTCGTTACTTCTTCCAAGACATTGTATGCAGGGTCGAACTGCTCAATCTCAGTCAGGATTTCAGCTTTCTGGACCAGGATCCTGGCTTTCCAGGCGGGATCAATAGTAGCGGGGGAATACTTATTGATGACTTCCAGGGCAAAATTGGATGAATTGATAGCAAACAGGCTGTTGGCAAGCAGATAAATGATCTCTTCTGCTGGCAGGTTTTTTTTCAGGCAGATTTGCAGGCATTTGCGAAAATGTTCCACTGCTTTTTCTTTCTGATTCATCCTTGAGTAGGTCATGCCCATGGATTTGTGTGTTTCCAGTTGCTGCTGAGCCGATTTTTGAAAGCCCAGGATATACTCGTTAATGGATAGGATTGCTTTGCAGTCGTGAAGTCTGGTCAACTCCTTCAGAACCGAAGAAAAAAGATCGGCGTCATACAAGCCTGAAATCCGGCTGATCTTTTCTCTGATCTGGGGTGTGCAGCCAAATTTTTCTGCATGCTTCAATATCTTTTGCAGGATATCTGACAGAAAAGTTTTGTCCAGATTCTCTATCCATTCGCTGCAGGAGGTTTTTTTCTGAACATCATATCTGTTCCCGGACAAACAGACCAGGTCTTCTTTTTCCATTCCAGCCAGTTCCCGGTTCAGTGTTTTCAACGCGGTCAGCCTTTTCAGGTCTTCCTCGGAACAGCATCCCCCCATGGCAAAGATATAGATCATGATCTTCTTCTGAGTTTGTGTAAGAGAGTTGAGCTTGTTCAGATATACCTGTTCAGGATTGTAATGACTGGCTATGTAATCAGTGATGTCAAGTTGCTTGGACTTCTGGTTATTCATTTCTGTTAGGATTGTATCTAACGACATAAGATTGCCTTCAGATATGTTTAATAAGATTTCACTTTCTTTTGAATAGCCTATTTTTTTGCCAGGAAACATTTTATGAATTATTTCATCTATGTTTTCCAGGCTCAGTGTATACATGTGTTCCACTTCTGAAAAAGTAAAATGTCTCTGATGAGATAGGGTGACAACCTGGATACCACTGTCCTCGGCGGCCTGTACCAGGTATTGGAGAAAGTCAGCGCAATAACTGTCCAGCAGGTCACAGTCATCTATAACAAGCAAGCAACTGCTTAGAGCATTCCTTGTCATCAGGGTTTCTGTCAGATAGAAAAAGTAATCATGCTTGCGTCCGGAGGGTATGGATGTTTCCATCTCCAAGCAAATCGACCTGAGATCTTTGCTTTTAAGCGGGGTGAGTTTGCTCAGCAGGTCGAGCAGATGGTTTTCCTTGAAGGGATGGGGAGAAAATATGATAATCTTTTCATAATGCTCCTTCAAGGCTTCCGTCACCGGTCCAATCAGATTTGTTTTCCCGCTGCCTGGGCCGCCAAGGAACTCGATCAAATGACTCTTACGGGTGTTGGTCAGCAAGTCGTGAATGCGTGAGTTGATGAAGCGGTCCAACAGGAACCGGTGCAGGATATGCCTGATTTGTACTGCCATGATCACCTCATGCGTAGCAAAATTAGTTTACAATGCCACTGTAAAATATGGTTACACTATTTGTCAAGATTTTAGTAACATGCCTGTGCGCTGCTTTTGTCAAGCCGATGCCCAACTGCATTATAACAAAACCGCAAAAAAACCCCGCCATTTTGACGGGGATTATTCAGAAAAGCATTTTGCTGACTTATCTTTCTTGATAAGGTATGATTGTCATGCCCTTATGGGAAGCAAACGCTGCTTTAACGACATAGAAAGAGCGTGAACCCGGTAGAGGCTCGGTAAATTCAGTCATTCCCGGTCCGCAAGTCCCGACTAAATTGGACGTACACGGTTCAAAATCAAAGGTTTCGCCCCGGTAAACATTGAATACGGATACTGCATGACCATAAGTCCAGTCAAGCCTGATCGAATTATTAGCCTGAAGGTATTGAATGCTCAAGTCATCTATGGCCGGAAGTTCATACCAGGTAATGTAAAATGGCCCGTAGATGTTGTTGGTTTCATTACTTTCAGCAACATTGCCATAGCTGTCTATCTGAACCCACGAGGTCCAAAGTCCGGCATCCGCAGTATCGATTGTAGTTACCGTAAATGAAATATCAATCGGAATTCCGGCTGGAACAGGATAAATCCTGAACCAGTATGGATTGTCCTGGCCTATGATTGGCGGAGCCTCTTGATTGGGATACCAGTCAATGTAGGTATTGAACACATTGCAGGATGTCGTGCTGACATTTACGTAGGTCATGGTCAGTTCGACATTCTGGCCCAGGGCAGCCGCAGACTTGGACCAGACCGCTCCGATCAGCCTGAGGTCTGTGGCAGGGGTCGGGGTGGTCCAGATGACGCGATCAATGGGGTCGTTGTCAAAGCTCTCGCCGCTGAAGGTGCCGGCGGCATCGGTAAAATTGACTGCTCCGGCTGCGGTCTCTTTGCTGACGTTGGAAGTGCCACCCCAGGTGTTGGCGGGAAAGAAAGCCCCCGTGACCAGCAGGTTTTGGCTTGTATTCAGCGTGAGCAGCGTACCGCCGGAGATCCCGTTGCGGAAGGTGCAGTTGCTGAAGGGATAAGCTGGATCGATAAAAGCTCCGGCGTGGACATTAACGCCATCCACCTGCAATTTTTCAAAGATGGCAAAGGAAGCAGCGATAGTTCCTCCAGGCTCGATACTGAAGGAATAATAACCGTCAGGGCTGGTGATTGTGGCAGGGTTTCCGGAAGCGCCCAAGGCTTCCAGCCGTCCCCCTTCGCTGACCCTGATTTCTTTGCCGTTTGCCATATTCAGCAGAGATCCCATTCCGATTTGGATGTTTCCTGTAATGGAAAGAGTGCCAAAGGCATTCAGGCAGAAGCTGTTGTTTATGCTCAGAGAGCAGCCCGCAGCCAGGTTCAAAGAACTGCAAAACGCATTGGCGGTGCTGACCGCCGGCCAGTTAGCCGCCCCGCTGACAATATTGACCGTTTCTGTCGAAATGGGGACGATTCCAGTGCTCCAGTTTCCGGGATTGTTCCAATCCTCGGATAGCGCTCCGTTCCAAGTGGCGGCATTGGTTGCAAAAAGGCTCATGAGGAATAAAACTAAGATTAGCGGTTCTTTCATGATTCCCCCTTGTAAAGATCCTGGTTAGTTATCATTATCGCAAATATGCACATTGGTTTTACAGATTCATAGGGCAGGAGTATGGTTAATCATGAACGTATCCAGGCTGCAATGCCTGGCGGTTTTGCTGATTTTGTTGCTCAATGGGCAAGTTGAGCTTTCATCAATTCTACCGTGAGCAAAACCGTAATCTGTATAACCTCGGTACATGTGCGTACTGCCTCTACAAGCCAATTTCTAAGTAATACTTTTCCAAACTTAAGTTTATGTTGTTCCTGCAGACACAACATCTTGCTTTTCAATTGCTGTCAAGAAATATTAAAAACATCCATGGATACTCCCATTTTTAATCGAGCTTGATTTTAAGCTGTATGGGATCGACATCTCGGGGTCTGTGATCATACTTTGCCCATGCCACGAAAGCTCGTTTGACGGCTTTCGTGAGTGCTGTTTAGAAAAACTCAAAGCTTTTCAAAACGTTTTCTATATTGTCCAAACTGTCTTGGGAATGCTTCCATCCATTTGATGACATAGTCCATTTGCTCATATAAAAAGCAGAGGGCAAGCCATAAGAGGCTGTTTAAAATCTTCAGGCCAGTATTTGACATAAGCTGCATGGCTTCCCAACCGTAATCCTGTTTGATCTGCCTGTGTGCCTGCTCGATTAGCCAGCGCAGCTTATATGAGATATTACTTTGTGGACGATCTCTTCTTCCTTTAGATTCCGGTTGGGAAAGTCGCACAGGAAGTAAAAATACCCCTGTCTCTTGACTCGCTTGTTTGTATAGCAGGCTTTAACCAGCCACACTTCCACAGAAGGCGCATTCTTCCCGGGATGGGGATGCGTCCTCATCCTGACCCGCCGGATGCCACATTCAAACCATTGATCATTGCTCACTCAGGGATGCCTGTATAGCATCGGAACAGAGTTGCAGACCTGGGCAAAAGGTAGTTCCAGATGGTCGATGATCAGATTGCGCTTGCCAACACCCCGAATAATGAAGCTGTTCTCATTGCTGACCAAGTGATTGATAAAGTCCCTGCTGTCAAACCCCCTGTCAAAGATAAACACTCCCTGATCGCCACTGCTGATAGTAATCTCATCTATCCGGTCATGCAGGAGATTGGACAGAGTGTCTTTATCAATGCTGTCGATGAATAAATCACTGCTGACAGGCAGCATTTTATAACCATTATTCTGCTTACAGAAAGCCACTATGTTCTGCAGGTCATATCCCAGGCTGTCATGTGCTCCGGTGCTGCCGTCCCTGACCCTGTTCAGCCCTTCCATCCGGGTGGCGCACTTCTTGACAATGTCGCTTTCATCCACGATGATAAGTGTCTCCTTATCAAAACAACGACATTGCCGCTCCATTAGTTGTGCTCTCAGCCGTTCATATAGAACGCGCTGCTTTAGGTTTTATAGCAGCGTTCCGCTGTCTTCTTTACCGTTGTCTTTTCATTGAGGTCTTTGGCTATCTGATTGTCGATTACACTCCCGCTGGACAGTATGCCCCGGGTTATGTCCCGGATGGCTTTGAATTCAGGCAGGGTGAATTGTTCCTTGAATTGATCCAAGAACTGATGAAATCTTACTTGCGCGGTTTGGGCTATCCTGATTGGTTTGGCACCATGCATAAGACAGGCTCCTTTCTCGGTTTTGGGTTGATTCAAGCTTAGTGAGCCTGTCCTTTTTGGAAAGCACTTTTTCAGGACTGTTCCCATACCTATCTCATCAAATGCCAATATATTACAATACCACACTTTAAACGTTTTGGGGGTATCAGTCATATTAAAAAAGCCTGACTGAATCAGGTTCCCCACTTAATGCCAACCCGGCAGGAGATGTATGCAGCCGGCAGAAAAAACAGTTGACTTGATTATTCCGTCCAAAGATGATGGAATGGGATTGTATGAGATGAGAAAGAAGAAGCGCGGCATGTTTATCCGGATACTGCTATCGTTACTGAAGCTGCACCTGTGGTTTTGGGGGATTATCGCTTTATTCAGTTTGCTTTACATTTTTGTAAATCCCCCTATGACGCCGCTTATGCTGGAAAGGCATTTGGTCAGGGAATATAAATGGCACAAGCGATATTTTATTCCTTTGAAACGGATCCCGCAACGAAGCATCCGCATGATCATCACCCTGGAAGACGCTAACTATTATAAGCATTGGGGTTTTGACTGGAAAGCGGTCCAAACTGCCATGGATAAAAACAGACGGTCGGGCCGTATTAAATTAGGTGGCAGCACCATCAGCAACCAATTGGCAAGAACGATCTTTCTGGATACGCACAGGAACTATCTGCGTAAGTATCTCGAGATCCAGGTTACTTTGATTATGGAATGCATCATGTCCAAAGACAGGATGCTGGAACTCTATGTAAACTACATCGAATGGGGCAAAGGCATCTATGGGATAGATACCGCATCGCGGCATTACTACGGTTGCGGGATCGACTCGTTGGGGACGGATCGCACAATGAAGCTTGTTTCCATTCTGACCAATCCGGTCAGTTACACTCCTCAAACTTATTATAAGAGCTGGTCAGCCCGGCAAAGATACCTCAGGCTGCAGAGGGTCTACTGAGCGATGGAGATCCAAGAGAAGTTCCTGCACCATATCTGGGATCAGAGACATCTGGTCAACGACCTGCTGGCAGTCAGCGGCAAGCCGGTCCGGATCATATATCAGGGTCAATATAACA
>JAXDBS010000101.1:0-56484 GCA_034678545.1 Cloacimonadaceae bacterium (SeqCode) | reverse complement strand
AGATATTACCTGTGTGGTTATTTCACACAGGCTATCCACCTTGCGTTACATTGACAGCATATTGTTTATCGACGTCGCCGGAAAATGTCACAAAGGCACCCATGATGAATTGGTCTTTGAACTGCCGGAATACCACGCCTTCATCCACGAGCACCTGAAGAAATGACAGTTACTCGGAAGGGAAAATCGGTTACGTCTGTTAATATATTGCTATATGCTGATTGTATTCACGTTTGCCAAGCTTTGGTTTTGCGCTACCTGCCCAACCGTAATACGGATTTCACTTTATAAAGAACTGCTCGATCCGGCTGAAGAAACCTGCCATACTGGCATCAGAACTTGTTATCAATGCAATAATGATGCCTGCTGCACAAATCACCAGTAACAGCATAAAGGCACTGCAGCCGGGCTGCCGGGCTCCGCAGATATCGCATTTCATCATGGAAAGCGGGATCTCCCCGCCGCATTTAGGGCAGCGTTTCAGATTGGCGGGCATGTCTTTAACTTTCTTGTACTCATGTATCACTTGAGGCTTGAGAGGCGTGCCGGAGGGTTTAATCCCGGCCGGGACATCCAGGGGGGCGGAAGGGCTTTTGGGCTGATGGGTTCTGTACTGGGTCGGTGTTATCTGGTGAGAAATGTTCTGCTCGCCAGCTTCTTTTTGCTGCCTTTGCCGGTTTTTCTTGATCACCCTGCCGATAAGATTAAAGATGAACAGGATTATGAGCAGGTTAATGAATCCTTCCATGTCTCCACCTCGCTATTTTCCTATAATTCTCCTTATCTGGCTTTCTACATTCTTGTCAATCGGTATGTTTCAATCTGCCAGGCATATTTCGGTTGACAAAACCCTGTGCCGATCAGAAAAGCTATTAAGGAACGTGAAAAGGACTTGTATGAACCGTGTAAATTTCAAGACCAACGAAGTTATCGCCCTGGTGGATTGCAATAACTTTTACGTTTCCTGCGAAAGAGTATTCAATCCCAAACTGGAAG
Source organism: Cloacimonadaceae bacterium (SeqCode) (assembly GCA_034678545.1). Classification (GTDB taxonomy): domain Bacteria; phylum Cloacimonadota; class Cloacimonadia; order Cloacimonadales; family Cloacimonadaceae; genus UBA5614. The sequence goes on along the minus strand of JAXDBS010000101.1, from coordinate 55,488 downwards.
GCATTCCCGTGGCTGTGCTTTCCAATAATGACGGGTGCATCGTGTCCAGGTCTAATGAGATAAAAGCCCTCGGCCTGCCCATAGGGACGCCGGGGTTCAAGTATGAGGCCATGATCAAAAGCAAGGGCGGGGTGTTGCTGTCATCCAATTATACTCTGTACGCAGACATGTCCAACCGGGTCATGCAAACGCTGGAATTCTTCTGCCCCGACATCGAGATCTATTCCATAGATGAGGCTTTTTTGTGCCTCAACGGTTTTCGCAGCAGGGATGTTGTGGATTATTGCAGGCAGATCAGGAGCACGGTCCGCAAGTGGACCGGCATCCCTGTTTCCATAGGAATCGCCAACACCAAGACCCAGGCTAAGATCGCCAATCACATTGCCAAAAAGTATCCTGGATACAAAGGTGTGTTCAACCTGCTCAAGCATCCTGAAATCGACCGTGTTTTGGAATCAGTGCCGATAGCCAAGGTTTGGGGCATCGGGCGGCAGTATGAGAAATTTCTCTTGCAGAGAAAAATCTCCAATGCCAGGCAACTGCGTGATGCAGATGAAAAATTCATTGACCATTACCTGACCAGCGTGGGGCATAAAACTGTCTTGGAACTCAAAGGTTATTCCTGCATCGGGATGGACGAGACGCCCTCACCCAAAAAAGGCATCGTGTCCTCCAAATCATTCAGCCGACAGGTAAGTGCCATCTCAGAATTAAGGGAAGCTGTTACGTCCTATGTGACACGGGCGGCAGAGAAGCTCCGGGCGCAAAAGTCAGTGGCAGGCCATATCATGGTCTTCCTTAATACCAACCGGTTCAAGGATGGCCCGCAATATAACACCGCAGCCTCCACCACCCTCTTCCCCCCCACCGCCTACACCCCCGAGTTGATCAGGGCTGCACTGGTACTTTTAGATACGCTGTTTGCCCCCGGTTTTGAATTTAAGAAGGCGGGGATCATGCTCACCGACATCATTCAGGAAGGCGATGTCCCGCTGACTTTAATGGCAGACAATTATCTGGATGACAAACGCAAGCTGCTGATGGACATTGTGGACGCCGTTAACCTTTACCTGGGTCAGGATACGCTGTTTTACGCCAGCGCCGGCATTAAGAGGGACTGGGAAATGAAACGCGCCAAGCTCTCACCCCGTTATACAACCAAATGGAATGAGCTGCCCAAGGTCAAATAATGGCGGTTGAGATTTCAGCATGCTGAAAACGATTGCCAAGACGGCACAGAGCGAGTTGAAGATCCATCGCTCCCGCTTCATGACATCACTACTCTACGTGGAAGACCAGGTTGAGATCAAAAACCTGCTGGCCGCTCACAGGGAGCAATTCAGGGATGCCACCCACAACTGCTTTGCCTATGTCTGCGGTGCAGCCCAGGAGCAGCAATATTACTCCGATCAGGGTGAGCCGTCCGGAACAGCCGGCAAGCCAATCCTAAACGCGCTTTTAAGGCACGGCCTGACCAATGTGCTGGCCATTGTTACACGCTATTACGGCGGCGTAAAACTTGGGGTAAGGGGTCTGATTGATGCTTACACGGCGGTTACGGAGCAGGCAATTTCAGAGGCTGACCTCATTGACTTCAGACCCGTGCGGACTGTGCTGGTGCAATGCTCCTATGATTTTTGGGAAACCCTCAGGCATATCATGAATCAACTGGATGGAGGGATTAAAGCCTTGGAATACACGGATCAGGTCACTGCCGAGCTGACTTATCCCCTGGACAAGCTGGATGATGTGCAAAAAGTGCTTGACGAACTGGCCCTTAAAAACCAGATTATCATTAAGGAATGATTGTATCAAGGCAGGGTTTAAAGGAGAGATGATATGTTGAGGAAAGCGATTTTTGCCGGAGGTTTTTACGATGCCAGTCCCGAACGCCTTAGACGGGATTTCGATAAGTGGTTTCAAGCTGCCCTTCTGCCTGAACTTAGGGCCAATATCATTGGCGTGGTAAGCCCGCACGCGGGATATATGTATTCAGGATTCTGCGCTTCACATTCGTTTAAGGCCATTGGCAGCAGCAAGTTTCAGACTGCAGTCATCCTTCACCCTTCGCACCGGGGCAACCATTTTGATTTCAGCGTTTCTCCCTATGGGGAATACCAAACGCCCTTGGGCAATCTCAGTATGGACAAAGAAATTGCTGACCTGTTCAAATCAGAGGGAGCGGACACGATTGACGCCTGGTATCATCAAAATGAACACTCCATGGAAGTCCAATTGCCTTTTCTGAAATACATAAATCCCGAATTTGAGATTGTCCCGGTCATGATAGGCAGGCAGACTCCGGACGTCAGCCGGCGCTTGGCAGAGATCCTGTTAAAAGTAATTGGGCATGACGCAGTGATCGTTGTTTCTTCAGATTTGTCACATTACCACACGGCTGCTGAAGCTGAAGATATGGACAAAGCCCTCATCAAAAATATCGTCAGCCTGGCTCCCCAGGCATTTTATAACAGCATCCGAACCGGCGAGACAGAGGCTTGCGGTTTTGCCGGGATTCTGTCCCTGCTTGACCTGGCCGGCCATTTGTCTGATCCAATCATAACTCAATTGCAGTACACCCATTCCGGTTTTACATCGGGCGACAATGATCAGGTGGTGGGCTATCTATCGGCTGTTCTGACCGGAGTTGACGATGTTTAATGCAGAGCAGAGAAAGGCATTGCTGGAGCTGGCCCGTCAGTCCATAGCTTCGCGGTTCAGCAAGGAAGCTGTGATTTATCCGGATGATCAGGATTTTCAGATCCAGAGCGGCGTTTTCGTCTCTTTGCACAAGCATGGAGAATTACGCGGCTGCATCGGTTACATCAAAGGCTTCAAGGATCTGGTGCCCAGCATCATTGACCTGGCCAGGTCCGCCGCCTTTCAGGATCCACGTTTTTCCCCGGTCAGGCACACCGAACTGCCGGAACTGAACATCGAAATCTCCATTATGTCTGACTTGTATCCCGTGAATGATGTAAAAGATGTTCTAATCGGCCGGGATGGGCTGTTTCTGGAACACCCGATGGGAAGCGGATTGCTGTTGCCCCAGGTGCCGGTTGAGTGGCATTGGGACCTAACGACTTTCCTGGATCAGATCTGCCGCAAGGCCGGTTTGCGGGCAGGCAGCTGGGAGGATGACAAAGCAAAGCTCTATCGTTTCACGGCCGAGATATTTAGTGAATCGGAAATAAATTCTGATTGACAAAATAAGTGGCGTTAAATTTCTGAACTGTCAGATATAAAGACTGTAAGCGGGAATAGCTCAGTGGTAGAGCGCTACCTTGCCAAGGTAGATGTCGCGGGTTCGACCCCCGTTTCCCGCTCCATTTTATAGAGATGAAAAAAGGCGACATAGCCAAGTGGTAAGGCAGAGGTCTGCAAAATCTCCATCCCCGGTTCGAATCCGGGTGTCGCCTCCAGTTTGCGAAGCCGGAGTGGTGGAATTGGTAGACACAAGGGACTTAAAATCCCTCGGGTGACAAGCCCGTGCCGGTTCAAGTCCGGCCTCTGGTACCATAGTTTGCGAGCGGGAATAGCTCAGTGGTAGAGCGCTACCTTGCCAAGGTAGATGTCGCGGGTTCGACCCCCGTTTCCCGCTCCATTTTTATATCTTGATGACAACAAATACATATAGAGCGGTTATTTTCGACCTGGACGGCACCCTGATTGACTCGATGCACATCTGGCGCCAGGTGGACCGGGAATTCCTCGGGAAACGGGGCATCCGGGTCCCGGATGATCTGTTTCATCATTTACCCCTGGGCAACAGCTATATCCAAACTGCGCAATATTTCAAGGACAGATTCGGATTGTCCGATTCGGTCGAAGACATCATGAACGAATGGACACAGACCGTGTGCTGGCACTATGAGCATGACATTGCCCTGAAAGATGATGCCGGCTTGGTCATTCGTTGGTTGACGGAGAAAAACATCCCGATCGGCATGGGCACCAGCAACTCCCATGACTTGGCTGTGGCCGCTTTAACGCAGCACAACCTGCTGAGCAATTTCAAAACGATCGTGACCGGGTGCCAAGACCTGAAAGGGAAGCCCTATCCGGACATCTATCTGAAAGTTGCAGAATACCTGAAAACCCCACCCGCTGCCTGCATCGTCATCGAAGACACCCTCAGCGGGATCAGGGCCGCCAAGAATGCCGGCATGCTGGCCATCGCCATATACGATCAGGATGCTGATGAATTCAGGTCCCAGATCGACTCTGAGGCGGATTTTGCCGCCCAAAATTATCAGGAAGTGCTATCCTTTTTACGGGAACTCGTATGAAACAGGACCTGTTTATCATTATTGGAGCTTACGGCAGCGGCAAGAGCGAGTACTCCATCCATTTTGCACGCAAGCTGAAAGCCTCTGGCTTCAACGTTTCCCTGGCTGACCTGGACGTGGTCAATCCCTATTTCCGTACGCGTGATATCCAAGACCAGTTTTCCCGGGAAGGGATCGAAGTGATCGCGCCCGAAGGCAGCTACAAACACGCCGACCTGCCCATGATCTCGCCCAGGATCAAAGGCGCTATCGAAGACACTGGTAGGACCGTCATCCTGGATGTGGGCGGTGATCCGGCCGGCTGCCGCGCCCTTGGCAGATTCGTCGAACCGATCACCAAACGCGGTTATGATATGAAACATGTGGTTAACACGTTGAGGCCTTTTACATCGAGTCCGGAAGAAATCATCAGTATGCATGAAGTCCTGGAATTTTCATCAAAACTGAAGATCAGTGAGATCATCTGCAACACCAACCTGATGGAGCAAACTACTGCCGCAATTGTGGAAGATGGAATAAAAACGCTGGAATCAGCGGCTCAGAAACTGAAAGTGAAATTCGACACCTATCTTGTCCTGGACAGGTATGCCAGGCGCGTTCCTGAAAACATCCTGAACAAACGGCGGGAAGTGATGCGGTACTCGTTGGCCAAACCTTGGGAGAAAGTCATTTCATAAGGCACATTTATCTATAGGTTACCTGAACGTGGCCTTGAAGGGCGAATAGCAGCATGAGGCTGCAATGTTTTGAGCATGACTGCACCTTCCTATATTGAGTTGACAGCAATTTAACCCCGCTGTTATGTTAAGCCATAGCTTCACGCTTGAGCATAATCATTAAGAACTTTGACCTTTCAGGTTTCCCCTGTTTCACTGATCCTATTTACGGCAAATGAGAAATTCCGGCCACATCTTTTGGGAGTATCAACCGCCCTTGCTCATAAAAGCATTACTTACCCAATACGGACTTAGTCCGTATTGGGTCCGTAATGGGTAAGTAGTGCAAGCAGGGAAGAAGCTTAGAAAAAAGCGCCAAAACAGCGGATCGGAAGACAGGCAGCCAGTATGCCTAACAGATCAGATAGATTTACCATAAAGAGCAGGCGCATGACCCGCCAACAGCGCCATGAATATACAATGTGATATGTTATATGTAAATTATGGATAATATGTCATATACTTGCAGTTCTTCTCAATCATATATCCCAATATTCCCCGGCTTCAATGCAAGACATTCTTCAATACCATGGCAGGGATTGTGATGGGAAAGTTGTACATAGGTTAAGCTGCGATCATTAAAAAAAGACACTGGTAGAGCGGATCACAGCGGCACAGTATTTTTTAGTGTTTGACAGAATAAGGTCATTGGTAAGAATTGTTTTATGGATTCATAGGAGGATGTTTATGAAAGTGACATCTTATTTGCTCATCATCATCAGCTTGGTACTGGTGGCAGCATGCAGCTCAAATGCAAAAAAAGAAGTCGAGGTTGAAATCATTAAAACACCGGTTGAACTAGCCGCAGAGGCTGTAATGGAAGCGGAAGCGGCCTATTCCGCCAAAGATTTTCAGATCGCCATCGAGAAATTTGATGTGGCGGTCAATTATTTGCTTCAGGCCCTGCCTACTGCCAGCCCGGCCGATTCCCTGCCCCAGCAGATCCACAAACTCAGGAATAACATAGCCAACACACACAGCGCCTATGCCATGGATCTCTCTGGCCAGAACCTGTTTGACGATGCCATCGTTGAATATGAGACCGCCATCGCGAAATATCAGGAACTGAAAAGAGAAGCAACAACTACTGAGTCGCTGGACGATACCATCGGCCTTTTATACAGGAATACGGCAGTGGCTTGCAGGCAGGCCGGCGAGTTTGAAAAGTCGCTGAATTATTATGACCTTTATCTGGAGAAGAATCCTGAAGCTGATGACGTGCTGCTGCAAAAGTTTCTGATTTATCGTGATGACCTGAAAAACGAGGTGCAGGCTTTTGAAGTGCTGAAAGAATATGCCAACAGCAGAAATGATTTCAATGCCAGCCATAGCCTGGGTGATCGCTACATGGAAAAGGATGATGTGGATAATGCGCTGATCTGGTATGAAAAAGCGTATGGCATCAAACAGGATCCCAATGTTTTAAAAAAGATTGGCAGCGCTTACCGGACCCAGCAGAAATGGGCTGAATCCAACAAAGCTTACGAGCAGTTCTTAGTTCTGAACCCTTCGGTCGATGAAATGAAGTCCGCATACAAAATCATTGGCAGCAATTATGACAAACTCAAGAACAAAACCAAGGCGGTTGAATTCTATGACAAGTTCCTGAATCTGGAATATGCGGAAGACCTAAGCCTCTACATCTGTAACTACCACTTCGAAGGGAAACGGTATCAGAAGTCTATTGAGTATGCCACATCAATCTTAAACAAGAACTACAACAATGCCACTGCCAGATATCTGCGGGCTCTGGCCCGCTTCAGCCTTAACGACAAGAAAGGCGCCAAGGTTGACTTCGAGTTGATCAAAGACGATCCGAAATATGGCACACAGGCTAAACAATACCTAAAAAGCATCTGACCGAAAGATACTCATTGTAAAAGGCGCTGATTTAAGTCAGCGCCTTTTTTTCTGTTAATGATCATCCCGCGTAACCTTCCGGTGCCTGGAATGGCTCTGAGCTAGTAACTGCAACTCTTGCAGCTTCGATAATAATGAATCCGGTAACCTCTGCAGCCCCCCAAAACAAATAAAATTGCGGACGTCGGCATGGGTCACCAGAATGGAAATCCAGTCAGAACCCACCCGGATTATCAGTGGGGAAACATTGCAGCATCAGTGGAATCGTTCTTGTGACAGATTCAACCTGGAAGATTGAAATCCTCTACTGTGCAAAATGATGTTTTTGTTCTGTTTCCCTGATCAGTTTTTCAGTCTGCTCGACATAGTAGGCAGAGCTGCACTGCAGAAAAAGTTGTAGGGCTTGATTCAATTTTTCCAGTGCTGATTTGGATTTGCCCTGTTCGATCTCTATGGTGGCCAGGTTGAATATAGCCCTGCCCAAGTCTTCCTTGTCACCGACTTCGGCAATCAGTTCCATCTGCCTGTGATACATTTTCACAGCTGTTGCGAATTTCCCTCTGACCTTGGCGATATTGCCCAGATTACCCAGGGTATGCCCGATCCCTTCTTTGTCACCAAGCCTCGTCTGCACTTTTAGATTGTTTTTATAAATGGCTTCGGCTTCATCATAACGGCCGGTTTGAAACAGGATGTCACCACTGGCATCGTTGCAGTAAGTAATGCCCACTTCATCATTGATTTCCTTTGATATTTGTTCTGAGCGGGTAAAATGATCCAGCGCGATATCGTATTTCATCAAGTAGTAATTGAGTTCTCCGATATTGTAGAGCAGCGTAGCTTCCTGCAACCTGTTCTGAGTGACTTCGACCAGTTTGAGGCTTTTGCTGTAATACTCCATGGCCCGTTCATACTCACCTTCATTGCGGTATAGCGCTCCCAGATCGAGCAGGATCTTGCTGTAGCCGTTGCGATCGCCCATCTTCTCAGCAATTTTAAGCGCTTTGTCATACAATTGGAACGCGGCTTTCTTTTCACCCAGCCGTGAGTTGATGGTGCCCAGGGAAGTCAGGGCAAGGCGCTGGCCCAGGTAGTCATGCCCTTTCAGAGAGAAGAAGAGCCTAACCTTGAAATACTCCTTTGCCTTTATATAGTTGCCCTGCTCAAGATAGAACTGGCCCAGGACTGAAGCGAGTTTACTTCTAAATACTAATTCATTCTCATCAGCCAGTGATTCGTAAAATCGCAGGGCTTGTTTTTCAAACGTAGATTTTCTCCCCAATACAAGATAGCAATGCATCAGATCCAGCTTAAGCAGGTACTGGTATTGCCGGTCTTTGATGTTGGGCAGCCACAGCCTGATCTTCTTCATTTCCAGTGAATACTCAGCCATGCTGTTCAAGTATCTTCCCCAGAGCCATACAAAGCGGTACGACCAAGGTTGCCAGCGTTTTTCCAGATAGCTAAGCTGATCTATTTGCTGTTTAGCCTCCTTAGCCTTGCTCTGAAACACATAAGCTTCCAGCAACAAAAGGCGTATACAGGTACAGGACTCCGCAACAGTTGCTGAATCCAGAGCCTTTAACAAGAAATAAATACTGCCCTCATAATCTGCCAAGGCAATCAGTTTCTGCCCGGTCTGCACTCCATACTTGACAATTTCCTCAGCTTCTTCGGATTTTATGTAATGCTCTGTGATAATCTCCAGGTTTTCTTCCAAACAGTTTCCGGAAGTGGCTATCAGGTTATCGGCTATGGATTTGTGGAGTTGCTTCTTTTCACTCAGCAGGATTGTCCCGTATATGGCTTCCCTGACGATGTTGTTGACAAACGTATATTCTATGCGCGGATCAATTGTTAACACTGTAAGCAGATGCTTTTCAGCAAGCTCATCCAGTATTTTGTCCAGCTTGGTAAGGTAGGAGTTGGAAAGATTGCGTTGCAAAATCTCAGCTGTAAAACTGCCGGTCAGGATGGACGCAAGCATGATGACTGATTTAGCTTGTTCATCCAGTTCATCATATGCTCTGACAAAAAGGTTTTCCAGGGATTCGGGCAACAGGTGCCGGCGCTGCATTTCATTCATAACCTCAGCAGTCAGCAGGTCGTTCTGATCAGCCTGCAACTTTGATAACACGAGGCAGAGTTCCTTTATGAAAAGAGGATTCCCGCCTGTCATTGCAAAAATTATTCTCCTTGTTTCCTCTGTCGCATTAGGTAAAAGGAAACTGGTCAAACTGGAAGCCTCCTGGCAGGTAAAAGGCACAAGCTCAGTTTTTAGAGGCCTGAGTTTTCCCAAATCGTTCAGGATATCTTGCCTGCAGCAGGTAATAATGATCCTGTGGTTGTTTGATAATAACTGCAGTAACCCGTGCACCAGTGCTGAGGAATCCGGGTCGAGCCACTCTATGTTCTCGATGACGACCAGTTCCATCTTATGAAGAATTTGAAATGATATCGCCATCAAAGTCTGGAAAAATACTCCATGCTCATATTCAATATGAGAAGTAGGCTCAGTGCTTGCAACCCTTTGTTTTCCAATCAGCCATTTCAACAGGAGGTGCGGGTCAATGTTCATGTTGTTGGACTGGCACCAGCTGACCAGTTTATTCAGGTCATGGGAGAAATCTGCAATGCCCAGATACTTTCTGGCCAGCTGGAAAAAAAACTCCAACCTTCGCCTGGCTGTGACCTGGTCTCCGGCGTAGTAGAAAACATCCTTTTTTGTTTTGACCCATTGTTTGCCGATCTGAAAAACAAGGTATGATTTCCCCAGGCCGGTTGCGCCCGTTAACAGAATAATCCGTTTTTGCTTTGCTGCCAGCTGCTCTCTGATCCGTTTGACAGTTTGCACCCGCGCCAGCAATGGAATCTCGCCGTGGGCCTGCCGCAGCGAAAACCAACTCTCGGGAAGTTCATTTACCAGCCTGTACATGCTGATCTTTTCCTTAATGCCCTTGAGGGCTACCTCACTGACAAAGCTGACCTGAAACCGGGGTCGGATGCGTTTCACAATGGAACCTGACAAAATGATCTCGCCGTAATCTGCGCTGCTCATCAGGCGTGCAGCGATATTGACTCCGTTGCCGATAATGCCGTATTCGCAGCAAACCCTGGAACCGATGATGCCGGCGTAAATGTTACAGCTGGTAATGCCAATCCGCAGCATTAAATCCGTTTGAATCTGTATGATGCGCCAGGCGCATAGGAAAGCTCGCTCGATCAGATCAGGATAGGTTTGCAAAACACCAAAGGCGATAATGATCAGGTATCCTTTATCACTGTAATCCACTTTATTGATGACGCCACCGTACTCATTAACCAAGAAGTGTACCTTGTTATAAAATTCCTGATACATTTCAGCGGGTACGGGCTCAGATTTGTCCTTGCTGCAAATGTTGACAAAGATGATGGCGGAATTTCTCAACTCAGCTACAGAAGTGAGATTGGTAAGCTTGTCTCTTATCGCAGAATTAGTAAATAATCCCGCTTTACTGAGCTTGATTTTTCGCTGTGAATCCTTCGCTATGTAGATTGATCTTTGCGTAGGAGCAGGCTTAATATTATTCAGATTGTTATCTGCAATCGTGATCTCACCGGCTAAAGAGTTTTTATCCGCTTCGTAAGCTTGCTTCACAGCTGGACCGCACATGAAATAATTCAGACCGGACTCCATGGAACCGATAATGTAGGTGATGACTTCACCGTAGGCAATGCCGCCATGAACTTTGAGATCCATACCAGCAGGCAGAATTTGTTTAAAAGCAGGCTTAGCAATATCCTGCAAAATTTCTTTCCGGCAGGCAAGCAAATTATTAACAGCCTTGGATTTCGTTCCCTGGAACAAGGAAAGGCAGGAATCCCCTCCAAATTTTACCACCTGGCCGTCATGTGCTTTGATTACATTGATTATCACTTCAAAGTAGCGGTTTAAAAATCCTGTAATCAGCTCAATGCCATAGTGCCCGGTGCTGCTGGCCTGTTCTGTATATTTGGTAAATCCCGAAATATCCAGATACAGAACACCAGACTTGGCTGAATGCACGATAGGCAACTTCAACCTGTTGGCAGGAAGTACAGCAACTAAATCCACGGCTAATTCGGGAACAAAAGGAGTAAAAGACGTTATCGTTCTTTTCTTCACGCAAGTCACCTTAACGAGAATTGAAGATTAGATAAACACCTAAATCCTTTACCCGGCTCACTTCCTTTGATCCCTATCAATAGTACGTTTCCGTAGCCAATACTTGGGTTTATCAGGTAACATAGAACGCTCTAACGGATAAACAGGATGACTACTCAGAAAATCCTGAAATTCTGTATAAGTGCCGGCAAATCCGATGACCAGATAGAATTTTCCCAAATCCCAGGCTCCATTTGTGTCGGTATAGACTGTACTGCCTTCATCAGTGTAACCAATGTAACTAAAAGTGCCTGTTACCGATTCAGTGGAGTAGATAATATAAAAACCGACCTGCACCGGTTGTCCGTTCTGGTTTTGGGTGACGGCATCCCAACTCAGGACCATGTCGCTGCCAATTACTGCGAGAAGCAGGCTTTGCGGAGCTTTCAATTTGACTTCTTCAACTTCCACCGCATCGTTGATGACCAGGGTATCAGCCAGATTACCTGTGGTTACTACTAGCCTGAGTGCAAAAATACCTGATTGGTTGAACTGATGACTCCAGTTCCAGTCTGTTGATTCAACCGACCCGTTGTTTCCCAGATCCCATGCTACGGAAGTAAAGCCGGGATAATCATGCCCGAGCGAAAGGTTATAAAAGCTGATTGTTTCACCCACCATTATCACAGAATTATGCGGCGTGAAATCAGCTTTGTGCAAATATGGATACGCTCCGACATCCGTGACAGTGTTGTCCGCGTCAGGTTGAAAAGCCGGATCTCCTCCATCAATGCAGGGGCTGTTATATGTCAGCTGAAAATCGTCAGCTTCAGGGTCTGAAAGCAGAGGGTCGGAATTGAAATTCCCTGATCCGGGAGCGAATTCTCCGGATATTCTTACATCATTGTATGTATATTGCATAGTTGCATTGTTCAAGCTAAAAGGATTTTGAATGATGTTATCATCCCAGACAACGTTGTTCGAGAAGTTTATGTAGTTTGAATATGAGGCTGACATCGCCAGTGGAAAACCCCAGACTGTGTTGTGGTGGATATTCCAGGGGCCGGTACTGTAGATCAGGATCGGTTTGTATTCCCAAGCATGGGTTGCCTGCCAGCTTGGATCCAGCTTAAACAGGTTGCGGCTGATGGGTTGTGATGTGGTATAGCCGGAAGCCTTGAGTCCGATCCCGCAGTTCTTGATCAGATTGTACATCAATGTAGTTCTGTTGTCATCAGCCAAAAACACTCCAGTAAAGTACTCTTCGACCAAACAGTAGTTCAGGGTGCCTGCTATCTTTTCCCCCAGCAGAATTCCTGTGTTGTTCTGGCGTGAAGCGTTGGTGCTGTTGCGGATCCGGATATTTGTCAGCGTCGGAGTGTTCCTCGTGCTGTAGGCGTCTGTAGTAACTTCCAGGCCCAGGGAATAGCCTTCGATCGTGTCATTGATGGCTACAAAACATGGCACATTATGGATCTTCATCCCCGTCGAAGCGGATAGACGCAAGGCCTGGCCGTTCTTTCTGATGCGTATATTGGACAAGGTGGGGATAGGGTAAAGGGACGTACCCGATCCAAGATAACTGATTCCTCTGATATAATTATCGATCCGCAGGTCGTTGAATTGGGGAGACACGTTACCCGATACCTCTAATCCAACACTCTCAGACACGCTGCTGCCGGTCCTGCAGCTGACTCTGACATTGGAAAAAGCCGGCACAGAGGTAGATCCGCTGTTGTTAGAGATCTTGATTCCAGTCAGCATGGAATCGATTTCACTATTAGTGAATTCGATTGCCCTGACGTTGTCCAGCAGAACGCCCAAACTCGCTCCACGCGTGGCATTGGTGCTGTTACGCACCCGGATGTTGGTCAATGTTGGCGTGGAAGTGGAGGAGCCGTAACTCTGGTAAACCACGCCTGTTTCGTATCTGTCAATGTACAGGCTGTCCACATTGAGGCAGACATTGCCATTAACTTCAAGCGCAATCATACCATCGGTGGACTGAGCTTCATTGTATATCTGACAACCCGTAATAGAAGGATTCGTTTTATATGCGAGGTTGGAGTTATAAAAACTAATACCCTTGTCATAGTTGATGATCTCCGCGCCATCAATCACCGGACTGGATGTTTCATTGATCAATATTGCCTTCCTGATGCTTTCAGAGCGCGACGCGTTGGTACTGTTCCTGACTCTGATATTGGTCAGGGTGGGCGTGGTTGTATTCCCCGTGCCGGTTCCGCAGATACTGAAACCCGTTTTATAGTTTGAAATGACAATATCACTAAGCGTTGGAGAACATGCACCGGTAATAGTGACAGCAGTCCCGTTCAGAATGGTCAGAGAATCTGAGGGGAGCAGGCTGGTCTGGCTGATCTCAACGTTTCCATTGCTGATCACAAAGCCTTCCAGGGCGTCATACAGAAAACAACAGTTGATATTGCTAGCCTGGGCCGAGGCATTGAACGTAAGACCTTTCCAGCTTGTAAACACGCCCTGCGGCCTGAACTGCACATTGCTGGCACTGATCGCACCGTTGACGATGACGCGGGTCGTATCAAAGACATTAACCCAAAGCAGTGGAGATATTGTAAGAGAGCCTCCTGCCGCAATGTACAGGCTGTCAAAGATATTATACTGATCGTGGTCACCCACCAGCCAATTAACTGAAGAAACCACGCTTGTCGGGGCCAGCGTTCCGATCATCGTGACAGATCCGATGTTTACTGTCTGCTGCGGATTAGTGTCCTGGCTGTTATCCACTGTCAGGTGTATGGTGTAGGTTCCCGGTAGAAGATACTTATGCGAAGTATTCTTGGATGAACTGGTATAGCCATCGCCGAAATCCCAACTCCAGTAATCCGGATTTCCCTTTGTGGCATCTGTGAAAAAAACCTGCTGTCCGGTGTAACCGTTTTGCCTTGTACCGCCGGGCACGATGCATGATCCATAAGGTTCCAAATCTGCCAAAACCTTGATCACAATGGTATCCTGCGCAGTTGCCCTTGCTGCATTGTCATCTATGGTGACGGGAAATACCTCAATGCCCAGATATCCGGCCGGAGCTGAAAACTCACAGGTTAATTCCCCCTCAGTGTTGGGAATGTAGTCGCAATGTATCACATGGGCAGTTGAAGTAGTGTCAATCAACATTGACAATTGTTCGTAAGTATTGTCAGGATCGGCAAAGTACTCCGAAAAATCCACCTCATACGCAGTGCCTGCCAAAAAGTACAGTGTGTCGGGCAGAGCAAAGGCCGGGGGATCGTTAAGAGCGCTCACCATGACATCCACTGACTGGCTGGCATAAGCTCCAAACGGGTCTGTGGCTGTCAGCAGGATGCTTTCCATACCGCTCCAGTTCAGAGCTGGGATCAGATTTAACCTGCCGTCCCTGATGAACGCGTCCACCTGTATGTTCCCGCTGAAGGAATAGGCCAGCGGGTCTTCATCACCGTCCGCAAAGTATGCATCCAGGATAATCGAACTGTCGGGGGTATCCTCCTGTAACATTACATACTCTATGTATGATGTTACTGCAGGATCCTGGTTGGTTACATCGATCAGCTCCAATTCCAGATAGGATGCGGTCATACCGTTGCTGCAAATCACGGTCAATCTGACAGAATAACTCCCCGGCTGTTCATAAGTATGGCTGGGATTCTGTTCAAAACTGTCTGTCGTTCCGTCATTATCGAAGTCCCAGTACCAGTATTCAACAGTAACCCCCGGCAGCAGCGCTCCGACTTGGGTCGAATCAGCAAAATTAACTAGCAGCGGCGCATGCCCTGTGGTCGGGGCGGCGAAAAATCCCGTCTGTTCGAAAGCCGCATCCACAGTCGTAAAACTCCACGTTTCCACGTCCGCCGCGTTTCCCGCGGCATTGTATGGAATGATCTGCCAGTAATACAGCGTCCCGTTGGCCAGGGAATGAACCACATAACTGGTGTCTGCAGTGTCCACTCCGTTTTCAATAAAGACATATGGTTCTTCTGTCCAAACGTAGACCAGGAATCCCGTAGGAGCGCAGCCGGTTGATGCTTTGGACCATTTCAGGACAGGATTGAGCGAGGTGTTGACCGAACCGTCTGGCGGAAACAGATATATGGCAGGATCAGGCTGGGTGATTCCGGTCCCGTTAAACATGTAAGTATGGTAATCACCCGTTTCCGCTATATGCAAAACAGCCTCGTCCCCTCCTCCCGTTTCTGTTGGCATATAATGGACGAAAAAATACAGCGAGTCCCCGCCTTCGATCACCCGGGGCAGGGCCGGAACCTCCTGTAAGGTAAAATGCTCAACTGTTTGCGGATCCAAGCTGATCTCCATGACAGTCAGGGGCAGGTCACCGGTGTTTTTGATTACCTGGCAGACCCATGCCGTCGTGTATAACGGTACGTTGCCAAAAGCATAACTTCCGGGGTTGATTGTATAAGCGGCTTCGTTAACGCCCACTCCGCCTATGATGTATGACTTTGACGGCCACAGAGATGAGGTAATGTATAAATATGTCTCATCATAATTGCCATACAGCAAAGGTGAATACCGCAGTGTGAACTGAATGCTGTCCCCGGGATCGATCACGGCCGGCAAGGTTGGCAGATCAGGCAATGAGAAATTCAATCCCGATTGTCCTTCTCCGTTTTCCTCACGGATCTGGTTGAGTGTAAAGGCATCCACTCCTGAATTTCCGATCACGAAGGTCTTGTCTTTTGATGTATTAACGACAACCTCTCCAAAGTTGTAATCTCCCGGCCAGATGTCATAATATGCGCCCGAATTCACTGTCCTGGTGACGGTCAGGCCGTCCATGTACATATTAAGCCCTCCGTAGCTGAAGGCCAAAAAAATCAGATATGTGTATGGGTGAGTCGGATAGAAATTGTATGAGTAATAATACCAACCTGTCCCGCCCGTTTCCAAGGGTGACAGGTTAGCGGCTCTGTGAATTGTAACTATAGGCGCCTGATTTCCATTTAACGCTGGAGCGCTGTTTCTGTACACGGTTATCTGATCTCCCAAAGCACTTTCATTGTCCCGGTAAATCCAGAAACCGACCTGATAACTGCATTGCGGATACTCGGTTCGGATGGCTGAGCTGAATAAAACAGCCTGATCGCCATAACTGGAACCATATCCGTGATACACCAGCATCCCGGCTCCCGAGTGTGGCGCGCAGTTTGGATTGGTACTGGAGGGCTCGATGCTGTAACCCATCATTCCTGCCAAGATCGACATTGACCACCCGGCGGCAGGAAAAGGTTCAGCGTTGAAGCCCTGCGTATAGGGGAAACGGTTGATCTCAGGATTGGCGAAGGTGGTGAAGTTCCAGGTGGCACTGCCCTCAGCATCCCCGTCAATATTATAGGCAACCACTCTCCAGTAGTACTTGGTATCGTAGTTATACCCGTCCATATCGAAATACGGCATGTCTGTTTCAAGGCCATCGAAGATGTTTGTGGCCGCTCTGTTTGTCCCCAGGTATAGACGGTACCCGCTTGGCGTTCCGCCTTCAGGATTTGGTTCCCAGGTCAAAATTGCATTGGGATCAACCTCAACCTGCGCATTCGCCGGGAAGGGATTGACCACAGGACCAGGAGCAATGGCCAACTGCAAGGCTGCCATGATCAGAAAAACATTGAGGATGAGATAGCGCTTCATAATGTCTCCTGCCTTTGGGGAGGTTGATAACTCAAATGCATCAGTTGATTGGTTGAGAAATTAAAATAGTCTGCAGGCTACGAAGATCAGCTTTCATGTTCATACCTCCAATTAGGTGAACTGCCAATCAGTTTTCAATCACAATATCAGCATCTTGCTCCCTGGTGCCTATGTTGCTGAACAACATTGGAATATTCGCAAACAAAGGCCTGCCACAATTGATATTACTGACGTGAATGACTTTTATGTCAAGATTTATTTTGCCGTTGACCCCCGAAGTTAGATTTTGTCCCTGCTCCGGAACATGAACAGAGCAGTCCCGCCGGTTTTCAAGGATCCGCCATGCAGAGGTAACTTACTTCATCGCAATTAGTGATATTTCCAGTTTCCCGTTTTTGGGAATGCGCGCCACTTGGATCGTTTCCCTGGCCGGATAGGGAGCCGTAAAGTGCTTGGCGTAAATCTCGTTCAACATTGGAAAATCGTCCAGATCGTCCAGGAAGACCGTGACCTTAACCACGTGGCTCAGACTCATTCCGGCTGCTTTCAGGATCTCTTTCAAACCGTTGATGATCAGGTTTGCCTGGTCTGCAAAGCTTTCAGGCATAATATCGGTCACCGGGTCGAATCCCAGTTGCCCGGAAATGAACAGCATCCCATTCTTAAAAACTGCCTGCGAATAAGGCCCGAAAGCGCCAGGCGCCCGCGGTGTGGTAATGGCTTGCATCATCATGAACCTCCATCGGTTGTTTAACCTTGTGCCTGTTTACTTTATATCTTTTGCCTTGCTTTTCAGTCAATGAATATTTTTTCCCACCTCCCACTCTTTACTGTGTGGGGCTTCATTCCATGCATCGTTTAATCTATATCTGTCTTGAGTGATCAATCATTAAAAACGTATTTGCTTTTAGGTCAATCCATCTGGATGGCATATTCATTAAGGATTCTGTTATCTGCAGGGCGTCCGGACAACCCTCCCCCATCTCATGACGCATGCATTCCAGATGATCATCCTTATCCATAGACCGTTCTGTATTTGTCTATTATCCAATAAATACACTTCCTCCTCCCTGCTAGCACTACGGACCCATTACGGACCCAATACGGACTGAATCCGTATTGGGTAAGTAATGCCAGCAAGGGCGAAGCGGGTGAGACAGAAATGGACTATAAAATCATTAACTGGAGCTACACACTGAGTTATTGAAATTGACAGAAATACCAAATCGGATTTAATGAAACAATAAATGAGCCAAACGCTATATTAACGCAGTATTGTCACTCAGGTTTACAGTACTTGGGTGCACTTAAATGATTATGAACAGACAGAGGGGTATTCTGACATTCCTTGCATAATGCGAGATTTTGGAGGCAAAAAAAATGGATAAGAAGAAAAGCAAGCCGGAAGGATCGGTGAAAGAAGTATATAAATTTAAAAGAAGCAAAGACCTGGAAAGGCCTTTACTGGGTCCCCGGGTGCCAGCCGGATTCCCGTCGCCGGCCCAGGATTACATCGAAGCAACCCTGGATTTGAATGAGTATCTGATCCAACATCCGCATTCGACATTTTTCGTCAGGGCGGAAGGTTACTCGATGATCAACGCTGGCATCCAACCCGACGATATCCTGATTGTAGACAGGTCGCTGGAGGCTGTCAACAACAGAATCGTGATCGCTGTCCTGGACGGTGAACTGACTGTAAAGAGACTGAAGATCACCGCTGGATATTACTGGCTGGTTCCAGACAATCCATCCTATGAAGCAATCCGGATAGATGAAGACATTGATTTCGTTATCTGGGGAGTGGTAACCCACATCATCCACAAAGTTTGACAGTTCAGGCTTGGACATAATCAGACACTCTCTGGCTGCCCTGTTAATCGCCCTGGTACTATACCCTTCATTGCCGCTTTCCGGGCAGAATTCCGAGCCGCATATCAAGACATATTTCAGACGGATGGACCTCGAGCTATATTCTGCTCCGACTGCCTTTCAATTGCCCGACAACAGAATAGTGGCTTTTTCAGACAGTGTTTCGCTCTCGGGCAGACGCTTGTCACGTGAAACCGATTATGAAATAAATTATGACACCGGCATATTGACAATAGAACAGGACAGCCTGTCAGCCGGAATGCTCACCGTGTCTTATTATGCCTTCCCTGATTTTCTTTCTCAGAGCTATTATCTGTATGAAGTCAGGGAAGTCGGAGACAGCCTGGCTACCCTGGTCAAGCCGTCCCGCAAAGCCATGATTGACCTGAGTGACAACAAACTTCTGGTCAGCGGTTCCAAAACCTTCGCCCTTACCTTTTCCAATCTTGAGTCATACGACCTCAAGCAATCACTCTATATGAATCTGAGCGGCGAATTAAGCCCCGCCCTGAAAATCGAGGGCAGGCTTTCCGACAGCCAATCCGCCTTGACTCCAGAAGGAGATTCCCGAGAAATCAGCAGCCTCGACCAGATCTATCTCAAGCTATACGGGAAGCAATACTATCTCATGCTGGGAGACCAGGATTATGAGTTCAGCAATACGCACCTGATGCGATATAAAACAAAGTTTGAAGGCTTCAATCTCAAATATGACGATAAATTCATGGTACAGGGAGCGCTGGCGATCAATGGCGGGAAGCCCCAGGTCAATGTAATCCAGGGAGTCGAGGGCAAGCAGGGCCCGTATTACCTTACGGCCAATACAACCGGTCAAACCGTCCAGGTCATAGCCGGAAGCGAAAAGATATCAGTCAACGGCAACATTCAGCAGCGCGGCACTGATTATACCATAGACTACGCGGAGGGCACGCTGACCTTCAAGATCCTGGTAACTTCAAACAGCAGGATCATGGCTGAATTTCAATACAGCGACGATTACTACAGCCAGAACCTTTACCTTAATTCATCCTCCTTCCAGTTACGGCCGGGCCTTAAAATCGGGCAGCATTTGATCAAGCAAACCGATAACCGCAATAATCCCCTCCAATGGAATCTGACTTCGGAAGACATTGATTCACTTCGCAACGCCGGCGACGGCGCCGCCTGGGGACAGGGGGTTTACGAAGTTGAACCAGGCAATGGCATTTACGTCAGGAGATATGACAGCGAAAACAACGTTTATTACGACTATGAGCCTGCTGACACCACCGCGAACTACCTGGTTTATTTCAGTTTTGTGGGAACAGGCTTGGGTGACTATGAATCAATCGGCAACAACAAATACAAATACATCGGGAAGAACCAAGGCAGTTATATGCCGTTCAAAAAGCTGATCGCACCTATTGATAAAACAAACATCGGGATGTTTTTACGTTTTGAAAACCCGGTGATTGACCTCTGGACTGAAGGTCTGGTCTCAAGCCAGGACGAAAATACGTTTTCGAATAAGAACGACAAGGATAACTCAGGCGGCATCATATCGGCCCGGGCAAACCTTCACCCCCAAGACTGGAAACTGTCTCCCCAGCTTTCAATGGCTTATCTTCACCGCACCAATAACACCTTTACCTTCAGCTCACTGACGCCCGAGAATGAACACTATGAATTTTCATCTTTGCCGGAACCGGACTCCCTGTTTCAGGATTCCATCACCCTGGGATTGCGCTTAAGCCAGACTGATTCCTGGGAGCAGCTTATCATAACCAGGTACAGGAATGTGAAAGGCAACTTCATACAGAAATACATTAAATCTGAATCAACAATCCGGCAGCGAAATTTCCTCCCTTACATCCGCTGGTATGGGATCATGTCGAATCAGACATTTGTTGACTCACTGCTGGACAACTCCATACTCCACTATCACCTGGTGGATGTGGATTGGCGCTGGAAAGCGCTTATGCTTAAAATGCATTATTTCGTGAACCGGGAGGAATTCGATTTTGCGGATGGAGCCTGGGATAGCCAGGTTGCCGGCAGACATTACGGTAAGCTGGAACCGCAGGCCAATATCAGCGATCAAAAAACCTATTCATCCACCGTCTCTTTTTCGCGAGATAAAAACGACATCAAACAGGGTGACTCTTGGTCGAACTTGCAAAGGTCAGACACATGGCAGCTAAAACAGACTTTATCCAGTGCCACCCATAATCTGAGCTTGGACTTTACACATAGAAACCTGAATCGCGCATCCAGCGATTCTGACACACTGACAAAAAAAATCAGCTTTGACCTGGCAAATTTCAGATCATCGCACCAGCTTTGGAACAACGCCGTTTCGGCGGTTACGTCATACCAGCTCAACCAGCTTGAATTCTATCCTAAGATCAGGGAACTGAATTATGTTGGTGAAGGTTTGGGCCAGTATGACAGCACAGGAGTCTTGGTTGAAAGCGGAGATTACGATTATTACTATGTAAACAGCGGCGCCAGCCAGCTGTCTTCCGACATCAACGCCAGCCTTAACCTCAATATTCATGTCTTCAGAAAATCCAATCCCCAGAGCCTTTTCAACAAAGTAAACCTGGACACCAACTTGCTGGTCACTGAAAACACAACCCTGAAAAATGACTGGCATGCTTACCTGCTTTGGCCCGACGCGCTTCTTCAAAATGAAACAACCCTCTATGGCAAACAGGTGATGCAGAATGTCTTGTGGCTTGACATCCAACCGAAGTTGCTGGCAGCGAATTTTCGCCACGAGATCAACAAGACACTGGACAACCGTTATCAGGAAGCAAGCCGCATCCGAAGCGAAGAAATGGAATTGGAGATGGATTGGAAACAATTATATGGATATCAATTACGGGCTTCGATCGGTCACAGCACAGCGCAGGACAACAGATATGACACGATGATCAAAGAGACTAAACTATCCGCGACCATTTACCGTAATGTCTCTTCAAAATTCAACAGCCAATCAGTCTTATCTTACGCAGTTGAAGGCGGAGAAAGCTCAATCGGCAACAAGCGTTATCAATTGACCAATGTGAAGTTTAACCCATTTTTAACCTGGTACCCCAATCTCAAGTATCGGGTGAACGTGAATCTCATGCTGCAATACAATCAGAGATCCGGTTCCGACCTGCTATCCTTTCTGCCAGACAAACGGGATGGATTTTTATTTACCTGGTCACTTCAGACCCAACTCAGGCTAAACAGCTACAGTTCCGGTTTTTTGGAATACTCTGGCAATTCTTATCCGGATGAAGCCTCGTTACACAAGTTGAAAATGGAGTTCAGGGCTGAACTATGATCGAACTTCCATGGTTTGAATATGCTTTCGTCATGAGCATGATCTTCCTGGCTGGATTGATGGACTCAATAGCCGGAGGAGGTGGATTGATCTCGTTGCCGGCTTACCTTTTTGCCGGCCTTCCACCTCACTTGGCGCTTGGAACCAACAAGTTCTCCTCCAGTTGGGGCACGCTATTTGCAGCTTCACGTTACTTTCACAGAAAAATGATTGATGTCCCGACAGCTTTGGTATCTGCGGCTGCAGCTCTGACGGGAAGCTGGCTGGGAACGAGGACAGTTCTTTCCATCAAGCCGGATTTCCTAAATTACATTCTTATCTGCCTGATACCGATAATCGCCATTTTTATTATCTTATCGCCAAAATCGGGAATGCATAACGCTTCATCCGAAATCCCAAGGCGCAGGAAATGGGCGCTTGCTATGCTGGCTGGTTTGTCCATAGGTTTCTATGATGGATTCTTCGGGCCCGGGACAGGCACTTTCCTGATTTTGATTTTTACAATCTCACTCAAATACGATTATATCACTGCAAACGGAAACACCAAAGTCGTCAACCTGGCGTCGAACCTGGCTGCAGTTGTCACTTTTGCTTTTTCTCACAGCATATTCTACAAACTGGCGATACCCGCTGCTGTTTGCGGCATTCTAGGCAACCTGATCGGATCACGTTTAGTGGTTCAGGTCGGTAACAAACTCATACGCTCTATCTTTGTGCTTGCCTTGATATTTTTGATGATAAGGGTAATATGGAATATAATCAAGAGGTGACCTGTTCAATATTTTCACACGTGCTCGCGGCAGCCTGATCCTTGCATGCTTTCAAATATGCAACCGCTGCTATGAGTTGACAATATTACCTGCCTTAAATTCTTGACATCAGATCAATGCTCATATAGTATTGATTATGTATACAATGAGGTTTAGATGAATAATTATTTCATGGAGACGCACCATCACGAGTGGATCCTGACCAACCGAAAGGGAGGATATGCGCTGGGGACAGGCAATCTGATCAATCAGCGCAAGTATCATGGCCTCTTGATCGCCAGTGATGAAAATTTTCAACGCAATCACCTTGTCGCAGGCATGGAAGAAAAAGTCGAGTGGCGGGGTGAGACCTTCAATCTTGACAGCAATAACTACAGTAACTGCGTATTCCCAGAGGGCTTCCTTTACCTGGTAAAACCTTGGCTGCGCCCCTACCCGATATTTTTGTATTCCGCGCTTCCCCACCAGAATGACATCCTTATACGCAAAGAGCTGTTCATGGATCAAGACTCCAACACGATTGTGATCAGGTACACGAATTTGGGCCATCACAAAATTCACCTTCAGGTTCACCCCAAATATACCATGATCAATCATCACGAGATCAATGAGCCGGGAAGCCTGGATCAGGAAGAGTTCGAAACCGAGATTTCCGGAGAGGAAAATCATATTAAGTTCTCAGCCCGCCGCTGCAGAAACCGGATAGAAGTCCATGGGTATTGCCCGTTGGGGCAGGTGACAGCCAACAGATATACTTATTACAATGTATATTACCCCTGGGAAGTGATGAAAGGATACCCCGGCATAGGAGATCAGATCACGCTTTTTGAGATCAATCTGGAATTAGGAGTAGGAGAAGAGCGTTACTTGGTTTTTTCAGATGAGAAACTCGACCCAACGCCTGCATTCATGGAATCGGTATTATCCAGATATCAACATTTGCCTCTTCCCCATGATTACCCGTCTGAGCCCGATATTGATGATTCATTGTTGGGCACCATAGATTATGAAGACAGCCAGCTGTTTGATCGGGCGGAGTATTTGCAAATCCTGGAATTTGCCCTGCAGGACTTTGTTGCCAACGATGACATTGTGGCTGGTTATCCCTGGTATGGGGCATGGGGGAGGGATACCATGGTCGTCCTCAACGCGTTGCTCCATTCCAAGGATTATCTCCCCTGGGCAGAGCGTATCTTGAAAAAATACAGCCTGCACATAAAGGACGGCTTAATACCAAATATGCTGCCCGAATCCGGCCGTGAGCTTAATTATGATTCCATAGACGCCACCTTATGGTATATCATACTACTATACAAACTGGGGAAGAGAAAGAAGACCGTTAAGTTCTGGTCAGAATCAGCCAGATTGGCCGACAGGATCCTGGCCACGATAGCCACCAATCAAACCTATCCTTTCCACTTGCGGAAAGACGGGCTCCTTGAGCTGCACCCCGAATTTGCTCATGCCACCTGGATGGACATCTGCCTGGATGGAAAACCGGTCACCCCGAGAGACGGAGCACCTGTTGAGATAAATGCGCTCTGGTACAATGCGATATGTTCTTATGAGTCCATGGTCGAAAGCAACAACAAGAAGTCGAAAAAAAAGATCAAGCTCAATCATGATATCGTAGCTCTTAAGCCATTGATCAAAGAGTCGTTTCAAAAATTCTGGCTGGGTGATTATCTGGCTGATATCATCAAGGGCGACGAGCCGAGCAAAGAATTCAGGCCCAACGCCTTATTGGCCACTTCCCTACCTTGGCAGCTGCTTTCCCGTGAACAGGCACAACTTCTTTTTGAAAAGAGTTTCAATGTATTATATACATATTACGGGATCCGTTCTTTAGATCCGGCGGAAGCAAGATTCCGCAAAAAGTATTACGGACTTCAGTGCGAGCGCGACCTATCCGCTCACAACGGAAGTGTCTGGGCTTGGCTGCTGGGACCCTTCTGCGGTGCGTATCTGAAAGCTTATGAAGGCATAAAGCCAGATAAGGAGATCGCTGAAGACCTTTCGAACTTCGTCGGCAGTTTCAGGAATGGATTCATGAAAGGACATATCGCCACTCTGGCTGAATTATGGGATGGGGATGCACCTCACTTTCCCAAAGGGGCTCCAGCCATGGCTTGGAGCATGGCTGCATTATACAATGTTGAGACCTATATTGAATCTCTCGAGGTTAAACAGCCATGAAAGTTTTGATGTTTACCTGGGAATTTCCGCCGTTCATATCCGGAGGCCTTGGTATGGCCTGTTATGGGATGGTCCAAGCACTGCTTAAACTGGGCATAAAAGTCGATCTCGTCCTGCCGACCAAAGATTTTGTGTATTTCCCCCTGGATAAAGTTGAAGATGCCGACATCATGCCGGCAGTATATCTGGAGCCGCGCAAACAACTTGAATATGAATCCTTAAGCTTTACCACCATTAAGGAACGCCTCGAATACATCGGCATCTCCATGCATCCTGAAAGCTATATCCAGCTTCATGAGCTGTCCGGATATTTCACCATATTCAATCAAGCTGAGTATCAGGATACCATTGCATCATACAAGCAGGAGAACCTTTTGGAGGAGGTTATCGCCAATCTCAGCGGGGATGAGGATTTGATAAGAAAAGTCCAGGAATACACGGTCAGGGCTCAGAAAATTGCAAGCTCGCTGAAATATGACCTTATTCACGCTCATGATTGGTTGTGTTATCCGGCTGGAATGTTGGCCCGGAAACTTAGTCAGAAACCTCTTGTTGTGCACATACATGCCACTGAATTCGACAGGGCGGGAGGGCCGGGAGACCACCGCATCCACAAAATTGAGTATGCCGGCATGACATACGCTGACCGGGTGATCGCTGTCTCGCAATATACCGCCCAGATGATCATGTCTCGTTACAGGATCGACTCCGGCCGCATAAAAATCGTGCACAATGCCTTTTCTGTTGAGCAAAGCCTTGATGCCAGAAAAAAGCGCATTTTTCGGGGTCCCACTGTTCTCTTCTTGGGCAGGATCACACTGCAGAAAGGTCCGGATTATTTTCTTGAAGTGGCAGAAAAGGTATTACACACACATCCCGAAGCCCGTTTCATAGTAGCAGGAACCGGTGACATGGCAAGAAAGCTGCTCCGCAAATCAGCTGCCATGAGGTTAAAGAATAAATTCCTGTTCACAGGATTTCTAAACCGCAATCAGGTTGAACACATACTCAAAGCTTCTGATATTTATGTGATGCCTTCAGTGTCGGAACCTTTTGGTATAGCTCCCCTGGAAGCCATGGCATACGGAGTAACTTCCATCATATCCAAACAATCCGGAGTCGCGGAAGTGGTCAACCACGCGTTCAAGATTGATTTCTGGGATATTGACAGAATGGCGGCGACAATCAGTTACCTGATCGAGAATCCGGAAATCTGCCGGGATATGGGCCGTGAAAGTCAAAAGGAAGTGAACAACATACTCTGGGATGAAGCTGCCCGTAAAATCCGCTCCGTCTATACCAACACTCTAGCGGAATATCTTGCCAAATCTTCAAATTAACGGGGGTCAGATGCTGAACATAGTGTTTTATTTCCAAGTGCACCAGCCTTACAGGCTGTCTCATTTCAATGTTATGGACATCGGTTCCGGCAGGGATTTGTTTGACAGTGCCCTGAATAAGTCAGTCATGCAGAAAGTGGCACAGAAGTCATATTTGCCCACCAACAAACTGCTGCTTGACCTCCTGAACAAATACCAGGGCAGATTTCGGATAGCATACTCCATAACAGGAACCGCCATTGAGCAATTCAGGCTATACGCACCTGAGGTGCTGGATTCATTCATTGATCTGGTTCAAACAGGGTATGTGGAATTGCTGGGTGAAACTTATTTCCACTCTCTAAGCTGTTTGTATGACACAAATGAATTCCTCGATCAGGTCCAGATGCACCGCGAACTCATGCAGTCTGTATTTGGCTACCAGACGGTTACTTTCAGGAATACGGAGCTGATATACCAGGACAGCTTGTCTGACATTATCTATGAGATCGAAGGATTCAAGACGATAATCACGGAAGGGGTGGACCGGGTTCTGGATTGGAGATCACCCCTCTACGCCTACAAGAACTACTCAAAGACCATGAACCTGCTGCTCAAATACTACAAGCTGTCCGATGATATCGCATTCCGGTTTTCCAACCGCGACTGGCCGGAGTTTCCCCTTACGGTCCCCAAATTTGTCAACTGGATTGACCATCTGACATTGGCTGAAAAGGAAAACCGCAATCTTTTCCTAAACCTGTTCATGGATTATGAAACTTTTGGTGAGCATCAATGGGCTGATACTGGCATTTTCGATTTTATGCAGCACCTCCCGGAAGAAGTGTTCAAAAGAGCTCATCTGGGCTTTGTCACACCCCGCGAAGCGGCAGATCTCGCCAATTACCAACAGGAGTCACTCAGCTTTGCCCAACCTGTATCATGGGCGGATGAGCAGAGGGATCTCAGCGCCTGGCTGGAAAATGACATGCAGAAGAACGCCATAGAAACCCTGTATGAATTGATTAACAGGGTGAAAACCAAGGGTGACGAGGATCTTCTCAGGCAGATCAGGCTGTTGACCACTTCAGACCATTTCTATTACATGTGCACGAAGTATTTCCAGGACGGAGACGTGCACAAGTATTTCTCACCCTACGATTCCCCCGACCAGGCTTATATCTATTTCGTAAACGCTTTGGCAGACATAGAGGAAAGGATTCTCTGATGAGTCAGGGAAGGCTGATAAACGTCCTTCTTCTCGAAAGCGACAACGATTTTATCAGAAAGATCACCGAAGCATTATCATCCAATAATTGCAAGGTGAGAGTCACCCGGAACAGCGATCAGTTCCTTGCCGCTCTCAACCATGCTGAGCCTGATGTCATGCTGCTTGACATGGTGCTGAAGAACAGCCCCTTGAGCGGATTTGAAGTGGTGCAGTCAATGATGAATGATTACCGGGGAACGTACAGGTTGATAACCTTCTCCAAAACCGGCAAGCTGCCAATGATCCACGAAGTGTATAAACTGGGAGACTATTATGCCTATGACAAGGGGCATTACTATGACTTAAACCAGTTAACTGCCCTGGTAGTAAATTCCTATCTTGACAAGAAACTCGAAACAGAGAACCTCGCAGTTCAGTTGGACACAGCCATCCTGAAAAAGAACCTGCTGATCAATCACCCCTTCATAGGCGAATCACAATGCATTAATCTGATTCGCCAAAAGCTAATCAAACAGGCAAAAGCGGATTCGGACCTGTTCATAATTGGCGAAACCGGGACTGGCAAGGAAGTTGCCGCTTATTTCTATTTTACGAATTCCGACCGCTTCACCAACAGCTTTGAAATTGTAAACTGCAGCGCTTTGTCAGAGACACTTATCGAATCCGAGCTGTTCGGCCATGTCAAAGGTTCTTTCACAGATGCAGACAGGACCAAAACAGGCATGTTCGAAAGATGCAATGAGGGAGTACTGTTCCTCGATGAGATCACCAATCTGTCTCTCGGCTCACAATCCAAACTTCTCAGAGCAATAGAAAATAAGGAAATCCAAGTTGTTGGAGGCGAAGCGAAAAAAGTTAATACCAAACTCATCTTTGCTTCCAATGCCGGCCTGGATAAACTATCCCGGCCGGATGTGATTCGCAGGGATCTCTTTTTCAGGATAGAAAGCAATATCATTGAGCTTCCCCCCTTGAGGGAGCGCGGCGAGGACATCTTGCTGCTGCTCAGGTATTTTCTTACCAGATACATGCAACATAATCATAAAATAGACTTTACCGCGGTTGAATCCTGCCGTGAAGAACTCATGTCCTACCAGTGGCCAGGCAATGTAAGGGAGATCAAGAACTTTTGCAAAGCCATACTGATCGAAGAAATAGCAGTTGATGCCAACATTCTGGGCCGATATATGAGGAAAAAAATAGAGCAAAACCCGCCGGTTAAAACTGCCAGCCCCAACAAGTACATGCACATAAATAATATCAAGGATAGCGTCGCCAGTTTTGAATACGACTATATTTCCTATCAACTGGAGAAGAATGACGGGAACATCAGCAAAACCGCCAGCCAGATTGGGGTGGAGCGAACCACCCTGTATAAAAAGATGAAAAACTACGGTATGAAAGTACTCAAAACACGATGAAAAGACACAGCAGATTAATGATACTCGGCCTATCCTTATGCCTGGCGCTGATTTTTTGGCTGCAGGCAGTATTGACCCAAGAGCAGTCCACTGCCGTATCATTGCCGTTGGAATTTGCCGAATCAGATAACTCTCAATTCTCTGCTTTGCCAGATAAGGTTAAATGCCGAGTAACCGGCAAGGGACTTGACATCATCAAGCTAATCTTGTCCAATACCAGCGCGCAATATCCTCCCTTAACCTGGGAAACAAAGATTGCGGATTTGGATCCCGGTAAAACCTCGATCTCTGTGCTGCCTCATCTTAATCATGTACAAATTGAACCTCTAGCTTTCAGACAGACATCTAAAAAAGACATGATCGGCCGCAAAACAGTACCGATTGAGATTGCATACGCCGACCTGGACACCAAGCAGCAGATACAGAAAAAAAAGTACCTTTTGATTCGGGATCACGCTGTCGTCCACGGCCCCGAGGAAATCCTGCAATCCATTATCAAAATAAGAACTGAGCCTGTCACCGCTGAAATGCTTAAAAGCAATGCGATTCGGCTAAAACTTGTCAATCCGGATTCTGAACTCAGGATCGAGCCAGCCGACACAGAACTCAAGGCTCCGGATCAAAACCAGACGACCAGGGTGTTCACCAGGGTCCCGGTTTCTATGGCAAAATCATCCATGTTCTATCCCGACGAAATCACGGTCAGAGTCCAGGGTGAAAGCAAAGCCGTAATCAACCTGACGCCAGAGCAGATCGAGGTTACCCCTGATCTTACAAAGGAAACAGATGGGGAAATCACCCTCCTGGTAAAATGCCCCCCCGGCATCAGAATAATGGATTATTATCCGCGGGAAGTCAACCGCATATCCCGCTCCGGCAGTGAAAGCAGATAAGTTTATTCTAGCCCTGGAATCCTCCTGTGATGATACCTCGGCCGCCATTGTCTCTCTTGATTATCGGGTTGTTTCACAGCTGACATCATCGCAACCGCAGCACGATAATTTTGGGGGTGTTTTACCTGAACTTGCCTCGCGCCTGCACATGCGCAATATGATGCAGCTTACGGAAAAAGTGATGCTGCGGGCCGATCTTTCCTTCCCGGACCTTGCAGCTGTCGCCGTATCCATCAATCCCGGCCTTATAGGTTCGCTCATTGTCGGATTGGCCTTTGCTAAAAGCCTATCCTGGAGCATCAGCATACCTCTGATCACAATCAATCACATGCTGGGTCACGTATTTGCCAATCATCTCTCTCATCAGCATATCGCACCTCCCTATTTGGCGTTGGTCGTTTCAGGCGGGCATACGGAACTTGTCCTGTTCGAGTCTGATATTAAATTCACACAGGTGGGAAAGACTCTTGATGACGCTGCCGGAGAAACCTTCGATAAAGCAGCCAAGATGTTGCACTTGGGTTATCCGGGCGGGCCGCTGATCGACAAATTGGCAGCTTCCGGTGATTCCGGTTTTTATAATTTCCCCCTCGCTCTGAGAAGTAAGGACAATTACAACTTCAGTTACAGCGGCCTGAAAACTGCCATCCTCCAGTATTGCGCAAATCAATCTGCCTCTTTCATTTCCAGACATAAAGCCGATCTTGCCGCTTCCATCCAGACAGCCATCATCACTCCCCTGGTTAATAAAACCATCAGATATGCCAGATTGAATAACATCAAGACCATTTTAATGGCGGGGGGGGTGGCGGCAAATTCCATGCTGCGTGAATCAATGCTGAAAGAGGCCGCAGCCATACACGTGAATGTGCTGTTCCCGCCTATGGAGCTCTGCATGGATAATGCCGCCATGGTCGGGGCTGCTGCTGTCCCCAAATTCGAGCAGGGCTTGTTTGCAGACCTGGCTGTGAATGCCTTTTCGACCAAAGGGCTCAGGTTTGTTTAACGGAATAAATGACCGTCAGGTCATTCACCATAGATTGGCTTGACAAAAACACGCTCCTCAATGGAATGAATTTGCCAGGTCCAACGCAATGCCCCGCCGCGAATCATGTCAGATCAGGAATGAAGCAGCATTAAGCGAATCTGGGTATGTGCCGTTGGTAACCTGGCTTTGATTAATAACGATGGAAGTGAATACGAAAAAACAAAAAGGTGTAAAGGTTCATTAATGAAAAAACTCACTTTGCTGATATTATTGCTTTCAATCCAGCTTGCTGTTATGGCTTATCCGCTGAAGATAACCAGCTGGCAGATTGACACCGATGTTAAAAAACTCAATGAATTGAATATCAGCGTTGATTACGTCAATCGGGATACTCAAACCATCATAGCATATGTCCCTGACGATGCGGATTATCAAAAGATCCTGTCTCACGGCTTTATGGCGGAACCCATGCCCGACCAGGCCAAGGCCTATGCCGACTCCCTCTGGGAGGCAACCCATAATTCCCGGGATCCGATGCGGGCTTATTATACGTGGTCTGAATTCATCACTTTTATGCAAAATACCGCAACCCAATATCCTGATATTTGCCAGTTGATCCAGTTTGGAAGTTCGGTTCAAAACCGTCCGCTTTATTTCATGAAGATCAGTGATAATGTGACTATTCAGGAAAACGAACCGGAATTTCGCTGGGTATCTTCCATGCATGGTGATGAAGTCGTAGGCTATGACTTGCTGATCAGATTGATCCAGTTGCTGACAACTCAATACCCGGCCAATACGCGGATAGCCGACATTGTCAATAATACGGAACTCTGGATTTGTCCGATGCTCAACCCTGACGGCTATGTAGCCCATAGCCGCTATAACGCCAACGGAGCTGATCTGAACCGCAACTTCCCCCTGCCAATTGGTTCCGAACATCCGGATGGCATGGCTTGGCAGCCTGAGACTATTGCTGTCATGAATCACGGAAATGAACAGAGCATTAATCTCTCATCCAATTATCACGGAGGCGCGCTGGTTGCGAATTATCCCTGGGACTATATATACCCCCTGACTCCGGACAACGCCTGGTTTGTCCAGGCCGCCCTGACTTACTCGACCCACAATACTGAGATGTATAACAGCACCCAGTTTCCACAGGGTATCACAAACGGAGCCCAATGGTACATTGCTGAGGGCACTTTGCAGGACTGGGTTTATGCCAACAACGCCTGTATGGATCTGACGGTCGAGGTCAGCAACATCAAGTGGCCTGCTTCCACTACCCTTGACAGTTATTGGAACCTGAACCAGGAATCCATCTTGTCCTTCATTGAATTCATTCAACAGGGCGTGCACGGGACTGTGACAAATACGTCAGGAGAACCTCTATTGGCGACCATTGATCTGAATTCCACTGGGATAGACATCAGGACTGATCCTCAGGTCGGAGACTATCACAGGATGCTGCTTCCCGGCAACTACACCCTGACCGTTTATGCCGAAGGATACCAGACCGCCTCGGCGGACGTGGTCGTCTCCGCTGCTGCCCCCGCTATCCAGAATTTCGTGCTGGAGCCAATACAATACACGCAGTACGGCGGCACGGTCATTGATCAGGCCGGTAATGCCATATCCGCAGCCAATGTCAGATTGTATTACGGTTCCAGTTCATACGAGACGCAGACCAGCAGCCTGGGCGAATTTGAATTCACCTCCATTCCTGCCGGCTATTACATACTATCCATCAGCACAGCTGGAAATCAGGGTTTTTACTCTGAGCATTTTGTCATTGGGGCTGACTCCGGCAGACAGATTATTGTTTTATCGCAACCCTTGTTTCTCGACGATTTCAGTAACGGGTTGACACAATGGACCGTTCAGTCCCCCTGGGCCGTCATAACCCAAAACTCAAACCAGGTCCTGGCTGATTCACCATCGGGCAACTACTCCAATAATGTAACCTTGTCAGCCGCGCTGTCCTCCCCTGTTTCGCTGCTGAACGCTTATGAGGCGTATCTCTCCTTTGATCTCAAATACAACCTGGAAAGCGGTTATGATTATTTATACGTCAATGCCTCTGCAGACGGCGTCACCTGGACTTCGCTCGCCATTTACACAGGTGTGGCCACGACTTGGCAAAACTTCATATTCCCGCTCCAGGCTTTTGAAGGCGGTAACTTGTACCTGCAGTTCAAGCTTACTTCGGACAACATGGTTACGGCAGACGGCGTATTTATCGATAATGTGATTATCAGGGGACTGAGAACAGACCAGACCGTGTATGGGGATTCTGACTCCAATTGGTTGATCGATTGCTCAGATGCGGAAAACGCTTTCGCGTATTCATACGGCGACAACCTGATCAGCGGCATCGATCCTTCCCCTTGGGAAAGCTTCAGGCTTCAAAGCGTCGATGTTGACAATGACAGTCTGGTCACTGCTACCGATGCATTGTACATCTACGACCGGATTGAGCAGTTTGCCTCCTTCCCCGTGCAGTCAGGCCCGGAGATTGAATTTTCGGATCCTGGCTTGTCTCTGATCTATTCTCCTGATCAGGTTCTTGGTTTTACTCTGAGTAACCCATCCCATCTGAAAGCTCTGACTTTGAACTTCTCCTCCCCGGACAGCCTTGCTTTTACAGGCCTTGTCTGGGCTCCTAACGATCCGGATATCATGTACAATCTGGAAGCTGATAACTGCACAGTCAGTCTCCTGTGCCTGAATGACCAGTTTCCGCCATCCGATTTCCTGACCCTTAATGCTGTTACCTCCAGCCAGTTTTTGCATTGTTCCGGAACGGTCAATGATCAGCCTGTTGATATGGATATCATGATGACCGGCCTGGGCGAAGAGCAGCCTCCGATGCAAGCAACGGCCCTTTTGGGCGCATATCCGAATCCTTTTTCCGGGCTTACGCGGATGAGGTATTACTTGTCCAAAGCCGAAACTTCTGTAACACTGAAAGTGTTTAATCCACGCGGCCAGCTGGTCAGGACCCTGGTGGACGGCTTGCAAAACAAAGGCATGCATGCCGCCGTCTTTGACGGCAGGAACGAACAGGGAAAGCTCTTGGCCAACGGCATTTATTATTGCCTCCTGGCCACGCCCGGGAAAACCTGCACGGCCAAATTGCTTATCCTGAGATGAACAAGGAAAAACTCTCAGCTGCCAAACAGACCCGCAGCTCGATCCGGAGCATCTATCTTGGCATCCTGCTCCTGCTCGTCGCGGCCGTACTCGTCGTTGTCATTATTCTGCTGCCTGAAAGGCCAACATTGACCAAACCGCCCGCTTCCACTCAGGGCTTCACCCATCAGGGCAAAGCGTCTTTTTACTCAGACGGCGGCGCTCTGCTCTGCAGTTTTGATCTGGAGATCGCCGATACTGAAGAGAAGAGGAAGCGGGGTCTGATGGAAAGGGATACCTTAAGTACCGGACAGGCCATGCTTTTTATCATGGACGCAAATGAGATCCAAAGGTTTTGGATGAAAAACACTTATCTGCCGCTGGATATCATTTTCATCGGCGAAGACAGCCTGATAGTTTCCATCAGTGAGCATACAAGGCCTTTTTCCGAGGATAACATCGCTTCGGCCGGGAAATCTAAGTTTGTTTTGGAGGTCAATGCCGGCCTGTCTCAAAGGTTCGGACTAAAGCCAGGGGATAGATTCCGCTGGAACCGCATAGCGGAAAACACACAAACAAGATAGGATTAGAATGAACGGCAAGATACTGATAACCATAGCCCTTTACCTGATTTTCTGCCTGTTGGCAAGCTCGTTGTTCATCGGCTGCAGGAAAGAAAAGGACCAGCCTGATACTCCGGCCAGCTCCAACTACCTGGATCAGCCGTCGGAAACACTTGAGGAAATACCGTCTGAACCTGACACGCTTGAACAAGGAAAACCCCAGGTCAAACCGGCCAATTATAAATACACCTGGATCGATTCTGAGAACATCCCGCCTGTGGCGATTGTCATTGACGATTTTGGCCAGATCGGGGGCACTCTGTTGCAAGGCTTTGCCGAACTGGACAGGAACATCACCTTTGCCGTGATGCCGGGTTTTCCCAACTCAGGGAAATCCGCCCAACTGGCAAACGTATATGGCCATGAAGTTATCATCCATCTGCCCATGCAGGCTGAAGGCAACGGCAACGGCTACGGCAAGAACTTCATCCGCACCAGCCATGATGCCGAAACCATCCGCCAGATCGTAAGCGACGCCATGGCCGAATTGCCCCAGGCTGTCGGCGCCAACAATCACATGGGCAGCAAAGCCACGGCTGACCTGGAAGTCATGAAGGCTGTGATTGGTGCTTTGCATGACAAAGGCCTGTTTTTTCTGGACAGCCGGACCACCAATCAATCCCGTGCCGGTAATGCCGCCCGGGAATTGGGTGCGGATTTTGCCTCGCGTGACATGTTCCTGGACGTGCCCGATGTCACCAACGCCACACTGGATGCAAAACTGAAAGAACTTCAGAAATACCGGGGCCGGGTCGAGCCTGTGATCATAATCACCCACTGTCATAACCAGACCAAATTGGATGCGCTGCGAAGCTTTGTGGAAGAGCTCAAGTCTCTCAATATACAGCTGATCCCGGTTTCTGAAGCAATGCGAACCATGAGTCCGCCCGCCTGATTATATCTCCTCCCTTAAAGGTATTAGATTACATTCGCTCTGATTAGTTTGGCACGAATACGTGATAAGCTTACCGGTTTTACAAACCATCTTGGTCTTAAAGCCAGCGACCATACTCCTTGCGGAGTTTATCCTTTGTTACTCCTGTTTCACTTCAAAGGCAACAGGATGTAGATAAATGAATTTCACTGGCAGCAGTTCCCTGATCTGCTGAAAGAAACATTGACAGAATTTATTCTATTCACATAAAGAACATTAGTGCAATGTTTTTTTTCATGCATGGTTGTGAAACTGGTAAATGTATGCTTTGAGATTTTACCTTAATAGATAAATCTAAATGTGTGGAGGAATTATGAAGAAGACAATAGTTGCGGTATTGGCACTGTTGTTGATGTGCTGGACCCTGGCTGGGATCCAAAGGGCGAATGTTTTATTGGAGATCGGCACGGGGACTTGGTGTCCCTATTGTCCAGGCGCGGCCATGGGTGCGGAAGATCTCATAGCCAATGACTATGACGTCGCAGTGGTGGAATACCACAGACTGAATGGCGATCCTTTTGAAAACACCGATTCTGTGGGACGCATCGTCTATTATGGCATCTCCAGCTTTCCGACCGCACTGTTCGATGGCCAGAATGCTATCGAAGGCGGATACAACAACCAATCCATGTATCAGTATTATGTCGGACCTGTGCAAGACAGGCTGACAGAGGCGTCTCATTTCACGATCGCAGCCACAGGCGACAATGTCGGCAATGATTACACCGTGAATGTCGTGGTCAATAAAGTGGAGACAGATACAAACAGCAACCTCAGGCTGCATGCCGCCATTACGGAATCCAACATCCAGTACAATTGGCAGGGTCAGACACATCTGGAATGGGTCTGCCGCAAAATGTTGCCTACTTATACGGGAACTACAGTCTCTTTTACCTCCCAAACCCAGGTCGAGGTACCCCTGAGCTTTACATTGGGTCCAACCTGGAATGCCGGCAATTGCGAGATGGTTATTTTCCTGCAAAATAACAGCACCAAAGAAGTTCTGCAAGCAGTGAAATACTCGTTTATCGGCCTGTTCGGAGGTTATGCCCCCTCCCTTTACGAGATTAATTTCCCTGATACTTACCTAACCAATACCGCCACGCAGATCCTGAGGATCAATAATTACTGGGAAAATACCGCTACGGGAACCCTGACCTCAGACAATGCCGCCTTCACCATCGCTCCCTCCGGACGCCTGAATTTCACGATTCCTCCTTTGAGCCATCAGGACTTTGTAGTCACTTTCACCCCCACAGCCACCCAGGATTACACCGGGACCATCACCATGACCAGCAACATGCCTGAAAACGCTCTGATCACTATTCCGGTCACCGGCTACGGATTTTTCGATAATGCCCCTGTGGCCTCAAATGTGCAGGTCTCGGGTATTCCCGTTTGCACAATCATGCAATCAGCCAGTTACTCCTATTCTGATGCTGATAATGACATTGAAACGGGGTCTGAATATCAGTGGTACAGGATCACGCCCCCCAGTACCACTCCGGTGCCGATCTCGGGGGCCAATAGCATGAGTTATCGCGCCGTGCAGGCTGATATCGGAAGCCAGTTGGTATTTGGCGTCACTCCCAGGGATGAACACGCGATGCCTGGCACACAGGTTATGAGTGAGCCTACACCAGTTATCGAAAGCCTGCCCGCGCCCCAGAACCTGACCGCTGTCGTGCAGGATGAGCATGACGTATTTCTGGATTGGGATCCGCCCAATCATTTCAGCCGAGACTTCCTGGGTTATCGGGTATTCCGTAACAATCTGATCATCAATACGATCAATAATCCCAATATCACCAGTTTTACGGACACCTGGCTGGTGGACGGCGATTATGAGTATTGGGTTACTTCTGTCTTTTCCAATCCCATCTCCCAGTCCGGGCCTTCCAACGTGGTCAGCGTTCATATCGGGCCCGTGGGCAATGCTGAAAATGTCCTACCCGTAACGGACTGCATTGCGATCCATCCCAATCCCTTCACAGACAATGCCAGCCTGGTCATCAGCAGCAAGGCCAACTCTCCCGTCGAAGCCGGATTGTACAACGTCAAGGGCCAGCTGGTGAAGAGTTACAAGGCGACCACCGACGGCAAGGGAGCAGCTTCCATTAACCTGGCGCGCACTGGCGGGATGATTCCCGGGCTGTATTTCGTCAAGATTGCCACCCCTTGGGGGACGCATACACAAAAGCTTGTTCTGCTCAAATAGATTATCTCATTCTGACCATACGACAGGCACGGATCACTGTCAGAGCCTGTTCGTTCTGAATGATGCCTCCGCTCTGACGTAATATGAAAACCAACCCTTCACAGACCCTCAGACTGGCTGTCCAGGCGGCCTTTCTCCTGGTTGCCTTCCTGGTCTGGGTAGGCCTCTGGCAGGGCCGTTGTTCCAGCGCCCACCAATTCTGCCCCTATGCCACTGTCTGTTTCGGAGCCATAAAGTTGAGCTTTGTTTCTGGCCTGTTCTTCAGTTACACCGGTGCTGTGTTGGCCGGCCTGCTGATCGGCATTTCCGCCATCTTTCTGGGGCGCAAGTTTTGCAGCTATGTCTGCCCGTTGGGCACGCTTCAGGAATGGCTTTTCAAGCTCAGGGGCAAGAGATACGGTTTGCTGAAAAGGGTGCCGTTCTTTTATGAGAGTCGGTTCGCAAAGCTCAAATACGCCGTCCTGCTCCTGACCTTTTTCCTCGTCCTGCTGCGCAAGAGTCCCCTCTATATGAACCTCTGCCCCATCCTGACCCTGGGCAGCCTGCCCCGTCTGGTCCTGCCCGGACTCGTCTTTCTGGGCCTGGTCCTGATTGGCTGCCTGCTTGTCGAGCGCTTCTGGTGCCGATTCCTCTGCCCCTATGCCGCCCTTCTGAATCTTTTCCAGCTCACCGGCAGGCTGTTCGGTTTCCAACCCCTCCTGATCAGGCGCAATTTGGAGAAATGCACGGATTGCCGTCTCTGCAACAGTAGCTGCCCCATGAATATCGATCTGACTCTATATGAATATGTTGAGGACTGCAATTGCATCCATTGCTTGAAGTGCGCCGCCGCCTGTCCCAAATCCGGCACGCTGTCGGAAACAAACATCTCCCGGGATCGTTATGAATAACCTCTATAAAATCCTCCTCCTTGCCCTGCTGCTCTGCATCTGCGGCCTCCTAGCCTGGTCAGCCTTCGTGGCAATGCGCAGCACCCTGCCGGTCTGTCCGGTGGACGCCATCCGGATGCAAAACGGCAAGGCCGTCATCGACGCCGGGCGCTGCATCGGCTGCGGCCGCTGCGTGACAGGCATTCCCAATCCCAATAACCTGAGCCCTCTCCCTGCCTTCCAGCCTGAACCGGCCGGAAACACGATCCGGCCGCCCATTCCTGCTGACACTGATGCGCCTGTTAAACCCGACTCCGCTCCATCTTCCCTGTCAGTAGAGCCCATTAATTCCGTTGCCAAAAAAGAACCCCCCCGGCCTGACCTCACTTTAGTAACCACCCACTGGGTCGATCCCTCCGTCTGCATCGGGTGCCGCCTATGCGTAAGCCGCTGCCCCGAAAACGCCATTGACTTCATCGGTGGCAAAGCTGTCATTGACCAGGCTAAATGCACCAACTGCGGGATATGTGTTAACGGCAATAATGATGACTTCACCGGCTGCCCCGTGGGCGCTATCAGCAAAATCACTGCCATTCCAACTCCTTGATATGTAGCGCATTATCTTTCACATTAGCAATCCATCATAATGACTGCCAATAATCCTGTTGACAGATTTGCCGACCCTGTTTCCCTTGGCTCCGGATCATCAAATACAAAAAAACAGGAGACATAAAATGCCAGCCAAGGAAAAGGAAAAGGGAACGCTCTCCATCCACACGGAAAACATCTTCCCCATCATCAAGAAATGGCTCTATTCGCAGCACGACATCTTCCTACGCGAGCTCATCTCCAACTCCACCGACGCTCTGAACAAGCTGAAATACGCCCGGCCGGAGACGGACGCGTCCGCCTTCAGGATCGACGTGAAGCTGGATAAAAAGAAAAAGACCCTCCAGGTCACGGACAACGGCATCGGCATGACCGCCGAGGAGATCAGGAAATACATCAACCAGATCGCCTTTTCCGGCGCCGAGGAGTTCATCGAGAAGTTCAAGGACGTCCAGAGCAACATTATCGGCCACTTTGGCCTGGGCTTTTATTCCACCTTCATGGTGGCGGACAAGGTGACCATCGACTCACTCTCCTACCAGGAGGGCTCCGAGCCGGCCTTTTGGGAATGCGACGGCACCACCGATTACAGCCTGTCCAAGGGCAAACGTGCGGAAGCGGGGACCACTGTCAGCCTGCATTTCAACGCCGAGTCCAGCGACTACCTGGAGTCCGCCAAAATCAGGGAGATCCTGGAAAAGTACTGCAACTTCATGCCCTACCCCATTTATTTCGAGGACAAGGTGGTCAACCAGAAGGAAGCGCTCTGGAATCGCAAGCCCGCCGACGTCAGGGAAGAGGAATACCGCGAGTTTTACAAGCAGCTCTTCCACGACTGGCAGGACCCCATCTTCTGGATCCATCTCAACGTGGACTACCCCTTCAACCTCAAGGGCATCCTCTATTTCCCCAAGCTCCGCAATGAGCCCGAGTTCTACAAGGGCGAGGTCAAGCTTTTCTGCAACAACGTCTTCGTGGCGGACAACCTGGAGGACCTGATCCCCGAGTTCCTGCTTCTGCTCAAGGGCGGCATCGACATCCCGGACATCCCGCTCAACGTCTCGCGCAGCTTTCTGCAGACTGACAAGCAGGTGAAAAAGATCACCGGCTACATCGTCAAAAAGGTGGCCGACCACCTGACCGGAACTTTTAAGGACGACCGTAAAAAGTACGAGCAGTACTGGGAGGACATCCAGAATTTCATCAAGTTCGGCCTGCTCAAGGACGACGACTTCTTTGACAGCCTCAAGGACATCATCATTTTCAAATCCTCCTCCGGCGAGTACCTCACTTTGGAAGAATACAAGGCCAAGAATCCCGCCGCGGAAGGCAAGGCTAAGGTTTACTACGCCGTCAGCGAGGACACCCAGGTCAGCTATCTGCAGATGATGAAGGACCAGGGCATCGAGGTCGTCTTCCAGACCTCCGTTTTGGACACCCACCTGTTTCAGAAACTGGAGGGCAAGCTGGATAAGCTGGAATTCCTGCGCATCGACTCCGAACTCAACGAACAGCTCATCAACAAGGAAAAGCAGGAACTGGTCGACCCCGGGCACCGCACTGATTCGGACAAGCTGAAGGAGGTCTTTGACAAGGCTCTCAACGGCTCTATCGAAGCCAGCTTCTACAAGGAATCCTACGCCGAATTCATCAAAAAGCATCCCCGGGCCGTGGAAGTGCTCGCCCCCTACCTCACCCAGAAGGACGAGCAGACTCTGGTCCGGCCCTACGAGCTGCCCCCAGAGGTTAGGGAAAAGCTCGGCCCCGAAGCCTGGAAAGCTCTCTTCGAACACGTCTACGCCGATGTCAAGGTCGAGGTCAAAAGCCTCAAAAGCCCTGACATCTCCGGCCTCATCGTTTTCAACGAGTTCATGCGCCGCTGGCATGACATGGATATGCTTCAAAATCGGGACAGCGTTTCCATGCTGAAAAACCACACCCTCATCGTGAACCGCGAAAACCCCACCATCGCCAAGCTCCTCAAACTCGCCGCAGACGGCAAAACCGAGGAAGTGAACAACCTCTGCGCCTACATCCACGACCTCTCGCTGCTCGAGCAGAAAGCCTTCTCCGGCGAAGAACTCAAAGCCTTCATCACCCGCGCCAACCGGATCCTCAACTACATCCAATAGCTATATCGGCTTCATTAACGGAACCCAGGAGCTGCCTGTCAGGGCAGCTCTTTTACTATCAGGATTCATCTAATCCCAGCGGGATTTCCCATTGGCAGCCAGAGTCCTTGGGCCGTCAGACAGAATAACTCGTGTAAATTCCGTAGGGATTGATGCATCATAATCCGCTGTGAGCAAATCATTCGACCCATAGCAATGTATCAATAAATTGATGTATACAATTGCCATCTATCACATTGTAATATTATATATAAGGCTTTACATGATATAATAATACTTATAATACAATATAACATGATCTGACGGACCATCATGACAATAAATAAGGAATAAGATGGGTATTTTTACAGTTATTATTGCTTCTCTGGTTCTTCTCTGAAACTTCTCGGGCAGTTCCCTGGTTAAACCCGGGAAGTACCTGCGAAGTTCCCGAGAATAATCCGGGATTTGATTTGACAGAAAAAGCGGATTGGATTGATTTGTCCCTATCTGCCTGTTTCAGTCGCTGGCCGTACGTTACCGGGCCATGGAAGGCAGAAGAATGAATTGGAGGACATCATGAAAGTGCACATGAGGCGCAACCTGGCGGGTTACACAGGCACATCGGACGGGGCTATCTACTATTACAACCCCAAGATCAGGCAGACGCTGATGCGGCCCTACGTTTACCCCAGGCTCAACCACAACAACGAGCGGATCACCTCCGTCATGGCCAACCTGAAGCTGATCAACCCCTCGGCGGGCTTCCGTCGGAACCTGGCTGATTACATCATGTATTACAACGACAGCAAGGAATTCGGCCACAAACCCGTGTCGGCCTGGAACAACATCTGGCTGAAAATGATGTACGCCCTGCAAAAGGCGATGCCGGAACAGGTGGATCTGAAAACCGTCACCCGGGAACAGATCTATGCCGAGGATCTGCCCTGCAAAACTATCAAAGCCGCCATCGAGGCGGGGCTGCTGCCGCTCATGCCTGAGTACCGAAGGTGGACGCAGGAGATCTGACCGGGAAAATTCACAAATCAGCAAATTTACTCACCTCCTTCAGACTTTAACATCGGAATCCCAGGTGAGTTCGGATTAATATATCCTATCCTGAATCACCTGCTTTGTGTAAAAGGCACCAGATCTTTAACATCCGAAGCGACATCCGTGCAGAGGATAAGAAACTCGGCTATGGCAAATAAAAAAACAGACAGGATTAAGGTTGCCAAGGCGGATACGACAGCAGGGACAGCGTTCATGGTCAAATACATGGTTGTGTTCTCATGTGAGATTCTGTATTGGTTTCTTGCTAGTAAGTGGACAGTCGATATGATTCCTGCCACCACAACGATCCAGCCTACTATCTTAAGTATCAAGGCGGCCTTCTTCAAGGCGGGATAGTTTTTACGCATTTGATAACTTTCCTGCTTATTCTCAATGTCTGTTATATAGGACTCAGAATTACGGCTGTCCAGTTCCCCCCGGACCGATGTCCTGAACGCCGGTCCCACCCGGGGATCGATGAGGAGCCAGAGCAGCTCGCGGGTGGAGAGCTGGTCCAGAGCTTCCCTGGAGATCTTGTTGCGGTCGTGTCTTTCCAGGAATTTATCGACCAGCTGGCTGACGTCCATACTGGGTTGGGTAGAATCGTACTCGATCCTCTGACTGATGAAGTATTCCACTATGAACTTCTTCACGTCCGCAGCTACATCCTGGTCGTCGAGCAGGGCGATAAGATCCCCGGTTTCCATGGGCGCGAGAGTGACTGAAGAGATCTGCAGGTCCTTGCCAAGGGTTTTGAAAGAAGAAATTGCTTGTTGATCCTGTGACATGATTCCTCCCTGATTTCTGATGAGATATATAATCATATACTGAATATTACTGTCAATCCATTTTAGAAAGAGACAGCCGCTATAGCGGATATTCCCGGTTGGCATGGGAGAATCCAGTCCGGAGGACGACACTGGAAAAGCATCAAATCGGATGTGCTGTCCTGACGGACTGATCTACAGACGAGGGCGTCTGTAGTTACGGCTTCTGCATGAATGACAGGTACCCGGAAAGGGGAGTGGGGCGAAGCCACACACAATAAAGGGGTGGCGGGCGGGAAAAGATAAAATCAATAACCGCGAAACACACAAAAGCAAGAATTATGAATAATGAGTTAAAACAGGCTGGAGCCCCGCCTGCGCGAGGACGACGGATTGCCTGCGCAGGAACGACGGATGAGTATAATCCGGGTAAGGGCTGTTCCCCCTTATGCCAGACCGTAAAAGATGGAAGGAAGATATCTAATCATCAACAAATGTTCTGACCACCCTGAAGCCGAGCCTGTTATTGGCCACTTTGGGGGTATCCTTTTCAGGAGTGCCCCAGTTGCGGAAAGCGATCCGGCATGCCGTTGCGCCCTGTTGCCAGGAACCGCCGCGGACAACACGCACGACTCCGGTCTCCGGTCCGGTTGGATAAAATCCCGGACTGTTTGAGTAATAGGCGGCATCATACCAATCCCAGCACCATTCCTGCACGTTGCCGCTCATGTCACACAGGCCCAAGGCATTGGCCAGTTTGGTGCCGACCTGGTGAGTGGCAAATTCTGAATTGGCCTGATACCAGGCCACCTCGTTAATGCTATCACTGCCGGCAAATATGTAGTCCGGGACTGAAACCGCGCCCCGGGCTGCGCATTCCCACTCAGCTTCCGTCGGGAGCCGGTATCCATCCGCGCTCCAATTGCAGATCACTGCGTCCCAAACCGCGCTGCTGACAGTTGGGATGGGCCCCCAGTCATCTGGATCGGTGATACCATTTATACTATATGCTGGAGTAAGGTTTTCACGCATGCTGAGTTTGTTGCAATAGACGAGCGTTGCATACCAGCTAACCATTTCCACGGGACAATTGACGTTGCCGGTAAAAATGGAAGGATTGGAGTGCATCACCGCTTTCCAGTTAGATTGCCTGACTTCAAATCTTCCTATATAAAACGGCTCCAGAGTCACCTGGTGTATTGGAAGTTCATCCGCATA
Source organism: Cloacimonadaceae bacterium (SeqCode) (assembly GCA_034678545.1). Lineage (GTDB taxonomy): Bacteria > Cloacimonadota > Cloacimonadia > Cloacimonadales > Cloacimonadaceae > UBA5614. The sequence continues at coordinate 11,296 of JAXDBS010000101.1, read as the reverse complement.
CTGATTCAAGCCGGATTCCCTGGTTCTGCCCATCAAAAATGTACCCCCGGGAATAAAAATCAGGTTCGAATTCAAAGAAAAGGGAGGATCGCCGGGATCGTAAATTGTAATGTTTGGTTGAGCAGTTTTGATATCCCGCTCAGTTTCCGGGGAGGTCGGTTTTGGAGTGCATCCGTTTGCCATAAACATCAGAATGAAACTCAATAAAAACGCAGTCGACATTATCATCATTTTCATTATCAACCTCCAAAGAGCCAATAACTCATGTATGATATAAAAGTCATTTTATCAATCTAGCAAATAAATGTCAAGTTCCAGTTTGATACGTCGCGGGCAAAAACAACAAAAACAGACTCTTCCAATTGCTTATTGAATATAACATCATAACTGAATCATTGTAATACATAGACTTCAAAGACATGACACAAGGGGCCGAAATCAAAAAGAAGGGGGTGGATGGAGGAGGGTTGATTTGCTGATTTGCTATTTATGATGCAGGGATGAAGAAAATCAGAGAGGAGAACAATCGCTGCAACAGCAGAGCGCACTGGATAAAGCCGGCGGAATTCTCACTTGACAGAAATGCCCTAAAAAAGTGAATATCACAGATAGAAAAATATCTTAACAAAAGGAGAACGGATATGCCCAAAATGACCGTGGATCCCAATTACTGCAAAGGTTGCGGATTATGCGTGGCGACCTGCCCCAAGAAGATAATCCGCTTTTCAGAAGAGATCAACGCCAAAGGCTACCATTATGCCGAGTGCTACAAGCAGGAAGAGTGCATAGCCTGCAAGATGTGCTACGTGGTGTGCCCCGACTGCGCCATAACGGTTGAGAAGTGAGGAGGGAAGGATGGCCAAGATATTGATGAAAGGCAACGAAGCAGTTGCGGAAGCCGCCATCCGGGCGGGCTGCCGTTTGTATTTCGCCTATCCCATCACGCCCCAGAGCGAGCTGATCGAGTACATGGCCAAGATGATGCCCAAGGTGGGCGGGACCTTTATTCAGGCGGAAAGCGAAGTGGCCGCCATCAACATGGTTTACGGCGCAGGCGGAGCGGGAAAAAGAGTGATGACCTCCTCCTCCTCGCCAGGGATCTCTCTGAAGCAGGAAGGGATTTCCTACATAGCGGGAGCTCAGATCCCCGCCGTAATCATCAACGTACAGCGCGGCGGCCCCGGATTGGGCGACATCCAGCCCGGGCAGGCCGATTATTTCCAGGCTGTGAAAGGCGGCGGGCACGGCGATTACCACCTCATCGTTCTGGCACCCAGTTCCGTGCAGGAATTTGCCGACATGGCCGCCGACGCCTTTGACCTGGCGGACAAATACCGCAACCCTGTCCTGATCCTGGGCGACGGCATGCTGGGCCAGATGATGGAGCCGGTCGAATTCAAGCATGCCAAGACCGATGAAGAAATTGCCAAGCTCGGGTTACAGCACAAGGACTGGTGCATCTTCCCCAAAAAGGATGAAAACGACCGCCACCATCACGAAATCAATTCCCTGGAGCTTGACCCGTCTGTCCTGGAAAAACACGTCCTGAACATTTACAGCAAATACGCCGAGATCGAGAAGAAAGAGATACGTTATGAACAATACAACGTTTCCCCCGATAATGAGGTTCTCTGCGTCTCCTTCGGCACCGCTTCCCGCATCGTCAAAAGCGCCATCGACGACCTCAAAGCCAAAGGCAAAAGCGTCGGCTTGATCCGCCCCATCACGCTCTGGCCCTATCCCTACGAGCAGATCGCCCAAGCCATAGGCCCCAGGGTAAAGAAAGTCTATGTGCTTGAACTGAACATGGGACAGATGATCGATGACGTAAAAGTCGCCGTCTGCGGGAAGGTTCCTGTCGAGTTTTACGGCAGGGTGGGAGGCATCGTCTTTACCCCCGCCGAAGTCGAGCAGAAACTGGAAGAAAGCTTTTAGGAGGAGAGCATGGAAGTGATTGCGACCAGACCCAAATCCCTGACCAAACTGCCCTTTACATATTGCCCCGGCTGCCAGCACGGCGTGGCGCACCGCCTCATAGCTGAATCAATAGATGAACTGGGAATGCAGAACAACATGACGGGCGTCGCTCCGGTCGGATGTTCCGTTTTTGCCTATAAATTCTTTGATTTCGACATGGCGGAAGCGGCCCACGGCAGAGCCCCGGCCGTCGCCACTGGCATGAAAAGGGCCCGTCCCGAAATGCACGTTTTCACCTACCAGGGCGATGGCGACCTGGCAGCGATCGGGACGGCGGAAATCGTCCATGCCGCTAACCGGGGTGAAAAGATCTCCGTGTTCTTCGTGAATAACGCCATTTACGGCATGACAGGCGGACAAATGGCCCCCACCACCCTGCCCGGGATGAAGACGAGCACCTCGCCTTACGGCAGGAATGTCGATGATATCGGCTATCCCATCCGCATGTGCGAACTTTTAGCGACCCTGGTGGCCCCTTATTACATAGAAAGGGTATCCCTGCTTTCACCGCAGGAGATCATAAAAGCCAAAAAAGCTGTCCTGAAAGCATTGACATACAACAAGGAAGGCAAGGGCTTCACCTTCATCGAATTCGTTTCCACCTGCCCCACCAACTGGGGCGTGGATCCTGTCAAATCAAGGGACTGGGCGCGGGAAAACATGCTCCCATTCTTCAAAGCCGGCGTTTACCGGGACAAAGGCGAGGGAGTGGAATGATGAAAACAGAAATCATCTGCGCCGGCTTCGGCGGACAGGGCGTCCTGACCATCGGCAAATTCCTGGCCCAGGCAGGCATGGCAGAAGACAAACACGTGTCCTGGCTGCCATCCTACGGACCCGAGATGAGAGGCGGAACCGCCAATGTCATGACAGTCATCGGAACCGAGCCTGTCGCTTCGCCCATCGTAAGTTTCCCGGACGTGCTGATCGCCCTGAACCAGCCTTCGCTCGATAAATTCGGACCCAGCGTCCGCAAAGACGGAATCATCATTTATGATACAGACATGTGCCCCCACGGCTGCAAACGGGACGACGTGGTCAAGATCACCGGTCAGATGACCACTATTGCCAAAGAAATAGGCAATATCATGGTTTTGAACATGGTGGCCCTCGGAGTCCTGATCGGAAAGACGGGACTGGTGAAATATGAAACGCTCGAGAGTGATCTGAATAAATACATGAAGGCCAAGAATCCCGAGTTGCTGGAGCTTAACCTGAAGGCGATCAAACGCGGAATGGAACTGGCGAAATAGCGAACCTGACACGATCATAGAAGCAGGCGCTGCCGCGAGGGTGGCGCCTGTTTTCTTTCAACGGGCGGCAACTGCCCTTCCAGCTCCGCGGGAAAAACCCGTCATCAGGATTGCTCGCTTCGGACAGCCTGCTCCTTGATTCCGCCCCGAAATTTGCAGTTGACATTTCAGCAGCCCTTCAAACTTGGTATCAGTAAATAAAATGTGTTGGGGAGCGTCTTATGGCAGACCAGCTGCAAGAAATGCTGCAGAAGATTTACACGGAAGGCGTGGAGAAGGCAAAGACTGAAGCCGACAAGATCATGGCGGAAGCTCAGGCGGAGGCGGGCAGGATAAAATCGGAAGCCGCCGCCGAAGCTGAGAGAATAGTCGCCGACGCCAACAAGAGCGCTCGCGAGCTTGAACAGAAGCTGCAATCCGACCTCCGGATGGCGGCCCAACAGTCCATGAGCGCGCTCAAAAACAAGATCATCAGCGCTGTCATGCTGGCAACGGCTGATCATCAGACCCGCCAGTCCATGAGCGATCCCGCCTTTCTGCAAAAGCTGATTTTGGAGGTGGTGGGCAAGTGGTCGCCCCAGTCTTCCCTGCTCCTGACCGTACCCGAAAGCAGGAAAGCGGAGCTGGACACATTTCTCAAGGAGTCGGTTCAGAAGGCGTTTGCCGGCACGCTGAAAGTGGATTTCAGCCCCGCCATGAAAAACGGCATCGCCATCGCGCCCGCCGACGGCACCTACAAGCTCAATTTCACCGATGAGGACTTCGCCAACTTTTTCAAATCCTACCTGAGGCCCAAGGCAGTTCAGATCCTGTTCGGAGAATGACCGCCCACATGGCCAGGGAATATTATTATTTCGTAACCGGACTGCCGACCATCGCGCCGGACAGCACCAAGCTCATCCTCACGCCGCTGATGTTTCTCCAGGCGGCCAAAACCCACCTCGACCCCGCCGATTACAGGCTGCTGGAACTGCTCCTCGTCCCCAACGACATCTTCAACCTGATCAGCATCCTGCTCGACAAGGACCAGTGGCTGGACGAGAACACGGTGGACCGCGAGGAATGGCTGGAGCTGATCGCCCACATCAGGGAACTCGCAGATACCTTTAACCTGCGCAAGAAACACCTGGACGATCACATCCTACCGCTCATCATCGAATACCTCAGCGTCTGCCTCAGGCAGGAGGAAGCCAAGCCCGAGCACGTTATGTTCCAGGAACTTTACACGCTTTTTTATGACTGGACCGGCTGCCATCCGCACCCCTTCATCCGCGACTGGTTCAGGTTTGACGCCACCCTGCGCAACATCGTGATCGCGCTCAACTGCCGCAAACACAATCTTACAGCCACAGGCCAGATCATCGGGAACAGCGAGGCCTCGGAAAAGCTGCGCAAAAGCGGCGCGGCAGATTTCGGGCTGGGGTCCGAACTGCCGTGGCTTGAAGCCCTGACCCGGGTGACCGAGCTCTCCGACATCACGGAAAAGGAAAAGGGCTATGACGCCCTGCGCTGGAAATGGATCGAGGACCGGACATTCTTCGACTACTTCACCGTTCCCCGCGTCATGGGATACTTCATCAAGCTGCAGATAGTGTACCGCTGGATCCACCTCAGCCAGGCCGTGGGCGAAAAACGGTTCGGCCAAGTGTTGCACGACCTGGAATCCAGCTTTGATTTCCCCGAGGAATTTTCACTCCAGAAAAGGTGACAGATATGACCAAAGGCATCGTAACAGGCATCATTGCCAACCTTGTCCTGATCGAAGTGGACGGTCCCGTTTCCCAAAACGAGATCTGCTACATCAGGCTGGGCGGGACAGACCTGATGGCGGAAGTCATCAAAGTCCTCAAAAAGACCGCCTACACCCAGGTGTTCGAAAGCACGCGGGGGCTCAAACCGGGCGACACCGCCGAATTCACCGGCCACATGCTCGAGGTGAAGCTCGGCCCCGGGATGCTCTCCAAAAATTATGACGGGCTGCAGAACGACCTCAACAAGATGGAGGGCGTCTTCCTCAAGCGCGGGCAATATACGGACCCACTCGACGCGGAGAAAAAGTGGCATTTCAAACCCCTGGCCAAGGCGGGCGATGCCGTGGAAGCGGGCGACTGGCTGGGCGAGGTCCAGGAAAACTGGGTTCCTCACAAAATCATGGTACCCTTCAGCCTGGACGGGAAGCATGCCCTCAAGAGTTTGGCGGCCGAAGGCGATTACACGGTCAATGACGTGATCGCCATCCTAACTGACACCGAGGGGGCGAATACCGAGGTCACCATGACGCAGAAATGGCCCGTCAAACTTCCCATCCGCGCCTTCCAAGAAAAGCCGCGCCCCTTTTCCCTGATGGAGACCGGCGTGCGCACGATCGACACGCTCAACCCCATCGTGGAGGGCGGCACCGGATTCATTCCCGGACCGTTCGGTTGCGGCAAGACGGTTCTGCAGCACGCCATTTCGCAAAACGCGGAGGCCGACCTGATCATCGTGGCGGCCTGCGGAGAGCGCGCCAACGAAGTGGTGGAGCTCTTCGTCGAGTTCCCCGTGTTGGACGACCCGCGCACCGGGCGCAAGCTGATGGAGCGCACCATCATCATCTGCAACACCTCGAACATGCCCGTGGCCGCCCGCGAAGCCTCGGTCTACACTGCCATGACGATCGCCGAATACTACCGCTGCATGGGACTGAAAGTGTTGCTCCTGGCCGATTCCACCTCACGCTGGGCGCAGGCGCTGCGCGAGATGTCCAACCGCATGGAAGAGTTGCCCGGACCGGACGCTTTTCCCATGGATCTCCCGGCCATCATTTCCAATTTCTATTCCCGCGCCGGGTTCGTCTTTCTCAACAATGGCAGGACCGGCTCCATCACCTTTATCGGAACTGTCTCCCCCGCCGGCGGCAATCTCAAGGAACCGGTTACGGAATCGACCAAGAAATCCGCCCGCTGTTTTTACGCCCTCTCCCAGCAACGCGCCGACAGCAAGCGCTATCCCGCCGTTGACCCGATCGATTCCTATTCCAAATACCTCGAATATGACGAAGTGGTCGAACACCTCAATAAAAAGATCTCTCCCACCTGGGTGGGCGACGTGATGGAGGCCAAGGACGTGCTCCTGCGCGGGCGCGAATCCTACGAACAGATCAACATTCTGGGCGACGACGGAGTGCCGCTCTCCTATCATGAAAAATACTGGAAGAGCGAGCTGATCGACCGCATCATCCTCCAGCAGGACGGCTTTGACAGGATCGACAAATCCACGCCCATGCAGCGCCAGCGCTATATGCTCGGGTTCATCCTCGGCGTCTGCCGGACGGATTTCAGCTTTGAGAGCTTCGAAGAGGTGATGCCCTATTTCATAAAAATGGTCAACCTCTGCAAACAGATGAACTACTCGGAATTCGAGTCGCCCGAGTTCAAGCGTTTCGAATCAGAGTTGCAGGAAACCGTGGCTGAAAGGAGGGCGAAATGACGACCCAGGCTTTTCAACGCATCTACACCAAGCTACAGCAGATCACCAAGGCCACCGTCACAGTCCACGCCACCGGCATCGGCAATGACGAAATGGCCAGCGTCTCCGGGCGCCTCGCCCAGGTCGTGAAGATCATGGGCGAACTGGTCACGCTCCAGATCTTTGCCGGAACGGAGAACATCGGGACGGACGCGGAAGTGGTCTTCATGGGCAAGCCGCCCGTACTCAAGGTCGGTGACCAGCTGGCGGGCCGGTTCTTCAACGCCTTTGGCGAACCCATCGACGGCGGCCCCGAGATCGAGGGCGAGGAAGTCGAAATCGGCGGGCCCTCCGTCAATCCCGTGCGCCGCATGCAGCCCTCCGAATTCATCACAACAGGCATCGCCGGGATCGACATGAACAACTCCCTGGTCACGGGGCAGAAGATACCCTTCTTCGCCGACCCGGACCAGCCGTTCAACCAGGTCATGGCATTGGTCGCCCTGCGCGCCGAGGCCGACAAGATTATCCTGGGCGGCATGGGCCTGAGCAACGATGATTACCTCTATTACAGGAACGCCTTTGAAAACGCGGGCGTCCTGGACCGCATCATCTCATTCGTGAATACAACGGAAAACCCGCCCGTGGAGCGGCTTCTGGTGCCCAACATGTGCCTCGCCGCCGCAGAGCATTTCGCCGCCGAAAAGAACCAGAAAGTGCTCGTCCTGCTGACCGACATGACTCTGTATTGCGACGCGCTGTCCATCGTCTCCAACCGCATGGACCAGATACCATCGAAGGACAGCATGCCCGGCTCCCTCTACAGCGACCTGGCGCGCATTTACGAAAAGGCGGTGCAGTTTCCCGAGGGCGGCTCCATCACCATCGTGGCGGTCACCACCCTGTCCGGAGGGGACATCACCCACGCCATCCCGGACAACACGGGCTACATCACGGAAGGCCAGCTGTTCCTCCGCCGCGACACCGACATCTCCAAGGTCATCGTCGATCCCTTCCGCTCCCTGTCGCGGCTCAAGCAGCTCGTGATCGGCAAGAAAACCCGCGCCGACCACCCCCAGGTCATGAACACCGCCATCCGCCTCTACGCCGATGCCGCCAACGCTAAGACCAAGATGGAAAACGGCTTTGACCTCACCGACTATGACGAGCGAGTGCTCAAATTCGCCCGCGACTATTCGGAGCATCTGCTCGCCATTGACGTGAACCTCGAGGTGGACGCCATGCTTGACACCACCTGGGAGCTTTTCCGCCGTTACTTTTCCAAGGCCGAGGTCGGCATCAAGGAAGAATTCATGAAGGTTTACTGGAAAGAATAGATGAACATCAAGTTTCAATACAACAAGACGGCTTTGCAGGAGATCAACAAGCAGCTCCGCGTGCGTTACCGCGCCCTTCCCACGCTGAAAAACAAGGAGTCAGCTCTGCGCATGGAGGTCAAGAAAGCCCGCGACAAAGCAGCCGAACTGGAATTGAAAGTGGAGGAGCGGACCCGCGAGCTGAACCGCTTCATGCGTTTCTGGCAGGAGTTTGACCCCTCGCTGGTCAGTATCAGTAACGTGGAGATCGTCACGCGCAAGATCGCTGGAGTCAGGATCCCCGTCCTCGGCGGGATCGAATATGACATCCGCCCCTACTTCATGTTCCGCGCCCCTGCCTGGTACCTGGACGGCATCGCCATGCTCAAGTCCGTCTCCGGGCTGAGGATCGAGCGCCAGTTCTTCCTACGCAAAATGAAGATTTTGGACGCGGTGCGCAAGAAGACCACCCAAAAGGTCAACCTCTACGAAAAGGTCCAGATCCCTGCGTTCGAGGACGCCATCCGCAAGATCAAGCGCTTCCTCGAGGACGAGGAAAACCTTTCCAAGTCCGGGCAGAAGATCCTCAAGAACCGCATGGCGGAGGAGGCGGCGCTGTGATCGAACGCATGCGCAAATACACCTTCCTCATCCATCACGCCGAATACAGCGGCTTTCTGTCCGAACTGCAGAACCTGGGCATGGTCCATGTCATGAGGAGCACCGCCCAAAAAAGCGATAAGCTACAGTCCGTGCGGCAGGACATGGAATCCTACACCGCCGCCCTGGCCTTCATGAACAAGTATCTGAAGCCGGACGAGGCCAAAGGCCAAACCGCGCTCCTCCCGCTCCAGATGAAGCAGCAGATCGACAAAGCCCACCTCGAGAAAGAACGGCTCACCCTCCAATACAACGTCCTCGCCAGGGAGATCAGGGAACTCGAACCCTGGGGCGAATTTGACTTCAACCTGCTCCGCGATATTGAAAAGAGCGGCCTTGCCGTCAGCCTTTACACCTGCTCGACCCATCATTTCAAACCCGGGTGGCAGGAGCAGTACGCCCTGCGCGAGATCACCCTGCGCGGCCGCCAGGTCTGGTTCGCCGTTCTTCATAAATCTGACGAGACAGTCTCCATCGACGCCGAGCTGTTCAAACTCCCGCCCCGCTCTCTGTCTGAACTGCGCAGGCAGGAAGGGGAGATCGGCGCCCAGCTCCGGGCCATCGAGGAATTTTACGCGGAGCACGCACCAGCCGCCGTGGAGCTTTTCAGCGCCGAGCTTTCCCGCATGGCGCACGCCTACGAGTATGAGGACGCCAGTCTGCAGAGCTTGCCCGAGGCCGACGACCACGTCATGGTCCTGCGCGGCTGGATCCCCAAACGGCTGGAGGATGAGCTCATCGCTTTCCTCAAGGAAAGGAGCATTTTGTATTTCAGCGAGGACGCCCGGCCCGAGGACAATCCGCCCATCCTGCTCAAAAACAACTGGTTCGCCAAAATCTTCGAGCCTATCGGCGACATGTTCATGCTCCCCTATTATAACGAGCTGGACCTCACGCCTTTCTTCGCGCCCTTTTACCTGATGTTTTTCGGCTTCTGCGCGGGCGACGCCGGCTATGGCATCGTCCTCGTCATTTTGGGCTGGCTGCTCAAGAAGAAAATGACCAGCCCCGGCGCCAGGCGTTTCCTAACGCTCATCCAGGTGCTAGGCGTGGGCACTGTCGTGATGGGTTTTGTCATGGGCAGCTTCTTCGCTTTTGACTTGAAAAAAGTCGGCTTTCTCAATCCGCTCATCCCCATCCGCGACACCAAACAGATCTTCAATTTTGCCTTGCTTCTGGGCGTCATCCAGATCGTGACAGGCAAACTTTTAAACGCGGCCAAGCTTATGCTCCAAAGGGGCTTCCTCCACGGCGTCTCTACTTTGGGTATGGTCCTCTTCGTGCTTTCCCTGGCCGTCAGCGGTTCCACCATGTTAGGAGCCCAGCCTGGTAAAATTTTGATTTACACGCCTTACGGGATGTACCTGGGACTGGCTTTGATCCTGCTGCTCAACTCCCCAGGCAAAAACATCCTCTTCAACCTCGGCAACGGGCTCTGGATCATGTACGGCGCCGTGACCGGATTTTTCGGCGACCTGCTTTCCTACATCAGGCTGTTCGCTCTGGGCGTCTCCGGCGGCATCCTCGGCCTGGTTATCAATGACATGGCGCGCCAGTTCAGTTCCATTCCGGTCTTGGGGCCGGTCGTGTTCGTGCTTTTCATGATCGCGGGGCATGGTCTCAACATCGCGCTCAGCGGCCTGGGCGCCTTTGTCCATCCCATGCGCCTCACCTTCGTGGAATTTTTCAACAACGCCGGCTTCTCGGGGCCGGGCCTTGCCTACAAACCGTTCGGACAAACAAAAGAAGTTAAATAAATCAGGAGGAGATATGATAATATCACCCAACATCGCACTCTACACCGCGTGGGTCGGGATGTTCTTCATGGTCGCCTTGGCCGGCCTCGGCAGCGCCATGGGCACCGTCATGTGCGGCCAGGCGTCCATTGCCGCCATGAAAAAGCGCGACGACATCTTCGCCAATTGCATGATCCTTTCCGCTTTGCCCGGAACGCAGGGCCTCTACGGCTTCGGCGCCTTCTTCATTCTGAAGGGCAAGATCGACACCGCCGTGGCAGCGGGCGGAACCGGGTTGGCTATGACCACCGCTGTCGCCATCCTGGGCGCGGGTATGATCGTCGGCCTGGTCTGCTGGCTCTCCGCCATCCAACAGGGCAAGGTGGTGGCCTCGGGCATCGAAAGCATCGGGGCGGGCAACGACGTCTTTTCCAAGACCCTCGTCCTCGCCGTCTATCCCGAGCTGTACGCCATCATTTCCTTCGCCGCCGCCTTCCTCATCTCCACAGGGATATGAGCCGGCGCTGTCAACTAAAAGCATTCCCAAACCAAAGCGGTCTGCCCGTGACCGCTTTTTTTCTTTTAATCTTAATTGTGTCGGTGGTACGAGTAATCCTTTCCGTGTTACGAGCACAGACAAGATTGTCTGTGCTACAGCCGGCGCTCCTGTGCCTTAACGGTTACGGGTCATGGGTTTCGGTTAAAAAAGTTGCGCCAGCTGATTTGTAGTTCCTGCGAAACAAATCCGTCGATCTCGCGCAGGCCGGTACCCAGCCTGTTTTTATCGATAATGTGTGATTCTTCTTTTTGTGCTTTTCTGGTTAATTCTATTTCGTTGTTCGACTGTTCCCCCCCCCCCCCCGCCGGCCCGCGGGGGGGGCGCCCCCGGCCAGCACCAGGCCAAGGC
>JAXDBS010000100.1:0-3004 GCA_034678545.1 Cloacimonadaceae bacterium (SeqCode) | reverse complement strand
TATTGTAAGCTGTGGCACCGACATTGATGGAGCCGGCAGCCTGCTGGTAGCCGGCCTTGGTGATGGTGTAGGCATAGGTTTCGCTGCCGAGCACGTTCGGGATGGTGAACTGTCCCTGGGCATTGGTCGTGGCGCTGTACTCCAGGATACCTTCCAATTCAACCGCAGCATCGGCCAGGCCGACGGTCGGGGCATCGCTGCCCACCACGGTCCCGGTCACGCTGACGGTCGGGGATGCGACCATATTGAAGTTCAGGGTGGAGGTCTGGTTCTCGGCAATGGTCACATTCTGGGTCTGGGTGACGTATCCGACCTTGCTGCAGGTCACGGTATAGGGTCCCTGCGGGATGTACTGGATGTTGTAGGTGCCAGTGGCGGAAGTGGTCGCCGTATAGGTGGTGGTGTTGATGGACACCATGGCGTCTTCCAGGGGGGTGGTTCCTGAGGTTACGGTGCCGGTCAGGTGGCCCATGCCGGAGGTAACCAGGAAAATACCAATGTTAGGACGGGAGGTGTTGGCGGTGCCGTTGCCAGTGGGGGGGGTGTTGTCCTGCGCCCAGTACTGGTGAGTGCCTGTGGCTGCCGAGGTGTAGCGGAAGGTGGGATAGGGCGATACCCAGTCCGTGATGTTGGTCTCGACCAGCACCAGCAGGTTGCCGCCAGTATACACAAAGGGGGTCGCGAAGTTGAACATAACCCATCCAGGCGTGCCGAAAGTGACAGTGGTATCCAGCATCTGGGTGGCATCGGCAGTCATGGTGGCCCAGTTCAAAGCGGGGATAGTGGATTCCGTGATGGTCTTGAGGTAGATCTTGTAGGGGACAACATCGGCCGTGGTGGCATCGCAATACCATTTCAGGGCCGTGACCGCTCCGAACGCCCCGATCTCGGCGGCGGTGTAAAGGGAAGCGTCACGCTCGTAGCTGTAGTAGATGCCGAAGGGCTGGCGCTGAGTCGAAATTCCGGTGCCGATCTCGACCAGCAGGGTGCCGGAGGCCTGCACCACAACGTCAAGGTTGTTGGTGTCGTTGTTGGCCATGTTCTGGTCGGCGGCAAAGACGATCCGGCCGAACACAGTGACGGGGCCGGTGGCCATGAAGGTGTGAGTCAGGGTGACTTGCAGCACCTGTTCCGGATTGATGGCGGGGCCCGCCACAGAAGCCAGGACAGTCGTACCGCTCATGAGTTGCACGGTGTAATTGGACTGGGCGGCAGAACCGCGGTTGCGGACAGTGACGATGTAGTCGGCCGGGGTGCCCTGGGACGGGCCGGTGGGTCCGGTCAGGGACATGGCCTGCAGATCGTTGGCCACAGTCGGGGGCGGGGTGTATTCAAACATCAACCCGGAGAGCGGAACACAGGTCGCGGTAAAGGCGCAGGTGGCGGCGTTGGTCGTTCCCGCCGTGGTGGCTGACCAGTTATCGACAGTGGAGCGGTTGGCAAAATCGGTGGTTTCCGGGCCTCTCATGCCGACCTGGGGATAACTTGTGGAAGCCGTGGCGCCATGGGTGCAAGCTCCGTAAGCGATGACCACCTTGTTGGTGGTTTCATGCAACTGGATCTGGAAGTTAATGACGTCGCCGGTACCGGTGGTGCCGTATCTCTTATAGTTCTTCCACTGGATGACGCAGATCCGGTTGGGAGCTGAGCCGATGGTTTCCATGCGGAGGGAAGCTCCGGCCTGGGCCTGGATGTCCCTGGCAAAGCCGGCGATGCGGTTGGTCAGTTGGGCCGGAGAGATTACAGTGGTAGTGCTGAGGGGAGTGTAGCTGCTGGTCGTGTTCAGATCCACGGCCACAGTTCCCAGCGAGGATTGCCCGAAGCTCATCCAGCCGTTGGCGCAGATTCCTACCACATCAAAGGGATTGTCATTGAAGGGGAAACTGAACCCGATGGGGAAACCGGGTCCGGTGTTGGTAAACCCGCCTGCCGGGACGGCAGGGTCGACAAATCTCTGGTCGTCATTAGTTTCTGTCCCCAGAAGCGTGCCACCGGTGATTTCCGTATAGGTGCCGGTGGTCTGGGTGAAGGTGTAATCATAGACATAGGCTGACAAGGGCAGCGTCAGTGCCATGATTACACTAAAAACGATTGCGGTTAATAAAGATCTCTTCATAACCTTTTCTCCTTTACATTATGTTGTTGCTTACATTGTTATCTGGTTTGAATAGCGCAAAAGCAAACCTGTTATTGCGCTGCCTTATCTGCGAAAACCCTTTACCTAACACACATATAAAAATCTATTTTGACTTTTCCTGCATCCGGAACCCTGAGACGGGCAAGGCTGCTCACAAGCAAATCAATAACACCTGCCTATGGAAGATCCCCGCTTCAGAAAGTATGTTTACCCGGCCCTCGGGCATCCTGATAACCTCCGGTGATGTCCAGTTCCCGCTTCCTACAAAATCTCAGACATAGTAAGCGCTTAATCACACAACAGCTAAATCTTGTCAATAAATATCTGTTTTTATTCACAATCATCAAGCCCAGATCAATTACTCCCGTCGCCTGCCAACCCAGGCGTCCCCCACCTCAGCGCCAAAGCACAGCTTTGCGGGCGAAGCGGTCCTTTCCAGCCTGCATCCGGACAAGATAAACTCCGGGGGCAACTTTGCCGCCTCCGTCATCCCTGCCATCCCAGACGGCTGTATAAATGCCGGGCAGCTTTTCCCCGCCGGCCAGGCTCCTGACCTTGCGGCCTTTGACGTCATAGACCGCGATCTGCGTAAGGCTCCGGTCTTTCAGGGCATAGACAATGCTGACCGGCCCCTTGAACGGATTGGGGTAAATATCACACAGGCCGGATGCCGGGACCGGGGCCGTTTCATCACCGGCGGCCTGGTTCTCCTGCTGGAGCGGGTTGGACAGGGCGGCGACTGATAAAACACCGTTGGAATAGAGAGCTTTCACGGCCCATTTGTACCAGCCGTTGGGCAGGGCGTCCCAGCCGGAGTCAATGTACCAGGTTGGCGTGATGGGAGTTTCGGTCAGCAGGGTCCAGGCC
>JAXDBS010000099.1:0-12195 GCA_034678545.1 Cloacimonadaceae bacterium (SeqCode) | reverse complement strand
TTGCTCATCCAAGCCTTGTTTTTTACTCGGATCGAGTTTATGATCAGGGTTCCGGTTTTGCGGTCAGCCTTGGGATCGAGAATGCCGGTGAATTCGTTCCGCCACAAGATCGGGCAGTTCCAGTAACCGTATTGGCGTTTGGATGGGGTGACATAGCACTCCAGGGCATAATCGAAATCGAACAGCTTGCGCAGCCTGTCTCGCAGGATAACCGCATTGTCAAAGGGGGATAGGATATGCAAGCGCTCGGGGACAGGCTTGAAGGCCTGTAGGTCAGAGTTGGCTCCGTCCCGGATGTAGTATTTCTCCTTAAGGCCTTCAATGTGGACAGGCAGGATGGCTTGTGCCTTGATCATTCTGTGCAGTGCCTTGTTAACTGCGGCCCGGGGTGCCAGCCGGATGTGATTGTTAATATCCGTTTCGCAGACTATGCCGTGTGCCTGCAGGGTCCGCTTGATCATGAACTCGGCCCGGTCGGCCTCAGCCGGAGTTTTAATCCTGCTGTGGTCCGGGATTACGCGCTCTGTCAGGTCATACACGCGTTGGAATCTGTTACGGGAGGTCACGATCAGATCACCTTTCCACATGAGCAGTTCCAGCATTATCTTAGCAGGTTTCAGGTTGCCCCAGGGTTCGGCACTTCTGTTTGTGCGGGTGTCTTCGAAGTCCCTGGCGGAAAGAGGGCCTTCCTGCCGGATCCGTTTTAGGACAGGCTTTGCCAGATCCTTATGTAACTCCCAAAAACGTTTTTCCCAGGAGCCGTTGGGAAATCTCTGCATGCGGTATTTATACCAGGGATAGTCGGCAAGCGGTATATAGCTGGCGGCATGAGCCCAGTATTCCCAAATAGCTTTTTCTTCGGCCAGGAGTTTGTCCAGCCAACCGGGATCGTAATCCGGGACCCGGTTGTATAGCGTGTGATGATGAGCCCGTTCTATGACACTGATGGTGTCTATCTGGACATAACTCAGGGCGCGGATGACATCCAGAACACCTTGTCTGCCGGCAAACTTGTCAAATCTGTGCAGTTGCTGATGCAAGGCGAGCCCCCGGGCCAGGCGGAGAGTTATCTGCATTCTTCCACGGCTTGCAGTGCCTGGGCGTATTGGCATAATTCCTGCAGGGGACAGGCTGCACATAATGGATTCTTCCTGCACGTATTCTTGGCCAGTCTGACCAGCAGGGCGTGGTATTCGTTGTACAAATCCGTATCAGGTTTCAGATGCTGCATGATAAGGTTTTGCAAATCCTCATAGCTGGCATTATCGCTGCATAACCCGAGCCTGTGGAAGATGCGCCTGGTATAGGCATCCACTACAAATACCGGAAATCCATAGGCATAGAGCAGGATGGAATCAGCAGTTTCCGGCCCGATACCCTTCAGTGAAAGCAGGAAATTACGGCAGGACTGGCTGTCAGTGGGCAACTCAGTTTGGGTCAGGGCCAGGCTGATGCCGACCAAACGTTCCGCTTTCTGATTGTGGTGGCCGCTGGGCCTAACGCAATCAATTACTTTAGCCAGTGGTGCATCCGCCAGCGCCTGCAGCGACAGCAAGCCGTTTTTCCGCAGATTCGTAATTGCTTTCTCGGCATTGGTCCAGGATGTGTTTTGTGTCAATACAGCACCAAGGATAACCTCATCTCGGGTTTCGCCGGGCCACCAGTGCTGGGGGCCGAATTCTTCAAACAGAATCCGGTAGTTCTGCAGCAGGCGCTTGGTCATTTCCTTTCAGATTCTGCGGATACCCTTGGAGAAAACTTGCCTGACTTTCCAGCCATGACCTGTAAAGATCAGCTGCGACAGTATGTCGGGCGTCAATTGCCTGTGGGGCTGGGGCAATTCGAGAAGCACAAGGTCGGCTTCCTTGCCTTTTTCCAGAGAGCCGATGCTTTTCTCCAATCCCAGGATTTTCGCCGCGCCCAAAGTCACTCTGAAAAAAGCGTCAGCTGGTGTCACCGGAGTCTCGGATTGGCGGTAATTATACATCTTGGCATGATAAAGCATATTCAAAGTTGTGCCCGCACCCACATCAGAACCCAATGCAAAGGGTATGTTCTGATGTTTTATACTGGCCAGCGGAAACTGACCGCTGCGCAAAAAAAAGTTGGAATCCGGGCAATGCACGATCCGGCTGCCGGACTTAAGGATCAGATCCAGTTCAGGGTCTGATAAATGTATGCAATGAGCCAACAATGTTCGCTCAGTCAGCAAGCCTGCCTTCTCATAAACCGCAGTGTAGGAATCCAGCCCGAACAGCTCCTGGACCCATCTGACTTCATCTTTATTTTCGGACAGGTGCGTCTGGATCCACAGGCCGTTCTGCCTGGCGGCAGAGCCTATCCACTGCATGAGCGGCGGGGAGCAGGCCGGAGCAAAACGGGGAGTGAAGATGAACTGCAGACCGCTATCCGGATCGTGGTATTCGCTTATCAGGGCATCGCAATCCTGCTGGATTTGTTTTCTGTCCTGGAGAAGAACGTCAGGACCGTTTTGATCCATCAGCGTCATCCCGATTAAAGCCCTGCAATCGGCAAGCCTGGCTGCCTCAAAGGCCGCTTCGCAGGCTGCCCGGAAAGGAGCGGTATAGATAACTGCAGTAGTGGTGCCAGCCTGATATAAAGCCTGAAAGAATTCCACAGCCAGTTCGTAGGCAAAATCGTAGGCGGCGGATCTGGCTTCCTCCGGGAAAACGGCATCGTTCAGCCATGGCAACAGGGCATCCCTGTACAGTCCTTTCACCCGGTGTTGAGATAGATGCACATGCATATCTATCAAGCCCGGTATGGCAAGGCTTCCCAGCAATTCCAGATCGTATCGTTTTCCCAGTTCTGCCGGCCGAATGTCTGCAATGATGCCGTTGTCGAGAGAGACCACGTGGTCTGGCAGTAGAGCGAACTCAAATTCTGATGTGGGTGTTAGCAGGTTTGTCCTGATGCTGATCTGGTTTGTCATAACTTTATCACCTTATTGGTTTTGATTGTCTGGATCAAAGATTTTATAGCCGATCACTTTTCCCTGACCAAGGCCGAAATGAAGGATCTGGTCATTCTGGGAAGTAGTACCCTTGGCGGAGGATAGTTCCCTGATCAATAGTCTTGGTTTGCCTCGTTGGGGTTTCCAGTTCAGGATCACACGCGTTCCAAAAGCGGGTGAATTGTGACTCAATTCATATGTTTCACTGTCTTCCAGCAGACTCACCCTGCCCTCTACCCAAACCGGTTTCAGGCTGATTGACCGGTTTTTGTTCGAGGTTTTGTTATGCAGAATCCGGGTCCCGTTGCCGCTGCCGACGACCAGGTCCAGCCTGCCGTCGTGGTCTAAATCGGCAGCAGCATTGCCCCATCCGTTATAGACGCGCGCTCCGGCCAGCCAGGTGATGTCCGTGAAAGTTCCATTGCTGTTGTTGTGATAAAGGTAACTGCGGTCGTTTTCATAGACTGAGGTGATGAACAGGTCCAGCCAGCCGTCGTTGTCGGCATCGAACCAAAGCGGGTCGGAATGCAGTTCGTCGTAGGTGATCCCGGCTTGCTTCGTTATGTCAGTGAACTGCCAATAGCTGATGGTGTCCCCTTCGATCACTATTTCCATCACCCCGTCATTGCGCAGGAGCTGGCTGACATCGGAGATCTCAATGTAGCGCGGGTGGGCAAGATTGGCGATGAACAGGTCAAGATCGCCGTCATTGTCGAAATCACCCCAATCAGCTCCAATGCTGTGTCCGTAGTATCCTTTGTTCAGGTTGCCCTGGACACCGTTAAGGGCTGCAACATCAACGAAGACAGAATCGTTCAGGTCCCAGAGGAAATTGCGGCAGAGCCGGTAATTCGTAACCAGGATCTCCTGCCTCCCGTCATTGTCAAAATCAGCAGGTGCGACGCCGCGTCCGGCCTGGCCTGGATCATGCGTGTAATCAGGTAGCAGGAACCCCAATTCCCTGGTCTGATCAGAAAAATAACCGCTGGCGTTATTCCAGAATCTGTCTTCATAACCGCTGCGCTCCTGCCATTTCTCATAGTTCGTGCAATACAGGTCTGGGTAGGAATCAATGAAACAGTCAATCCAGGCCGCTCCTTCCGTGGGAAAGGAATCATCTATGTCGCCGGCCCTTTCGTTGACGCAGACAAAGCGGTCGCCCTGATTTTTCATCAGGCGTTCCCCTGCGCCGCTGTCATCATGGGAAATGGTCATTAGATCCAATTTACCATCCAGGTTGAAATCGGCAAACAGCCCGCCGTTGGATTCGAATCCTGCGAGATTGAGGCTGTCCGAAAGCTCTGTAAAAGTGAGGTCATGGTTGTTGCAAAACAGCCTTCTGCCGTTTAACAAAACATCGGCAAAGCCGTCATTGTCACAATCGCCCAGAGCCACTCTGGTTTCACGGTTGTCTATGAATCCGGCAGATGCCGTAACATCTTCGAATACGATTCCCTTGTATTTGAGCAGCTGGCGCTGCCACTGCTCCGGACTTGCTTTGATCTGCAGCAATGTGTGCAGTTTGCTAAACTGCTGACTCGCATCAACGTCATATTTTCTGCGGGGAGCACCATATACCAGGCATTGAGTAAAGAACTTTGCTGCCTGCTGCATGTTCTTGCGGTCTGAGAGAAGAGCGTGCAACCTGCCTTGCCAGTAGTTGAGTTCAGCCAGTTCGCCTGTGTCGTTGTTGGCAAAACTGATCTGCTGGAGCAGCTTTTGGATCGCTTTCCATTCCCGGGTGGGTTTTTTTAACAAAGCCTGCAGGGAATCCTCATCACCATAGAAGCCCAGGGATCCAACCAGCCTGTAGTATCTTACTTTTACTTGCTGCAGCTTCATACGGGCCTGATACTGATCAGGAGTATAATTGTCATAAAGGATCTGAAGATCTGAGTTGGGAGATGGCGCTGTTTCCAGCAGAGCGGCAGCTTTTCCCAGCAAATTCTGTTTATCTTTATCATCTATCAGATTACGGCGGAGCGTGGGGCTGGAAAGGAAGAGAGCCGCAAGATAGCTGTGGGCAGGAGAGAGTTGTGATTTCGTATCCATCAGGTCAATGGCAATCGGATATTGTTTGTTCGCTATTAAGTGAGTTAGCTCGTAGTAGTACACAGCCTGATCCCATTTTGAATTGGGGAAGGTCTGGCGAAACCTCTGCGTCAGGGCAAAGGACAGAGAATCGTCCCGTTCTATGGCAATCATGTCAACCAGTGCCTTTGCCAGCTCTTCTACATAATCATTATATGAAGTCAGCTGTAATATGGAAGCATATAATGAATCCTCATCCAGGCCTTGGGCCAGGGCTTGGAGGACAAAGCGGTCGGCATCTGCGTTGTAATGCTTAATGATCTTATCGGAGATCTCTGATACTGGATATCCATGGATTGAAAAAGAACTATCTGAGGTTGTGCTTATCCACCGGACGGCACTGTCCAGATCATCGTGCTGAAGTGCCAGCTTCTCCAGGCACAGCATAACGGATAAAGTATCGTTTTTATGTTCGCAGTATTGAAGATACAGGCCCAGCCAATCCCGATCAGATTGGTCTGAAAGAGCTTGCTCACGAAAAGCAACACTGTTTTTATCCAGAAGGCCCCAGAGCTCTTTCTGCAGGCAGAACTGCGCATCAGATAGGGTAAGGGCAGCAAGCTCGCCAATCATAAACATGAGGATAAGCAGGCTAATACTTTTAATCATCAGACTCACCTTTTTCCTCGAGCGAAGAAATGATCCGGGAGATATCTTCCGGCGAGAAGTCATACTGTTTATTGCAATAGTGACAGACTGGCGATATACAGCCGGTCATGGACTTCAACTCTGCTTTTCCCAATAGGCGCAGCGCCCTTGCAAAGCGCTCCCTGGAACAGGGGCAGTGATACATTGCAGGTATCTCTTCCATAATTGTGAAGTCCATCTGTTTAAAGATCATGCATTCAAGCAACTCCTTCCAATCCGTTCCCATATCCAGCAGATCAGTTATGTAAGGCGTCTCTGCCAGGTTTGACCTGAGCTTGTCTACATTTTTCGGATCTGCCGCCGGCAGTTGCTGGATCAGATACCCCCCGGCGGCCAGCACCTTACCTTCCCGGTTGAACAAAACCCCCAGGCTGACAGCGGAAGGAACCTGTTCTGAATTCAGATAATAGCTTGCAATGTCATCTCCCACCTCACCAGTTAGTAACTCGATCGTTCCGGTCACGGGAGCTTTTAGCTTGAGGTCTTTGATAATGCTGAGAGTACCTGCTCCCAGCAGTTTGCCGATCTGCCAATTGTTACTGATTGTCTCATCAAAAAAGGTCACATTCTTGGCATAACCCCTTACTTGTCCAATCGGCTCATAGATGGCGATACAGCCCTTCAAGGCACCTTCTGCTTCAATATTGACCGTGAGGCTATTGGATTCATCCTTGATGGTTGAACCCATCAGTAGCGCGGCAGTCAGGGTTCTGCCCAAAAGCAGACCGGGGGCGGGGGCGAGCTTGTGCAACTCCATTGCTGTCTGAACTATGCCTGTTGTGTCTGCTACAAAAAACCGGAATTGGTTATTGCACGCCATCCCGCGCAAAACAATATCTTTCCTATTTGCCATTTGTCTCTTCATTCCGACGGCTCAGCCGTAAAATCTGATCTCAGCCAGGTACTGTTTAAACTGACTCCCGGATAGTAGTATTCCAGGATCTGCCTATATGACCATCCTTCTCTGGCTTTTTGCAGAGCTCCCACCTGGCACATTCCGACGCCATGTCCGGCTCCTCTGCCCTTAACGGTTATTTCCGGGAGCAGCTGATATGTTGCTCCCCCTTTCCGGGTACCGTTACTGATAATGAAAAAAGAGCTGGGCAGACCACCGAATGCCCGCCTGATTTGATACTCGCCTTCCAGTACGATATCTTTGGAACCGGATAATTTTAGTTTCAGGATTCTGCCCGACGCACCTCTCTTAAGCACTTGTAACGATTTCAGATTGCTGACGCCTGTATTGGCTTCCAACTGGCTTCTGGAAACAGTCCTGTCCCAGTTTTCCGATTTTCTTTCCCAACTTGCCATGGCAGTTGTGGCGCGGACCTGATTAACCCAGTTATGGGCGGCTGGCTCGTCTGACAAGTTTACGGTGTCCGCTTCTGCGTTACAGGCAACTCCCTGCAGGTAGGGAATGGCCGTGCCGTTCCAGGCATTCTGGTTGGATTCCGTCCAGCCGCCGCAATTGCTGTGGTAAACTCCGTCCGCAATTCTCTCCCCGTAGACCATGACTTCATTGTTTGTACTGTCGACGGCAGCGATAATGTTTACGGATACCGGCTGCCCGGGCTTGTAGACTTGGCAGTGGGTGCCGGAACAGACATCGTAGCCGTCGTCCGTGTGCCTGTTCATCAGCATCAGGCTGATGGAGTGGCTCCGGGCTGCCACAGCCTGGGCCCGCAGCGCTTCATACGGCGCTTCCGGACCGATTTCATACGGCAGGACGTGTGACAGGTAGTAATCCATGCTGACCAGATTGGTCACTACCAGTTTATTATCGATGGCCTTAACTGTGAAGGCCCCTTCATGCGATGTCAGATCGAGGTCGTTGAATCTCACGCTTCCCGGGAAAAACAGCCTTGCGGGGAGATTAATGTACTTGATTTTGCCTGTCAGGTCAGTGAATTTCATGCGGGCATTCTGCATCGGGATGGCTATGATTTGCTTCAGCGGGTAACCGGTTTCTTTGGCGTAATTTTCCGCTTCGGCCCGGTTGCTGAAGTATTTATTCTCAAAGATGAGCTTCTCTTTTTTGACATCCAGGCGTCCGTTTTCCCAGCCAAGTGTCTTCCTCAGGTTCATGTCTTCGAGGTCAGACAGATTTTCGTCTCCCACCTGCTCTGTCCTGTTCAGGATGCCCCAGGCGAATTCGGATTCGCCTTCCGCCAGTTCCAGGTAACAGGTCATCCGGGGATGAATCTCACCTTCAGCCTGCAGGGAATCCTGCGCAAAGCTTTCAGAAACAACCTGGGGGGAACGGTAAAAACCATCCGCTTCCAGATATTCAAACTGGCTGGAAGTAGTAAGAATGATCTTTTTCCCTTCGGCCACGAGTGTTTCCAGGAAGAGCTGGCCGTTCCTGATTTCGGCGGCGCCGAGGCGGGCCAGCCAGAGCAGCAGGGCTGCCATGCACAGGGGGCGCATTACGATACCGGGCTGCCCGGTTTGCTTTTCCTTTCAGGCATCAGGATGCTCAGTTTGCCATCGTCCTGAGCGCAGAGGATCATCCCGTTGGACACGGTGCCGCGGATTCTGCGGGGCTGCAGGTTGGCGAGAATGACAATGCTTTTCCCCACCAGTTCCTCAGGCTTGTAGCTTAGCGCCACGCCTGCCACCAGTTCCCTCTCGGAATCACCCAGGCTGATTCTCAGCCTGAGCAGTTTGTCCGTGCCCTGGACTGCTTCCGCCGCCAGTACCTCTGCGATCCGGATGTCCATTTTGACAAACTCGTCATAGGTGATTTCCGGCTTGATCGGGACAGCCCGGACACCGTTTGCCGGCTGGTTTGCAGCCTGGCTTGCCTGGTACAGTTTGACCAGCTGCTTATCGATAACTTCGTCTTCGATCTTGGTGAAAAGCTGGCTTACCTCTTCCAGTTTGAGGGTGTCTTTGCATTCGTCCAGGCATTCATCCCAATGGCGGATCGCGCCCAGGCCCAGCATCCGCCTTAACTTCAGCATGCTTTTGGGAATGATGGGGAAAAGCACTACGGAAATCATCCTGAGCAGGCAGGTGCAGACATAGACGGTCTCCTTGGCCTGCGCGGCGTTTTCTTTGATCGTCTGCCAGGGTTTGCTTTCGTCAAAGTACTTGTTGCCCAGGCGGGCGAGGTCCATGATCAGGCGCGTATTGGAGCGGACCTGGTAGTTGCGGTAATTATCTTCGATCTGTTGACAAACTTCCCTGGCTTCCTGCAGAGCGGCCTGGCCGGCTTCTGACAGAGTGACCGGCCTGATCACTCCTTTGAACTGCTTTTTACTGAAGGCAAAGACCCGGTTGGCCAGATTGCCCAGGGTGTTGTTGAGATCGTTGTTTATCCTGTTCTGGAAATCCTTCCAGCCAAAGTCGCTGTCCTTGCTTTCCGGGGCGTTGACGGCCAGGCAGTAACGCAGGTAATCGCCGTCAAAGTCCTGTACGAATTCATCCACCCAGATCGCCCAGTTGCGGCTGGTGGAGATCTTCTGCCCTTCCAGGTTCATGAATTCATTGGCGGGGATATCGTGCGGAAGGGCGAAGGGCTGGTCCTGGCCCATCAGCACGGCCGGCCAGGTAAGGGCATGGAAGATGATGTTGTCCTTGCCGATGAAGTGGATAAGCTGCGTATCGGGGTCCAGCCAGTAGTCTTTCCAGCGGTCGGGCTGGCCGGTCCGGGCGGCCCATTCGATGGTGGAGGAGATGTATCCGATGGGCGCTTCGAACCAGACATACAGCACTTTATCCCCGGCTTCCTCCAGCGGGACAGGGATCCCCCATTTGATGTCGCGGGTGATGGAGCGTTCCACCAGGCCCTGCTCCAGCAGATTCAGCATGAAGTTGCGGACGTTCTCCTTCCAATAGTCCTTGGTCGCGATCCATTGTTTCATCCGATCGGTAAAACCGTCCAGGTGCAGGAACCAGTGCCGGGTTTTTTTTATCACAGGGGTGTTGCCGCAGATCTTGCACTTGGGCTCCTTCAGGGTGGTGGTATCGTAGATCTGGCCACAGGCATCACATTGGTCTCCGCGGGCGCCGGTGGCTCCGCAGTTGGGGCAGGTGCCTTCGACATAACGGTCCGCCAGGAAGCGCCGGTCGTGTTCGCAATAAAACTGCAAAGTGTCCTTGGGATGGATGTGGCCTTTCTGATGAAGGCTGAGAAAGAACTCCTGCGAGATCTGGAAATGGGGTGGGCGTGAGGTGCCGGAAAAGTTGTCGAACTCGATGCCGATGCCCTCGAAGGCTGATTTGATCAGCTTGTGATAGCGGTCCACGATCACCTGGGGCGACACTCCCTCCGCGTCAGCCTGGATGGAAATGGGGGTTCCGTGCTCGTCCGTTCCGCAGATGTAGATCACGTCCTCGTGCCGGAGTTTCAGAAACCTGACAAAGATGTCGGCCGGCAGATAGGCTCCCGCCACGTGCCCGATATGGAGTTTGCCGTTGGCGTAGGGCAGGGCGCTGGTTACCAGGTATTTCATTCGATCCCCTCGATGTATTTTTGGTGCAAAGTCCTCACGCAGGCTTCCACATTGACGCTGGGCAGCAGGATCTCGATCGTGCGTTCGCTGTGGCTGATGCGCTGGATGCCCAGGTCTCCGACCAGGCTCTCAAGCTCCTCCAGGAAGGGGAGGTCGAGGTTGATGCCGATCCCCACCAGCGTTACGTACCCCAGATCGGGAGTTTTGCTGATGGGCTTCAGGTCGTTGACCTTGAAGATATTGTCGATCTCCGCCGCGTAGAATGACTCTATGTATAAATCGATCTGGCTGTCCGTAACTTCATAGCGAAAGATCTCGTTGGTCCAGTTTTTCATCAGGAAACGCATTCTGTCCGTCTGCGGGAGGCGGTAACGGATCAGGTTGGACTTGTGCGCGATGGCTGTGATGATTCTGTCTTCCATTTTTATTTCCTTTATGACCAGTTGATAGCTTTCCTCCGTTTGCCGCACCAAAGTGCCGGGCGCGAAGGTGAAAGAGGATTTCACCTCCACGGGGATCATGTATTTCATGGCGAATTCGACGGCGCGGGGATGCAGCACACGCGAACCGCTGTAGGCCAGGGCCAGCATTTCATGATAATCCACGACCGGCAGCAGGAAGGGATCCGCCACGAGGCGCGGGTCGGCTGTAAACACGCCGGCCACATCTGTGTAAATCTCACAGGTGTCAGCTTTCAGGTAACTGGCCAGCGCGACGGCGGTCGTATCCGAGCCGCCCCGGCCCAGGGTCGTGACTTCCTTGGCCAGGCTGACACCCTGAAAGCCCGCCACGATCACGACCTTGTCCCTGGCAAGCTCTTCCTGGATCCGGAAAGCGTTTACTTTGATGATTTTGGCGTTGCCATGGCTGGAATCAGTGATGATGCCGCTCTGGGACCCGGTGAACGAGATCGAGCTGAGCCCCTTTTCATGCAGGGCCAGGGACAGCAGCGACATCGTGATCCGCTCGCCTGCCGTGAGCAGCATGTCCAACTCGCGGCGGGAGGGATGCTCCGTGAGCTGGTAGGCCAGGCGGAACAGCTCGTCCGTGGTTTTGCCCATGGCGGAGACCACGATAACGATCTGGTCATCCGGCATCTTGGCCAAGGCAATTTCCCTGGCCACATGCCTGATCCGGTCAATCGAGCCAACGGATGTCCCGCCGAACTTTTTCACTATTATAGCCATAACTTTTTCATATGCTGTGAAAAAGCCGCTGCTGTCAAGAGAAAAGCTGAAATCAGCAATCCCGCCCTCTCCTGACACCCTTTGCCTCCACTTTTCAACTCCGCTTTGCCTGAGCGGTTTTGAATGGCTTTCCACTTTTGTCGCGATTTTACTACATTTGTGTAAACCATAATAAGTTCCCGGTTACTTCCCTGACTATTCCCAGAGAGTTCCCTGGTTTAACCCGGGAAGAGCCCGGGAAGTACTTGGGAAGTGCCAGGGATATAAATAGGGCCAAATTTAGCTTTAAGTGGAACACTGCAGGCAGGATCAGACTGGGACAGGGCTTTGATGAAGCTGGCGCAGGGCTGATGACGGATCTCAGCAAAAGCAACTTTTGCACTTGTCCATTCCGTCCGTATTGTCAATCCTGATGTCGACCCGGCACCCCTCGCAGCCTTTGCAGCAAAGGGATTGTTCAGCACGTCCGGGTTGGGCAACCGTTAAAGCAGTTGACTGTTTATACCGTTCAAATTAACAAGAAAAAAATGGATATCAGAGTCATCAGTAAAAGGCCTATTTCGGCTCGGATGGAGCGCTGGCAGATCCAACTGCCGGTGGAGAGATTTCGCGAATTCGGATTTCTGCTGGAGTCGATGGAGGGCGTGGGGCTGCACCGGCGCTCTCTGGAAGCGGACAATCTGATGGAAGTGGATGTCTCCGCCGGATTCGTTGATGAGCTGGAAGCGCTGATCCGGGACCTGGCGGGCCAGCCCTGAGCGGTGGCGGCCGATTGTGCTTGACAACTAAGGTTGCGATAAATTTATGAACCGCAGCTGCGGGGTGTAGCGCAGCCCGG
>JAXDBS010000098.1:0-2960 GCA_034678545.1 Cloacimonadaceae bacterium (SeqCode) | reverse complement strand
TTACGGCCATCGCGTTGTTTTGATCAGCTTTCCAACCCCGGAAATGAAGGCGTTGGGTTTTGTAACCAATGATGAACGTCAACTATTTTTCCCAGTCAACGACAATTATAATTCCCGCCTGTATTGCCTCATTTAAAAATCTTACCCAAGAGGAATCGTTGCCTCACTAGAAATCTTACCGACATACTTTGTTCAATTATCTTTCTGATATTTCTTCCAGGCCATTCCTTCCTTCGCATTTTCAAGCTGAAAGCGTACTCACGGTGTGGCAAAGCCGGCAGCACCGGATTCCTTTGGTTTCTGTGACTGCTCCAACCGGTAGCTTGGCACGTTCAGTTCCAGGATCACGCTATGATGCACCAGGCGATCAATGGCCGCCGCTGTGGTCATCGGATCCTTGAAGATCCGTTCCCACTGGGAAAAGGGCAGATTGCTAGTGATCATGATGCTGCTGCGTTCATAACGGTCGGCCAGAAGAGTGAAGAGCACTTCCATCTCTTCCCGGCTCTGTTGCACATAACCGATGTCATCGATAATCAGGGCCTCGTACTTTGCGTATTGCTTGAGAGCACGCGCCAGTTTCAGGTCCCGCTTGGCGATAAGAAGTTCCTGCACCAGCAGGTTGCAGGAAGTATAGCGGATCCGGCGGCCTGAGTGAATCAGTTCCTGAGCGATGGCGCACAGCAGGTGGGTCTTGCCGCTGCCGGGATTTCCGAAAGCCAGCACGTTTTCATGGCGATCCAGGAAATCCCCTTTCAGCAGAGGATTCAGATGCGCATCCACCTTCCGTGGCAGGCGTTTGCGCTCAAAGGTCTGCAGGCTTTTTTCCAGGGGCAGTTTCGAGTCTTTGAGGAATCGGGCGATACGGTTGTTGTTCCGCTCTTCGCATTCCTGGACAGCCAAGGCGTAGAGATAGGTCTCGTGATCCCAGTTATCCCTTCGGGCCGTGATCGCCTCCTCCAGATAACAGCGCCGGATGGTCGGCAGGTGCAGATCTTTGAGGCAGTGGTCCAGCTGATCGGCTTTTACTCCCTCACCCCGCATAGGACACCTCCGCTGACCGAAGAAGGCTATCATAAGACGCCAGATCCACCGGAGCCACATCGACGGAGGCCACCGTTTCGGATGGCTGGAAGTTGGGCAGAAGGGCCGCCACCGCATCGGCTGTTATGGCTTGCTGTCCATAAAGCTCAGCCAGCGCTGCTGAGACAGCGGCTTCACTCTCTCTGGCGGCAAAACGCAGAATCTTCAGATATTCTCTGGCAGCCTTGGACAGAGGATGCCGCGCCTTGAGTTCGTCATAGGCCAAGCGGAAATAGCTGCCGGGAAACATCTCCTCCCGGTATCGGTAGTTTTCAAACGCCCCCGGTTTTCGTTCCAGTTGATCGATCATATGCCGGTAATTGATCAGATGTCGCTTCTCTCCCCGCAGCCGGGGAAGGGTGTCCACCTTGCGCTGCGAATAGTACAGATCAAGATGATCGGCAAACAGGCGGATCTGGATGGCTTCGCCGATCAGGCTGCTTTCCACCGAGTAGACGTTGTGCTTGACCCGAATGGTGCTGCTCGGACCAACACGGACAGCCAAACGCTGACAGTGGTCCAGGCGCCGCTGGGGGAGATTGCGCAGATGCCGCCGTTCTTCCTGAAAACGCTCCCGACGGCCGCTGTTTAAGCGGGAAAACAGCCGTTCCAGAAAGAGCCGGTAGTCGTCACGAGTGGCGAAATCCATACTGCCACGCAACAGCAGCGCCTGATGGACGGCTCTTTTCAACCTGTAGTTGCGCTGCTCAATATCACCGTCTTCATTCGGGCTGGCAGCCTGCGTTTTCCGCCCGGTAAGGCCATAGTGATCAAGCAGAGCCTGATAACGTTGGGTGAATTCATCCGGATGCAGTTCCTTATGCACCGCAGCTGTCAAGCGGTCCGTCTGGTGGGCCTGTGGGACGCCGCCAAGCTTCCATAATGCGGCCTGCAAGCCTTCGCTGAGGCTCTCAAAACTCTCCGAAAAGCAGATGCCGCCCGTTTCCCAGTTGGAATAGGTGAGGACGAAATGGTAAAGAAGGTGATCGAATGGCTGGCCCGCAATGGTGATGCCCAGTTCCCTCATATGCGTAAAATCCGACTGAGCCAGTTCGCCGGGGCGATGCACCTGAGGGAAGAAAATTTCCCGGGAAGGACCTTCCAGAGCCCGCCACTGTTTTACCCGCCGCTGAAGCGTCCGCAATTGTCCATCGGAAAATCGGCCGGGAAAGCGTTCCTGAAGATCATCGAAAAGTGTCTTGGCTTCAAAACCCGGGTGGGCAGCAAGCTTTTCCCGAACTTCTTCCCAAATATCTGCGAAAGGATCAGACCGGGTTCGCCACGTTCGATCCTTTTTGAGTTCGCTGGGCAACTTGCAGGTTTTTATATACTTCCGCGCCGTTTTTTCATCCATCCCCGATTTGGCTGCGGCTACAGCCCTTGTCGATTCCGTATGCATCAGCTTGAATAACCTCCGTACCTGTTGGTCTGTCACCATCTTGAGCCATCCTTTTCTCGAAGATGGCACGTAGTGTACAGCCTATGACAATTCCGGGAATTCTAATTGTCGTCAGGCGGGAGTTATAATTGTCGCTCATCAGTCTTGTTATTTGGGTAATAATCATTGGCGGAACCACGATATGAGACACAGTCTCGGCACTGGTCCAGATGAATCTTCACTACGAAGAACGTTATCGATCACGGGTCGTACAAAACCTGAAACAAAAAGCCCGAGAACTGGGGTTTGAATTGGTCACAATACAGGGGGCTGCCGCTGCAATGTTAAGCCTATAATTTCAGACACTTGGAGTTAAGTTACTTAAGCGAGGCTCTCTTCGAATCTAATACCTACTATCCGGCGCCTTAGCCCACCAACTCCCGTTACAGAACAGCATCACATGATCGCCACCGGATTGCGGTATTACTACTGGATAACA
>JAXDBS010000097.1:0-31805 GCA_034678545.1 Cloacimonadaceae bacterium (SeqCode) | reverse complement strand
CCGGGTGCTGGGTCCTCATCCCGTCCCCGCTCCTGCCCAAACTCAGCGTATGGGAACGCGCCAGGTTGTCCGTGATCGTGATCGTGGCGCTGTGCTCTCCGGCTGCCGTGGGATTGTATCTGGCCGTTACGGAGATTGATTGGCCGGTGGTCAGCGAAGCGGGCAGGGCCGGCGGGTTCTGCAGGCTGAAGTGCGGGCTGCCGCTGATCGTTATGCTGCTGATGACCAGCGGATCGGCGCCGCCGCCGATATTCATTACATTAAACGTTTTGTCGGTGGTTGTATTGATCAGATGCTGGCCGTAGTTGTAACTCTGGGGAGAAACGGCAAACACCGGGTCGTCACCGACTGAGGTGAAGAAGAAAGTGGTCTTGGGGAACAGGCCCATAAGCGTTCCAGCAGGCGGAGCATTGGGATCAACTATAACAGAATCGCTGTTATACCTAAGTGCCCGGTTCGTACCCACAGTCTGGCAGTAGAACTTATCAGAAGTGCTGTAATAGGCAGTATCCATCGGCCTCTGAACCATCATGACGAGATTGCCTCCGGCATAAGGGAATGGAGTGGTCAGCGGGACCACTATGGTATTCTGGCCGGCCGGGTAATCCACGGTTCCATCAAAGACCAGGGTCAGGTCAGTGGCCGGAATCCAGCCGCCGCTCAGATCCTGGAGATTGGTGAGCCCAAGCCATATCTTGGTGGGTTTATCCATCAGGGTGGTTGTAACGAAAGTATTGTAGAAGGCCAGGGTCGTGATCACGCCTCCGGCGGTCATATCATCAGCGAAATAAATGTTCTCGAACAGGCTGGTCTTGTAGAACATGTTGACGGGAGCATAATAAGAAGTCTCAGAGCCGTCTCCCACCGTGATCACGATCGTGCCTGCCGGCTGAACGGCTAGGCTGAGGTCTGGCGTCTGGTCATTCAGGCCGTTCTGGTCGCCGGTCAGGAAAACCTTGCCATAGATGGTCATAGCGCCTTCGGTGGTCGGCGTCCAACTGATCGGGGCCTGTTCCGCCGTGCCGGGAGCGATGGCCGGGCCGGCGGCCGAGGCAAGCTCCACATCGTTGCCGTCATACAGCTTAACGGTGTAATTGGATTGGGGCAGTGTACCCCAGTTATAGAGGCTGATATTGTAAGTGGATGCCACGCCCACGGAGGGGGTGGTGTTGCCGCTGATGGCAAGGGCGGCCAGGTCGTTGTCGGCCATGATCTCGATGGTGACGTCATCCACGTAGATAGTCTGGGAGGTGGAGGCATTGCCGTGCTTGAAGGTGACGTAGGTGCCGGTTCCCATATAAGGGGCGAGGCTGACGACATATTCCGCCCAAGCCGAGGTCAGGGTGATATCCTGGACCTGTGTATAGGTCGTATTCAGGGTTGGGTCAGACATGACACCGACAGACAAATGATAGGTTGTGGAGCCCTTGGCCCAAAACTTGACCCGCATATTGTTCAACGGCAGGGTGGGGCTGACCGGCGGCGCGATCAGATAGGGCCCGTCGGTCGATGTAGAGTTATATACCCTGACACAGTTTGGTGTGGAATGGGGGGAAGTCGTATAGATCGCCACTACGCCGGGTGAAACTGCCAGGCTTGACCAGTCAATCGGCAGAGCGGTCCCGCCGTCAAAACTCTGGACATAGGGTGAACTGTAGATGGTCGGGTCGATGCAGGTGGCGGTGACTGGAATATCATGCTGGGTCCGGGTCAGGTTGTCCGTTATGGTGATCGTGGCAGTGTGCGTTCCTGCGGAGGTGGGTGCATAGTTCAGCACGAAACTGGTGTTCTGCAGGCTCGGCAGTGAGGTCGGCAGGATTGGCAGGTTCTGCAGGGTGAAAAAGGGGTTGCCGCTGATTGTGATGTTATTGATGACCAAAGGAGTGGTTCCGCCGCCGATATTGGTAATGGTGAACGTCCTGTTGTGGGTCGTGTTCATCAGGATCTGGCCGAAGTTCTGGCTGGACGGCGTTACGGAAAAGGTGGGATTGGGAGACACCGACGTAAAACTGAGCCCGATGTTGGGCCTGCTGGTATTGACATACCCGTTGGTACTGGGAGGCGTGGTGTCGGCATACATGTAATGATGGCTGGCAGTGGGTCCGGCTGTGTAGCGGAAGGTTTGGCCTGAGGCAGTTCCCGCTCCGCCGTAATTATTCTCAACCATCACCACCAGGTTGTCTCCGGTGTACATGAAGGGAGCGGTCAGCGGAATGTAGAGCCAGCCGGTCTGGTCAATGGTGACCGTCCCCTCGGCGCAGACCTGTGCATCGGTAATGGTCGTGGCCCAGGGCTGGGCAACCAGGGCCGTCTCCTGGGTGGTCTTCATCAGAATGCGGTAGGGAACCACATTGCCGATCTGGGCCGCCACATACCATTGCAGGCCGGTGATCAGGCCGGGGGTACCCAGTTCAGCCGCCGTAAACAGAGAAGCGTCACGCGAGTAACCGTAATAGGTGTAAAGCGGATAGGCCTGGGTGGAGGAACCGGTGCCGATGATGACCATGTTGACTCCGGCCGGATAGACGGTCACAGTCAAAGTCGTGGTGGAATTGTTCATCGCGTTTTCGTCCCCGGCCAGCACAACCTTGCCGGTCAGATCCACATCGCCGGTGGCAGCCGGAGTCCAGGTCACTGAAACCTGTTGCGCCTCGCCGGAAGCCAGGACGGGACCTGCCGCTGTTGCCAGTTCAGTATCGCCGCTCATCAGCTTGACGCTGTAGGCGCTTTGCACCGCGGTGCCGTTGTTGCGGACGGTCATGGTATAGACGAAGGGAGCTCCCACAGAAGGGGTCATGTCTCCCGTCAGGCCATAAGCCGCCAGGTCATTGGTGGGCAGGGTGGAAGAGAAATAGAAAGTGGTCTTGGGAAACTGCCCGGTCAGGGTGCCGGTCGGAGGCGCTGCAGGATCATAGAGCGTACCATCGCTGTAAACTCTTCGAGCCCGGTTGGTTCCCACGGTCTGGTTGAGAAAGACGTTGGCACTGGGAATATAAACCGTGTCCATCACCCGCTGGACCAGCATGACCAGGTTGCCGCCCGTGTAAACATAGGGTGACTGCAGTGGTATGTTCAGCGTCATGTTCGTTCCGGGAGGACAGCTGATCGTGCCGTCAAACACCTGCAACAGCGAGGTGGACGGGATCCAGCCCGCGCTCAGGTCTGCCTGTTCGGTCAGGCCCAGCCAAATCTTGATTGGTTTATTAAGGAAAGTGGCGTCGGTGAAATTGTAATAGAAGCCCAGGGCTGTGATCACGCCGCTGGCAGTGATCTCGGTTGAATAGTAGATGTTTTCAAACAGGCTGTTTTTATAATAGGGAGCAATGGGTGAATAATAGTTGGTCTGCGAGCCGTCCCCGACCGTTGCCACAATCACGCCGGCAGGCATGACCGTGATGCTCAGAGGGGCTGTCTCGTCGTTGAGCGTGTTCTGGTCTCCTGCCAGGACTACTTTGCCCGTGATCGTCATGGGGCCTTCCGCGGTGGGGGTCCAGCTCAAGGTGACCGCCTCGTTGGTGCCTGGCGCGATGGCGGGGCCCGCCACTGAGGCCAGTTCCGTGGCGCCGCTCATCAGTTTGACAGTATAGGCGGTTTGGGGATTGGTGCCGCGGTTGCGCACTGCGACGGTATAGTTGGAAGCAGTGCCGGCCGTGGGGGTGGTGCTGCCGGTGAGGGACAGGGCGCTCAGGTCGTTGGGCAGCCCAATGGGTGGGCTGAAGGTGTACATTGTCCCGTTGGGGATATATGCGTTGACAGTAGCGTTTTCAACGGTATTGGAAGCCGTGTTTGTCAACGGGCTGACGCTCCAGAAATTGGAAGCGCTGCCGGGCAGCATATTGATGCCGACAGAAGCCGAGGCTGAAGTTCCAGGACTGGTCCCGGCGTTGGGGCCATACTTGATTTCGATGACGCTGTTTTCCTTCAGCACCACCTGGAAGTTCACCCAGCTGGTGGAGGCATTGTAATACCAATAGGCATATTGATACTGAATGGTAAAAGTGCGGTTGGGAGCAGCGCCTTCCATCAGATACTGAACCGAACTGGTCATGGGATAAGTATCCCCGGCAACACGTGCCGTATGCAGGTCGTCCCAAAGAGGTGCGATCACAGGACAATACGTGGTTGATTCCAGATCATTGGACAGCGACTGAGCCTGGGTACTGCCCAGTCTGACAAATCCGTTGGAACAGATAACAACCTGGGTATAGCTGTTCATGCCATAGTTGAAGGTGAACCCCAGATCGATCGGGCTGGAATAAACGTCATCGCCCTGGGCTGCCGTTACCGCGGTTCCGGTGATGTCAGTGTAGTTGGTGGTTCCGGCTGTGAATTCGTAATACTCGCTGATATCGGCGAACAGAAAACCGGTCAAGCCGAGCAGCAACATCAGAAAAATGAGATTTTTCATTGTGTAATCCCCCGTTTTTTTTCTTTTATATTCTCTGTATTTCTATTCCCAAGACAGGATGCTAAAATCAGTTCCAGTTATTCTGTCAATGATGATAATAAAGCAAGATTCAAACCAATTAACTGTCAATTAGTTGACAGCTTTCCTGAATTCCAGCTTGCCAAGTACCGGACCCGAAGATATATAGGTTTTGGTTCAAATAAGAGAAGTGGAAGGCAGACTTTTATGGATTATAAGGAACATTATCGGCTTGACGCGCTGGAATTTGATTACTGGGGAAAAGACCAGTTTACCCGGGTGGAGAAGCGGCGCAACCAGGTGGTTTTTGAATTGGCGGCGGTCCGGCCCGGCCTGCGGGTCCTGGATATCGGCAGCGGCCGGGGCTGGTTCTCTTTGCACGCCGCGAATAGGGGCGCCGAGGTGACCGCCGTGGATCTCAGCAGCGAAAACCTGGAAAAGGTCAGGACCCTCAATCCTGCAGTCAATACTTTGGTGGCTGACGCGCTGACACTTCCTGCTGAGACCGGGCTGTTTGACCTCATCGTCGCCCTGGAAGTGGTGGAGCACCTGGTCGATCCGAAGGCCGCCATCCAAGGCTGGCTCAGGCACCTGAAACCGGAAGGCCGTCTGCTCATCACGGTTCCCTACAAGGAAGTGATCCGCTATTTCCTCTGCATCCACTGCAATAAAAAAACGCCTTACAATGCCCATCTCCACACTTTTGACAGGGAAAGCCTGATCAAACTGCTCAGCCACAACGGCTACTGGGTGAAGGAAATGCGCGGATTTTCCCACAAGCTGCTGAACGCCTTCAAGGTCAACCGCCTGGGCAGCTGGCTGCCCTACCGGATCTGGCGGTTTCTGGATAAGAGCTGCGGACTGGTCAACGACGGCTACACCTGGGTCGCGGCCATTGCCGTGCCCAAAACCTGATCACAGGTAGCGCAGCATCTCCCGCTCCGGCACCCCCGCGTACAACTCGATGTAGGGCTTGACGGGGCTGATGTTGATCTTGGGGAAAAAGACCTCCTCGATCTGGAAAAACCCCACCGATGCGCTCATCTCCACCGTGATGTTGATGGGCTTTTCCTGCCCCCTGCCGATCTTCACTTTCTGGATGGCTCCGGAGGAGGTGCGGTGGATGTCCCCCACCCGGGGCGTCTGGGAAAGTATCGTGGGGATGCGGGCCCGGCCTTTTTCCATGTCGCTGCCGTCGGCGATCAGCACCAGGCCGGCTTCCAAGGAGTGGATCTTGCGGTTCGCCATATGGCCGAAGATGCCTTCGATGGCGATCGAACGCACAGCCGATTTGAGTATGTATTCGTCCTGGTCATACACCTTTTGCAGGATCTTGTCTATAAATGGCAGGGCTAGGGTGATGCTCATGAATTCGTGCTGTTCGCGCGCAATGGCCATGCCCAGGTCGTGCAGCAGGGAGGCGAAGAGCACTCCGATCAGGCTGTCCTGGTCAGTGCCCACCCCTTCCTGCTCCAGGTTCATTTTTATCCCCGCCGCGCCCAGCAGGTTGAACATGGTGATGGCGTTGTTGGTTGCCTTGCGCATGTGGACAGGCCCGTGGTCGTTGTAACCCAGGCGCTTGATCGAGACGATATTGGCGTATTCCTGCATCGCCTGCAGTTCCGGGTCTTCGAACAGCATTTCTGCAACCTGCCCGGGTTTACCAGTCAGCTGTTTCCGGATGCGTTCTTCCATCTGCGCCTGTTTGGCTGATTTATACATTTTTAACTCCGTATTTTCTTAGTAAAAACATGAATATCAAGTACAAGATAACCATCACCGCCGCGGAAAGCAACATGGCCCAGCCGAAGGGGGCGCTTCTTCTGAGCAGGAACGGGAACAGCAGGAAGAAGGACAGGGAGGGCAGGACCAGCCAGAAAATATCCGCCGAGAGCGCGCTGATCCTGTTCACGTCCTTGGTTTCGATGTAGAGCCAGATGATGGCCAGGAAAGAGACCAGCGGGATGGAGGCCAGCAGTCCGGCCAGGGTGCTGCTGCGCTTGGCGGTCTCGGACACGAGCACGATCACGATGGCGGAAAGCAGGACCTTGAGCGCGTAATACGCAGTCTGCATCAGAACCTCCGCAGCATGGTGCCGAACAGGTTGGCCGCTGAAGACATCACGGCAATGGCCACGGAAATCGTTCCCGCGATCATCAGCGTCTCACCCATTTTGCGCATGGCCTCCAGCGCCTGGCCGTCGATGTAGGCCTTCATGGAATAATACATCCCGCTCCCCGGCACCAGGGGAATGATGGCGCAGATCACAAACACGGAAACCGGCATCTTGTAGGCCCGGCCCACAAACTCGGCATAGAGGCAGACGGCCGCGGTGGCCAGGAATACAGACAACAGCAGGGAGCTGGACCAGTTCAGGAACATCAGGTACAAGCCCCAGCTCAGCGCTCCGCCCAGGCTGGTGAACACCAGTCTCCAGCCCTTGATGTTGCTGCGGATGGAGAAACCCAGGATGGCGATGAAGCTGAAGCCAACCTGCATCAGCCACAGCCCGTCAATCACTTCCAGCATCTTAAAATCCCCCATCTATAATTCATGATTCATAATTCATGATTTTTTAATCAGACCAGCAGAGCCCACAGCTTGAGCATGGCCCCGGCCCCCGTGGCAATGGCGGCCGCTATGAACAGGGCTTCCACCGTCCTGGCCGTGCCGGCCACCAGATCCCCCGCCATCGTGTCCCGGATGGCGTTGGTGATGGACAGCCCCGGCACCAGCAGCATGATCCCGCCGATGATGATTTTGTCGGTGTTCATGTACCCGATCCAGAGCCAGGCCATCTTGGCGATCCAGACCACCAGGCCGGCCCCGACCGCGTTCAGTAGAAAAGTGTTAAGCTGCAGTTTGGTCAGGCCGCGCAGGATGACTGTCACGATGATGCCCATGACAAAGGCCACCCCGAATTCGCGCCAGCTGCCTCCGTAGAGCAGGCAGAAAAAGCCGGGCGTGATCCCTCCGCAGATGTATTTCACCCATGCCGGATAAGGCTTACTGGCCTCGATCGCTTTCAGCCTGTTTTTATATTCCGCGAAGCTCAATGGGATGCAGGCGGCTTTCTTTCCGGATTTGCAGTTGCGGTTCTGCAGATCATGGGACAGGCGGCTGATGGCGCTGATCTTGTCCAGGTCAACGTTGCGGCTGCCGATCCGCTTGATCAGGGTCACCACTTCCCCCGCCGCCGATCTGACGGAGAGAAAGATGCCGGTCAGGGTTACATAGCTCTCGTTTTCAGGATAGCCGAAACCGCCGCACACTCTGTGCATCATCTCTTCCACCCGGTGCGTCTCGCCCCCGCTTTCCAGGACCAGGCGTCCGGTCTCAATGGCCAGTTCGGCCACGGTGTTGATCTTATGGTCAGTCATCTTGCTCCCTCAGGGCAGGAAAACAGAGACTCATTTTTAGGCAAGTGAAAGAAAACGGACGCTTCTCCCCCGTTCGCTGTGAGGGTGGCCAAATCCCTGCCGGATCGATCCTCCGCCTTAACTTTTACCTACTCCGCCCCTGCTTGCACTACGGACCCAATACGGACCCATTACGGACTTTGTCCGTATTGGGTAAGTAATGCTTCCCGGGGCGAAGCAGGTGCGGGATGAATCCGGAAAGGCAGGCAAAGCAGCGCTTGCCGGCAACAAGAAGCGGCCGGCCGGGCAATGAATTGGGATTCATTCCACTGCCTGACAACAAATTGCTTGACAGAATAAATGCGGCCCCCTATATAAGTTTTTGTTAATGGAGGTCTCTTATGGCCTTAAATGGTTTTTTGTTTACGTAATCCGCCGAGAGCCGCCTGGAAGCTTTGTGAGACACCTAAACTGCCTCCGGCAGAAGATTGAGGGTATTAAGGTCAGGGCAGAGAAAGGCGAATATATCCATTTTTCCAATCCCCATTGCAGCAACGCGTTCACTTATAAATATCCAAAAACGCTGGCTGCGCCAGCATTTACACCTTTATCCTCGAAGCATGGCTTTGGTTTTTCCCGACCTCCGGAAAGGACCGTAAGGCAGGAATTACTCAATTACCGCAGGTTTTTCTGCAGCAATCATCAGGAAAGGAGCACACCATGAAGAAATTTCTGACCACCCTTTTTACCCTATACTGCCTGTCCCTGCTGGGCAACCTTGTGTACAACCAGCCGTTTGAGCATACCCAACCGGACGGGAAGGTACTCAGCCTGCTGGTCAGCGGGGACGAGTATTACCACCGCGTGCATGATGCGGACGGCTATACCATCCTGCTGCATCCGGAGACGGGATACGCCGTCTATGCCATTCCGGACGGCAACTCCATCAAAGCTTCCGATCATATGGTTGGCACGGTCAGCCCTGCCTCCCTGGGCATCCAGCCCAACCTGTTCAGGGACCCAGCGATCGCCGAAAGCCGCTGGCGCGAGCAGCTTGACAACATGCGAAACACGCGCACCGATCCGACCGGAACCATCGACAACGTGGTCTGCTTCGTCCGGTTCAACGACCAGACGGAGTTTCCCACTTCCCCGACCTACGCCTGGTACAACAACCTGTTCAACTCGACCTCCCAGCAATCGCTGGCGGATTTCTATGACGAGGTGTCCAGCGGGCAGCTGGATATCAACACCTTCCTGTACAGCAGCAGCGGAGGGTATGTTTTATCAATTCAAGTAAGCCATAACAGGGGTTATTACAGCCCCTACAACGCAACCACCAATCCCGAGGGCTACCAGACTGAAGCTCAGAAGAATTCCCGGCATCAAGCCCTAATCGGTGAACTATGCGGCCTGGCGGACCCGCTGGTCCCTGCCGGAGTCAACATGGACAGGGACGGCGACGGCAAAAACGACGCCCTCACCTTTGTCATCAGGGGGGCCACCGACAACTGGGGCGACCTGCTCTGGCCAGCCCACTGGACCTGGACCGGTTCGGTGGGAACGATCAACGGGGTTGAGGTCTGGCATTACATCTTCGATTTCGAGGGCGGCCTGGGCGCCAGCGTGGTCTGTCACGAGATGGGACACAATATCGGTTTCCCCGACCTTTACCACTATTCCCACGACGGACTGACCCCGGTGGGGCAATGGAGCCTGATGGCAACAGACAACTGCCAGCATGAGCTGGTTTACGAAAAGCTTAAATACGGGACCTGGTTTGCCTCCATTCCAACCATAACGCCCACCTCCACGCCGACCCAGTACAGCCTGACAGCGATCGACCAGAGCCCGTATTCGGCTTATAAGATAGCCTCCACCTATGCCAACCAGTTCTACGTGCTGGAATACAGACGCGACACCGGACGTTACGAAGCAGGTATACCGGCTTCTGGTTTGATTGTGTACCGCGTTATTGACTACTATCCCCTCGTAGGAGGCTCGGATATTGACGGCAACGCGGACGGCCCGCCCGACGAGCTGTATGTTTACCGGCCCGGCGGCGATATCGACACCAACGGCACGATCGCCAACGCCAACTTTTCCTCCACGGTCAGCCGGACCGCCATTCATAACTTCACCGATCCCGAGCCCTGGATCTTCGTTAACTCGACCACCCAGGTGGACGGCAACCTTGTCATCACAGACATAGGCGCTTCCGGCGGCACGACCATCACCTTTACTGTGCGCAACGCCGCGCCCTTCATCTGGGACGGCAGTTCCAGCACCGCTTGGAACACGGCCACCAACTGGAACCAGAACGCAGTTCCGGGTTCAGGTGACTATGTGGAAATCCCGGCCGGCATGCCCCGCTACCCCGTGGTCTCCACGATCCAATACTGCAAGAACGTCATTGTCAAGTCCGGCGCCAGCCTGACCGTAAACGACGGCTCCCTGTATGTTTCACTGGACGTGGACAACTACGGTTCCCTGATCATGAACCATGCCGACGCCGTCCTGTTCATCAGCCGCGACCTCTTCTTCCGATCCGGATCATCCGCCAATATCAGCGCCGACGGCATTATCTACGTGCAGGGAGACTTGGAATTTCACCAGGGCATTACCCTGGCCAACGGAACATTGCAATTCTTCGGCACAGGCAATTCCTATGTCCGGACCTATGCTGCCAGCACGATCAATGATTACACCTCAAACAAGGATGACACCTATTTCGTCAGCATCAGCAACCTCTCCACCGCAACCACGACGATCAACGGCTACTGGCGAGTTTACGAAGGCAGCACTTCCCATCATGCTTATGCCGGCACGACCATCGTCAAGGACAACATATACGTCTATACGGGAGGCAACTTCTACTGCAACAGCGGCACCATCAGTTTCGAGGGCAGTTCCACCTCCTACGTTTATACGCAAAGCGGCAACTACTTCAATAATTTCACGGTCAATAAAACCGGCGTTTCCGTGGTGCTGAATTCCAACGTGGACATCAACGGGACCGTCACGATCCAATCCGGCACGTTCTACGCCTCGTCCTATACCGTCAACGTGGGCGGCAACTGGAACAATACCGCCGGTCCGACCGCTTTCAACGAAGGAACCTCCAGAGTCATCTTTGACAACGCTTCCACCCATCAGTACTGTTACTATCCCGAAACGTTCAATGTGCTGGAGGTGAATTGCGTTGCGGCCCTGAGGGTGCAGTGCACGGCCCCCACGGATGTGGTCTCCTGTGCGCAGTATGACTGGACAGCCGGGGCCATCGACGTCATAGAAGGCACCTTCACGGCCAACGACCTGGCGGATAATGCCATCCAGGGCGGCTGGTTTTGCAACACGGGCGGCACGATCAACATCTATAATCCCGCTCCCGATGAATACATCGATTTGAAAGGCGACCTTTACATCTACGGCGGCAATGTGAATGTGTATGGGGGGAGTATTGATTCCTACTGGCCGTACATGGAAGACGCCCTGATCTACATGAGCGGAGGAACCCTCGACTTCAAAGACCGGGGCGTGTACCTGTCCGCCTCCTATAATCTGAATGAAACGATTACGGGCGGAACCATCAAAGTGGCGCGGGGCTTCACGGGAGTCAGGACAGACTTCAACCCCACCGGCGGGAGAATCGAATTCACAGGAGATTATGATTCCAGCATTTCCATGGAGGCGGGCTCCAATTTCTATAATGTGCACATACATAAGCAGACCGCCCGTGAAGAAGGCAGCACGGCCCAATACGAGACAGACAGGTTCGGACAGCGGATACCGCTAACCCGCGCCAATACGATAACTGCCTCCTCCAACCTGGACATCAACGGGTACTTCTGGATCGAGACCGGAACCTTTAATGCCGGCTCCTATACAATGAATGTTGCCCTTAACTGGTATAGCTACGTGGGGGAAGCCGGTTTTCTGGAAGGTAACAGCACCGTTATCTTCGATGGCAACGATGACAGTGATATCTACGTTAGTGAGAATTTCAACAAGCTTGAATTGAATAAAGGTGGAACAGGTTGTCTGGGCATTCCCGGCGGCTATATTGTTACATGCAATTCCTACGATTGGACCGCAGGCAAGCTGTATGTCTACGGGGGAACCTTCACGGCCAATGACCTGGTTGATACGGCCATCCTGGGGACAATAGAACTGACCTCGGGATTGATCAACTATCACCAGGGCACCACCAGCGGGCAGTATGTTGACCTCCAGGCTGACGTCACCATCTCCGGCGGAGAGTTCCATGTTTACGGCGGGATTGGGCCGTCCTACTGGCCTAACGGCGGTCCTGCTTCCCTGACCATGAGCGGCAGCGGGATTTTCGATTTCCATAACATCAGCATCTATGTTTACAACACAAATACCTTTACGGACAACCTCACGGGCGGGACGATCCGGGTCGGGTACTATTTCTATTGCAACAGGCCTGACTTCACCCCCGGGGGCGGAACCCTGGAAATGTATTCTTCTTTGGATGCGGGTTTGTACATGTATCAGGGATCATTGAACAACCTGAAGATCAATAAATCTGCCCGCGACGGAGAAACAAGAGCCGCGGAAATCACCCCCGCCACAATCAGAGACAGGTTTGGGCAGGAATCCACCCTAACCAGGGCAAACACCGTAACCGCCGGTTACGATTACAACCTGGACATCAACGGCTACTTCCAGATCTACGCCGGAACCTTCGTGGCGCCGGACACAATGTACGTAGGCAGTTACTGGCACAACTGGGTCGGCCCCGCCGCCTTTACGGAAGGCTCCGGATTGGTCGTGTTTGACGGAAGCAGCAACGTGTATGTCTATCCTGAGGAATTCAACCGGCTGGAACTGAACAAGCCGGGTGAGTATTACATCTACATCGGCACCGGGACCGTGCAGTGCAATTCCTATAATTGGACGAGCGGCAAGCTGAAAGTGGAGGGCGGTACCTTCACCGCCCTGGATATGTATGACACCTTCATCGGCGGCTATATCGAACTGGTCTCAGGATACATCAACTTTTACCAGGATTCGAATTGGCTTGACCTGCGGGCCGTCGTCTCCATCACAGGCGGCGAATGGCACATCTACGGGATGGTCGGAATCTGGTATTGGCCCTTTGGCGGAAACGCCTCCCTGACCATGAGCAGCGGCCTGATCGATGTGCACGACCAAGGCATACTTGTCTACAGCACCGGTTACACCTTTACCTCCAACATCACGGGAGGCCTAATCAAGACTGCCGGGCAGTTCTACTGCGCCCGCAGCGATTTCAATCCCACGGGAGGCACTGTCGAGATGTATTCCACGGCGGATGTGGATATCAACGTCACGGCAGGCACTTTGTACAATCTGACCATAAACAAGGGGGCCCGGGGTGAAACGGAAGAGCCGGTCAGCAGGGAACCGCAGTTCTGGCGGGACAGGGACGGCGAACATGCCCTGACCCGTTCCAACACTGTCACGGTCAGCGCCAGTTTCACCTGCACCAATACCCTGACCATAGAAAGCGGCTCCTTTGACCTGAATGGCCATACAGTGACTGCGCTTAACGACCTGCTGATCTACGGCTCCCTGATCATGATCAACGCCGCCGACCACATCATTGCAGGAGACAACATCACATGGCACACCGGAAGCAGCTCCAATGTCACCCAGGGCGCCATAACGGGCGGAGGCAACTGGTGGGTCTACAGCGGCACGACCGTCCAACTGCCCGCCTCTGTAACAACCAACCTGAGATCCATTTATACCACTGACAACATTTACAACGCGGACCCGGATTTCCATTTCGGCACACTGGTGATAGACGGAGCCGGAACCGGTTCCATTTACACTATTAACGCCAGTTCATCCTATCCTCTCTGGATTACGGGAGACCTGTCCATCGGCACCAATTATGAACTGGATGTGACAGACCAGAGCGTGACCGTGAACGGCAATCTGAACCTGGACGGCAAACTGGACATT
Organism: Cloacimonadaceae bacterium (SeqCode); assembly: GCA_034678545.1. GTDB lineage: Bacteria > Cloacimonadota > Cloacimonadia > Cloacimonadales > Cloacimonadaceae > UBA5614. Next base: position 18,047 of record JAXDBS010000097.1, on the reverse strand, counting down.
CATGAAACATACGTGACCCTGGACGGCAAGCCTTATTTTGAATCAACCAGCAACCTGACGATCGATTCCGGAGCCATGAACTTCTACGATGACAGCGTGCCCAGGACCACCTACCTGTATGGAACAGTCAACATCAACACCGGCACCCTTCAGGCCGAAAACAACTCCCTGACTATCCAAAGCGGATCCGTCAACACACTGGTGAGCGGGACAATCATCTGCGACGGAATTAATGCCACCTCCGCCGGCACCTTCCAACCCGCGGGCGGAACCGTCGAGATCACCAGCAATCCGGCTTCAGGGACCTATATGCTGAGTGTAACCAACGGCAACTGGCTGCCCGAGTTAGTGATCAATACGTCCACCGGCGTCAGCCTGAATGCGGATCTTACCGTAAAGGGAAACATCATTGTGACCGACGGCAAACTGGACCTGAACGGCCATGTTTTAGGCTGCGAAGGCGATATCAATGTCTATGACCGGCTGGAAGTGGACGCCGGCGCTACCCTAGCCATGCTGGTCCATAACAAATCCCTGAACATCAAATCCGGCGGACGGCTGAACGCCCTGGGCAATTCGACCAGCACCGCGTTCTTCTATAATCCCCCCGGCTATTCCAACTACAACATCGAATCGGGCGGGACCGTAGCAGCGAGCTATGCCACCTTCCAGTGGCCGACCGCGGCGGGCGTGAACGTCCAGGCGGGAGCCACCGTTGACACCAGCTACCCCTTCTCCAACTGCACCTTCAAATGGGGAGTCAGCGGCGGCACCCTGCTGACCCTGAACAACAACCAGAACCTGGCCATCTACGACGCGATCTTCACAGCCGGCGGCACTGAAAGCAGCAATGTCAGCAAAACTTCTAATATCGGAATGGTCAATTTTGTGAACGCCACCGGCACTTATGCCGGCGAACCCTATGACAACGATGTCTATGACCGCGTCTGGTGGACCGCCAATGCCGCGCCCGCCACGCCGGATGTGCAGATTCTCAAGGCGGTGTATTCCGATCCGAATCCGGATCTGGGCGAGACCGTCACCTGTGTGGTAACATACGTGAATGCCAGCACCACTGCGACCGGAACCTGCAGGCTTGACCTCTACTGGAACCGGACCACCCCTCCCGGCCTGTATCAATACGGGGACCAGGCTGTCAGTTTTGGCTCCATACCCGCCGGAATACCCCAGTTGTATTCTTTCAATCTAACCAATAACGATCCCGGCAATGCCGGCACCTGGAACTCCTATCTGCAGATCGACGCCGGCGGGAACGTCGCGGAAAGCAATGAAACCAACAATGTCTACGGGCCGTTTAGCATCACCTGGAACCTGGTTGCCCTGCCCGCCATAGACGACCTGACCATCGAGTTTGTGAGTCCGAACCAGGTCCGCCTGGATTGGACCTATCCCGTCGTGTGCGACCGCTTCAACATCTACCGCAGTACCGATCCGCATTTCACTCCCGGACCCGGCAACCTGATCAGCAGCGTGACCTACCCCACCACGGAATATATGGAGACGGCAGCGGGAAATTACTACTTCTACATAGTTAAAGCAGAAATCGACCCGGCTGCCAGATCTACTGACACTTTCCCCGCCAAGCAGGAACTGCCGCCGAACCGGATCAAGTAAACCAACCTACCAATAAACGAAAAAGTCCCGCCTGTTGGGGCGGGACTTTTTTTGTCTCTCTGTCTTCACCCTTGAAGCGCATGCACCGGATGAATCAGAGATCACCCCCAGATAAGGGCAAAAATGCGGTTATCTGAAGGTGAACAGGAGGTGATGCCGGGATGGCGGTTCAGGGGCGGGGCAGCCGGATGCTCCTGAAATCCGCATTCCTGTCAGGGTCGGTCCGCTGCGCTTTCACACGGAAGTAGAGATGGTCCATGGCCATGGGGACGGCATAACTGTTGCCGGTGGTCCAGCCCCCCGGAGTTGTGAAAGATCCTTCAGGATCGGAACTGACGTAGATGTTGAAACGGTCGGCGCTAATGGGATAAGTCCAGGACAGCAGGGCTTCGGTGCCGCCGGCATAACTGATGCTGACCGGCACCACGGGCAGGGGCCGCCAGGTAATGCTGAAGGGACCGAAGATATTGTTGGTCTCGTCGGCTTCGTCAACATCATCAAAGGAATCGATGAACAGATAGGAGTTCCAGGTTCCCGTGAAAGCCGGGTCATAGTTCGCCACAGTAAAAGTGTGCTGCACAGCCGTTAAGGCAGGCAAAGATGTAAAAGCAGTATATTGCTGACCTTCCTGTTCCACTGCCGGCGGTACATCCAAATCATAATAGAGGTCAAGCCAGATGTTGCCGGACCAAGCAACTGAGCTGTTATTGAAGAGTGTGACAGTAAGGGTCCTTGTATCACCCAGGTAGGGAGATGGAATGACAGGCGACCAGACCGCCCCAAGAATCATGAAATCAGGCGTTGTGACTGCCGTATCCCAATGGACGCGCTCGTAATTGTCATTATCATAAGTTTCGCCGTCGAAGCCGCCGGAGGCATTGATGAGATAGACCTGGCCGGCATTGACACTTTTCCTGACGTTGTATAACCCGCTCCATGTATTGGTAGGAAAGATAGCATTGGCGATCACCACCGGGTCAGCGTTATTGACGGTGAGCAAAGATCCGTTCGAGATGCCGTTACGGAAGATGCACCAGGTGAAGGAATTGGCGGGATCAACGTGAGAATTGGAATAAACATACACGCCGTTGGTACCAATGTATTCAAAGATGCCGAAGTTGGCTGCGATGGTTGCTCCTGCCTGCACATTGAGAGCGTAGTATCCTGCCGTATGAGTGATCTTGGCAAATCCGTCAACTGAGCCCAGCACTTCCAGGCGCCCGCCGCTGCGGACGCTGAGAGTTTTGGATGAGCCCATAAACAGTACCGCGCTGACGTCAATTTTGAGCGTGCCGTAGATATCGACATTGCCGGCGCAATGGAGTTCCCAGCCGTTCAAATCAAAGAGTCCGCTGCTGACCAGGAGAGTGCCGTTCAGGATGATATCGCTGCTTAGGAAAGCCCGGTTGGAACGCGTAAGTGTTTGCTGGCAACCCAACCGATCTGTGTATGTGATGTCCGCCTCAGATGTTTCCTCAGACCGGCTGGCAGCCTTGTCCACCTTCAGGTTCCACAATGTTCCGGAGCTCTTGTAAAGAGTTGCATCGGCTGTGCCTGCCAGTTCAACCGTACCGCCGGTAGGCTCATAGTCAGACCGGTAGGAGCGGAAGCTGCCATCCACTTTGATGGTGCCTCCGCTGACAAGGCTGGTCAGGAGATAGGTGGTATCAAAAATGACGATGCCATAACCATGACGGTATAGCAAACCGCCTGTCATGGTGAACCCGGCATCGCCGCCGTAAGGAAAGTAGCTGTCTTCGTCGGTCGCACCGCCCCAAAGGTGCAGTTCACCGCCATTGATTGTCAGATTGCCTCGCAGGTCAAGGTACTGTGACGGATCCTGAGCCAGGACGATGCTGCCGGAAGAAAGTGTAACTGATCCCAAAATGGCGTCGTCCACCAGGTCGTTGGCGTAGAAGAGGCCTCCCGTAACCGATAAAGCGCCGGATTCCCAGTCGTAGGAATCGCAGTCCAGAACGGATCCGGAAGGTATGATCAGGGTTCCGCTGCCTGTCTTGGCAAGCACCACAGCGTCGAAATTCTCGTCAGCATAGACATAGCTGTTGCCAATGCTGTTAAAGGTGACTGTTGTGCCGGCCTGGACAAATCCGGTACTGCCGACGGAATTGGTCCAGTCGCCAGCCAGGGTGATATCATTGCCGCGGGTGCTGACAACTCCGCTCTCGATTGTCAGGTCTCCCAACAGGGTCACGCCGAAGGGGATAATCAGCGAATCAGAAACGCTGCAGACCAGGTTGTTCAGGCGGTCGATCGGATTATACAGGTTGAGGAACTGGCGATTACCGTCCATGACCAGGGTGCCGTGCTCAAAGAAGATACCTGCATCCGAGCCTGATTCGTTGTAATCATACAGTGATTGTTTCAGGGTTATGCTGCCTCCGTAGTTGCACGAGATTGTGCTCCCCGGTTCATTGTATATAAATCCGTTGATGGTGAAATCCTCAGTGCCGGCGGCGGAGATGATGAGTTCATGGGATGCAGACATTTCTGCTCTGACAATGCTCAATTCGGTATTCGGGCTGTTATTGACAAGATAGCAATCGTTCAGGCCGGAATAGAAGTTAATGACTCCGGAACTCAAGCGGACATCGGAGCCAGCCAGAAAATGCATCTGACCCGTGCAGTGAATTGTGCTTCCCGGCGACGTATATGCGGTGGAACCGGATTGCCAGTTGAGCAGGCCATAAACATACAAATTGTTATTCATAAAGGATCCGGCTTGCATAAACAATACCCCATAGATATCTGCATCCTCATTCACTGTGAGCTTTCCATTGGTATTAATAAAAAGCCAGGCGTCTGTTTCGATGGTCAGACTGGCACAATAACTGTATTCACCAGCAATCTGGGGATAGTTGTTGCCCGTCCTGACAGGGATTATCACATCATCATCCGAATCCGGATACCAAACAGGAGGCAGGATGTTCCAATTGAAAGGATTACTCCATTCTTGGTCATTGGCGTTGCCGGTCCAGGTGAATTCAACCGACGCTGCAGGGACGGTAACACCAAGAATCAGCACCAGCAAAATAATGTGTTTCATGTTGACTTCCTTTTTATGATAGATATAATGAAGGTTTTCCCGGCAGGGTTGGGCAGGTTACCGGAGGGTACATGGCAGGATAAATGCTTTGAGGGATAGACCACCAGCGGCGGCTGGATGAGACTGAACATAAAAAACCGATTGTCCGGACAGCCACACGGCCTCCCCGCGTTGAGTGAAATTCACTCAGGCTTTTTAAGTCGCTTTATGTCAACAGGTATAACTACGCGTTTAAAATATGCTGTGAATAGAAGCTTGTCAACCTTTTTATTCTGACGCCGGTCAGGCATGGTTTCGCAGCTTCAGCTCCGCCGGATGCGGATTCAGGTAGTGCTGCTCCGCGAGGTAGGATTTATCATACTTGCGGATGTAGTGATTAATCAAAGTGATCGGCACGATCAGCGGAAACATCCCCTCTTTGTATTTGTCGATGAGGCCGATCAGCTCGGCTTTTTCGGCAGGGGTCAGGTCAGCCTTGAAATAGCCCAGGATATGCAGCATCACGTTCTGGTGCCGGGCGGGAGTGGCGGGCTTGCGCATGGCTTGGGTCAGCTGCAGCAGATATTCATTCTGAAACTCCGCGGGTGAGAATTTCCTTACTTCCGCCACCAGCTTGCCCAGGGATTTGTATTGGGCCGGGCTGTGGGCCATCAGCAGCAGCTTGTGCCGGGTGTGGAAGTTCACAATATCGCCGGCTTTGGGCTTTGAGTTGAGCAGTTCCTGCCAGCGGTGCCGGACGAAGATGCGCTCGATGAAGTTTTCCCTCAGGACGGGATCGTGCAGACGGCCTTCCTCCTCCACCGGCAACAGCGGAAAGGCTTGCATAAATTCCCGGGCAAAGATGCCGACGCCCGTTTTTGAAGCAGCGCCGCCTTTCTCGGGATAGACCTTGACCCGCTCCATCCCGGAGGAAGGAGACTTGGCCTTGAAGACGAAGCCGCACAGGTTTTCCTTTGCCAACGCCTTGATCCTGCGCTCACAAAATGACAGCATCCGGGGCGTGATGTCCCTGCCCGTATTGACAGTCAGCAATTTGGGGTCATCGGCCTTGCCCACCAGGCGCATCGCTTCGCGCGGAACCGGCAGTCCGCATTCCACTTCCGGACAGACCGGAACGTATTCCACATAAGGTCCCAGCTCTTCCACCAGCCAGCTGTCATACTTATGCTGTCCGTCATAGCGGACCTGATTGCCCAGCAGGCAGGAACTGATGCCGAGCCTGATCTTCTGATCCATAAAAAACATCTCAGCGCAAAGGATACGCACCTGCCGATTCTGGCAAGAGATTCCCCCTCCGGCCAGGCCTGGCAGCCTTTCCCGGAACCTCAGGGGGGCGGGAGTTATTATGCAAAAGCGGTTCAGTTCTTTACTGCGGTAACCCTGTAAAACCTTACCGGGTGGCCGATTGTGGCATCCAGATGGGTGAACTCGGTGCCGGCGGCCTGATCCAGGAAATCATATCTGCCGTAGGGATCTTCTCCGGCACTGACATAGACATAGTAGGCGTCCGGGGTCAGGGGCTGGCCATTGATGTCCTGGGTGACGGGATCCCAGTCCAAAATGACATTTCCGCCGTTTTGGGAAATCATGATATTGGCCGGAGGCTTGGGAATTGCCGCCGCATAGCCCAACTTGGCGACATAGATGTCCGGGTCGAGCAGGTATCCGCAGGAAATGGAGTGAGCTCCAAAATCCGCCGTTCCATTGAATTTGCCTGTGAAAAATATATTGGAGGAATCGTGCACCGCCACTCCGTAACCTGAATCACTTGAAGTCCCCCCAGCCCGTTTGTACCACATCCAGTTGCCATTGGGATCAAACTTGGCTGCGAAAATATCCGTGCTTCCCAGACTGGTAAGAGTCCCGGAACTGAATTCGGCAGTGCCGCTGAAGTATCCTGTCATATAGAGATTGGCGTCGGCGTCCAGGCTGATCTCCATACCGATGTCAAGGGCCGTGGAGCCCGCCCTTTTTGCCCAGAGCCAGTTACCGTCGGGATCAAGCTTGGCTGCCAGGATGTCATTGCCGCCGGCTCCGTTTAAAGTTGTAGTGCCGAGCGTGACAGACCCGTTGATGTAACCTGCCAGATATACATTTCCGGCAGAGTCCAATTCAACGTCTTCGCCTACATCGTTGCTGGTGCCGCCGGCCCGAACTGCCCATTGCCAGACACCCGCACTGCTGATCTTGGCGATAAAGATGTCGGCAACTGAACTGCTGCCCAAGGCTGTGATACTGATGCTTCCAAAATTGGCGGTTGACCTGAACTGACCTGTGACCACGCTTGTTCCGCCCGGGTAGGTTGATAGTCCGAGTCCGCCGTCAATTCCGGATCCTCCTGCCTGGGCAGCCCATTGCCAGTTGCCCGAGCTGTCAAGTTTGGTCACAAAAACATCATAGCTGCCGGCACTGCTTAGTTCGGTTGTTCCGAAACTCACGTCGCCATAGAATTTTCCGGTAACATAGACATTTGCGTCGGTATCCAGATCCAAAGCCGATCCATCGTCCGAACTGCCGCCGCCGGCACTCCTCACCCACAACCAGTTTCCGGCCGGGTTCAGCTTGGCGATGAAGATGTCATACTGGCCGTTGCTTGTGACAGATTGGGAACCGAAAGCAGCCGTCACTGTGAATTCGCCGGTGACATAGACATTGCCCTCGGAATCGAGGGCAATGTCCTCGCCGAAGTCGTCGTTGAGGCCGCCGGCCTGCGCCACCCACAGCCAGTTGCCTTCGGAATCCAGCTTTCCCACGAAGATGTCATTAAAGTCCGGAGAGCTGGATGTCAGATTGATGTTCCCGAAATCCGCCTCTCCGTAAAAAGAGCCTGTCACATAGGCATTCCCTTCGGGATCGGTGGCAATGGCGTTTCCCGCTTCATAATAACCGCCCCCGGCTCTGTGCGCCCAGAGCCAGTCCTGCGCGGACACGGAAATGCTCAATGACATTAGAGATAAACAAAAGAACAGAAGCTTGACGGAGCTCATATCAACCCCCTTAAGATCTAAAAAACAGGCTTGCGTACTGAATAGGCATATAGAGAATGATGTCAAGCTTATAATGACATCCACTTAGGGATAATGGTTAAACAGTCCCGGGTAAACAACTGCAAAAAGAGTTGAGCCCTCAAAGATGAAGTTTGCCCTAACCCAAAGAAGTTTTGTTTGACAATTAAGCTGCAGCCAAAATTATACTTGCCACAGGCTGTTCCTTCTGCCCGATAAGGAGGTTCCGATGCACCGACGCTTTTTCCTGGGGGGGCTGATCATTCTGCTGCTTTGCACATCCGCTTTGCTTAAGGCCCAGACGCCGGGCTGGGCCTGGACACAGCAACTGCAGACAGCCGAACAGTATGGCTACCCGGCCGACTCAGCCGTGGACGGACAGGGCAATATTGTCACGGCCCTGATGCTGAACGGTCCTGTCTTCATGGGCGGCCAAGTGATCAATACCTTTCCCAGCCTGTCAACCATTCCCTACCTGTGGAAACAGGACAGCGCCGGCAATACCGTCTGGGTCAAACAGTTGGAATGCCAGCCTTACTTTCCGTTGGACTGCGTGGCAGCGGATGGGCTCGGTAACATTTATCTCAGCGGTGAATTTTACGGTTCCCTGACCCTGAACGGTATTACCCTGACCACTTCCACCTTCGGCCGGGCCCTGGTAAAGCTGGACGCGCAGGGCAACTATCTCTGGGTACACGATATCAGCGGCTGCGGAAGCGTCAGAGACATGGCGGCCGACCCGGGCGGCTATGTCTATTTCACAGGCTGGTTCACCAATACAGCCGTGTATGATACGCTCACACTCAACACGGGCACCACGGAAACCATGTTTCTGGCGCGCATGGATCCCTCCGGCAGCTGGCTGTGGGCGCGCCAGGCTCCCGGCAACCGGGAGGTGGAAGGGCTTTTCCTCGCCCCCTGCGGAAACGGCGAATGCTTTGTCTCAGGCGTTGCGGACGGCAGCGTCAACTTCGGCGAGGTCAGCCTGGGCGAGCAGTATGTAGTTAACCAATATTTTGTGGCCAAGTACGCCGCCAACGGCGTCTGCCAGTGGGCGGGCTCGATCTATCCTTCCAACTGGTATGACTATGCAATCTACCCTTGCGACATAGCGCAGGACGGGCTGGGCAACGCTTTCCTGCTGTATGAATATTATGACGACCCGCTGGATTACACCGCCCTGCGGGTCTGCAAATTCACCTACGGGGGCAGCAGTTACAACGTCTTCATGACAGGCACGCAGGGCAACAACCGGGGCACGTCCCTGGCCATAGACTCCGGCCGCAATCTGTATATCCTGGGTCTGCATTACGGCCCCTGCAGCTTCTTGGATCACAATTTCCCGGCAGAGAACGGCGCTCTGCTGATCAAGCTGAACGCCAACAACAGCATTGTCTGGGCGGTTGACCCTTCGCCGGGCCAGTATTCCAGATACTGGCAACTCTGCGTAACTTCCGCCGGCCTGCCCTACCTGGTGCTCAGCACTTTCGACACCTACCCGGTAGGCCCGCTGCAAACCTATCCGGGTATGCGCGCCACCTACGTGGCAGGGCTGACCGCCGGCGGCACGGTATCCTGGCTGCGCTCCACCTGGCTGAACCACTTCAACAGCGAGGGAACAGACATCTGCCAGGACAGCGGCGGCAACAACTTCGTCTGCGGAAATTACCGGGGAGCCTTTTTCAGGGAAGATTCACTCTATGCCGCTTTTGACAACGATATTGGCGACATCTATGCGGCCCGCCTGACCAACGGCGGAACCTGGCTCTGGACCGCCTGCGCCGGTGGAGATGGTCTTGACCAGTTTAATGCCATCACCACGGACGGCGCGCAGAACAGCTATCTCACAGGCAGCTTCTCAGGTACGATTCACTTTGGCGGGATCAGCCTCGCCGCCAACGGAGACAAGGATATCTTCGTTGCCAAAGCCGATGAATCCGGCAACTGGCTCTGGGCAGCAGGCTTTGGGGGAACAGGCCCGGACAGCGGCTCGGACATAGCTTTGGATTTTGCTGGGAACATATATATCGCAGGATACTTTTCCAGCCTGATTAATTTTGGCGGAACTGATTTTGCCAGCTCCGGAAACAAAGATTTTTTTGTGTTGAAACTAGACAGCAACGGCCTCCCTTTGCAGGCCACCACGGGCGGAGGCTCGCTGGATGATGATGCCGCTGCCATTATACCTGTTGGCAATGGAAACGCAATGGTCTGCGGCAACTTTCGCCAGTCAGCCTCATTCGGGAATTACCAACTGCAGGCTTGGGGAGGCAGTGATATTTTCCTGGGATGTCTCAACAGCAGCTTCAACTGGATATACGCCGTGGCGGCAGGCAGCGCAACCAACGATTCAGTTGCAGCCATGGCTGCTGATATAAATGGCAATGTCTATCTTACCGGACATTTCCAGGGATTGGCAATTTTCGGCGACTACTCTCTGCAGAGCGATGGTGACAAGGATGTCTTTGTGGCCAAGAATAGCTTCTCTAACTGGGTTTGGGCTGTCAGGGGCGGTGGCCCCGGAACTGATGTAGCTAACGCCATCGCTGTGAATTCAGATGGAACTGCCTGCCTGACCGGTTTTGCCCGGGGAACCATAACCTACGGGGCGCATACGGTGCAGAACTACGGGGTGCAGGATATCCTGGCCGCTTCCGCCGATACTAACGGCAACTGGCTCTGGGCCAAGCTGACAGGGCCCTGGGACGCGTATAATGACAACGGGAACTTTCAGGGCAACGGTATTGCAGTCAACCAATCAGGCAACTGGATCGTCACTGGCCGTTACTCTGACTACACACATTTCGGGCAGGCCTATTGCGATCCCTTCGGCGAGTATGAGACCTTTGTTTCCCTGCTCCAGGATAACGTCAGCAGCCAGGACGTGACTGCGCCGCAGGTAGGTTATGTAGTTCTTTCAGCCTATCCCAATCCTTTCTCTGAGAAAGCGCAACTGAAGGTGAATTTGAAAGAAGCCCAGCCGGCGCGCCTGCAGGTTTTTAATATCAGGGGTGAACGGGTGCGCACACTGTACGAAGGCGATTTGCCCAAAGGCGAAAGCACTCTTACCTGGGACGGCAGGGACAACTCAAACCGCCCCTGCGCCAGGGGAATCTATCTGCTTAAAGCCTCAACTGGCGGAAAAAGCGTTGCTCTCAAGCTGGTCAGGTTGTAAGAAACTGCAAGGCGGCAGCAGTCACCTTTTTACTGGATGAAAAAAACTATTTCAAATCCTTTAGGAGATACGATATGTGCCCGAATGAAACACTGCGCCTGCTTAACGAGCGGGCCAGCCTGCGCAACTTCCTGGACAAGGAGATCGAGCCCGAAAAGCTGGACCTGCTCATGCAGACAGCCTGCAACGCCCCTTCCGGCGGCAACAACCAACCTGTTTCCATTATCAAAATACAGGACAAGGCCGTGCGTGCCAAGCTGGGTGAACTTTGCGGCCAGCCCTTTATCGGCAAGGCTCCGCTTAATCTGCTCTTCTGCTTGGATCTGCACCGCAACGAGGTCCTGGCCAAGGTGGGAGAAGTGCCTTACACGGCCGGCTACGCCTTCCGCCACTTCTGGATTTCCTTTCAGGATACTATCATCGCCGCTCAAAACGTTTGTACAGCAGCAGATGCCCTAGGTCTGGGTTCCTGCTACATCGGCACAATCATGGAATCCTTCAATGAATGTATCGAAATGTTTGGACTGCCGCGTCTAGTTATGCCCGTAGTTTTGGTGGTATTTGGGTATCCCGTTTCTAAACCTGGTCACCGGAATAAATTCAAGCCTGAGGTCATGTTTCATAATGAAAAGTACCATGAATACGACCCTGACTGGCTGTACACTCAATATACAGAAAGGGAAAACGACGTTCACATTGAACTTGACGTGAAGAAGGAAGAAACCTTCCATGCTGTCTGCCAGGCCGTGAAAGGCAAAGAGTGGGCGGATGCCGTGCTGGAAAAAGTGAAGCGGCGCGGTTGGCTCTCTCCCATCCAGCGCCTATACGGACTGCATTATGTGGCGGCAGGCATGCCATTGCAGAATCCGCGCTTCCTGGCTGTTCTCAAACGTCAGGGCTTCTGCTGGCTAGAGAAATGGGTACCGCTCGATCCCTCGGTTTACGATAACCAGAGTGAGTTGGAGTAAGTATTTGTTTGATATCAATCCTTCTCCTTACTCCGACTTGAACGATGTGCTGATACAGCTTGTCAGTGAAATCGAAGAAGTCTCGCAAGATAACCTGGTTGGCTTCTATCTGCAAGGATCTTTCGCCTTGGGCGATTTCGACGATTACAGCGATGTGGACTTTGTCGTAGCCATCGGGGATGAACTCACTGAAAAACAAATCACCGCTTTGCAGAATATTCATAAAAGAATTTACACACTTTTATCACCCTGGGCGCAGCATCTGGAAGGTTCATATTTCCCTCTGACTGTTCTGAAGGATTACCGGCAGAGCGGTTCAGAACTCTGGTACCTGGACAACGGACATGATACCTTGGTCCGCTCCTCCCACTGCAACACGGCTTTGGTCCGGTGGGTGGTTAGACATAAAGGTATAACTTTACTGGGTCCTTCCCCTTCTATGTTGGTTGATCCCATCCCCATAAAAGCCCTCAAAGCTGAGATCTTCCAGGTAATGCACGATTGGGGAAAGGATATTCGTTCACACCCGGAAATTTACAACAATCGCTTTTATCAGGGCTTTATCGTGCTCAGCTACTGCCGCATGCTGCATGATTTCATTTATGGAGAACCCTCTTCCAAGAAGACCGGGGCTGAGTGGGCAAAGCAGAACCTAGATACATCCTGGCAGGGATTGATCGACCGCAGCTGGGCTACCCGCCCAGTTCCGGAAAACTCTGTCCGCACTCCTCCAAACAAAAAAGATTTTAGAGATACTCTGAATTTTGTAGAGTACATTCTAAATGAAAGTATGAAACATCAACATAAACACTGAAATCATCGCCTGATAGTATGGCTGCGCGGAATGGTCACATCAAAATGATTCTGTTTCTGCTCGCTCTGGTTCACTACGATGTCAATTCTGTCATATATCCTGCCGCCGTGGTTATAAGTCTGCCTGCCTGTAATCTGATAGGTCATGCCCTTGTGGGTCATGACATTATCCAGATTGTGATTTTCTGCATCAATTGTCTTGTCGTCGTCGGTGGTATTGATGATAATGGAGTGCTGGGTGGAACTGCCGTCCCCGCCCTTATAGAAGTCGTTCCATTTACCTGTGCCATAAAAAAGGCAGGTAGGAATGCGTGGCACAGGCACCAGTTAAAACGGCAACACAGGTTAGAATCAAGATATTCATTTACTTTCCTTTGATGATTCCAATTCTTATGTATTCTATTATTTTGTATTAGATCCTTAAACCAGCTGGTTTCCTGCCTGCGCATAAATGACGGAAGCAACAGCCGACCTGCGCCGATAAAAATGCATCCTGATAGACATGGGGCATGGGGCGGAGCCCCATACCATTCTGGGGTGGCGGGCGGGAAAAGATGAAACTGAATCCCCGACTGCGCCGGTAAGGAAAAACAGGCTGGGTTCCTGCCTGCGCAGGAATTTAGTCTGGTTCAAACATCTGCGTTTGTTTCATCTTTTATGTTCTGACTGGGTCACTCTTTTTCTTTTTTAAAGCGCTCCTTCTGCTCTTTGGACATCTTTTCCGTGGCGTACCTGATGATCAGCCGGGCTGCGGTATTGCGGTATTTGTAGAGCAGGTCTTCCACCGGCTTGGGATGGATTTTCCAGAGCTCGCGTAAAAACCAGCCCAAGCCTTGGTGCACCACCCGCTCGGGGTCCAGCATCAGGGGTTCCAGGAATTTCAAAAGGGGCTCGGGCTTTTCAGTCTTGCGGAGGCAAAGAAGCGTGACCGGGACCGCCCGTCTGGTCCAGCGGCTGGAGGAGCCGATCCAGTCCCCCATGCCGGTGTATTTGATAATGCCGTTCAGGATAAAGGCGGGGGTCACCAGAGTGCAGAGTACGTCGCTGTGCGCCCAGTTGCCGACACCATGGTCAAACCAACCCCTCACTCCCTGAAAAGCCTTTGGGTCAACTTCCTCCACCCGGTTGGCCAGCAGGAGGATGGCAGTGCTGCCCATTTCATACTTGCCGTGCTGAAACAGCAGACCGCCAAGCTCCATCAGCTGGGATAAGGTCAGCCCGGGATACTTCTGTTCGATCAACCTGACCGACTCTTTCACCGTTCCCTCGGAACAGCCCCAGGCGTCATACCCTTCTTTGAAATAGCGGGAATACTTGACCACGTTCTGCGGATTGGCCCGGGCGGAAAAGTGTTGCTCAGCTAAATTCAAAACATCTCTGTACAGACCGGCGTCCCTGATATGCATGCTTTCCTCCCTGCCAAGGGTTTTGTTTATGAACCTGCGCCCGGAAAATCTGTAAAGGAAAATGTGCCCCACCTCCTGCACCGGCAGTTGCGGAAAGGGCCTGCCGCCTGGCTTAAGCCAGGCGTTATCAACTGTCTCTCTCTGGGATGATTCAAGGGATCAACTCGTTGTTTACTCTATGTAATCGGACAAAAAAAGGCGGGATTCTCTCCCGCCCTGTAATCTCCCAATCTTCTGGGTTAGTGCTGTTTCAGGATGGTCATTTTACGGGTTGCAGTTTCCTGTCCGGAAACCGCCCTGACCAGGTAAATACCTTCCGGGACCTCTCTCCCTAAGCTGTTTTTGCCATCCCAGGCCAGGACCTGCCCTTCCTCCAGCTTCCGGTTGTCCGCCAGCTTGCGCACGCACTGGCCCTTGAGGTTATAGACCTTTACCGAAACAGGCTCCGGGCCGACTCCGGAAACGCTGATCCTGCAGCCTCCGCCTGCTCTGTCCGCAACTATGGAGATGGCGAAACATCTCCGGATGGTAAAGAAATTATCGCTCTGGTCAGATTCGCCCTGCCGGTTGACGATCATGACCTTGTAGTGATCATTGGGCCTGACCCACAAAGGGATGCGCCAGCTGTAGACTCCGGTGTTGGGCGCGTTCCATGCGATCACGAAGGGGATCACGGGAACGTCCAGGGCCAGGAAGATGTCCACGGTGTTGGCGGTGCTGTTGCTGGGGCCGAAATCATCCAGCCAGGTGATGTTGTACCTGCGCCCGACCCGCCACACCTCGCCGCCGTTGGGCCGGGTGACGGTCAGGGGTTGCGGGGCCAGGTTCACAATGGTGAAGAAATCATCGCTCATGTCTCCGAAATAGACGGTCAGGTCGCTCAGCCAAACCACGTGCACCTTGTACTGGCCGGGTTGGATGGCAACGGGAATGGTCCAGGCGTAGCTGCCTGTCTCGATCGGGGTTCCGTCCGAGATCACGATATGGCTCCAGGTATTGGGTTCGTACAATGTGATGTACACTTCCCCGCTTAGGTTTTCATAGGTCCAGGTGATGGTCTGGGTGGAACCTGCCGGCCAGACCTCGCCGCCGTTGGGGCTGACCACTGTGATCGAGGGAGTTGGAAAATCGTTGGTTATGGTGAAAAAGCCATCGCTCATGTCTCCGATGTACACGTCCAGGACCGATAACCAGACAATGTGGACCTTGTACTGGCCGGGACTGATCGTGGCCGGTATGGTCCAGGCGTAGCTCTGGTCGGTGATGGGCACCTCTGCCGCGATAACAACCTGGGGTGAGTTGTTGTCGCTCACCAGGGAGATCATCACGCTGCCTTCCAGGTTCTGGTAGTTCCAGGTGATGTTGTGGGTCGAGCCGGTCTGCCAGGTCTCGCCGCCGTTGGGGCCGGTGACTGTGATCGACGGGGTCGGATAGCCGCCGGCTATGGTGAACGGTCCGTCGCTGACATCGGACGCCGTAGCCGGGCCGGCAGGCGCCAGCGTGATCATGACCCGGTAGCCGGGCGAGGGGATCACCGAATTGGGAATGGCCCATAGGTACTGGCAGGCCTGGACGGGGATGCCCTGCGCGATCAGGCCGGCGTTGGTGGACGTGCCGTTCGGCCCGATCAGGTAGAGATTGACGTTGCCCCAGACATCGGCATATTCCCAGGTGATGGCATGCGTCGAACCTGTATACCACACCTCGCCGCCGTTGGGTGAAAGGAGCCGGAGGGGCTGCACCTGCGCTGCCAGCAGGCAGGCCGCCACTCCGAAAAGCAGAAGTAACGCGGAGCGTTTCATGTTATCACCCCCTTGTTAAGAATGCGAATAACACAATGACAGAATTAGATTCAGTTAGATTTATGTCAAGCTTTTTGTGCCGGGATGGCCGGATTCCGGATTCTAATCCTGGGCTTGGAGGGTTTCCAACACCCTTTCGAAGATATAGCCGACATGGATGCGGTTGGTCAGATCGAGCTTCCCGACGTCGATATCCAAGACAGGGCCGTTATGGAAGCCGAACTTCACGACGTTGGCCCCGTAGGATTTGTACCAGTGGTTCAGGTTGTTTATCTCCGTGAACTGCCAGCCTCCCTCCACTTCCATTTCCCGGCCGCGCTGCTGGATTCTTTCCCAGGCCAGGGAAGGGCTCCCGTGCAACAGAATGATCAGGTCTGACGAGGGCAGTTCCCTGTTTACCGTTTGGAACTGAGTCCCCAGGTTGTCCAGCTCGTCGTCCGTGAGCAACCCGTCGGCATGGAACTGGTTGCAGAAAACCAGCAGATCCTCCGGCAGAGAGCGGTCCTTTACGTAGCTGCCCGAGCCGCTTTTTCCGAGCCGCCGCTGCCGGGCCCTCATTTCCAGAAAATGCAGCTGAAGGTCATAGCACCAGGTTTTCTTGTCACCCAGGAACTTCTCCAACAGCGGATTCTGCTCGGGTCTCTCATACAGTGTGTTTATCTTCAGGCTGCGTCCCATGATGGCGGTCAGGGTCGATTTCCCCAATCCGACGTTGCCCGCAATGGTGATCAGTTTGGGATGTTCGGCCAGGTATTGTTCCAGCTGGCGCTCGACGTCTATGGCTTTGAGGGTGGCCTGGGTCTGGGGCAGCGTGACCCATTCGCTGATGCCCGGGCTGGATACGCGAAGCTCCAAAGACTTTATCTGTTCCGCGATCATATTGGCGGTGCGGCGCAGCCACTCCATCTTTTCCACCGCCTTGTCCGCGCCAATGACCAGGACCGGGCAATTAACATGGTTGGCTACGAAATCCTCATACAGGTTATTCAGTAATTCGAGGTATTCCGCGGAAATGGCCTGTTCGCTTTCGCGGCCCCTCTCCCGTATTCTTTCCTGGAGGATTGGAACGTCCGCCTTGAAATACACCAGGAGGTCAGGTTCCTTGATCTGTTCCGTCATCAGCCTGTAGGTTCTCTGGTAGGCGATGAATTCGGGCTCGGACATGTTCTGCAGGATGCGCTGGGCTTTTCCGAATATGTGGTAGTCCTCCGCAAGGGTCCTGTCCTCCAGCACGATCCCTCTGCAGGTCTGGATCAGCTTCTGGCGGTCCAGCCTGCCGTTGAAGAACTCGATCTGGGCCATGAAGGCGTTGGCGACGGGATCCTTGTAAAATGAATCCAGTACGATGGGATTGAATCTTTCCGGAAAGGCGAAAACCCCTTCGGTGCCGTTCGGTTTCGGATACACGGAGGTCAGGACCTTGTTGAGGGGCGCGGTACTTGCTGCTTCGATGAAAGTGGATTTTCCCACCCCGATGTTTCCCACGATTCCGATGCGGATGTTCTCCATATCAGGTCTCCCGGCTTAAAAGTTTATTGTCCCTGAACTGATTTTCACCGCTTTTTCAATATCCTGTTTGCCGGCGGCGTTGTTTCCCCGGTTTTCCCGGAGCTGGCAGGCGGTCTGCGGTTCAGGGGAAGCATGGTTGTGTCGCAATGCGATCACTTCCCTTGCTTCCAGCTAATCGTCACGGCCTTTCAAGTCAAGACTTTCTTATCAGGCCTGTCCGCTTCTGCGGCCGGAAAACCATCAACGGGGTCAAATAGCGCCTGCGCCCCCTGCCCTGTTTTCACCATGGTTAATATTGGGACGTAGCGACGGACGCCCCCGTCTGTCGAATCAGCTTGTACGGACGAGGCGTCTGTACTTACATTCCAGCGTTTACCGCTGGATACGGGACATTGACATCCTCTGCCGGCAGCGGCTTGCTCCGGTACTTCACATGCCGGCGTGGTCGTTTGGGGATCTGCAGATTGGCTTGGCAGCACAGACGCTCCACCCGCTTGTGGTTGACCGAGCCAAACTTCTCCCGCACCGCCACGGTCAGGCGGGGCGCACCCCAACGCACATACTGCAGAGCCAACTCCAGCATGTATAAGATAATCTCCTCATTCATGCCATCCGGCTTGGCCTGATAATAATATGACTTCCGCTCCAAGCTGACCAGTTTACAAGCCGA
>JAXDBS010000096.1:0-44614 GCA_034678545.1 Cloacimonadaceae bacterium (SeqCode) | reverse complement strand
CCGGGTGCTGGGTCCTCATCCCGTCCCCGCTCCTGCCCAAACTCAGCGTATGGGAACGCGCCAGGTTGTCCGTGATCGTGATCGTGGCGCTGTGCTCTCCGGCTGCCGTGGGATTGTATCTGGCCGTAAAGGATACGGATTGGAAGCTGGCCAGGGAAACGGGCAGGGCAGGCAGGTTCTCCAGTGTGAAGAACGGGCTGCCGCTGATCGTTATGCTGCTGATGACCAGCGGATCAGCGCCGCCGCCGATGTTGGTGATATTGAAGCTCTTATTATAAACAGTGTTGATCAGGGTCTGCCCATAACTGTAACTGGAAGGGTTCACATTGAACACAGGTTCCGTGCCGGCTGCGGTCAGGCTCAGCCCGATGTTGGGCCTGCTGGTGTTCAAAGTACCGCTGGTGGTGGGGGGATTGTTATCGGCATAGTAATATATATGGCAGCCCGTGGTGCCTGTCGTATAACGGAAATAGGGTGTGGTGGTGCCCGCGCCGCCGTAACTGGTCTCAGTCATGACGACCAGGTTGTTGCCCGTATAGGGGAACTGCAGGTCCAGTGGGAAGAAGTGCCAACCGGTGGTGGAAAAGGCATAGGTGGTATCCAGGACGGGAATGGCGTCGGCAATCATCGTATCCCAGGGCTGGGTGGTGAGGGCCGTTTCCGCCGTGGTTTTCATCAGAACCCGGAAGGGCACTGCCGCAGTTGCCGAGGTGTGGCAATACCACTGGATCCCTGCTACGTTGCCTAAGACCCCTATCTGGTCCTGCGTGTAGATGGTGGCGTCCCTTTCGTATCCGTATAAAACGCCAAGCGGCTGTCTCTGGTTGGAAGTGCCTTCGCCGATGATGACGAACTGGGTGCCGGCCGGGTGCACAAAGATATCCAAAACCGGGGAGGAATCATTGGTGGGCAGGGTGTCGGTGGTCAGGGCCACCTTGCCATGGATGGAAGCTGCGCCTTCCGCTGCAGGCGTCCATGGTACTATGACATCCAGGATTTCACCCGGCTGAATCGCAGGCCCTGCCACTGATGCACCTTCGGTTGTCCCGATCATGACCTTGACCGTATAGGCCCCCGCCGCCTGGGCTGCGGTTCCCGTGTTCTTGATCTGCACCGTATAATTGGAGGCCGACCCGACAGACGGATTGACGTTGCCGCTGATAGCCAGGGCGGACAGGTCATTGGGCCGTTTCATGAGCATATTGGAAAAGGAGGGGGCAGATAACACTTCCCCGGTATACAGTGTCTTCACAGCCCATTTATACTCACCATCAGGCCAAGTCTGGAAACCGGTGTTGATGTAGAAAGTATCCGCGACTGCAGTGGTCCCCAGCAGGGTCCAGGCAGCTTCGTTTGACTCCTGTCCTGCAAGCAGCCGCCAAACCCGGTAACCTGTAATTGCTCTGTCAGGATTACTGACAGAAGGTGTTATTTCAGGAGTTGCCCATGGCCTGTTCAATCTGGCGGTGGGAACATTGCCGGCAGAACCCACATAAACATCATCGATGTACCAGCCGGCATAGGAGACGACAGAGGTGGCATACCATTCAAAGCCGATAACAACATTCGGATTATTGGCATAAGCCGACAAATCCACATTTAACACCTGCCAGGGCATGAATTCCGCTGCAGCGCTGCTGCCCCAGACAGTTGTCCCGTTAACCACTATCAAACCGTAATCCCAGGTATTATATCCATCCATATAGTGCCACAAGTTCAACACAGGATTCGTGATCCCCGTTAGGTTGAATGTCTTTCTCAGATAAGACCACCCGCTGCAGTTGGAATATCCTCCATTGATCACGGTCCCCCACATGCCCGTTCCTGAATGCGTGGTTTGGGGCGGAGTATCAGTGTATGTGTCGATATCGTTATAAGGTGTGGGGCTGAAGTTATTCGTCCACTGCCAGTCGCCCAAAGGATTGCTCCAGTTAGAACTGGGCACCCATCCGCCATCTGTAACATCGAAGTTATCGACGTTACTGGGTCCGGCTGCTCCGGGCGGGCGCCAGGTTATGGTCACTTCTGTCTGGGCGGTATTCAGCGTGGCAGTCACATTATTGGGCGGAGTCGCGACCTCATTAAGGGTGATAGTACCCATATTATAATTGTCGGTGCCCACATTAATCGTTCCTGTGGCATTTTGATAACTGCCCTTGGAGATTGTATAGTTGTAGGTATTTCCGGACAGCACCCCCGTTATGGTAAACTGGCCGGAAGCATTGGTGATGCCGTCGTAATCCAGCGCCCCGTCCAGATGCACGGCTGCATCTGCCAGGCCGACGGTCGGGGCGTCGCTGCCCACCACTGTGCCGGTGACGTTCACCTGTTGCGAGGCAACCAGGTTGTAGTTCAGGGTAGTGGTCTGGCCAACGTTTATGGTTGCCGGCAGGGTCTGGGTCTGGTACCCCAGTTTGCTGCAGGTGACCTGATAAGTGCCCGGTGGGACAAACGGGAAATTATAGGTCCCCGCCGTATTGGTCAACTGGGTCTGGGTCGTGTTCTGAATGACCACCAAAGCCCCGTCCACAGGGTTGCCGCCGCTGGTCACTGTTCCCGACAGCGCGCCCATGCCGCCCATCTGGAAACTGATGCCGATATTGGGCTTGTTGGAGGACAAGGTCCCGTTGGTGGTGGGCGGGTTGTTATCCGTTCCCCAGTAATGGGCGCTGCCGGTGGTGGCGGTTGTATAATTGAAGGTCTGGTTGGAGGTGGTGCCGGTGCCGCCGTAATTGGCCTCCACCATTACGACCAGGTTGTCACCCGTATAGTTGAAAAAAGTAGTAAAAGGGAAATATTTCCAGCCCGGTGTGTCAATTGTGACAGTGTCGGAAACGCATTCCTGCGCGTCCGCAATCGTTGTGGCCCAGGGTTCCGTGACCAGCGCCGTGGCCGCGGTTGTCTTCATCAGGATTCTATAGGGAATGGTATTGCCGTATTGGGCCACGACTTTCCACATGACGCCGGAGATTGGTCCCACCTGTTGACCCAAGTCTGACGCCGTGTACAGGGTGGCGTGCCTGGCATAACCATAGGTGGTGTAAAAAGGATAAGCGGCCGCGGAAGTGCCGGTGCCGAAGGTAACCACCAGAGTTCCCGCCGGGAACACTGTCACGTTAAAGGGCGGTGAAACATCATTAAGGGTGTTTTCGTCGCCGGCCAGGGTCACCATTCCAGTCAGGGCCATGTCCCCCGTGGTAGCGGGCGTCCAGGGAATAACGATATCCGTAATCTCCATGGATGCCAGGGGTGGACCGCTGACCGTCCCCAATACGTTCGTCCCCTGCATCAGGCTGACAGTATAGGTCGTCTGGGGCGCGCTGCCCCGGTTGCGCACCTGGATGGTGTAATTGGATGTAGCGCCGACCGAAGGCGTTGTGCTTCCGGTGACGGAGAGCGTCTGCAGGTCATTGGTGGCGGGAACGGGTGGCAGGAACTCAAAGGTCAGCCCGGGTGCCGGGTAGATCGTGCCGGACAGGGCGCAGGTCGCGTTGTTGGCCGCCCCCGGCGTGGTGGCCATCCAGTCCGTGGTCGAAGTGCGGTTGAAAAAGTCCGTGGCGTCAGCCCCGCGCAAACCTACCTGTACGGTGCTGGCTGTCGTGTTGGTAAACGTGAAAGGCCCGTAGGCAAAAACCACCTTGTTGGGCGTCTCATGCAGCTGGATCTGGAAATTAAACACGTCGCCAGTACCTGTGGTGCTGTAACGCTTGTAGTTCTTCCACTGGATGATGCAGACCCGGTTGGGCGCGGTGCCGATCGTTTCCATGCGCAGCGAGGCTCCCGCCTGGGCCTGCAGGTCGCGCGCCAGGGGAGCAGCGCGGTTGGCCAGTTGGGAAGGGGTGATGACAGAAGTGCTGCTCAGCGGGTTATAGGAACTGGAGGAAGTGATGTTGACCGCCGTCGTTCCCAGGGCCGACTGCCCGAAGGAGATCCAGCCGTTGTTGTTGATGGCGATCACGTCAAAAACAAAATCGTTAAACGCGAAATTGAAACCGATCGGGAGGCCGGGACCGGTGTTGGTTGTTCCCCCCGCCGGGGTGGCAGGATCCACGAAACGCTGGTCATCCGATGTTTCCGTGCCGTACAGCGCTCCGCCCGTAATCTCCGTGTAAGTGCCCACGGATTGTGTGAATGTGTACTCGTTCAAGGCGGCGCTCAAGGGCGTCAGCCCGAACACCAGCACACTCAGCAGCAAGATAAACAGGCTTTTTGCTCTCATCTTTGGCTCCTTCTGAAATGCTGTTTTTTATCTATCTTGGTAAAATATAGATCTCTCGGACACCCTCAGCGGTCTGCGCAAAAAAACATCGCTTTTCTCTTTCCCGTTCATCAGAGGCAAATTATTAAAAAACGTGCCCCATCCCCTGTCAATCTTTTTTTTCACTTCCCGCCCATCCGGTTGTATTAATCATCCTTGTTCTCTCCCCGGATCCACGCTGGATTCTCGAGGGCTTGCCCCGGCTGCTCCCAGGGAGGTTCCCGCTTGCTTTAAAGAAAGGAAGCAAGTGATGGGCAGCGGAGTATTGATGAATTTGGCGAATATGCGGGAAATGGAAGTCAGCCCCGGCAGAGCAGTATCTGATAACATTTCAAAGGGGAAAAAACAGGGCTTCCCGTTGGGGAGGCCCTGCTGGTCGCTATATAACTTGGTTGTTTACAACAATGACTTGGTGCGGCAGATGGCAATCGGCAGGATCATTTCCTCCATGGAAACGCCGCCGTGCTGGAAGGTGCCGTTGTACTGGCGCTGGTACTGGTGATAAGAATTGGGATAGACGAAATAATAGTCGTCCTTGGCGAAGATGAAATTATCCACGATGCTTTTAGTGGGCAGGCCGTACTCCGCCGGCTTTTTGACAAAGATGGCGTGACGCTCGTTGGCGCTGAGGTTCTTGCCTTCCTTGTAACGCACTGTAATGGAGGCGTCCCTGTCCCCGATCACCTGGGTGGCGCGGTTGACCTTGATCGAGCCGTGGTCCGTGGTTAAAATTACGATGGCGTCCTGGCGGGCGATCAGCTTCAGCGCTTCGTACAAAGAGGAATGCAGGAACCAGTGCTTGGTGAAGGCGCGCAGGCCTTCCTCGTGGGGAATGGCCTCCTGCAGGATCTGGTCGCGGGAGCGGTGATGGGCCAGCAGGTCCAGGAAATTGTATACCAGTACGACCAGCCGGTCCTTGTTCCAGGTCTCGATCTTGCGCAGGACAAAGTTGCCCTCCTCCATGTTAAAGATCTTCACATACTTGGAAGACGGGGTAAGCTCATAGCCGAGGTCGCCCACGTGCTCGTCCAGAAGCTGGTGTTCATTGCGGTTGCGGCTGTTATCCAGTTCCGAAGAGGTCACCCAGTAGTCGGGGAAGCGCTTGGCTATGTCGATCGGGAGCATCCCGCTGAACAGGGAATTGCGCGAGAAGGGGGTGGCGGTGGGCAGGATGCTGTAATAGGTGTTAAGTTCCTCCTCGAACAGTTCCTGGATATAGGGCTGGATGGCCATGTACTGGTCCATCCGCATGCAGTCGATGATGATCATGTAGACGGGCAGGTTCTCCTCGAAGTGCGGCGCCACATACTGCGAGATCACGTCAAAGGAGAGGTTGGGCCGCTCGTCGGTCTGCAGCCACTTGCGGTAGTTGCTTTCCACATAGGAGGTGAATTCCGTGTTGCAGTCGCGCTTTTGCAGGAAGTGCATCTGCTGCAGGCCCTCGTCGTTCACCTCGTCGATCTTGAGCTCCCAATAGCAGAGGTCGCGGTAGATACGGGCCCACTCGTCCCAGTCGGGGGAAGTGAACAGCCGCTGGTTGAGCTCCGCCACGAACTTGCTGTACTGCTCGCCGATCTGGTTGGCGCGGATGGCGTCGGCCTGGAAGATCTTTTTTATGGCCATGATGATCTGATTGGGATTGATCGGCTTGATCAGGTAATCGGCTATCTGGGAGGCGATGGCCTTGTCCATCAGGCCCTCCTCCTCGCTCTTGGTCACCATCACGACCGGCAGCCCGGAATTGATGCGTTTGATCTCGGTCAGGGTCGTGAGTCCGTCCAGGCCGGGCATCATCTCGTCCAGGATGACCAGGTCAAATTTATTCTCCACCACCAGTTCAATGGCGTCGTTGCCGTTGTTGCAGGTCGTGACCTCATAGTCCTTTTCCTCGAGAAAGAGGACGAAGGGCTTGAGCAGTTCGATCTCATCGTCCACCCAGAGGATCCGCATGTGCTTCATTTCTTTGCCTCCTTGGCTTCTTGCGTTTGGCTCTCGAACTGGCGCTGCCGGGTTTTTACCACCTGCTTCACTTCCTCCAGGTCCATGTCCTGAAAATACAGCGCCAGCTTAAAATTAATGTCTTTCTGGGAGCAATTGAATTCCGTCCGCATCCTCTCTAAATATTGATCCACCAGGATAGCCCGGAGGTCCTTGTCCTTGTCCTTTTGTTTGTCTTTTAGCTGCTTGATCTCCTGCTTGAGCTGGCCCAGCGGCAGGGTTTCCGCCTTTTCGATCCAGTCGTCCTGCGTGAATGTGTCCGCCTTGGCCACCAGGGGCTTGACCAAAGTCAGGCGGTCGAAACCGATCTGCTTGACGGTGCCTTCATCCATATCCAGATTGTCGATGTACAGGTCATAGACGGCGCAGAGCTTACCGGCCAGGGCGCCGTTGAGCCGGAATTCGGTTTCCACGAACTCCCGGAAACTCTGATAGCCTTTTTTGGCATACAGCTTCTGCCGCTTGATCGCGGACAGCAGCTGCCCCAATTGGATGAAGTTCTCCTCCAGCCTGTGCTTCAGGTTGTTCACCGCGTTGAAGGTCTCCTGCGGGGTCATCTTTTCCGCATGGCCGACAGCACTGCCCATATTCGTTCATCTCCCTGCTTCGTGGTTTTCTCGGGGCGGGCCGGAACCCGCCCGTGCCAAAATGAAAATCAGGCTTGTTTAGTCAATAGGATAATAAATCTGCTCCCGGGTGGGGAAGGAACCGTCCTTGACCTCTTTGACGAAGGTTTGGATGGCCTCTGTCATGGACTGCTGAACTTGGGCGTACTGGCGCACAAACTTGGGGACGAAGCTGCTCCAGCCCAGCAGGTCGTGAAACACCAGGACCTGCCCGTCGCAAAAGCGCCCGGCCCCGATGCCGATGGTGGGTATTTGCACGGCCTCAGTAACCGCTTTGCCCAATTCCTCCGAAATGCCTTCCAGCACCAGCATGAAGGCTCCCGCCTGCTCGATCCGGAACGCTTCTTCCATCAGCCTGTCATGCTCCGCCGGGGTCTTGCCCTGCACCTTGTAACCGCCGAACCTGACAATGGACTGGGGCGTCAGCCCGATGTGCCCGCAGACGGGGATCTCGCAGTCCAGGATCGCCCTGATCGACTCCACCCGGGCGGGGCTGCCGCCTTCCAGCTTGACGGCGTTGGCTCCCGCTTCGATGATCAGGCGGGAGGCGTTTTTCTTTGTATCTTCAGTGGATACGTGATAGCTCATGTAGGGCAGGTCGGCAATGATGAAAGCCTCTGGAGCCCCGCGCCGCACGGCCTGGGAATGCCTGGCCATGTCGTCCATCGTCACCTGCAGGGTGCTTTCATATCCCAGCACCACCATGCCGAGGCTGTCGCCCACCAGGACCACATCGATCCCTGCCGCCTGAACCGCCCGCGCTGTGGCGCAATCGTAGGCGGTGAGCATGGCGATCTTGTCGCCCTTTTCCTTCATGATCCTGAAGCTGCGGATATTGTGGCCGGCGTTTACGTTAATCATTACCCTGCTCGATGCCGTCGCCGCTGGGTTCGCTGTCATCGCCGCCCGTTGTTTCGCGGCCGGTGTCGGCGTCGTAAATCTGGTCTCCGGCCAGGGTGCTGTCACGCATCACCAGGTCATAGATCACGCCGCCGAACTGGTACCAGCCCTTGAATTTCCCGTTCAGACTGCCGTTGCGGTAATTGGCCAGCAGCATGGGCTTGCCGTCCGGATACCAGGCTAGCATGCTGCCGTGTTTGACGCCTTTAATATATTGCGTGGCGTGCTGCAGCTGCTTTTCATCATACTGGAGAAAGGCGGTCCCGGTGAAAGGCCCCCCGCCCATCCACATGAGGCTGTCCCGCAGCGTCAGTTCCTTTTCGGAAACGGCATTCTGGGGCAGCCGGTAGTCGCGCATCAGCAACTGGTCGTCATCCAGGTTTTCGGCCGCGGCCGTCCCGCCCCCCCCTCCCAGCCAGAGGGCAAGCAGTATCACATATATCACTCTCATAATCTTTTCTCCATTTCAATCAATTTTCTGGTTATTGATATCATAGTCAACACTTTTGTTACAAATTGACTTCCCCACTCCCTACACTTAACCGAAACAGCAAATTGGAAAGACATTATTCCAATAAAAATGGGACTTTTACACTGGCATGGATTGGGCTTTCTCAGCCCTGATAAAAAAACTTGACAGCAAAACAATTCTGACCAGCGTTGAACCGCTTTCATTAAGTAGTCGCTGCTTTTGTATTATTAATTTATTCTAGAAGGCGGTTGGGATGAATATTAGATATGCTTTCTTGACCATCCATCCTGTTATCCGCCCTTCTATGCTAATGCGCCAATCTCAATTCAACAGCCCTCAAAATCAGCCAATGCCTTGTGCAATCAGGGCGAACTACGTTTCAACGATTGTAATCCAGGAGGAACAATGAAGAAGTATATTCTTGCCGTTTTTTTGCTGGCCCTTAGCCTCGCGGTATTTGCCCAGGCTCAGGACTGGCTGTGGGCAAAGCAAACTGGAGGCATCGATAATGATTATGGCCGGAGTATCGCTCTTGATGCTGCAGGCAATTGTTATGTGGCGGGATATTTCAACGGAACCACCACCATTGGCACCACCTCCCTTACGAGCACCGGCGATTACGATATCTATGTCGCCAAATCAGACAGCAACGGTAACTGGCTTTGGGCAAAGCAAGCGGGAGGAACAAGCACTGATTATGGCTATGGCATTGCAGTTGATACAAATGGTAACTGCTATGTAACGGGATTTTTTTTGGGCACTGCCACCTTTGGCAGCTCCTCCCTTACCAGCGGTGGCGATAGAGATATTTTTACCGCTAAGCTGGACAGCAACGGCAACTGGCTCTGGGCCAAGAAAGCGGGAGGAACAAATGATGACCGCAGCTTTGATATTGCTGTCGATGCCGGAGGCAACTGCTATACGACTGGATTTTTCCAAGTTACCGCTACCTTTGGCAGTACCACCCTTACCAGTAGTGGCTACTTAGATGTTTTTGTCGCAAAACTGGACAGCAACGGCAACTGGCTCTGGGCTAAGCAAGCAGGAGGAACAGGATATGATAATGGCCGGAGCATCGCCCTGGATGCCGGCGGCAATTGCTATGTGACGGGATATTTTGAAGTTACCGGCACCTTTGGCAGTACTTCCCTTTCCTGTAGTGGCTCTGCTGATGTTTTTACTGCAAAACTCGACATCAGCGGTAACTGGCTCTGGGCAAAGAAAGCGGGAGGATCAAGTTCTGACCAGGGTTATGGAATCTCTGTCGACACCAATGGTAACTGCTTTGTGACAGGATATTTTCGGGGTTCAGCTACCTTTGGCAGCACTTCCCTGACCAGCAGTGGCAATGATGAGATTTTTATCGCTAAACTGGATAGCAGCGGCAACTGGCTTTGGGCATGCAAAGCCGGAGGAACAGGCTATGATGATGGCAATGATATC
Organism: Cloacimonadaceae bacterium (SeqCode); assembly: GCA_034678545.1. Classification (GTDB taxonomy): domain Bacteria; phylum Cloacimonadota; class Cloacimonadia; order Cloacimonadales; family Cloacimonadaceae; genus UBA5614. Next base: position 34,917 of record JAXDBS010000096.1, on the reverse strand, counting down.
ACTGCCGACAACAACGGTAACTGTTATGTAACGGGGTATTTTTGGGGCACTGCCACCTTTGGCAACACCTCTCTGACCAGCAGCAGCGGTTACGGTTACGATGTTTTTGCCGTAAAAATAGGAACTAATGGCAACTGGCTTTGGGTAAAACAAGCGGGAGGTTCAGGTACTGATTATGGCTATGGCATAGCAGTCAATACTAATGGGAACTGCTATGTGACGGGATATTTTGTTGGCTCATCTACGTTTGGCAACACCACCCTGACCAGCAACGGCGGTTACGATATTTTTACCGCCAAGCTGGGATTACCGCCCAATCCGGCAGTGCTTGCTGCCCCCGGCAACGGGGCGACCGGACTTGGCTTTGCCGGGCAGACTTTATCCTGGTCGGCTGGAACAGGTAACCCTCCGGATGGTTACAAGGTTTATTTCGGCACCGATAACCCACCCACCAACCTGGTCAACGGCTCAACGCAGACAGGGACAACTCATGCCACCGACCCTTTGCAACCGGACCAATGGCATTATTGGAAGATTGTTCCATACATTGGAGCGGCTGATGCTTCCGGCTGCCCGGTCTGGTCATTCAAAACGCGGGCGGAACTGAATCCCGGCAATGCTACAGACCCTTCTCCCGCGGACAGCGCCGTTGTTTATAAAGCCGCTTTCCCCTGCTCCCAAACCCTGGCCTGGTCCGCTCCCGCTGGCCCGCCCGCTCCGACCGGTTACAAGGTCTTTATCGGTTCGGATAATCCGCCCACCGATATCATTAATGGGGATACCGAGGCCGGCACGTCATTGCAGTTCACTGTTCCTTCCGCCGGTATCTGGTACTGGAAAATAGTCCCTTACTACGATGATCCGGGCACCAAGTCAGGCCGGGACGGATTACCCAGGGGCGACGCTGAATCTCCTGATATCTGGAATCTGATCACGGCTGAATTGCCGGCGCCGGTTTTGGTCTCTCCAGCGGCCAATGCCGGCAACGTGCTTTTAGGGAACACGGATTTCGTCTGGACCGCTCCCGGCTGGGGCAGTTTCCCTCAGGGCAGTTTCTTTGACGTTTATGTCGACCCCGATTCCGGTTTCACTTTGCCGCCCGTGTACAGCGGCGCCGGTGCCCCGCAGCCGGGCAATCCGGACAATTACTTCTGCATCGGCCATCTGTCACAATATTCGACCAAGTATTACTGGAGAGTCCGGATCACCTGCCAGGGCGAGGCGAGATTCTCTGAAACCCGCTCCCTGACCACCATAGCGGCCAATGTCATTCCTCCCGGCGTCCCCACTCCGATTGAACCGCCGGATAGCGTTAACATCGGTGGCGTGACCGCCCTGTCGCCCCCCGAATATGGCAGTAACATCGAGTTCCAGGTAAAGAAAGTATCCCAGTTGAGTGTCCCCTTCCCAAACCAGGGGCTTGATCCCGACAACGCTTTCGTGATCTTCCTGAATTCCCCGGGCGGAATAGTTGATCTGTCATTACAGGTGAATGATCCTGGCGTCTGGTACATCTGTTTCTTTATGGAGGGCGAATGGCATCAGGGCGCTCCTTACCCGCTCAATCTGATCGGGGAGCTCCCCGGCGAAGTGGTCCTGCCCGAACTCAATTTCAGCCTGAAGGGGGAAATTCCTGCCATTGTCAGCGAGGGGCTGAACAACGACCCCACCCTGCCGGTGGAACTGAGTTCCTTTACCGCGGCCTGCACGGCGCAGAACTTCGTCAGCCTGAACTGGACCGTCCAGTCCGAGACCAATCTGCTGGGTTATAACATCCTGCGCAACGAAACCTTCAGCCTGAACGAAGCCTTCACCCTGAATGCAACTCCCATCTCAGGCGGAACCGCCCTCGGTACCCAGGTCACCTATCAGTACCTGGACGCCGAGGTGGAAGCTGGGCACACCTACCACTACTGGCTGCAAAGCCTGGAACTGAGCGGCCTGGACCATTTCTTCGGCCCCGTTTCCGTGACCGTCTCCGGCGGGCAGGAAGAGACCGTGCCTGATATCCCGACCGAAACCGCTCTGCTGGCCGCCTTTCCCAATCCTTTCAGCCCCCGGGTCGAAATACCCTTTGCCCTCAAAACCGCCGCCGATGTCAGGATCGACATTTACAACGCCAGAGGCTCTCTGGTCCGCAGCTTTGTGCTAAGGGGCAAAGCTGCCGGCTACCACCATGTTGTCTGGGATGGAACCGATCCGCACGGGCAGCCCCTTGCTTCCGGTGTTTACTGCTACCGCATGACCTGCGGCAGGTACTCCGCCGCCCGCAAAGTGGTCCTGCTGAAATAGCACCACACCGGTCATCATGATATGCAAAGCCCCTTCGGACGGAGGGGCTTTGTTTTATCTGGGGTCAGGGCTGAAAATGCATTGACAAATATCGCGCCGCCGTAAATCCTTCCAACCGAAAGGAGCTGCTTATGCGGATACCGGTTACACTGGTTATTATGATGCTTGCCTGCGGCCTTACCGCCGCCAAAGGAGTGAAATTGCCTACCAAAGCCGAAGATTTTTTTACCGATGGCTTTTGCCGTCAGACTGTTGCGGAAACCGCCCTGAGCGCAAGTAAGGAGGTTCGAGCCTACGTGGAGGGCGAGTGGCACAGCTATCCTCTGGTTCAGTTCCCCAAAGCTTTCATGGAATGGAACATTGAACGCCGCCTGGAGTATGTGGATGTAATCACCAAGCTGATGACCGGCGAGTCCAAGGACGGGCCCCAGCTGGCCGGCCCGCACAACGGCATGGTCGCCACCTACGGTTATGCCGGGCAGGGCAGCCGGTTCAAGCTCAACAATGCCGTCAAGGGCATGGGCTTTCTGCCCAAGGCAGCCAAGTTGGATTCCATGCTGACTAGGCTGGAAAGCACCATCAAAGACCCCATGCCGGCCAAACTGAAGATCCTGGAAGGCATGTACAGGGACGCGGAAAACCTCTTCGACCTGGACCGCCAGGTCTCCCTCGAGCTGTATGCCGAACCCCAATTCCTGACCCAGACCTACACCAACCAGATGCTCGATCCCGTCTCCACCATCGTCTTTCTGGACATACCCAGCTTCAAGCTCAAGACCATCGCCCGCCTGCTCGACCCCAACGATCCCAAGCTGACGGAATATGAAAAGCAGGTCGTCGACTACATCAATCTCATCCACAGCTACTTCCACGGCGAGTTTCCCAAACAGTACATCGCAGTCATTTACTATGTCACGGAGGTCTTTGACAACTCCCCCGGACGCCCGGACGCCCGCGGCCTGAAGATCACGCCTTAAACATGTAATTACAAAAGACAGCATCCGATCGGATTTCATTCCCGTGAAAAACGGGAATCCACAAGCTGATTGTTTGAAGGCAACATGGTTTCTGCCTTCGCAGGGACGACGCTTCGTAGAGCTTAGCCCTGCCGCCATCAGGCCCGGGAGGTCACATGGCAATAGTGGAATTAACAGGCGTTAACAAGCGTTTCGGCAGCCTGCAGGCTGTTGATAGCGTCTCCTTTTCCCTGCAGCAAGGCCAGGTGCACGGCATGCTGGGACCCAACGGAGCCGGGAAAACCACCACCATCAGGATGCTGATGAATATCATCATTCCCGATTCCGGAATTATTTCCATCTTTGGCAAACCCGTGACCGGCACTGTCAGCGACAGGATCGGCTACCTTCCTGAAGAGCGAGGCATCTACCGCAAGATGAAAATCAACGATGTCCTGCTGTTCCTGGGCAAGCTGAAAGGGTTAAACAGAAAGCGGTCGCAACCTCAGATCGATAGCTGGCTTGAGCGCATGGACCTGCTGCCCTGGAAACACAAGAAGGTGGAGGAACTCTCCAAGGGCATGCAGCAGAAGCTCCAGATGATCGTGACCCTGATCTCCCGGCCGGAACTGCTCATTCTGGATGAGCCTTTTCTGGGACTTGATCCCATCAATACCAACCTGATCAAGGAGATCATACTGGAAGAAAAGAAAAGGGGCACCACCATAATTTTCTCCACCCACGAAATGGACAGTGCGGAGCGCCTCTGCGACACCATTCTGCTCATCGACCATGGCCGGAAGATCCTGGATGGCGCGCTGACCGAAGTCAAAAAACAGTTCGGCACCAAGTGCATCCAACTGGCTTATACGGGAAAATCCGATTTTCTGAACGATCCCTCCCTGATAGACCATTACAACGATTTCGGCAATTACGTCGAAATAGAGCTGAAACCGGATGCCGATCCCCAGCAGTTTCTGGCTTCCATTGCTGGCAAGGTGCAAATCAACCGGTTTGAAATGATGGAGCCGTCTCTGAACGACATCTTTATCTCCTCGGTAAAGATGAACAGGGCAAAGGAGGCCGGCCATGAATAGCAAAACCTCTGCAGTCATCGGCAGGGAATACCTGACCCGGGTTAAAACCAAGGGCTTTATAATCGGGACTCTCCTGCTGCCCGTGATGCTGATCCTTGCCTTTGGCGGCATCTTCATTTTCGGAATCTTCTTCAAACCGGACACCAGGGATTTTGTCGTTATTGACGAAACCGGACAGATCTATTCCGAGTTTATCAGCTTGCTGCCAGATACTCTTAAGAACGGAGAGCCCAGGTTCCGTTTCTCGCAATATGATCTGCGGGACAAGGACTTGTCAACTGCCCGCAACGAATTGGAAAAAAGGGTTCTAAACGAGGAGATCGACGCCTTTTTCATCATCCCGGATGATATCATCTCCAGCCGGAGTGTTTCCTATATGGGCAGAAGCGTATCAGATTTTGAGGAGCAGGAAGATCTGCAGAGAGCCCTATCCCGGGTGGTAACAAACCTGCGGCTGGAGCAAAAGGGCTTCCCGGCTGAAACCATCAGGGAGGAAATGAAACAGGGCTATGTAAGTTTGCAGAGCATTCAGGTTACCCAGAAGGGCAATGTGAAAAAGGACGGCGGTTCCAATTTCCTCTTAGCCTACCTCTTGTCCTACATCCTCTTCCTGTTTATCATGATCTACGGTCAGACCGTAACCCGCAGCGTGATAGAAGAAAAAAGCCAGCGCATTACGGAAACCATCATCGCTTCCATCAAGCCGGTGGCACTGATGCTGGGCAAACTGGTCGGCATCTGCCTGGTCGGTTTGACCCAAATAACCGTGATCGCCGGTTTTATCTATGTCATCGCTGTTTACGGCGGCGATCTGCTCACCAGGGCCGGAGTGCAGTTGCCTGAATTGATGAAAATACTTTCCAATCTTAGTTTTTCGCCGGTGGTTTTGCTTTTCTTTTTCCTGTTTTTCCTGATGGGATATCTGATCTACGCCGCCCTTTTCGCCGCCATCGGGGCAATGGTAAATACGGAGGATGAAGGCTCCCAGCTAATGGGACCCATGGTCATCCTGAACATCTTAAGCTTTTTTGTAATGTTTTCAGTGGCCAAGAACCCCGATACCGCGGCAGCCTTTTGGGTCTCCCTGTTCCCGTTTTTTACCCCCGTCGTGATGTTCTCCCGCATTGCCGTGAGCTCTCCCGTGCTGCCTTCAGGAGCGATTTTATCCCTTTTCACGACAGCGCTTTCCATCTATCTGCTGCTGCGCATCACCGCCAAGATCTACCGGGTCGGCATCCTTATGTACGGCAAGAAACCATCCTTCAAGGAAGCCTGGAAATGGCTTAAATATTAGGCAGATTATACGTGTAGTTATAATGCCCTGACAGCTTTTTCTCATTTTTCCATTGTTGAAATCCTCTGTTGACTGATAGTATGTCTGCAGTATATCAACAGTAGATTAAAAATATGCTTGATTATATTTGACCTACTATTGATATACAGATGATGTCCTGCAACCATGCTGAAGCATTCAAGTTTAAATATGGCGCTGATAGTGCGCAATCATATGTGAACCAACCGAAGGCAGGCTGCAAAAGCCTGCCTTTGAAATGATTTTCCCGCCTTTCAGCAGGAGTGTGCAAAGACGTGTTTCGGGGAATCGGATCTAATGCTATTTTCTCTATTTGGAAACAGTAATGTCAATTAAAGAGATATTACAAAAAAATACCCCTTGACAGAAAAATCAGGAACGGATAGAAAGAACATTGTACATGAAAACGAAAGTGAGGATTCGTTGATTGTATATGTTTATCCCAAGGGGGAACGCAATGACACCAAGGTTTTCGTTTTTTTTCTTCTTGTCTGCCAAGGCGGAGAAATCCCATTACGCGCAGGTTTCCATCCCTGACCTTCCGGATATCCCTTTCTCACATTTACGGCGGGAATCCGGGCAGGCTCCGGAAGCAGGCTCTGTAATGGACGAACGTGATCAGGATGTCATGGTGTGACTGTTCAGGCTGGAAGATGGGTTGGCCCTATAATCCGCCCGTCTTCCGCCTGGCTTTCAGCCCGAAAACAGCTGTGAAGCGTTTCTGCCGGCGTTTCGGCGGGACCGGCCGGAAGGCTGGACAGAAATAAAAGCAGAATTTTAAAAAATAATTCTTGACAGCTTTTTTGGGATTTATTAAAAAGGACTCGAGTGCAGATAAGCAAAGTGAGGATTGCCCTGCACTGTGTATATCGAAAAGGGGGAACTTATGACAATAAGTGTCTTTTATTTTATTAATTTATCCCGAAAACCATTGCCAGAACCATTTATTATGCCCTTCAACCAGCTTTGCGCGATAGGAATCGTGCAACTGGTTTAACAGGGCCATAAGAATAGTTCTGGCAGCTTTGCCTTCACCGGCAAGGCCTGTTCTACTGCGCATACACCGGATCCCGGAAATGACGCGGCCCCTGATTGTCCCTGACATTCAGATCTCGCATGCTGCCTGCCCAGCCTCAACCCGGCTGCGGCCTGGCGGGATGAGATACACGCTTACCTTACCAACCCCGAAAGCACTCCCCGGTTTCCCACAAGCTCCGCCCATCCTTAACCGCATCAGCGGTAAAAACATCCAGCCCCAATCCATCCTCGACAGTCTCCATCAAAATGAAAACCGCTCCTGCAAAAATAAAAAGATGATTTGCAGGGCGATCCATAAAAGGGGGAACAACATGAAAAAACTGACCCTATTTGTATTAATGTTACTATTGGGAATAGTAACGTCGTTAACCGCCCAAACCTTGCTAAACGAGAACTTTGATGGCACCTGGCCGCCCGCCGGCTGGAACGTCGACGGCACGCAACGGGTGGGCGGGAGTGTCACCACTCCCTACACTTCGCCTTACTGCGTTTATTTCGACGCCTACACAGACGCGCTCAGAACCCCGCAATTAGCTTACCCCGAACCCGGCTACTCACGCGTCGCCACGTATTATCACAAGAACCTGCCCTATCCCGACCCCCGGACCCACTACTGGTTCCAGGTCGGCACTTCACCCACCGGCCCCTGGACCGACGTGGAGGAGATTGTGGCGCCTTACGGCTGGGAACCGAAGACGGTGGACCTTGCGGCCTGGGACAGCCAGCTGATCTACATCCGCTTTGCCATGAATCCCGCCGATATGAGTTCCTACTGCCCTCCTCCTCCCGACTGCTTCCCGGATATGTTCATTGACGGCGTCAGGGTAGACGAAGACACCACCGAAGTGCCGGTGGAACTGTCCTCCTTCACCGCCAGCCTGGTACAGGAGCAGGAGCAGAGCTTCGTCGAACTGCATTGGGTAACCCAGTCAGAAACGCAGGTCGCGGGATACAACATCCTCAGGAACAGCGCTCCCGCCGCCAACACGGCCACCCAGCTTAACCTCAGCATCATCGAAGCCAACAACGCCTCGATCACGAGCAATTACAGCTTCTCCGACGCTGAACCCCAGACTGGAGTGTCCTACTACTGGCTGCAAAGCAATGACATGGACGGCACGGTTCAGCTCTTCGGGCCCATCTCCATCAATATCGAAACGGGTAGCCAGACCCCCGGGATCGGCGTCCTCACCAGCCTGGGCAACATCTACCCCAATCCCGTCAGCATCAACAGCCCCAGAACCGTCATTCCCTTCCAGCTGAATTCCAAATCAGACGTCCGGCTGGAGATCTATAACCAGAAGGGCCAGCTGGTCTGGAGCTATGCCAGGAGTAATGCCGATGCCGGTCTCTATCAGATTGACTGGAACGGCACCGACTACATGGGCAAGCAGCTCAGCACAGGCGTTTATTTCTGCAGGATGAACACGGGAGACTACCAGGGCGTCAAGAAGATGCTGGTCATCAAGTAACCATGGTCCAGGTGTATTTTTCGACTTCCGGCCAGGCACCTGCAGCCAAGCAGAAGATATCCATCAACTGCAAACGCAGCGATGCCTGCCCTTTCCCGGGCTATACCAGAAAACCAGTGCCTCCACAGGAAGGTTCATCGTCGGATGCGGAAAAACTCTCTGCCAAAGTCAAAAGGTTGTTAACCAATGCGAAAGCGTTAATATCTGGTAACACATGAAACGCTTTTACCATATCGCATTAAGCAAACCTGTGGTTATAGAAGCAAGGCCAACTGATCTGGAATTGTTCCTAAAGTGTGCCGCTGTCAGCCCCTATCCGGCGGGCTGTAACGGCATCGACTATCGGGGCAAACAACTGAGCTCCGGCGTTTATTTCTGCAGGATGAACACCGGCGCATGCCTCAAAGTCAGGAATAACGCGGTTGGCACATAAGTATGGCCCAGATATAATTTCCGGAAATTACATTTACCATATGCGAGCCCCCGTAACCCTCACGGGGGCTTTTTTCGCACTTCCGTGTTTAGCGGGGGACCGGCTATGCGTTGAAATTTTCAAGCCAAGACACGATCTTGGCTTCGATCTGTTCCATGAGGTGGAGAGTCCGGTCCAAAACCTGATTGTCGCTGCCCGCAAAGCCAGAAGGATCGGGAAAACTCCAATGCAGATATTTCAGGGCACCCGGAAAAATGGGACAGCGTTCCGCGGAGGCTTCGTCACAGACGGTTATCACGTAATGAAAACGAGCCCCGCTTTTATAAAGCTCAAACACATCCCGCGGCTGCTTGCCCGAAATGTCTATTCCCAAAGTCCCGAGAGCCCTAACCACAAAAGGATTAAGCGGGCCGGGCTCCAGTCCGGCGCTGCAGGCCTCCATTCTACCCGCTGACACAAGTCGCAGGAGTTCCTCAGCCATCTGGCTGCGGGCGGAATTATGCACACAGACGAAAAGAACCCTAAGCATCAGTTACCTCCTTCCTCCCTATAGTCTTCCAGGTGATGCTTGATCACCCTGCCCTGAACCAGATAGATGGTGTTTTCACCGATGTTGGTGCTAAGGTCGGCCACGCGTTCCAGATTCTTGGATATCCTCAGCAAGTGCAAATAGGATTCGATCCCGGAGGGATTGTCCTGCATGAGCTTGACCAGTTTGTTGGTGATGCGGCGGTTGTAGCTGTCCACGATTTCGTCCTGTTTGCAGACAAGCCGCGCGCCTTCTGGGTCTTCATTATTATAGGATGTGATGCTCTGCCTGAGCATATCCAGCGTCACTTCCATCATGGCTTTCAGCTCCGGGACCTGGTCCCCGGCCTCAACCCCCGATATTATTCTGACACTTTCGGCGATATTGACAGCCTGGTCCCCCAGGCGCTCCAAATCGTTGTTTATCTTGTAGACCATGAGAATGACGCGCAGGTCCTTGGCTTCCGGCTGGTGCAGGGCGATCAGAACGATACAGTCATCCTCGATCTCTGTTTCCAGCTGGTTCACCCGCTGTTCAAACTCCATCACCAGGTTGTATTTATCGTTGCCGGTTTCAATCCCTGCGCAGGAACAGGTTACCATCTGCTCCACCAGGGAAGCCATCTCCAGGATTTTCTGTTTCAGTTCATTGATCTTGTTTAACAGCATGGGTTACTCCTTTTATCCAAACACGCCTGTCAGGTAGGCTTCGGTCCGTTTATCCTGAGGAACCGTAAAGACCTTGTTCGTCTCTCCGAATTCCACCAGCTCGCCCAGATACATAAAGGCCGTGTAATCCGAGATCCGCCCCGCCTGCGCGATATTGTGGGTGACAATCAGAATTGTCACCACCTTTTTCAATTCCAGGCAGAGTTCCTCCACTTTGGAAGTGGATTGCGGGTCGAGCGCGGAGGTGGGCTCATCCAGCAGAATCACTTCCGGATTGTTGGCCAGGGCGCGGGCTATGCATAACCTTTGCTGCTGTCCGCCCGAAAGGGACATGGCTGATTCATGGAGCCGGTCCTTGACTTCGTCCCAAAGCCAGGCAGCCCTCAGGCTTTGTTCCACCCGCTCCCTGATCTCTTTCTTTTTAAACGCGTTCTGGACCACCAGGCCAAAGGCAACATTGTCATAAATGGATTTGGGAAAGGGATTGGGTTTCTGGAACACCATACCGACGCGGGTGCGGATGGATGTCACGTCTGTCTTGGAGCTGTAGATGTTTTCCCCGTCCAGCAGGACCTTGCCGCTGATGCGGGTTTCCGGGATCAGGTCATTCATGCGGTTGAAAGTCCTGAGCAGGGTGGTCTTGCCGCATCCGCTAGGCCCGATCAACGCCGTGATCCGCTTTTCCGCAACTCCGATGGATACGTTGTGCAGGACCTGATGGCCTCCGAACCACAGGTTCAGTCCCAAAGTCATGATCTGTTGTGTCACCATTTTCTCTTCTTCCTGATTTTATACCTGAAATGGATGGCGCCGGCGCTGATGCCGAGCACCAGCACCAGAAGCACAACCGCTGTCCCATAAGCGATCGGCACCTGCTGCTCGGCCTTGGTGCCCTCAGTCATCAGGGCATAGATGTGGTAAGGCAACGCCATCACCTCATCCATCAGGCTGTTGGGCAGCCTGCGCGTATAGAATGTGGCGGCCGTGAACATGATCGGGGCCGTTTCCCCGGCCACCCTGCCAATGCTGATGATCGTCCCGGTCAGGACATTGGGCAGAGCCGCCGGGATTTGGATTTTCATAATGGTTTGGCGGGTCGTTGCGCCCAGGGCCAATGATGCGTCCCGGAAATCCGCCGGAACGCTGCGTAATGCCTCCTCCGCAGCATTGATGATCATTGGCAGGGCCAGCACCGCCAGCGTCAGAGCCCCTGACAGGATGGACACATCGAACTGGAGCAGATTGACAAACAGCGCCATGCCAAACAGCCCGTAAATTATCGACGGAACCCCGGCCAGGGTATTGATGGCGACCCGGATTATCCGGACCAGCCAGTGCGGTTTACCGTAATTGTTCAGCCAGATGGCAGTCATTCCTCCCAAAGGAAAGGCCACCGCGATCGAGATCAGGGTCAGCCAGAACGTCCCCAGTATGGCTGGAAAGATGCCTCCTGCGGTCATGCCCGAGCGGGGGGCTTGAGTCAGGAATGACCAGCTCAGCACGCCTAACCCCCGGGACAAGATCCGGTAGATGAACAGGATCAAAAACAGGGTGGTTATGGCAAGGCAAACCCGCAGCAGGTTGATGCCGAGCAGCTGTCTGATTTTGCGCCTGTTCATGCGGATCTCCATTTCAGGAACACGGCCTCGGTCACAATGTTGGTCACAAATGTTACAAGGAAGAGCACGATGCCTATGGCAAAGAGGGCGGAATAATGCATGTCCCCGACCACCGTCTCACCCATTTCAGCCGCTATGGCGGATGTCATCGGCCGCACAGGTTCGAACAGGCTGTGCGGTATCCTGGCGGCACCGCCTGCCACCATCAGCACCACCATGGTCTCGCCGACCGCTCTGCCAAAACCCAGCAGTATGCTGCCTATGATACCCCGGCGGGCAGCCGGCAACGCAACTTTGGTTATGGTTTCCCACCTGGTGGCGCCCAGGGCCAGCGAGGATTCGCGCAGAGACTTGGGAACGCTGCTGAGCGCGTCTTCGCTCATGCTGGCAATGATCGGGATCACCATGATCCCCAGGATGATGGATGAGGTAAATGCGTTCAACCCTGTCTGCAGCCCCAGCCACTGCCTGACAGCCGGCGCCAGGAACGCCATGCCGAAGAGACCGTAGATCACAGACGGGATTCCAGCCAGAAGTTCTATCACGGGTTTGGCTAATTCGCGCAGCCGGGGGCTGGCAACTTCCGCAATATATATGGCGGAGCCCACTCCCAGCGGCACCCCGATCAAAAGAGCGCCGGCGGTCACTGCCAGGGAGGCGATGATTAGAGCCCCTGTCCCAAATTCCGGCTCTGCCATGGTCGGATACCAGGCTGTCCCCAAGAGGAATTTCCCCGGGCTGACATGCCTGAAGATCGGGATGCCTTCCCTGAAAATGCTGAAGATGATCCCGAACAGGAAGATGATCACGAACAGCGAAGCGGTATAGGTCAGGGCTTTGAAGAGTTTTTCCTTAAACGTATTCATGCTTTTTTTTATCCTTACCCTTGGGAAAAGAGCCCGGGGCGGGCCTACGAGGCAGCGACACCACCCTGAACCGGTTTTTTACAACGCATTTCCAGTCTGCTTATGCCCTTATCAGTTTACTGTGATGTATCCCTGCTCCCGGACGATCTTCTGGCCCTCTCCGGATAACAGGAAGTTGAGAAAGGCGGCGGCGTTGCCCTTGGCCGGGCCGTTGGTGTACATATAGAGTTTCCGGGACAGCTTGTACTGGCCGTTTTTTACGGTCTGCTCGCCCGGCATCACGTTATCCACGGACACTATCTTCGACTTGTCTGTCACGTAGCCCAGCCCGATGTAGCCGATGGCCCCCGGCGTATCGGCCACAGTCGAGGAGACGGCATTGTTGGAAGCCAGCATCATCGCGCTGTCGACCACCCTGGCACCGCCCAGCACTTTTTCGTTAAACACCTCAAAGGTGCCGGACGCCACATCTCTCGAGATCACGACAATGGGAAGGTTGGGGCCTCCGACCTGTTTCCAGTTGGTGATTTTTCCCGTATAGATGGATTTCAGGCTGTTCAGGGAGATGTTCTTAACGGTATTTTTCGTATTCACCACAATCGTGATCCCGTCATTGGCGATGGCGTAGCCCTTGGGATTGACGCCGTTGGCTTTTGCCTGGCTGATTTCCTTGGCTTTCATCGGCCTGGACGCATTGGCTATGTTCACAGTTTTGTTGATGAGCGCCGCGATCCCCACTCCGGAACCCCCGCCCCGGACCGAGACGTTGATGTCATACTTTTCCATGAAGGCTTCCGCGCCAGCCTGGGCTATCGGCAGCACGGTGGTGGACCCGGATATGGTCAGCTGGTTTTTCCTGCCGGCAAACAGGGCTCCCCCGCTCAGCAGCAAAAGGGCAACGGTAAGGCTGAATATTTTGTTCATGATTTCTCCTGTCAGTTTGCTATGGAGGCGGAAAAGCGCCATTTAAGCTGCATCAGCAGCTGGTTGATGTCTTTCTTGCCGTCTGAGTAGGCAGCGGTGGAATCGTCTTCGCTGTATTTTTTCCGGCTGTAATTAAGCTGCAGCTGCATGGCCGGCTGGTTGGACGCGTCGTGCATGAAGCTGTAGTTGGCGCCGAAGGTCATGGCGTTCAGTTTGTAGAAGGCCGTGGCGGAGGGATTGTCTGTTTCATCCCAGACATCGTACCGGAATATGACCTGGAAATCCTTGTCCAGGAAGCTCCGCAGGTTGATTATCGGCATCAGCATCAGGCCCGTTGAAGCATAGTCTTTGCCGGACTGGTTGGGAAAGCTCATATCCTTGACTATGTATTCGCCCCAGAAATCCACAATACTGTAGTTAAGCCTGACCACCGCGTCCAGCAGAGATTGCTCTTCATAGGAGCTGACGGGCGCATCCCCGCTCAGAGCTTTTTCCCTTTTCACCGAATTGGCCAGGTAGGAGCCGCCGATGGTCAATCCCTGGACGGGAGTGAGCCGCAAATTGATCAGATAGGCAAAACTAGTGTTATCGGACAGCATGGAACCCACTTTCTTATAGCCTTCGCCGTTATAGGCCCCCAGGCCGTATTCGCCAAAGCCGGCGGGCAGGTAGCCGTTGAGAGTGACGCCGTAATCCGCCGAGTTGGCAACCTTGTATTCATCCGAAGGCGCTTTGCCGATCAGGCTGTAATTCCAGTCGTAGATCGTCCCGAAATACACTTTCTGCAACCCGACCGTCAGGTTCAGGTCTGGGATGGGAAACAGCCTCGCAAAGTCCACGTAGGCATACTTGAGCTTCAGCCCAGCCCCGTCGAGGCTGGCGTTTTTCAGCGTGTCAACCGGAGCCGTAAGATCACTGGGATACTGATGGGTGGCATCCGTGGAAAAGATATCAACGGTGAACCGCCCCTTCGTGTTGTCAGTGATATTAGTCTCCAGACCCAAGTAGCCCCGTTCCAGGGAAAAGTAGTTCTTGGCTGTCTTAAAGACATAGTCGCCTTCGGCGTTTTTGTGCTTGGCGGTCTCGAGGGTCCAGCGGGGCCACATCTCGCCGCTGATCTTGAGCGGAAGCGCACTCAGGCCCGCCGGCGGCAAAGCCAGCACGGTTAAAAACAGGATACTGATCAGTATGGTCTTCATTTACATCTCCTTGTTGGGGTTTGTCTGCTCTGTTATACTGCCCGAATGTTAGGATTTGATAAGCTTTAAGTTAAAAAATATTAACACATTACGAATTACGCCCGGTTAAGAAAAATTAACCGGAAATACTCATTTTTCCCTTGTCAGAATCGGCTTTGGGCGGCGGATGGAATCATCATCACGAAAGGCAGGTTTTTTCGTATGCACAACATCTTTGTCCTGGACGACGAACCGGACATTCTGGAACTGGTCGGGATCAGCCTGGGCAAGGCTGGTTTCAGGACCCGCCCCTTCGAACGGGCCGCCGCTCTGCTGGATGCGGTCCGGCTCGAGCCGCCCGACCTGCTCCTGCTGGATCTCATGCTGCCCGATATGGACGGTCTCGAAGTGTGTGCCCTCATCAGGTCCATACCCCGGCTGAAAGGCCTCCCCATCATCATGCTGACCGCCCGCGCCGAGACCGGGGACCGCGTCCTGGGCCTGGAAACCGGAGCCGATGACTATCTGGCCAAACCCTTCGCCCCGGAAGAACTGGTGGCCCGGGTCAAAGCCCTGCTCCGCCGCCAGGAATGGGAGTCCGAACACAACATCCTGCTGATCAATGACTGCTTCCGGATCGACTTCAACTGCCTGGAAGTCTTTATTGACAATAAAAGGATCGACCTGACCAGGACCGAGTTCCGCATCCTCCAGCTGCTGACCCGGCAGCCGGGGCGGGTATACAACCGGTCCCAGATCCTGGACTATCTCTGGGGCAATGACAAGATCGTCATTGACCGCACCGTTGACGTGCACATCAAGCATCTGCGGGAAAAGGCCGGGCGCTTCGGTGACTACATCCGCAATATCCGCGGCGCCGGCTACAAGTTCGATCCCGACGCTTTCGCAGCCCCGACCAAAGCCGGGGGCGGCCCCGTTGACTAAGCGCAAGCCTGTTTACCGGAATCCCCTCCTCTGCCTGCTGATCTATGTTTTATGCATCCTGGGGCTGCTGCTGTGGCCCCTGCCTCTCTGGATCGAACTGCCCGTCTTTGCCGCCCTCTCCGTTCTGGCCGGTCTGGCCTGGCACCTGAATTTCCGCCATCTCAACGCCCACAGGGAAGAACTAAGAACAGTCGCCAACACGGTCGAGGATGCCATGTGGTCCATGAAACCGAACGGCACCATCGAATGGATGAATCCTGCTTTCTGCGCCATCTTCCACACAAGCGAAGAGCAGCGTTACCGGCCCTACGGACAGGTCATAGCCTGCCCCGCCGTCCTGGATTTCGTCCGCGAGTTCATGGTCAGACGAGAGGACCGCATGTCCGAAGTCACCCTTGAGGACCACTCCTTCCTGCTTACCGGGTCCTACAACCAAGACGCGGAACGCTTCGTATTCATCATGCAGGACATAGACATCATCAGGCAGACGGAAAAGATGAAAAAGGACTTCCTGGTCAATGTCGCCCACGAGCTGCGCACGCCCCTGACCGCGATCAAGGGCTTCACCCTGGCGTTGGAGGAGGATTTTGTCCCCGCCAACAAGCGTTTCCTCAAGATCATCAAAAACCATACGGAACGGCTCATCAAGCTGATCAGCGATCTCCAGATCCTGGCCAGGCTGGAGCGCCTGCCCGCCCTGGACCTGCAGCGCATCGACCTCATGGTTTTCATGGAAAACATCCTCGGTCTGTATCATCACACCCTGGAGCAGGAAGGCCTGAAGCTCGACTACAAGCAGGACCCTGCTGACATCAAAGTCAGGGTCGACCCCTTCAAGTTCGAGCAGATCTTCATCAACCTGATCGACAACGCCCTGCATTACACCGGCCGGGGCGGCATCAGCATCGCCGCCGCCCTGGAAGGGAAAAATCTGCTGGTCACAGTGGCCGACACCGGCAGCGGCATCTCACCCGAACACCTGCCCCGGATCTTTGAACGCTTCTACGTGGCCGAGCCCTCCCGCAACAAGAAGATCAGCGGCACAGGCCTCGGCCTCGCCATCGTCAAGCACGCGGTCCGGCTGCACAATGGGACCATCAGCGTTTCCAGCCGGCCCGGCCGGGGAACTGTCTTCACCCTGTTGTTTTCCGGGATCGCGGAACCATGACGCAAGCTCCGCCTTTGTCCCTGTCCGCGGACCTGGTCATCCCCGAATACGCGGGACTGGTGCATGCCATCGCCCAGACCTACAAGAATAAGGGCGTGGACTGCGAAGACCTGGTGCAGCAGGGCTACCTGGGCCTGCTGGAAGCCCTCCGGCGCTATGACCCGGACCAGGGCGCCAAGTTCGCCACTTACGCCGTCTTCTGGATCAAGAAACACATTTTGGCGGCCCTGCAAAAAGAATATGCCGAAACAGAGAGCCGCAAACAGGCCAGGACAGCACCTACCCCCAGCCCGGAAAGCGCCGTGCCGACCACCCATAACCGTTTGGTGGGTGGTTCGCCAAACCTAAATCTGCCTCCTGGCCTGCCCCGCCTGGAACGCCGGGTCATTCTGCTCAGTTACCGGGACGGAAAAACCCTCAGGGAAATCGCCGCGCTGACCGGACTCTCCGCAGAAAGGGTCAGGCAACTCCGCCAGAAAGCCCTGCGCAGACTGAAAAAAGCGGGTTTCTCTGTTCTGGCCTGAGAGCCAGTCAAGCCCCCGTCCAGCCTGGAACCTGTCCTTTCATAGCTGCATCTGTTCCCAACTGCCCGCCGGTTTAACTTAACTTTTATCCCTACCTGTTCGGCCTGTTTAAGCCTTGTTTTTCCCGCCCCGCACCCTCTCCCCTCCCTGAAGCATTACTTACCCAATACGGATAAAGTCCGTAATGGGTCCGTAATGGGTCCGTAGTGCTTCCGGGGAAGAAGCGGATCAGCATATACAAGAAAATGTTATGCCGCATCGGATTCTGACCCTGTCCTAAAAAGGGAAAAAGAGCGGCAGATTCTGAAGATATTTCCCCTTTTTCAGGTATGATAAACAGATAATTTATATTTGCTTTTTTGTCCAAACGGATTATTATATTATTGTATGAATCGATTGCAGTATACTTATCATCCAATTTCGTTCCCTTTGGCACCCATGCTGCAATCGTCATAACAAAATCCGGGAGGAAGTTATGCTGTTTTTACCATTGTCACTAATCCTTTTCATGCTGTCCGCGATCCTGCTGACAGACGACGAAGAATTGAAAGAACTGCAGAAAAAGGCTGAACAGGGAGATATGGATGCTCAATTGATTTTGGGATACAGTCTGACGAAGGGCGATGGAGTCGGGAAGGATGAAGCAGCCGGCAGGATGTGGCTGCAGAAAGCCGCGGACCAGGGATCGATGAAGGCCGCCCGCCTGCTGAGGGGGGAACCTTTGCTGCCTGTGACCGCGCCGCTCAGATTGGAAGGAGGGGACGGTTCCAGCCTCGAGAACGCCGTCAAGGTTTGCACCTGTAACAGCAGCTCCGGGATCTCAGCCGAATACGCCTACATCAGAAAAGTGGCAGAGGAGAGGCGGATGCATTGGAAAATGGAAAAACAGGGCTTGATCCAGCAGAACGGCGTTCACTATGATGTCCTGGAGATCCGCTGGGAAAACGGGGAGAAGGAGGAATTCTACTTCGATATCAGCGATTTTTTTTCCTGAGGCGGCTCTGCTGCCGCCTGCTGCGGCACTCCGACACTATCCGCGGGAACGGGGGCGCGTAAGTACAGACACCCCGTCTGTACAGGGACAAGCGGGGACGCTTGTCCCTACGTCCCGGGAATGACAACGGAATGGATTCCTATCAAGCAGGTAATGACAACTTTGAAGAACGGGGCATGGGGCGCAGCCCCATACCATAAAAGGGTGGCGGGCGGGAGAAGATAAAACAGGCTGGATTCCTGAACCACCCCAAACAGCTCCGCCGTTTGAGGACCCCGGTTTGCGCAGGAACGGCAGATTCTCTACAGACGAGGCGTCTGTAGTTACTTCAGCCGCCAAAAACGGGGCATGGGGCAAAGCCCCATACCATAAAGGGGGAGGAGGAGGGAACACGCCTCGTCTGTACAAGCAGATCCGACAGACGGGGGCGTCCGTCGTGACGTCCCTAAAATGACAACTGGATACCGGCCTTCGCCGGCAAACCTGGATTTCATCCTCCCCCGGGATAAAGCAGCATTCACATCCTGGGGAAGGTTAACCTTGCTTAACAGACAACAGTAATTGTTACCTTCCCCTGAGATTACCCAGAACCAGGCCTGCCTGCACTCCGATGAATGGTTTGATCAGCACCAAGGAAAGAAATGGCCCCGCCTGAATGCCAGAATAGGGTGTGATGTCCCAGCGGAGCTGGGCATTCACCTGGCCGATCAGCAGCGGCAGTTCCGGAAACACAATAATAGCGCCCCCGTAAGCGGGGATAAATTTCAGAGAGCCCTTGCCCAGCACCTTGCCGCGCAGGTAACCAAACCCGACGCCAGTCAGCTTTTCGCCCATGATATCCCCTCCCGCCACAATCAGGCCCCAGGAATTGAAAACGCTGGTTTCCGTTTTTTGGCTTGTATACTGCAGGCAGCCCATAGTGAAACTGTCCTTGTGGGGCAGATCGAAGGCACCGGCATTGAGTTCCGCCCACTTGCAGTTTTCCGCCGGGCAGGCTGTTCCTGCAGCAAGCAGAATGGCGAAAACACATAGCTGTCGGAAAAAAGACATCCGTCCTCCCCAGAGGGAAAACCGGAGGCAGGAATCCTGCCTCCAGACAAGAACCGCGCAACTATTTGATCAGGGCAAAGCGGGTTGTCAGCCAGGTGTTTCCTGCTTTGATCCGGGCGAAATAAATGCCGGACGGAACAACGTTGTCCCTGTCATCCCTACCATCCCAGAAAAACGTGTTGACCCCTTCCAAACGAAGCTGCTGACTGAGAGAACGAACCTTCTGACCCCGCAGGTTATAAATTTCCATCTCAGCCCGGGTTCCCGCCTTGGCGGAGAATTCAACCGTCACGGGTCCGCGGGCGGGATTCGGCCAGACGCGCAGAGCGGGTGTCACCGCCGGGGCGGTGTTGTCCTCATTGGCGACGGGGCCGATATTGGCGGTCTTGGCGGCATAAAGGTCTCCGTACTGGGTGATGACACTCAAGGTGGTTCCGCCAAAGGGCCCTGAGCCGCCAAAATTGCCGCCGACGATGAGGTGCCCTTCGCCGTCGGCAATCAGGATGGTGCTGCCAAAGGTGTTAAGAGCCTGCAGCTTGACTTCCTGCCAGTTGGCGCCGGCATCCATTTTGGCTATGAACATGCCGATATTGGCAATGCCGATGTAGCCCAAGGAAGAGCCCGTAGCACCGGCCAGGCCGAAACAGTAGAAATTGTCTGCGCCGTCCGAAATCATCTTCTTGAGTTGGGGGCCGACCATGGTGCCGGTAGCGTTATCCCAGCCGCCAATCACCTCTCCAGCGGGAGAAAGTTTGAAGACCATCATGTCATAGGTGAGGGATGTGGAGAGCGTGAAGTCGCCCATGGTGACTGAACCGGCAGTTGGATAGCCTATGTTGACGCCTGCAATCAGGACATTATTTTGGGAATCAACCGCCACGCCGTTGGCTTCCACGGTGTTGGTATAGGCGCAGTCCCTGGCCCACTGCCAACTGCCGGCGTTATTCAGCTTGGCGAGGATAAAATCGTTGTTGTAGCCGTGTTCGTTGACCAATGTGTCATTGCCCAGGGTGATGGAACCATGCAGGACGCAGAGGATGATGATGTCATTGGCGTGATCCAGGACCAGGCCGCGGGGAGCATTGCTCTGGCCGGCGGTTCCGGTTGCCACGGTGCGCCAGGTCTGGGCTCCGGAGGAATTCAGTTTGGCTACGAAAATCATCCCGTTGGCTGCGTTAAAGCCCAGGACATAGAGGCTGCCGGCCGCGTCGCGTTCGATAAAATGCGACTCGGCGCCGTCCGGGGAAAACTCCGTGCGGGCCCATTGCCAGGCGCCGCCGGAATTGAGCTTGGCCACGAAACCGCGGTAGGTCAGTTCCGGGCAGGCGGATATGATGCTCCCGAAAGTGGTGGGGCCATACTGGTAGCCGGTCACGTAAAGATTACCCTGGGCGTCTGCCGCGCAGTCCATTATCCGGGCGATCAGTGTGTTGGAGCAGGTGGCGGACCACTGCACATCGCCGGCGCTGTTGAGCTTGGTGACAAAGCCGCTGCCCGAACCGGTTGCAGTGTAGGTATTGGAACCGAGGGTAAGGTCTCCGCTGAATACTCCGCACAGATAAATGTTGCCTTGGGTGTCAGCACAGCCACCCTGGATTTCACAGGTATTGCCGGTGACGTTGAACGCTTGCGCCCATTCCCAGCCCATGGGGTCGGAAGCCCAGGCCAGAGCTATGAACAGACATAAAGCGAGAGATAAGACGAGTGCTTTCATTGTACCTCCTTTAAATATCTGGTCATAACCTGCGGATAAAAAAATTAAAACATGTGTCCGTTGTCAAGAAAAATATCGGATGAAAACATCATTAAAAAAGCTAAGTTCAAGCAGAAATTGAAATCAGTTCAAACTTCCTGAATCAGAATTCACAGCTGAACCGTAACCCTGTCAGATCCGGCGCGGCGGAGACAGTAAGGCGGGGGGTGGTCTTCAGGACCAGTCGGGAAGCAAAATACCCGATGGCTGCCCCGGCCAGGACGTCGGAGGCCCAGTGCTTGTTGTCATGCAGGCGGGCGCAGGAGGTCAGCAGGGCAGCGGAATACACGAGGGGCGGAACCCATTGGGTATCGCCGTATTGCTCCGCCAGGACGGGCGCCACGCTCCAGACCACAGTTACATGCCCGGAGGGAAAGGACTGGCGGCGCCAGGAAAACCCGGAACCGTTCCAGAATTCCTTGCCCAGCTGATCATTGGGCCGGTGGCGCTGGGTCAGCAGTTTTAATCCCTGCGATACGCCGTTGGCCAGCAGGAAGCTCTTCACACTAAGCAGGGCGGTGTCCATTGTTTTGGCTGAATGCAGCAGCTCACCGCCCAGGTAAGTGACAGCCAGGGCGGGCAGCATGTATTTACCCTCGCCGAACTGGTTGCCGGCATCGGCAAGAGCGTGGGTCAGGCCGGAGCGGTTGCGCAGAACCAGGGCATTGAGTTCGGTATCGAACAGGTAGAGCGTCCCACCCAAAAAGAGAATGAGGCCGGCGGTGTGCCATTCTTCCGGTTCCCGGCCCAGGGGCTGCCGCGCCGCCTCCAGGACAGAGGAGGGATAGGAATGCAGATAGCGGACGGCAAAATGCCGCTCCTCAGCCAACAGTGACGCGGTTAAAAGGAACAGCAAGCATATCAGCACTGACCTGCGCGGAGCGGACGAAACAAAAGAAACCGGAGCTGAAACTCCGGTTTCCTTATGATATGGCAATATGGTGTTTATTACCTTAAGCCCTGGCTCATGGCCTGGCCGAGGTCGAAGATGGGCAGATAGATCACCACGACCAGGGTGCCGACGATGGCGGCCATCAGGATCACGAGCAGCGGTTCTATCAATGAAGTGAGCCGGTCAATGACCGAATCGACCAGTTTTTCATAGAATTCCGCCGCCTTGCCCAGCAGCTTGTCCATGTCGCCGGTTTCTTCCCCGGTGGCAGTCATCTGCAGCAGGGTGGAGGGGAAGACGCCGGTCCGGCTGAAAGCGCCGGCTACGCTGTAGCCTTCCTTGACCATGACGCGGGCCTTGCGGATGGCGCTTTCGACCACGGCGTTCTGGACCACGTTTTCGGACAGTTCCATGGTCTCCATGATCGGCACGCCGGCCGCCATCAGGATGGAAAAGGTGCGGGCGAACTTGCTCATGATCGAGTTTTTGATGACCTGGCCCACGACCGGGATCCTCAGCTTGAACGTGTCCATGACGAACCTGCCCCGGTCGGTGAGATAGAGCAGGAACAGGACCAGGACAGCCAGGATCACGAGAAAGATGAAGAGCAGCAGGTTTCCCGTGATGAACTTGCTGATGGCAATGGCGGCCAGGGTGGGGCCGGGGAGTTCCGCGCCGAAGTTTTCATACACTGACGTAAACTGGGGTATGATGAAATAGAAAATGCCCCAGACGGCCACGGCCAGGAAGATCAGGATAAAGATGGGATAAGCCATGGCCGAGACGACCTTGCGGCGGGTGTCCTCGATTTTTTCCAGATAATCGGAAAGCTCGTCCAGAACGGTATGCAGCGTGCCTGATACCTCGCCGGCCTTGACCAGGGCTATATAGAGCGGATTATAGACGCCCGGATGCTGTTCCATGGCCTCCGATAGTGAATAGCCCTTTTTGATGTCGTCGGACAGGCGGCGCAGCACGCGCTGGAACTTTTTGTTCTTTTCCTCTTTTTCCAGGTTGGTGATGGCCTTCTCGATGGTGAGGCCGGCCGAGAACATGGTGGAAAGCTGGCGCGTGAAAAAGACAAGGGTCTTGAGGGAGACGCCGGTCCTGAACTTGTAGATGGCCAGCATGACCTTGTCAAAAAGGGAGAGCTTGCCCTTGAAGGCGCCTTCGGCGGCGGCCTTCACCGAAATGATGGTGCTGCCTTCCTTGCTCAGTTTGTCAATGGCCAGATCCAACGTGTCGGCCTTGAGGATGCCTTCCACCCGGGCTCCCTTGGCGTCCTTGACGATATAGGCGAAATTTGGCATGGCTGTATCCTTTGTCTTCTGTCGGTTTATTCCACAATGGTCATCTTGATGACTTCGCGGATGGACGTGATTCCGGCCAGCATCTTGCTCATGGCTGCGTCATGCAGGGTCCTCATGCCCGCTCTCAGTGATGCCTCGCGGATCAGGTCCTGATTGCCGCCCTCATAGATGATGCGGCGGATCTCGGGATTGACGGTGAGCAGTTCAAAGATGCCGGTGCGGCCGGCAAACCCTGTGTTGTCGCAATGCACGCAACCGGTGCCGATCTTGAAATCTATCTTGGCGGCTTCCTCGGGCGTGATCCCGCAGTCGGAGAGTTCCTGCTCCGAGGGTTTGTAATCGGTTTTGCAATAGGGGCAGATGATGCGGACCAGGCGCTGGGCCATGACCAGCGAAAGCGACGATCCCACCAGGTAGGGTTTGATTCCGATGTCGATGAGCCTGGTAACGGTGGAGGGGGCGTCGTTGGCGTGCAGGGTGGTGAAGACCAGGTGGCCCGTCAGGGAAAACTTGATGGCGATGTCTGCAGTTTCCTCGTCGCGTATCTCGCCGATCAGCACGATATCCGGATCCTGGCGCAGGACAGAGCGCAGGGCAGAGCCGAAGGTGAGGCCGATCTGTTCCTTGGTCTCTATCTGGGTGACGCCCTCCAGCCTGTATTCGACGGGGTCTTCCACCGTGATGATGTTGGTTTCGATATCCTGAATGGTTTTAAGCGCCGCGTGCAGGGTTGTGGATTTGCCGCTGCCGGTGGGGCCTGATACAATGATGATGCCATAGGGCCGGCGGATGATCTTGCTGAAGATCTTCATGTCGTCCGCCTCAAATCCCAGGGTGCTGAGCTTGAAGCCGAATTCGCCCTTGTCCAGCAATCGCATCACGACCTTTTCGCCCAGGACGGTCGGCGTGATGGAAACTCGCACGTCCACGCTCTTGTACTGGGTCTTGAGCGCGATGTGGCCGTCCTGGGGCAGGCGCCGCTCCGCTATGTTGAGCTTGGACATGACCTTGACTATGGAGATAAGTCCCATGTGCATGCCGATGGGCGGATTCATCACTTCGCGGAGAGCGCCGTCCACCCGGAAGCGGATGCGGGTGTATTTGGTCAAAGGCTCGATGTGGATATCTGTGGAATTGGCCTTGATGGCTTCGTTGATGATCAGGTTGATCAGCTTGACGATGGGGGCGTCCGCTTCCTGGGAAGCGGCGGAAATGCTGATCTCGTTTTCGTCCTCATCGATGGCGACGAAGTCAAAGCCGCCGACCGCATCCTCGACCTGGGTGGTGGTCCGGATGCTTTTATAATATTTTTCCAGGGAGTCATGCAGCAGGGAATCGCCGATCAGGACAGGTTTCAGGTTTTTGCCCAGAATCTTCTTGAGATTGTCCGCCACCGCCAGGTTCTCCGGATCGGTCATGGCTACGACGATGCCGTCCGGCTCCTCCCTGAGGGCCAGGACCCTGTTTTCCACGGCAAAGGGCTCGGGAATCAGGGCCACTGTTGCCACATTCAGATCCATCAGTTCTTTCTGCTGAACGATGTCGTAGCCGAGTTGCAGGTTCAGGGCGGAAAGCAGGTTCTTTTCGGATATATGGCCCAGCTTGATCAGGGTTTCCCCGATCTTGAGGCCAAAGTTGTTTTGCTTGACCAAAGCTTCCTTAAGCTGGTCCTCGGTAATGTAGCCTTCATGGATCAGTATTTCACCCAACCGTGCAAATTGCGGGTTATAATTCATTTCTTTCCTCTGATGGTTTACTCACTCATGCCATATACAGGCATCTGTTTTAGTGCTCCCCGGTTGCAGGGCTGATAGGTTCCGCAACCGGGGATCACACATTAAAACGCAGATATCAGGTCGGATACCTGATCAGGGTCGTGGTCGAGGTGGACGAGGCAGCCGTACCCAGGAGCCTGGCAGTTACTGTTACGGAGGTAATGCCGGGCGTGTTGGTCATGGCGTCGCCCAAAGGAATTTCCCAGGCGTAGAACCTGATCAGTCCCTGGGCCAGCCCGTCCTGGCCGTCATTGACATCGTTATAGGGTATGGGCGTGACATCCGGATTGCTGGAATTCGGGTCATACCAATCCGTCACCACAATATGCGGAGTGGCGGTCGAATTGCAGTTCATCGGATCCTCATTGGTGCCCACGATGTATTCGAACACGCCCCGCGTCGATGTCATGGAGATGCTGGCATTGTGAATGGCGCAGCCCTGCTGGTCGAACAGCGACAGATTGAGCAGGGCCGTGGCCGAAGCGGGCACGGGATTCTGATTGCCGTGGAAGACCAGGTTCCCCGGTATGATCTCCAGTTCCAGTTGCGGCTGATTGAGCGGCAGAACCACCCAGGACTCGCCGATCACCTCCACGCCGTTGAGGCCGCCGGTGACTGCCCGTATCTTGAGGTTTTCAAAGGTATAGATTCCCGAATAGGTCAGGGTCGTGTAAGCCACCCCCATTGTGGAGTCCCCGTTGGCGCTTTCGTTGCCCACATAGGAGTTGGCCCCGATCTGGCAGTTCAGGATGTCGCTGGGCAGGTAGAACCAGACACTGGTCCCGTAATCCACCGGGTTGTTATAGACGTCATAAACATTGGCTCCCGCGATGATTGTCCAGAGGCCTCCGCCCATATTGGCGCCGGTGTTGAATCCGCTGGCGAAAGGCACCACCCGGTTGGGGGGGCCGGCGTGAATGACGATATTGGGTTTGGTCGCCTTCACATATTTATTGTCGGCGGTGCAGGACGCCCTGATATTCAGGATGCCTGATTCGGTGCCGCTGTTCACCGAGATCTGGGCTTCTCCCCCGCTTGATATGACCAATACCGAATCACCCGGCGGCTGGTTATTGAGGTTGGCTCCATCCGGCGGATTGGGGTTCATGATCTTGAAATACACATGTTTGGGGGTGTCGATCAGGTTGCCGTTGATATCAAACAGCTTTACCTTCAGGATCTGGGATTCCACCCCGCCTGTATTGGCCACGTTGAGGTCGATCTGGCCCGCCTGGGTGAACTGGATGCTGTGGATCATGGTGGACTTGATGTTAAAGATCACCTGATCCCTCAGGGTGTCCCCGTTGGCATAGGCGGTGATGGTTGCCGCCCCGGCCTGCAGGCCGGGAGTGAAGCGCACTCTGGCTACTCCGTTTATATCTGAATTGGTTGTGATCTCCTGGACCGTATTGACGAATGTGCCCAGGTTGGTTGTGAACTTGATCGGTTTTGAAGGCACGACATTGCTGTAGGTATCCTTGATCTCGGCCTGCATCCAGATGTTGTAGGGGCTGTTCACCGAACTGGTATCTGCTTCAATGAACTCCTCATTCACCTCGATGAAGGACTTCACGCTCAGATTGGCAGGCCGGCCGGGATATATGACCAGACCCCTCGAACTGACCTTATCGGCGATGCGTGCCGTTATGGTCCCCGTGCCGGCTATCGGACCGGCATTGAATACCGTTGTGGCCCGCCCGCTGCTGGTTTTAACCATAACGGAATCACCGAGGGTGTTGCCCTCGCTGTCCACAAAATAGCCGGAAGTCGCGCTGAAAGCGATCAGCGTGTTGTCCGGCACATCGTTGCCCAA
This sequence comes from Cloacimonadaceae bacterium (SeqCode), assembly GCA_034678545.1. GTDB lineage: Bacteria > Cloacimonadota > Cloacimonadia > Cloacimonadales > Cloacimonadaceae > UBA5614. The sequence continues at coordinate 8,309 of JAXDBS010000096.1, read as the reverse complement.
AATGTTCTTGGCCCTGGCCCTGACCGTGATATTCTGCATCACGGACAGCGGCTGAGGGTTTAAGTTGGACGGCATTTCCAGCGTCAGTTGGTCGATGGGCGGAACGCTGGCGATCGTTACCTGGACGGACATGGTGTCTCCCGCCACGACGGAATCAGCCACTTCTGCCGAGTAGTTTCTTACTATTGCCTGGATGGTGGCCACGCCGGTCGTCCCGGAGTCATCCCAGAAAGTGGTGCGCGCCACCCCGGAGCTGTCAGTCAGAACGGTGGTCAGAATGCTTCCCATGGACGCCTTGAACATGACGGTCTGTCCGACCACACCGAACTGCTCGCCATCCTGAACCTTGACGCTGATGGTCGAAAAGGTGATCCCCCGGTCGGCATAGATGGTGTCCGGCATGGCTTCAATGCTGACTATGTTGCGCAGTTGGCTCAGCGGGGGCGGTTCCGGAATTTCAGGCGCCACTGGCGGCGGATTCCGCCGGTCGCAGGAAGTGGTCAGGCAGACCAGCATCAGCGCCAGCAGCATGATCAGGGGCAGTAAACTCTTTCTTCTCATAAAATATCCCTCCTCACCTTAATTTTGGTCTTCTTCCTCATATTCTATGAGATGCCTGGAGAGACGCTCATCCACAACGGGTTCCCGATAAATCTCATTTTCGGGGATCAGGCGCGGGGTGATCTCCATGATCAGGTCAGTGTTTTCCAGGGTCTCATATTTATGCTGAAACAGCTTCCCGACTATGGGCAGATCTCCCAACAGGGGAAGCTTGGACGTTTTTTCCGTTAGAGTGGAGTTGAGCAGGCCGCCCACGATGATCTTCCTCCCATCAGGGACGGTCACGGTTGACGTGACTTTCCGCACCTTGGTGCGGGGTATGTAATCAGCCACATAGTCCACGATCGAGCTCACTTCCGGGCTGATCTTGGCCGTTATCTGTCCGTCCTTGTTGATGGTGGGGGTAACATCCAGGTAGATGCCGATCTTGGCGGTATTGACCTGGAAGTCGTTTTCCAGATTCTTAGCGACATAGGGAACTTCGTCCCCGATCTGGATGGTGGCCTGTTCTCCGTTCATGGCTGTAACCCGGGTGTCGGTCAGCAGCTTGGCCGCGTTGTTTTCCAGCAGCCAGTCAATGGTAATGTCAAAGGCTGTGAGCTGGCGGCTGAAATGCCCCATGTTCTTAAACCCGTCGATCTTTTGGAAATACTGTTGTTCCGGCATTTTTTCAAGGTCGGTGGGATCGCCGTAGGGCAGGTAACCTGTCGGATCGGTGAAATTGTAGGGCAGGCCGGCTCCTTCCGCGTTGACCGGATCCTCGGCCAGAATAGTGGTCAGATGGTTCAGCTTGGACCAGTCAATGCCGTATTTCTTGGCGTCGGAGACGATGATCTCGATCAGCCTGACCCTGATCTCGATCTGCTTCTGGGGTACGTCCAGGCCTTTCACTATGGTCAGGATCTGATCATAAGTATCGGGGTTGCCCACTACCAGCAGGGCGTTTTGACCATCGATGGGCACCGTCTCTCCGGGCGCGTTTTCCAGGGATTTGGAGATCTTGGCGGCATCCACGTTGTTCAGCTGGATTACATAAGTGCGCTCTCCGGTCTCTTCCATGATCTTGGCCTTTTCGCCCACCAGGAAAGTGTTGTCGCCCACCACCCGGTAGGACAGACCTGCAGATCGGGCTACCAAAGACACTGCCTGCTCGATCTGGACATCCTTGATATGGACGGAAATCCTTTTTTCCTCTTTTTTCTCCTGATCGGATCCCGTATCCACGGCCAGGACGATGTTCGCGCCGCTGAGCCTGGCCAGGGCCGACAGAACGGCCGATAAGGACGCGTCGTCCGCATCGTAGGATACTTTCCTGGTAAAACTGATGGAATTCGCTGTCTGTTGCGCCGCCAGGAATGAGGCCGACAGCAGCAGCCCCAGGACGACGGTCAGGCAAAGCCGGAATGTAATTACAGACGCCTCGTCTGTACACCGACGATTTGATGCTTTCTGATTTCTCATATTATCTCCCGCTCTATTAATAATTGTATTCCGTTATATCCTGTCCGGTTTCCAGGTCAGCCGGCCTTTGAGGCTTGGGTTCCACCACCATCGTGTAATAACTGCCGCCGATAGAATAAATGACCCTGCCTTCTTCAATCTTCGTTATGCGCCTGCCGGCGATGTAATCGCCAACCCGGTACATGCGCTCCGTTCCCTGATGGTCAATGATGGCAACCGCGCCTTTGTCCTCGTCAACCACTGTGCCTGACAGGCGCACCAGATTGGCGACCATGTTCTCCCATTCCTGCAGCCTGTCCAGCCTGTCCTTGATCACCGGGTCCTGCCGGAGGGGATCTGTGGGAACGTTGAAACGGAACGACTTGCGGTCGACGATGGAGGCTTCAATGGTGTTGATCTTCCTGATCAGCTCTTCATTGACGGAGATGTCCGTATATTTTGACTGATCCGCTATCTTGCCCTCTTTTTTGTGGATCGAATAAGCCTTGATGGCAAAGGCCGCCAGGCAGATGAAGATCAGGGCTATGGCCAAGTCCTTTATGAAGCGGGTTTCCATCTTATGCCTCCCTCTGTACCTTGAATACGGAAAGTTCCAGTTGCACCTTGTAACGGGCAATCCGGGGCCCTGCGGCTTCAGCCGCTTTCTGGCCGGGGGATTTGGTGGTCTCCGTTTCAGGCACCACGTCCAGGGTATTGATCTTGACTATGTAATCCAGGGCTTCCAGGTTGGCCAAAAACTGGCCCAGATCGACATAGGTGCTGTTCAGTTCCAATATGTATTGCTGCTCGACCAGATTCATGCCGCTCTGCACTTCTTTGGGCAGGATATTCAGCACCGCAATCCGGTTCTGGTCGGCCAGATCAGCCAGATTTTTGATAAAGGCATTGACTTCCGCGGGAGAAAAAGTCTTCTCCTTGGTGAGGCTGTTGTCAATGATCAGGGAAAACTGGCTGAGCTGCTGTTCCAGCACCTTGGCGCTATTCAGGTTTTCCAGGGCGGATTTGATCTTGTCATCCAGCCTGTTGATGCGGCTGACTTTCTTATTGATCATGGATCCGGTGATACTGAAGAAGATGACGGCGATCAGGATCATGCCAAGGGAGAAGATCAGGTATTTCTGTTTCATTGGGCACCGCCTTCTTCAGTTTTGGCCTCTTTGCCGAAGCAGTCTATCTGGAACCTCAGTATGTCCGTGTCCTTGACCTTGTCCCGGTTGGCCTTGGCATATCTGATCTCGGGGAAATCCCGGTTGATCTCTTCATTGGCTTTCAGTTTGGCTATGAACTGGTCTATGAGATCGAATTCCCTTTGGTTCTTGTCGATCGAGGTCACGCCGTAAAGGCTGAGGACCCCGTTTTTAAAAGTGAACTGGGTGATCGCCATTTTCCCGTCGATTTCACGGGCCAGCGACACCAGCTTCCTGGCCCAGAAGATGCGGTCGTTGAAGGTCTTGGCCAGCAGATCCAGATCGGTGCTGGTAAGATTGTCAGTGCTTTTCTGGTAGGTCGCCAGTTTGTTCTCGGCGTCTTGGAGGAACTTTTCCCGGTTCTCGGCTTTCTTTGCCAGCAGGGAATTGAAATACAGGGCCGCTCCAAAGCAAAGCAGGGTGCCCGCGGCAAAAAACAGTACGGAGCGGAGGAAGGTTTTGTTTTCCTTCTCCTGCTGGAGTTTCATCTCACCGAATCTGTTCAGGTTGATCTTAAAGAAGAATTGCTGCGTAATCATGATCTCACCCCCCTATTCCATTCTCATCGCCAAACCGACTGCCAGGGCAAGTTGCGGGTCTTTCCTGTCCTGGAATTTTTCCGGCATCTCGATGTTGATGAACGGCATATAGATTTCAGTGGGTATGTTGACCTTGTCCTGGACAAATTCCGGCAGCCCTTTAAGTTTGGCGGTGCCTCCCATCAGGTAGATCCTTCTGAAATCACTGTTACCGGCTTCCTTGACGTAAAACCGGAGGGAGCGCCTGATCTCTTCCGCTATCAGGTCTTCCGTTGACTTTTCCGAGATGTCAAGCACGCTGATAGTGGAAGCGGCGGCTTTGCCGGGATCGTCCAGGAGGCCCCATTCCATCTTGTAGTTATCCGCTTCATCGAATTCGAGCTGTCTCTTGCGCATGATATCCCTTGTCACATGATACCCGCCATAGGGAATGTCCCGCGCGAACAACTTGGCATTCGGCCCCCAGATGATCATGTTTGTCCGGTGGGCGCCCAGGTTGAGCAGGACGTAGACCCCATCTTCCGCAAACGTGTTGAGGGCGAAGCTGTTGGCTACGGCCAGGCTGTCCAGGTCCACTATGTTTGGCGACAATCCTGCTGTGACCAGGATGTTCGAGTGTTCATTCAGCAGCTCCTTGGTGGATGCAGCCAGCAATATGTTCATATTATTGGTCTTCTCTTCCACGCTCAACACCTGGAAATCAAGCACCATATCGCTGCCGCTGATGGGAATGTGCTTTTTGGCTTCGAAGAACAGCGCGGATTCCAGTTCATCATCAGGCAGAAATATGGTCTTGATCTGTTTGATGCTGGTGTTGTCCCCGCCGATAGCGGACACCAGGTGCTTGATCGATTTGGGACTGATATGCAGCGTTTTCAGCATTTCCACGATGATCGGAGCAAAGCGTTCCGGCCTCAGATCGGATGGGATATACTCAACACCCTGGGGCACAGTCGGCCTGATTTCGTAATTGAGGAGTTTGAACCCCTCGTGCAGGCGCTTCAGGTGTACGATCTTGACGCTGTGGGATCCGACATCAATCCCCACAGACTCCCTGAACTTAACCGGTTTCTTCTTCATAGTTCCTCTTTATCTTGACGTTTTAGAATGTATTGGGTGGTTTTCTCAGCGACCATGCCTCCGATTCAAATGGTGTCAGACCCCCCCGCACGTGAACTTCCGGGAAATCCGGAGGAGTCACGAACGAAAAGCGGTTGTCAAAGTTGTAGTCTTTATCATACCCGACTCCGCTGCCGGTGGAGTTGGGACCGTTAACTCCCTGCATGGTTATGCCCAGGATGGGATCAACCACTGTGGCGCCGCTGGTGGCACCGCATAGGTCCAGAGGAACGATCCAAAGGCTGTTGGGGTTGGGGTATTCGCTGTCATAGGTGTTTCTGTGCACAAAACCGCGCCTGCGCTGGGCCACTGATCCCCAAAGGTGGATGGTGCCGCGCTCCATGTAGGGATAACGCTCCGGCCAGAGGGGATTGTACCAGGGCAGGTCAATGTTTCCCGGCCAGGGCGCTGCCGCCGTAGGAGGATATTTCCGCCGGTGCAGGTCAATCTTGTCCCAGACATAGGAGGGATTGTTGGGCAGCCTCCAGTCCGGCACTGAGGGATGCGGGTGCTGATACTCGAATGTGAATACTCCATCCCGATGGGGATTCCCTCCGCCATCCCCCAAGGCGCACATGGCGGCATAAATCCAGATCCCGTCAGCATCTCCGTCACAGTTGGGATGATATCTGGTTGAATCCTGCGGATCCCGGTAACCATACTGGACCAATATGGATTTCTCGGACACAATGCCCAAATAGTCGCTCCGGTTGAGCGAGGATCCCTGCACAGTGCCGTCCGGGCATTGACCGCGCTGCGTTCCGGCCAGATAACAGTGGTCATTCAGGTATAGCGTGTCAACTGCGCACCAGGTCTGGGCTCCCTGGAACCTTCCCTTGAGCCAGACCTTGGAATAGACTATGTTGGAATGACCGATCGAACTGCCCGTGGCTCCCGCCGTCCAGATGGTATCATACTTTGTCCAGCGGTTCCGGAACAGGTACTGGCCGGCCCTGGGAGGATACTGGGTCCAGACGTCTGCCGTATCAGGCCCGGCGTTGATGACCTGGCCCACCCAGGTGTGATAGGATCCCCCGTCCACGATTACATAGGTTATCCGCGTGGGATCATAGGCGGTTGAGCCGATCGGCGTTCCGTGAGACCTGATCAGGGTGGCCGTGGGATTGAATTCAAGTTCGCTTACATGCTCCCAGTAACCTTCCCTGAACACTTGGGCATAGGGTGGAGTGCCGCTGAAGGATTGGATCTGTCCGGCCGTATAAACAGGACCGTAAAAGGTCGGCCAGCCATTATTGTTGCCGCCGCCCAGCTGTTTTATCCAGATGTCGGTGTTGCTGTGAACCTTGCCGTGGACTACGTCCGGCCCCCAGAAATAAACGTTGGTGGCGTTAGTGGATTGATCCGTGTCAGTAAAATAATGATAGCCGGCAAAGCTGTTGCGGCGAATGCCCTTTTCGCCGTATTTGACGACTGTTGACAGCTTATTGCCGAATAGGGTGGTAGAACCTGCGCCCCTGTTCGCCTTGATCAGGGATTTGATGTTGTAGCCCTGGGTGAAATACAGCCCGCCGCCGGTGGCAATGTTCTCTTTGACCAATTTGGTCTGCATCCTGTACATGTTCTTGGAGTGGGAGCTGACAACGGTGGCAAACCTGTTGGGAAGCGTAAATCCGTCTCCTGAATAGTCCATGGATTGGGCCATGATCTGGGCCCGGCCCATCTCCGATCTGAGAAAATGCAGTTCCTGTACCGCGTCAAAATCGTGCCTGGCGGCCACGGTGTCGCTCAGGGCCAGCATGGACATCGTGATGCCGGACATTATGCCTACGACTGCCAAAGCGAGAGCTATGGCTATACTGCCGCGCTGATTGCGAAGTATCTTGCGCATATTTGCCTTCCTCTTCTTTTGACTCCGATTAATCATTTCATGGATAATGCCATGCGGGTGGTATATGATACCGTCATATACCGGTTTTCTTTCAACTTCACCCTGGCTTCCAACTCCACCCACACAACTTTGGTAATGGGCTCTGCAGTATTGGCCTTGGAAAACCGCAGCCTGGTCACTTCAGTTTCATTCCCGCGGGTATTGCCGGGATACAGATACAACGGCGCCGGCGGCTGCAGAGTGCCGTCCAGGTAGGTGGCGCGGACGAATTTGCCGTCGTGATAGATGCTGATGAAATCGTTCTGATGAGTATAATCCGAGGCCGGGGGGTATAGGATGATCTTAGAAGAAGCGCCTGCGTTTGTGCCTACGAACGCGATTGAATCCGAGGTCGCTATTCCCTGGAACTTCAGATTGGTCCCGCTCCCGATCTGGATGCCGTTTTTGATCTTTTGAAGACAGTTGAAAGCTCCCCGCTGCAGCTCGGTTTTCCTGTTCATTTCCTCAAACTTGGTAAAGAAAGTGCCAAATCCCATGGCTGCTGCGGCCATCATTATGCCCGATAACGAGATCACCGCGATCAGCTCTGTGATCGTGAATCCCGCTTGTGATTTGAGTCTTTGCATCGCTGTTACACCTTCAGACCCTTTACCCCGCTTAATAGAAGTCTTCACGCACAACTACCGTGCGGGTTTCCCTGTCACCGGGCTCCAGCCAAGAGACTCTGATCTCCAGCACCTTATAGGGTATGCCCGAACCAAAAGGGTTTTCCTGGGACTCTGTGACTTTCATGCTCATGGTCCCGTTCAGCAGCCTGTTTTCAGCGAGTCTGTCGATCAAGACCACTTTGTTCGAAAACTCCTCAAATTCCTTATAGTTTTTCCTGTAGTACATCTGCCATTCGATTTCGCCAGATGCGTGCAGAGTGGCCACCCGGTCATGATAATTGCGCTGCAGCTGCTTGTCCGCATACAGAATTCCCATGTACAGACTGATCAGGGACACTGCCACGATGATGGCGGTGGCCAGGATCTCCAGTAGGGTAAATCCTTGTTCATTCCTGAGTCTGGCTATCATGCATATCCTCCCCTCCGAACCGGTTCCCGTCCTGCGACGGGAAAGAGATGTATTCTGTAAGCCCAGACACTTTTCTTAACCGGTTCCAAGATCCGCTGCCTTTAGAATCCGGCCCCCGTGGCAAACATCTTGGGATTGTCCGCCAGTTCCTCTGCGATCGTTCTTTCCACCAAATTGTTCATGACCAGATTGTAGAGAGACTGGTCCCTCGTCTGCATGCCTTCCTTGCTGCCCGCCTGTATCACAGACGGGATTTGATACGTCTTTTCTTCCCTGATCAGGTTGCGGACAGCGGCATTGGCGATCATGATCTCCACTGCGGGGACCCTGCTCTTGCCATCCTTGGTGGGCAGCAAGGTTTGGGATACCACCGCCTCCAGCGATTCGGACAGCATGGACCGGATCTGCTGCTGCTGTTCCTTGGGGAACATGTCGATGATGCGGTCGAGTGAATTGGTGCAGCTTCCCCGATGCAGCGTGGCCAAGACGCGGTGACCGGTGTCTGGCGCCCTCAGC
>JAXDBS010000095.1:0-130189 GCA_034678545.1 Cloacimonadaceae bacterium (SeqCode) | reverse complement strand
TCTGAGGGCGGAAGTCAAATTTCTGGTCACCTGCGAATTAGCCAGGTTGGCCCGCTATCTCAGAATGCTGGGTTTTGACACCAAGTCTGCAGAATCCTGCGGTCTGGTCGAACTGCAGAACACCTGCCAGGCAGAAAACAGGATTCTAATAACAAGGATAAACAAACAGGTAATCCCAAGGATTGTTTCACAGGTAAAAATCCGATCGGATCATTATCGGGAACAGATCAAAACAGTGATAAGGGATACAGGCCTTCATCATTTCTGCCTGTTCAGCCGCTGCCTGCGTTGCAACTGCCTGGTGGTGCCTGTTCCCAAGCAGGAAATAGACGCATTACTGCCAGATAAGGTAAGGCAAGGGCAACAATATTTCACGCGTTGCCCAAAATGCGGAAAGATCTTCTGGAAAGGAACTCACGCCTTGGCGATGATGCAATTTGCTAAAGAACTGACAGTTGAGCTGGGGATGGAAAAAAAAATGGGATTTACTTTGACAGAATATCCCTGATATCAATATGAAGTCAGAGCAGCCTTGAAAATCGGCAATGTAATTGGAATAAAAGATAAGGATAGAATAGATGTCTTTCGTTCATCTGCACAACCACTCTCAGTACAGCCTGTTGGACGGAGCCTGCCGGATCGACCGGATGGTAAAACTGGCCTCACGCTATGAAATGCCGGCCCTGGCGCTGACTGACCACGGCAACATGTTTGGTGCCATCGAGTTCTATAATACCGCCACTAAAGCCGGGATCAAACCGATCCTTGGCATGGAGGCATATATTATTAATAAAGATTACAGTGACGACAGCAACAAGAATGACCAGCGCCACCATCTGATCCTTCTGGCCATGAACGACACAGGTTACCATAACCTGATCAAGCTGACTTCCATATCATACCTGGAGGGCTTCTACTACAAACCCAGGATCAATAAAAAGATCCTGGAACAGTATTCAGACGGGCTGATCTGCCTGAGCGCGTGTGTAAAAGGTGAAATCTGCCAACACTTTATAGACAGTCAACACAAGCTGGCCAAACAGGCTGCAGATTGGTACCGTAAAGTGTTTGGCGACAGATATTACCTAGAGATCCAGAATCACGGAATGGAAAAAGAGCAGATAGCCATGCCGCAGGTAATCAAACTGGCGCGGGAAATGTCGATCCCGATGGTTGTGACCAATGACTGTCACTACCTGCAGCAATCGGATTATGAAGCTCACGATATCCTGCTCTGCATACAAACAGGAAAAAACCTTAACGACCCCAACCGGATGCGGTATAATACCGATAAGCTTTACTTTCGCAATCCAGATGAAATGAAAGAGCTTTATCCTGATGTTCCTGAAGCATATGAAAACACGCTTGCCATAGCTGACCGGGTTGATTTCAACCTTCACTACGATGATTTTTTGCTGCCCCGGATAGAGACTCCACCAGAATACGAAAACATGGGAGATTACTTGAAACAACTCTGTCTGGACGGGCTAAAAAAGAAATATTCTGAAACGGACCAGGAGATCTTAGACCGCCTCAGTTACGAACTGGACGTTGTGCACCGGATGGGGTTTGATGGCTATTTTTTGGTAGTAAAGGATTTCATCGACAACGCCAGGAAACAGAATGTCCCGGTTGGACCCGGACGGGGTTCTGCGGCAGGCAGCATCATTTCTTATCTGCTAGATATAACTAAAGTAGATCCCCTGAAACACAACCTTATGTTCGAGCGATTTCTTAATCCTGACCGGATAAGCATGCCTGACATTGACATAGATTTTTGCGCCCAGGGCAGAAGCAAGGTTATTGATTATGTGATACAGAGATATGGCAGGAACAGCGTGACACAGATTATTACTTACTCGACTCTAGGCCCCAAATCAGTGATCAAGGATGTGGCCCGGGTACTGGGCGTATCCGCAAGTGAAGCCAATAAAATGACCAAAGTGATCCCAGCCACTTCAAAGACTTTAGACGAAGCCTTGGCTAAGTCTGAAGAATTTGCCTCCCTAATGAACAGCAACGACCTGTACTTGAGCATTCTCCAGCACAGTCAGGTGCTTGAGGGCCTGGTCAGGCAAACTGGCATCCACGCGGCTGGAATAGTGATAGTTCCGGGTGATCTGACAGATTACGTGCCGCTGGCCGTCAGTTCCCAGAAAGATAACGAGAACGCAGTTCTGGTCCAGTATGAAGGCAAATGTCTGGAGCAGCTCAAAATACTGAAAATGGACTTTCTGGGCCTGAAAACCCTAACCTTGATTTATAAAGCAGCTGAACTGATAGCTGAGTCGCAGAATCGGACAATTGATATTGATAAACTACCTCTGGACGACAAAGCAACGTACAGGCTTTTATCGGAAGGAAAAACTGATGGAGTCTTCCAGTTTGAGTCAGACGGTATGAAAAAATACCTGATGGAGCTGAAGCCAAACCAGTTCGAAGACCTGATTGCGATGGTGGCCCTATACAGGCCGGGGCCTATGGCTTCCATTGACACCTACATCCGACGGAAACACGGCAAAGAGAAAATCGTCTATGACCACCCACTGGCTGAACGGGCATTGAAAGAAACCTACGGCGTCACAGTCTATCAGGAACAGGTAATGCAGATATCCCGCGAAATGGCAGGTTTCACCAGGGGACAGGCCGATTCCTTAAGAAGCGCTATTTCCAAGAAAAAAGGCGACCTGATGGAGGAATTCCGGAACAAGTTCATAGAAGGAGCTTTAGTAAATCAAGTGCAGGAAAAGACTATCCACAAGATTTGGGATGACTGGTCGTCGTTTGCTCAATACGCTTTTAATAAGAGCCATGCCACTTGTTATGGCTTGGTGGCATATCAAACTGCATGGCTGAAAGCTCATTACCCAGTGGAATTCATGGCAGCCCTGCTTTCTTTGGAGGATAATCCTGACAAAGTTCCTTACTTCCTGGAAGAATGCAAAAGAATGAACATCAGCATCATCCCGCCCAGCATCAATTTGAGCAACAAGGAATTTTCCGTAAACGGAAAGGAGATCCATTTTGGTCTTAGAGCAATCAAAAACCTGGGAGACGCTGCAATAAATGCCCTGATCGAAGAGCGTAAGAAAAACGGTATATATAAAAACATTTTCGAACTATGCAAACGTCTTGATTCCTCAGCCGTCAATAAGACGGTTCTGGAAAGCCTCATTGCGTCAGGAGCCCTGGACGAATTGGAGGGAACCCGTGCTCAGAAATGGGAAGTTATTGAAATTGCTCTTGAATACGGAGGTGACCGTCAGAGGGACTATAAACGTGGGCAGACTCTTCTGTTCGACCTGCTGGATTCTCATGCCGAAAAAAACTCCGACAATCCTCCTCTGCCGGAAGGAGAGCCCTGGTCATATCTGCACCAATTGGAAATGGAAAAGGCAGTACTGGGATATTACTTAACCGGACACCCGTTAGCTCCATATAAGGACTTGATCAGGCTGCTGACCTTCTCCGGAACAAATAGTAACAGCAGAAATACTGACAAGGATGTAACCGCAATCGGGATAGTGGTCAACACAATCAAAAAGAGGGACAGTAAAGGCAATCCGATGTGCTTTGTTGAGATGGAAGACCTGTCAGGCAAATTCGAGGTTTCGTTGTTTAAAAAGGATTATGACAGGTTCGTAAACCAGTTTGAGCTTAACAAGATCTATCTGGTTGCGGGAAATCGATCTTTTTACCTTATCGGCGATGAAAAAGCTATCAAGATATTGCCTAAGCTGGTATTGCCCTTTGAATCACTGCCCTATACCCTGAAAGGTGAAATTCTAATAGAATTGTCAGAAGATAACATCAATGATTCCCTGCTCCAGCAAATAGGCAGACTAAAGAATAACGGCAACGGGCATTTCACTATGAGACTTTCCATTGGAGGGAAAAACTTTGATTCAATTATAGTGCAACCCCAGGCTTTTGAGTTTTTCCCGGATAATGATTTCCTGGGTTGGTGCAAAAGTGGCGGCATCAAGTTGCAGGCAATGGTTAAAACTGATGAATAGAATTTGCCTGCTGATAATATGCCTGATGACCCTGATCAGTGCCAAGGCTCAATATGTGGTAGTCAATACCTGGCCGGACCATTCCACTTTCTATATAATGATTCCTCGTGACCTGCTGATGTTTGCCGCCGAGTCAGGTTCCGCAGATTACAAACTGAGCATACACTTGATCAACAGTCAAAAGAAGACTGTATTTCAGAAGGTTTTGAGCTTCACAATAAATGATTGGGAGATTCAGCCCGGTGAACTTTTAATAATTGATACTGATCTCGAGGCAGAACCGGGCAGATATAAACTTGTCACCCTGTTGAGGAATGAAAAACTTGGAGATAAAAAGGAAAACCAGCTCATTGTAGATGTCCCCGAGCGAACCGATAACAGGGTCCAACCGCTGATCATTGCAAAAAGAGGCTCCAGAAAAATACTCGTCCAAAATTATCAGTCGCTGAATCGGGATCTGGGTCAATGCTTCTTGGTCATCAACACTTATTGCCTTTGCGACAGCATTCAGATTCTTGCCGACCTGGACAATAATCCGGTCCGCAGGATAATCCCTCGAAACATGGGGATGGAAATAGACATCAGATCCCTTTGGGGCTTGGGATATATTTCCTATATCGAGTTATGCTTTTTCTATGGGATGTCAAAAACCTGCACTGGAGATCTGCTGAAACAGAAACAAACTTGGCAAAAACAGAGGTACGGGCTGGAAGACCAACTGCTGCAGATTAAATATATAGCCAGCCAAAATGAGTGGAAAACAATCAGAGCAATGGCAAAGGACGACCAGCTGAATGCAATTGAGTATTTCTGGTTAAAACATGACAATACGCCCGGAACATCAAGAAACGAGTTTAGGGAATACTTCAACGAACGTGTACTCAAAGCGGATGAATTGTTTACGATTCATGAGAAGATGCCTGGCTGGAAATCTGACCGGGGACGTATCTATATTATCCATGGCCCCCCAGACGAGATAAGCGAAGATGTTTTTCCGATGGGGAGGTTTCCCTCCATAACTTGGTATTACTATGATGAGAACGGATTTTTTTATTTTATAGACCGCTCCGGATACGGTAATTACAAACTTGTGAGCATGAATGAGGAAGATTAAAAAGCTAAGCCTGATTGCCTTGCAAGCGATAGCATATCTTAGCCTGATGGCTCTGGAAGATTTGAATGCGGATAGACTTGGCTTGTTTCTAGATGTCAACAGGTATCTCGACCGAAATGGCAATACCAGATTCGTAATTGATTATCAGGTTCCTTATAAAAACCTGGAGTTCAAACCCAGAAACACCGGTTTCTATGCCGAGTTGCAGGTATCGATCCAGCTAGCCTACCCTGACAGTGAAGCTTTCATTGACCTGAAGAGTTTTACCAATAACATCGGGGTAAGCAGAAAATACGACATAACATCAGATAAATCATATCTGGACAGAATCTCTCTTTCCCCGCCCTCCGCCGGTTACAGGCTGAGACTGATTTTTGAAGATCTGAATACATCTAAAAACTACCACTGGGAATATGAAATGGCGCCTTTATTGCCAGAAACAGGACTAAGTGACATCGAAATCATCCAAAGCATCATACCAGACTCCACTCAATATTCGCAGAAATTCAGCCGCAACGGAGCTGCATATGTACCAGCAGTGTCAGGTATCATATCAAAAAGCAATCAGGACAGCATCTATATTTATTGCGAAAAATACGATCATACAGGAGAATTCGATACATCCATATTGAACATGGTGAAAGACAGCACACTCATCCTTGTAACTTTAAAAGCTTTGGATTCGAACCAGACAACCGAATCGCTGTTGTTTCCCATAAACATTTCCGGTTTGGCTTCCGGAAAATATCTGATTTCCCTGTTGGTCAAATCACACAATGAAGTCCTCTCAAGGTCATTGGATTTGTTTATTACTGAGCCTCAAGAAATGATTTATGCTCTTTTCACTGACGTAAACGAGGAATTCCATCTGATCCGCTATTTATCATCAGCCAAATCAAGCTCGGACTGGAATTCCCTGACTAACCAGGCAAAAAGGAGTTATATATCGAATTTTTGGATAAATCAGGCTCAAGGGCAAAACATGACCGTGCAAGAAATCCTGACAGCCTACAGAAAGAGAATCGATTATTGTAATGCCAGGTTTTCTCATTTCGAGAAGGGATGGAAATCTGACATGGGCAGAATCTACATACGCAACGGGCCTCCCGATGACTCGGAAAGCGACGAGAGTACCGATTACAACCTCAAAGGCGGCAGAAAAGACTATCAGATTTGGAAGTATTTGGGAAGAACACAAGCAGTATACATATTTGTGGACATCGCCATGAACGGCAACTATAAGCTGATTTATGCCGATAATGACGACAGAGAAAATACCAATCCCAGCTGGAAGAAATACTTGGGTTCAGATTTTGACGAATCCAGACTGAACTATTAGTTGGTATTGGATATAATATCACCCGCAACAAAAGCATGCTTCAGATGTTCAATCGAAAAGTCATCATCGCGAGGATGATACATAATGATAAAAACATCAAACCGGATACTGTGATGTGAATATTGCTTGTTGTTTGAGATAAAGTAAAGGGCAGTGAGGGCTAATTTCTTTCTCTTTGATAAAGATACGCAATTCTTGGCAGCTTTTTGATTATCACCAGTTCTAGTTTTAACTTCAACTATGACAATGTCTTGGCTAATGTTATCGAGGGCAATGAGATCAATCTCGCCAAAAGGGGATTTAAAATTCATCTGAATAGGAAGGTACCCTTGTTTGGCAAGGTATTCTGCCGCCAAGCGCTCTCCGGTTTTGGCAAGGTCCTTTCTTAACATTGTCTGCATGTTGCTAATAAAAACCTTGACGTAATAAATGTCAATGTTATCCTGTCCTCAGGATGGAAATAAGACTTCGAAAGTTGGGGGAAGTATGAAAAGAGCAGTTTTCCTGTACATCGTCTTTACGCTCATGGTATTATCTTTGAGCGCTGTACCTTACACAACCATAGGCCAGCTCAGGGCTCCTGATGCGTATGTTTTGCCCAATAAGTCAGTGGAATTTACATTTACGAATTATTTCCGGCGTGTAAGAAGCAGCTTCACTGAAAATCAGGACTACCACTATTATCCCATGGGTATGGTCAATGTGGGAATCTTCGACCGGGTAGGAATAGCGGGATGGGTTGGGGATGAACTGGGTTTTGCCAACCTGAAATTGAAGCTGATAGAAGAAACAGCGACTATTCCGCAGTTGGCTATCGGAGTTGATAATCTTTTCTCACCAATAAAGGAAGATGCCTTGGAGCATCCCAACAGTGAATATTCACAAAACCCAGATAAGTGCTTCTATGAAAGAAATTCTGCCTACATATGTTTATCCAAGGCCGGTGTTCTGAGAAACATGACCGGCCTTAAACTACTGGAAACATATGTGACCGTTGGTGTAGGTTTAAACGAATTCAAAGGCCAAGTCGATCTCGCCAGGAGGTTTGAAGGGGTATTCGGTTCCATTACTGTCAAACCCCATAAAAACATCAGTCTGACAATTGAGAACGACGGTTTTAACATCAACGCCGGTGCTCAGTATGCCATCAAGAAATTCGCTATCAAACTTTCATATGTAGCTATAGAAGAACAGGAAAACAACCGCATAGGCCTTGCCATCTCATATTTATTCGACAAATATGCTGACGAAAGACGGGCTCAACCCTGGTTGACCGAAGAAATATACACCCGCGAATCAGAACTGATCAATCCTCAGTTACAGGGCAAGGAAATCAACACAAATCAGGACCTCTTGGAAGAACTGAAGAAATTGCGCGAACAAAGGGAACAGGCCCAGAAAGTTCTGGACGATCTCAGACAGCAGCTCAAAGACATGGAAGAAGAAACCCAGAATGACTAATCACCCGTTCGGTAATGGGCCACGAAAACCACTCATAAACCTGCTTGAGACTCTTCATATACTTGGAAACAGAGAAAAGTAAAGCAAAGAGAGAATCCCATGAGACGTTTGATTTATATCATCTTGATCGCTGTTCAAGTTCTGTATCTTGGTGTATTGCATACTCAACTGACGGATAAACAAGTCCTAAACATATACAAAGATGTTCAGCAAGTTATTGAAAAAATCGACCAGAATATATCTCTCAAGCTGAGCAATAACGATTTCGTCGCCCGCAACAGAATCAGAACCGAGGTTAAACAGGCCTTAAAAAACAACGACATAGAGATGGCAAACTCATATTTCTCAGTATATGCTTCCATACTAGACACTTTAGTAATGACAAACCCCATAGCCGCCCTTGAGATAATTAATGAGTTGAAATCAGATTATGCAAATCTGCTTCTGGTCTCGGATGATTTGCTTTATTACAGCGGTGCCGCTTACTATTTTCTGGGCTTGTATGATAAATCCAAAGTCGAGTTAGGTTCGCTGATAAGAGAGCATCCGCTTGCACCCATTTCTTCGGATGGTTTTACGCTGCTACTTAAATCTTACCTGAAAACCGGAGACGAGGACATAGCTTACAACTACATTGAGGCTTCAAGCCGTACATTCAACAGTCAGCAGAATTACCTGGCAGGCCACGTCTGCTTCTCCCTGGATAAAGACATTTTGGCACACTCCTTTTTCTCCCAAGTAGGTGATGGACCTTATAAAGATGATGCCAATAACATGATTGAATTGCTGCAGTTACTGCAGGAAGAGCCAATCATAGCCAAGGAAAAGCTGATCGGATTGTTATCGGCATCTCCCTCAAATCCCTTTCTGAATTTGGCAATGGCCAGGATCTGCAGCCTTATTAGTGAATGGGAATCTGCTTTGGATTACTATTCAAGATATTCAAATTCTATTCAGCCATACAAAGAATTTCAAGTCCAATATGAACTGGCAACGACACATCTGAACCTTTCCAATAAGCAAAAAGCTCTTGAAGTACTGGAGCGTTCAATCGATGACAATGCCTTGGGCGAATACATTTCACCCCTGCTATTCCTCTGGTCTGAAATAATGTCCAATGATGGTAAGATTGAAGATGCAAGGACAAGAAGCTCTGAAGTCAGCCATCGGATTAATGAAAATAGCAAAAAGATATCTGACAAAATAGTCTTGATCAACCGCTTGAATGATTTGCGCAGCGGATTTACTGGCAGAGAGAATATTGAACAGATAGGTTTAATTTTGCATGAAGTTAATTCCATAGACAAGCAACTTGATTCCATAAATTCTGTTCTTGTAACCCATCCCGAAGGCTTGCCTTACGACCATCTTAACAAATGGATCCTTATCGAGAAGCAACTGGTTCTCCGCTTTACCGAGCAGTTGGGCTTCTATTTGCAGGCAGATGAATTGAAGAGTCTTGAAGATACGTTGCATATCAATCAACTAAACACTCTGACCAGGATATATCAGGATCAGATGAAAAGAATCGATGCTATCCGGACTGCTGCCCTGAAACTGAATGATGCTAACGCATATTTAGCAATCCGTAACGAAATAGACAACAATATTAAAGTACTTGATGATATCCTCAACAGCCTTTACCGAATGAAAGCTTCCGGACAATCCCGTCTGACTGATGACCAGATTGATGCAATCATCGCTTCGAACGAACGAACAAGGGCCGAAACCTCACTCTTACTGGATTATTATGATTATGATAATTCAGAATACAGGGCTTTGATGCAGGAAGTAAAATCATCGAACGAAGAGAATGCCAAGCTTCTTGCATCCATAGACCAAACAGCAAATGAATTCAACAGGATTTATCCGCAATATGTTTCTAACAGGGAAAAGAAAGCAGTCTTGGCTGATATCTCCAACCTGCCTTCTTACTTGCCAGAATACACAGATGAGTTACAAAGACAGATTTCATATCTTGATGTTGTCAAGGTAAATCTCGAATATGTCGATCTGCATATCGCCTTTGTAGAAACAAATTATTATGACAGGATTAAGAGGCAACAGGAACCAGCTTTGACATTTGAGCAGAGTCAGAAGCTGTATGAGGAAAATTTGGTCCGCAAGCGGGACATCTTTGATAAACTCCAACCATTTGTCATTAAGTATAGCAGCATTGATCACAAGCTGAATGTAAAAGCCAATCCCAACGTAAATGTACTTGCCTGTGCTTATTTTGCAATGGCTGAATTGGGCAATTCCATTCGTCCTGATCAAATGGAGGTCAATCTGGCTAACTACCGCAAGGTTCTCGAATTGGATCCCAAATTCTACCTTGCTGATGCAGTTTTATACAATATCGGCTATCTCAGCAGTGTTATTGCAAAGAACGCAATCGAAACAGGACTGCTAAAATATGAAACGAGTAACATGCCGCTTGTAAAACCGCTTGTTTTACGTTACACTGAGGACAAATATGCTGAATCAATTGAAGCCTACAAACTGATTATTGACGAGTATCCCGGATCTCAATACTATTCGGAATCAATCTACCGGTTGGGGTATCTGTATTTTGAGATAGGAACAGATGCGGATAGACCCGTTGAGTATTACGCGATTGCCCGTGATTATTATAATTTGATAATAGATGACCCCAATGATCCATACAAATACAAGGCTCTTTATCAGAGGGGTTGGGCTTGGTTAAACAGCAGTTCAGAAGATGCCTACAAGCGGGGTATAGACGATTTCATAACTATCCTCAACGCAATAGACAGCGGAGAGATCAACGACAATGTGGAAGTGGTGGACTATTCAATTGCATCAGTGAAAAATATCGGGTATTGCTTGATAGGGATGGACGGTACCGATACTGTCAACGAAGCAAAAGGTGCTCTTTATGTTAAAGATCATATTGTTGGCAATGTGGGCGAAAGATTCCTGAATGAAATTATTGATGAAGCTTCTGATCAGAAGCTTAAACTCTATATACCCCTTCAATCAATAGATTACATGAACGTTAAAATCGACATCAATCCCCTGGCCTTGGATAATCCCATTATTGCAGATTCCATTTGTTCACTCTGCAGAGCTAATCTATCACAGATAAAAAGGGGCACATCACCTGAAAGCTACTACATTGGGGAAAGGGAGAAGATCATCAGACGTTACGGCCTGGATTCTGAATGGTATGCTGCCAACCAGGACAAAGATATCGACCGGCATATGGATATAGTCAGCCAGGCCTTTGCAGACCTTGAAAAATACAACAACAACCTGTTTGTCGATGATCCCACTTATGAGAATTTCGAGGAGTACCTTTCTTTAACCAATGAATTCCAGAGATTCGAAGCAATCCGGGGTCAAGAGGATCCCGACCTGATCCAAAGTACTCAAACAAATGTTATTGCCCAGAATCTTAAACTCGCCCAGCTGACGGGATCTCCCGAGCATTACCTTGATCTTGCAGCGCGCATATATACATTTAATGATAGCAATCCCGACCACGGCCTATATTTTGACCTTGAGGAAACAGCATACGAATGCGCCCGCATAATCTGTGATTCAATGAAAACTGATCTTGCCGACCTTAAATCCAGAAACAGCGATCTGAAGCTTTACCTCTCTGATAACGAACCTCAAAACTACTTCATGGCTGCGGCTCAAAGATTCGTTATGGTCTTACTGAGCGATAAATTTAAATCTGCAAAGAACGACAACATCTATTTGGCAGTTATCGCCAGGCAAGCTGAGATAGCCAGGGAAAAACAACAATATGATCTTTCCACTTCCTACTATCAACAAATGGTTGCTTTTGAGGGCTACATCTCCCCCGAGACAAAAAGAACTGCTCTGATCAGAATTGCTGAGAATTATGAAGCGCAGAAGAATTTTGCTGAGGCAGAGAAGTATTACAAACAGGCTGAACCTTACGCCCTTAATAAGGCTGACAAGGAAATGCTTAAGCAATATGCTTTACTGCAAATTCAGAATTCTGCAGATACGGCGAAAGCTAAAGGAGACAATCAAAAAGTAGCTCAGGACTATCTGCGTATTGCCGAGGAATATTCCAGCTTTGATAAAGAAAAAAGTCTGCAATACAAGGGAAACGCCCAGGTTGCCTTTCTGGAAGCGGGAGATTATCAGAAAAGCATAGACCTTTTACTTGAAATGGGTAAGGAAAAATCTAAAGCTGCTGAAGCTCTTAACTTCTACCGGTTAGCTTGGAACCTGGCTGACAGCGTGGGGCTCAAGGCAAGTTCTGAATCAGTCAAGGTTGAATTTACCGAGAGATTTCCGGCAAGTTATGAAGCCTATCAGGTCAAGCTTGCCTTAATCGACCAAAAAGCAGCAGACCCCAAAACAATCAAACAGGCGGCTGACCTCAATGTCTCCCTGTATGAAGACGTGGTCCAAAAGAGAATAAACGCCGGCAGCAATCAAGCCAGCGATATATATCTCTCGGCTATATCTCTTTATGATAGAGCGCAGGATGATGCTAACAAGGAGAAACACGCTGAAAGGTTCATCACCACTTACCCCAACCATCCAGCTACGCTTAGGCTGATGGAGTACTTGGCTGACACTAGAATTGCCCGTGACGATAAGGACGGTTATGAACAAATAGCTAAGGCTATTTTTTTGAAAGATAAAACCAATCAGTCCAGATACGCCAATGTGGCCAAAGAGAAACTGAGAATCATCGTAAATGACTTCAACCGTGCTTATGCGACAAAAGACTGGTCTAGTACCAGAGCCAAAATGGAAGAATTCAAGAAGACGCATGCTGCTTATCAAAAGGAAGGCTTGAACCTGGATTTCGAACCAGTATACGTCACTTTCAAAGAAGCCGAAACTGAGTACCGCGAGATCGAAGCCAGACAAAACTTCCTGAAACAATACGATCAGATGATTAACGGAATTGAAATAGGGTTCCTAGCCCAAACCCCGGATCAACTGCTGAGAGTCAATCAGTATACCAAATGGAGAAAACACATCGTAGCCGGAGAGAACAGAATTCAATATCTCAAAAATACGACCAACTCAAACATAAATAAAGTAAGGCAACAGCTGGAAACCGGTTCTCGGTATGACATGGATATCTATGATCGGCTGCGGGGCCTGGATACCATCTGCAGGATTGCTGATCACAGCGCTTCCGCAGTGCAGGCTCAGATAGACAAGTATATGGCTGTAACTGATGAATTCGCCTCTCTCAAAGCTCAATTCCGCAACTCGGAAACAGAGCTATACGGCCGCATGGATGATGAAAAACTCAACCATTCCAATGCCATTCTGCAAATGGCCTATCCCTACAACACTGCCATATACAAGTATTATTATGTTCCTGGTATCAGAAACACGTACACGGAAACCGCTTTAACTCGGCTGAATGGCATGGGTCTTCTGCCGGAATTTCAAACCACCCGCCTGCCCATCGACGATTCTTGGAGTATTGCCGTGAACAATCTTGATACTCCTTCCAACGCGGTGGATTACTCTGGTGCAATCAATGAAAACGCCCTGCAAGGTCACATTCACACTTCGCTCACCATTCCCGCCAACAGCGAATTGGTGCTTCGGAAAGACCTCCAATTGTCAGTGCCGTACGAGTATCTTATTGCTTATGCCATTACTCCATATTATGGCGACACATCCATCCTAATCAATGAAAAACCGGTAGAATACACTTACAACCTTGTTGATACGGTTATGTTTGCCGGTTCTGAAACCGGCAGATATTATCTGATCTTCGGAGAAGGTATGTTGGATAATGGGACTCGTCCGCTTGAGCTAAGATTCCCGAATTATGATTCTGACCCCCAGATTGTCAATATCAACATTACTGCCGTCATTGATAGCGGTAAATCAGAATCTACACCTGATGAAGAATTTGAATGAGGTGAATATGCAGAAGCTTTTGCTGATTGCTTTGATGAGCGCATGTTTGATCGGCATGTTATCAGGAGTCGATGAATCCACTCAGAGAAAATTCAAGTCTGCCCCGATCTACAAGGCAAAAGAAGTGGAAGTGATCAGGTTTGAAGCTATGAAACCGGATATTGAGCGCTATCAGAGAAAAACTGATACCGACTTGTCATCCGGGTTTTACCAGTTGTATAAGAACAACCTTAGAAAAACAGACAAAGTATTGTTAAATAAATGGCTAAAGGAGTCCAAATGAAAGCTAGGAGCACCATACTAATACTAATCTGCTTAATGATAAGCTTGTCTGCTTTTGCTGCCGACACTGCGCCAACCACTAAAACCTCCGGGATAACGATCGGGGAACTCATCAGAGACAGCGGAACCTGGGGATACCTGATCATTATCGTCTTTGTTATTGGTTTGGTTATGGCAGTAGTGCGTTACATTCAGCTCTACGTCAAAGAAAAGATCGATGCCGGAAAATTCTATCTGAAACTGAAAGGCTACATCAAGAATGACCAGTTGGATGAGGCCACCAAGATTTCCGAAAGCTTCAAGAACACGACTCTTGGATTCATCTTCTGGAGTGGATTGATGGTCTTCAAAGACGCGAAAAAGACCAATATCAGCGGGAAGGAAATGAGAGAATCTGTCCAGAATGCTTTTGATGAAGCGGTCTTGCAAACTGTTCATAAGCTGGACGGAGGGCTCTTCTGGTTTGACGTTTTGGCTCAGACCTGCACCTATCTTGGTTTATTGGGAACGATCTGGGGCTTGCTCATTGCTTTCAAGGCCCTGGGTTCTGCAGCTACTTCCGAAGCAAACAAAAGACTGACTGAAGGCATCAAGGTTGCTATTGGGACCACGGCCATGGGTCTGATAGCGGCAGTTCCCCTTACTCTTATTAAAGGTGCACTCCTGACCAGGGCACAGAATGTGATTTCAGATATTGATGAATTCTGCGTGAAGATGGTCAACCAGCTTAATAATACTATAAAGGATTAAAACATGGTTTATCGCCCTTCGGAAGGAAGGAACCAAAAGAAGCAAACACCTCCTGAACAGCCTAACCTGGTCCCCTTGATGAATTTATTCATCACGATCATCCCCTTTCTATTGACCATTGTGGTTATCAGTCAGGTGGCTCTGATCGCCATGAATTTTTCCAAACCCGGCAGCGAAACCAGCGGTACCGGGGGAAGCGGAAGCGGGCCGGGTGCGGCTCAGGAAATCAAACTCATCATAATGGCATCCTCCGACGGCATGGAAATGTATCCGGGTTTCAAGATCAGGGGTTGGGGAAATGAAATACCGATTAGAAACACCGACATTGGCGTTGGATTTCAGGGTTATAACTATATCGAGTTGAATAGAATCTTGGGTGATATCAAAAAGAGCATTAATCTTAATGAGATATCAGTTATCGTCTACCCTGACGTGCTATACGGAACCTTGGTTCAGACCATTGACCTCTGCAAGAGTAATGGTTTCCCTAATGTGATCTATAAACCGGCCGGCGTTCTTTACGGTTCCGGAGGGTGACATGCGCAGAGTTAGAAGAAAGTTTGCTGACGCTGCTGCATTGTCCATAACTTCTCTGTTGGACATCTTAACTATTCTTTTGGTTTTTCTTATTAAAAATGTCTCTATTGAATCCCAGAAGATGACAGTTCCGGCTAATATGACCTTGCCTACCACAATCACCAATCAGGAATTACTGGATAACGGGCTGACAGTGTTGGTCAAATTATACCCGGAACAAATCTATATCGGAACTGACAACATACCGGCTGGGTCATTGCGGCAACTGGTCGAAGATGCAAAAACCCGTGCTGCGCTCTTGAACTTCATGCAGAATGAGGCAGCCCAGATTCAGGAGTTGAACAATAGGCGCGGAACTGATTACAAACCATGCCTGTTGATCCAGGCTGACAAACAGATCACCTGCCAATACATCACTGAGCTGATCAAGATAGGGGCGGGTGCTTCCTTTGCGGATATTTATTTCTCCTCTATCCAGGACCAGAACTGGCTGCAGGCATCTGCCCAGAAGGTTCAGTAGGAGGGTCCGTGGCAAAATCAGTTCTTAACCTGAAACTGCATTACAAGGGCAAGCTGTTGGACGTTGCCAAATACGGGCGCGATTTTACGAACAAGCTGTATATTGGAAGCAGCAAGTACCTTTTCTGGCAGATCCTGGATGAGAAATTCCCGAAAAAACACCTTCTACTTCATAAGCGCGATGATAAGTTCTTTCTATCTCTCCTTCCAGCCATGCATATATCATACAGAAAGAACGCGCAGCCTGTCAGCGAGGATTCCCTCCGCGCCTCTCACCTTAATAAACCAGGTGAAGCCCTGTTAACCAATGATATGACTGGCACCATTAATGTCAATCATGACTGGGAAATCTCCTATGAGTTTGTGGAACCCTTTGTCAGGTTCTACACCGAGCAGGAAAAGCAGGTCATCAGCCAGTATTCCAGACGTGCTGAACTGGAACCATTCCAGAAATTTGCCCGCAATGTCACGCTTGTAGCTTTGATAATTACCATCATTGGCTTGATTCTATTTGACATCCTGAAGCCTAAAAACGGCGTAGACATAACACTGACCGAACGCTGGAGTCAAGCCCCTCCCACCGCGACCAAAGTAGAAACCGATACCACTGAAGATCAGGGATTGGCGCAGATGGAGCAAGCCGACCAGAAGCCAGCGCCGGCAGTTCCCGGAGCGCCGCAGGGTAGGGCAACGGCAGGGACTGCCGGCCGTAAAGCTGGTCCAACCAGCCTTAATGCCTTTTTCGGGGCAGGTACTGGAAGAGGGACCAATGTGGCGATAACCACTGAACAGGATATCATTGCCGCTTCGCTTGGAGGTGGCAGGGGCGGAGGTTCCGGTTCTGGCAGAGGCAGCGGCAGGGGTTCAGGCGGCGGTGACAGAGGCAGCGGCCCCGGCGGCGGTGGCGGAGATGGAACTGGCACTGGATCAGGCGATGGCACAGGTTTTGGCACTGTCTTTAATCCCAGTCAGATCCCTTCCGGCACCCAGCATCTGGCTGGCCTTTCAGAAGGCAGGCCTCTAGGTAAATTATCCACCCAGGCTCCGTCCGGAAATGTAACCAGCTATGTAGGCAATGCCCAGAGAATCGCCCCCGTGGGAAGGCCCGCTACCAAGGCTTCCAGTTCTGTGGTCACCCGGTTCTCCGGCCCCACCGTGAGAAAGGTTACAGAGGGAACCATTGCATCGGCTCCCGTTGATACGAGACCAGACCTCACAAGGATAGAACAGGGCGTGGCTCGGAAAAAACCACAGATCAAGGACCTGTATAACCGTCAAAGCCAGATCAAATCCATGTACGGCACCCTGAAAATACTGCTCTATATAGATAATGACGGCTCTGTTGCCGGTGCTCAGATCACCCCAGTCAGCGGCGAATTCTATTCCGAGTTCATCAATCAACTGCAGCAATTGGTCAATAACTGGCGCTTCGATAACAGGAATCTTGTCCCATATGAATTTTACATGACCTTCAGCAAATGATCTGACTTGTGAAATAATCAGCGCCCCTTAGCTGATAAGGGGCTTTTTTTATATGAAATACTACTCGATTTTACTCCCGATTCAAACTGGACTGAGTGAGATATTTTATTCCTCGGAGATTCCCATCCCCTTGGGAGCGCGTGTGATCGTGCCTTTTAACCGCAGGATTGTGACTGGTATCTGTCACCAAGAAGCTGCTGCTGCTGCGCTTGACTCCAAAATAAAATACAAACCTGTGATTGAGATACTGGATCAGGGCAGCATTTTCCCCCCCGTCCTGTTCGAGCTTTCCGCCTGGATGTCACGGTATTACAGATGCTCTTTGGGTAAAGCTGTCTTTGCCATGCTGCCTTCTGTCCTGCTTCCGGAGATAGCCACCCAGCTGAAATGGATCGGGCCGGCTGAAACCGGTCACGAATTCAAATTGCTTCACCAAGCTCTTTCCGACCTGCAGTTCCACCCTGTCCAGTCTGTCCGGGACACTTATAAAGCCCATAAATCTATCCCTTTTTACAAAACCTTGGAGACCGCTGAAGCTAATGGCCTGATCGAGGTCAAGCGCGGTTTTGACTCAAGGATCAAACCAAAGATCGTTAATTACGTTGTCCCTATGCCGTTTGACGAATCCACGGCCCTGACTCCCAAACAAGCTTTTGCCTGGCAAATCATCTCAGCCCGAAGCAGTGAATTTCCTCTGCATGAGATCACGGAAGAAGTATCGTATGCTGTCATCAAGGCATTGGCAGCCAAGGGAATGATTCACCTGGAGCCCCGCCCGGTTGAGCAGCAAACCATTATCTTTCCGGAACACCGAACCCGCAAGGAAATCAGTTTAACGCATGAGCAGCGCGATATCATCGATTCTATCATCAAGAGATCCTGTCAGCCTTCTGTTCATCTGATTTACGGGATCACGGGCAGCGGAAAAACCGAAGTCTACATCGAGGTTATCAGACATTATCTTGATCAGGAGTTAAATACTATTCTGCTGATTCCGGAGATCTCGCTCACACCTCAGATGGTTGACCGCTTTTATAGTGTTTTCGGAAGCCTGATTGCCATCCTCCATAGTCAATTGACCGAACGGCAACGCTACGAGCAATGGCAGGAAATCAGGAATGGTAAATGCCGCATTGTCATCGGAGCTCGCAGCGCCATTTTCGCTCCTTTGGATAAAGTTGGCCTGATCATAGTGGATGAAGAGCACGAACCAAGTTACAAGCAGGAGAACAACCCCCGCTACCAGGCCCGGGATCTGGCCATAGTCCGCGCCAGACTAGAGCAGGCCAATGTTATCCTGGGCAGCGCCACTCCTGCCTTGGAATCCTGGCACAACGCCCGGCAGGGAAAATACGCCTGCCACAGATTACTCTCCCGGCCCACGCCGCAAGGCTTGCCGGCAGTCCAGCTTCTGGACCTGAGGGACGAGCAGGAGCCGGAACTGCTGTCACTAACTCTCAGGAACGCCATTCAGCAGAGCCTCGAGCAGCGGGAGCAGGTTATCCTGCTGCAGAACAGGCGGGGTTATGCGTCCTTTATTCAATGCCATAATTGCGGTATCTTGCAGAAATGCCCCCATTGCGAAATCAGCCTCTATTACCATCACGACAGGGAAGAAATGGTCTGCCATTATTGCGGCCATCATATAGCGGTTCCGCGCAAGTGCCCGGCCTGCGGTCACTACAGCTTTTCATATGGTGCTCCCGGCACCCAGAAAATAGAACAACTCCTGAAAACCTATTTTCCTTCTGCCAGGGTTCTGCGCCTGGATTCCGATTCCTCCCGCCGCAAGGATTCTTATACATATATGTACGACAAAATGCACAAAAATGAGATCGATATCCTGCTTGGCACCCAGATGGTCTCCAAGGGTCTGGACTTTCCCAATGTCACCCTGGCCGGTGTCGTTCTGGCGGATATCTCGTTAAATGTGCCTGATTTCCGGGCCGCGGAACGCACTTTCAATTTGCTGACCCAAGTGGCTGGGCGTTCTGGAAGAGGTGAACGGCCGGGTAAGGTCATTGTCCAGACCTGGAATCCTGACCATTACGCAATCCGCTTTGCCTGCGCCCAAGATTATGTGAGTTTTGCCGAAGAGGAACTCGAGTATCGAAAACGCCTGTTTTACCCACCCTTCTATCGGCTGGCCAGGTTGCTGTTTACGGACACGGACGAAAACAGGATGAAACAGGTGCTTAACAAATATCACTCCGCTCTGGACAGACTCCGACAGAAGTATCCCGATCCGGCTTTGATCCTGTTGGGGCCAGTCCCGGCTCCCCTCTCCAAGATAAACAAACTGTACCGTTATCATATCATATTGAAAGGCCGCGATGCGACCACCCTCTCAAGAGCCCTGCATGACCTGGAAAACCTGCTGAAATTGCCTTCAACCTTAAATCTATCCTTTGACATCGACCCGCTCAGCCTGATGTGATCAGATATTCGAAATACAATCTGATATCCACGAATCATTTAAATCGCCAGCCATATCCATAATTCATAATCTTTTGTCTGTTCCCGCCAGCCGCTCCTTTATGGTGCAAGGCTCCGCCCCATTTTCCGTTTCACAAAGCCGTCGTTCCTGCGAAAGTGGTAAACTCAGGTCTTCCATCAAGCAAGGGACAATCCGCTCTTTACTCTGTTTCTTACCGCAACTATCAGTAATTCGTAAATCGTAATTATGATCCACTTCTTGACTGAAATCCGCTATCCACACAAGATGGAGGCAACCCCAACCCGGAAACCTGTTTCCGGCAGAGGATGTAACCAGGCAATATTGTATGTGATCGCTACACGGGTAGATTGAGCTTTGTCACTTAGGGAAAGAAAATCAGGGGATGCGATCCGTCACCGCATAGTTGGAATTAAGAAAAAAGGAGGCTGCAGTTGAGCCTCCCCATTCAAATGAGTTGCGAATAATTGCCTGGGGATCACTCCCCTTCCTCTTCCTCCGTTATGCGCTGTTCGAACACCTCGGCCACCACTTCCAGCTCTTTCATATCATCGATCGGAAAGATCTCCATCTCCTCCCCCGCTTCCTTGAGGCCGTATATGAAATATTCCTCGCCTTCCAAGGGGGCAAGGGCTATATAATGCTTGTTTTGGTGTTCCAGAGTCCCGTAGAATATGAATTTCTCAAAGCTGCCGTCTTCCATTTCCAGGGTGATCGTATCGCAGCTGCAATCGTCCTCTTGGCAGTCGCAGCCTTGGATTTGTTTCTCTTTCTCTTGCTTACTCATCGCACTCTCCACTAAATTTTGAACCCAGTTTAATTTAACGCCCTTTCTGACAAGGGAAATATCCAATCCCTGAAATCATTTGGACTTAGCTGCCAAAGGGAAGTGGTCAGGCCTTGGTTGTTTCCCCAAACCTTCTGCAGACTGCTCAATTCCTGATCAGTGTGATCCTTCGGCTGCGCTGTTGTTTACCGTCCGAGATCCGGATCAGGTAAACACCGTCGGCAACCGGACGCTCACCCGAGTCACGGCCGTCCCAGACCAGTTCCTTGTTGTCAAGGCATTGCCAGCGCTTGATCAGTTGCCCCTTGATGTTGTATAAGGAAATTACACCGTCGGGAGAAGATTTTCCGCTCAACCGGAGGTAAAGTCTATCGGAGCAGGGGTTTGGATAACAAATTAGGGGCAGTTCTTCCGCAGTTATCAGATTGTATGCGTCCACCACCGGAACCTGAGCCCAAAGCTGGGGAAGCAGTTGTTCCAGAAAGGCGCGGACCTCATCCTCCAGCATATAATAGAGCGGAAAACCCAGCATGACCAGAGTGCCGTTGTTGTCCGCTCTCACGGCCAAAGGCAGGCCTTGTCCGGTCAGGCTGTCCTGGACTTCCGCGGTGTAGAAGAATTGCGTAGCCTCAGGAAAGACATAAGCCATACTGAGCATCCCGTTCCAGAGCGGCGTCAGCTTGTCGGGGTCAGGATGAAGATCCTGGTAATAATCCGATTGGGCCGATATAAGCTGCGGGTTGTTAATGATCTGGGGCACCACTCCGTTCAGCCACTGGTCAAAGAACTCCTGCGGCAGAGCTCCGGGGTACTTCCAGCCGGAAATCAGCAGTTTCCCTCCGCTGATGACATAACTGGCCAGGGTGGAAAGATTTTCATCCAGTTGAAAATCCGAGTAGTCATCGCAGTGCCAAAGCACCAGCGGGTAATGGCTGAGCGTGGAAAGCGTGGGTGATCCCACACCATTGTAATCCCATTGGGTGAAGGGCATGGAGCTTAACACGGAAGCATAGAACGAATCAACGCTCTGGTCGGTCGGATTGAATACCGTGCCTGTCCCGTCCCGGGTTTCGTCCACTACCAGGAAGCCCCAGTCGAAGGGAAACTCGATCGGCGTGGCGGTCATAATGTTAGTGGGCAGGGACTCGAAGCCGCCTTCCTCTTTGGCCGTGACGTAGTACTGATAAGTGTAACCGTTGAGTGCTGTCAGGTCCGTGTAGGAGAAAGTTGCCAACGGAAACATGTTGAGCCGCATCCAAGCTCCTTCCGGTATCCGCCTGCGGTAAACATTGTAACCCAGCAAAGGAACAGGCGAAGCCAGAGCGTTCCAAGTCAGGGTGACCCTATGATCGGCCGGGGCGCAGAGGGTGAGTTGGAATGTATTTACAGAAAAGCCGCGGTTGAGCACCCAGTGATTGGGATCTATCTGGATCTGGGCCAGATTGTCAGCAGCGGGGGCATAAGGAACGAGGTTGGTAAAGCCCTCAGGCGTCGCCCTCACTACCACCGAGTCCAATAAAGCTGAATTTGCGAGTTTGAGCGGGATGTCTATGTCAAACTGGGTGGAGGAAGAACTGGTTGTCTGGCCGACGATCTTAGCTTGTCCGACGCCGTCCGTGAAATAGGTAAGTTTGGCGGATGGGATACCCGGACTATAGACCCATTGGTGGAAGAATTGAGTAAAATCAAGCCCGCTGACCTGCTCCGCCATGGCCTCGAATTCGGCTGAAACCACGTTGCTGCCGTTATAGGTATTGAACCAGGTGTGGATGAAGCTCTCGAAGGTGGGATTTCCCATTCTCAAACGCATCATATGGATGACAGAAGCGCCTTTTTCATAGGTGCACGGCGTGAACAGGCTGTTGTAGGGCGGATCGTACATCACGCTAGTGGGATGGCTGGATTCGTAACTCAGAAAGTAACTTTGGATGGACGACCATAAATAGGACAAGGCGGTGCTCCAGCCGTAATAATGATGTTTGAAGAGAAACTCGGAATAGACGGCAAAGCCTTCCTTGAGCCAGACTTCCGCCATGCTGAGAGGCGTTACCGCGCCACCAAACCATTGGTGTCCCAGTTCGTGCGCGATGGTGTTTTCTCCGGAATAGGTTCCCGTGATCAGGGATGCAGTCAGCAAAGTCATGGTGTTGTGTTCCATGGCGGCATAGGGTGAAATGCTGATGCCGGCCATGCCGTATTTTTCAAATGGATAGGGTCCGTAGTAATCGGAGAAAAAGGAGATCATGTCCGGAACGTGGGAAAAAGAGACCTGGGCATCTGCCAAATCAGACTGCAGCACGAAATTCTGAATGGGGACGTTGCCTGCCATTTGGTTGAATTCCACAAAAGCAGCGGCCGCAAAGCCGATTACATATGTGGCGACAGGTGATGCAAGGCTCCAATGGTGAGTTCTGGTACCGTTGCCGTTATCCGTTATGCCGGTCCTGGTGCCCTGGCCGGCCACCAGCCAATCGCTGCGCACTGTTATGTTCTGGTCCAGCAGCGCCTTGTCCCAGGGGTGGTCATAACAGGGCCAGTAATACCTTCCCGCGTCCGGATTGGACAGGGTGTAAACCCCGGTCGTATTGAATTTCATGCCGATCGAATATGGAGAAGGGCTGAGGGCCGGCACGCCTGAATAAAAAACGTTTGTCGTGAACTGCTGTCCGGGAGTGAAATTGACCGGAATGGTGATGACGCCATTTGTGTGTGTGTAGGTGCTGACGGAATCGTTGACCAGCACTTGGGTGACAGCCAGGGTGCCTCCCATAAGCTCGTACTTCATTTCTGCCAGGTTGCTTTCTGAGGTGACAAATGCTTTGATGTTCCCTTCGATATAGTGGCTCACATCGTTTATCTTGATAGTCTGGATGTATTTTGTGATGTCAAAACCGGTGAGGGAATCATACCTTTCCACTCTTTGAGTGGAGGGCTCGTCGCTCCAGAACTTCTGCATGGCAGATAGGTTTGTTACTCCCAACGCGGTGAAACAGAGCAGCCAAATCAACACCATTTTTTCTCTCAGCATAATGTCTCCCTTTTATCTGAACATATTATATTGCTGAATCAACCAAGTCAAGAAAAATGCGAACCCGGTTTTACCGCAGTTCGGTAAGTCTAACCGGGCTGCTGTTCCTTGCAAGAAACAGAACCCGAAAGCAGGTTCCTACTTTGCAATTCTGACCAGGTTGAGGAAGAGTTTCACTAATGTTAGCGCCATGCTGACATGCAAGGGCGGGGCTGGTGCCCTGCCGATCTGGTTTCCATTTCACATTGGTTGACATTAGCGGTGGTGCGCAAGTTTTTTATGGACAGCCAGGCACAATCTGTGTTTTTGTCACAGAAAAATACTTTTTCCGAATATAGACAGGGGATAATGTGACCAAACTATCCAGGATCCGCAACATTGGGATCATCGCCCACATTGACGCCGGCAAGACCACGACGACAGAAAGGATTCTGTTCTACACCGGCTTTCTGCACAAGATGGGTGAGGTCCACGACGGCAATACATTTACGGACTGGATGGAACAGGAACGCGAACGCGGCATCACGATCACGGCAGCCACTGTTGCCTGCCATTGGCATGACTTCCAGATCAACATCATCGACACGCCAGGACACGTGGATTTTACAGCAGAAGTGGAAAGATCATTACGCGTACTGGATGGAGCGGTCGGTATATTTTGCGGGGTAGGCGGAGTGGAGCCGCAATCCGAAACTGTCTGGCATCAGGCGGAACGCTATCAGGTCCCGCGTCTGGCTTTCGTAAACAAACTGGACAGGCTGGGATCTGATTACGAGCGCGTCATCGCCATGATCCACGAGCGCCTGACCACCAAGGCGATTCCGATCAACCTCCCGCTCGGCAAAGAGGAAAACCTTTCCGGCATCATTGACCTCGTAACTATGCAGGTTTTCAAGTTCGACCCCAATTCCCAGGGCTTCACCGTGCACCGCGAGGAAATCCCGGACAGCCACCTGGAAAAGGCAAGGCTATACCGTGATCAGCTGTTGGAAACGGTCGCCGAGTTTGATGATGAACTGCTCACCTGCTATCTGGACGGGGAAGCCATAACGGAAGGGGTGCTGAAAAGGGCCATCCGCAAAGGGACTGTGCGCAATCAGCTGGTGCCCGTGTTGTGTGGTAGCTCGCTCAGGAACAAAGGCGTGCAGCTTTTACTGGATGCAGTCTGCGATTACTTGCCTTCGCCTCTGGACATCGGCTGCACCCAGGGATTCAAGCACGAAACAAACGAAACAGTAACGGTTTCCTGCGATCCCCGTGAACCGCTGGTGGCGCTGGCTTTCAAAGTCCAGATCGATAAATATGTGGGAAAACTTGTCTATATCCGCGTCTATTCAGGAGTCCTGAAAAAAGGTGACAGCTTTGTCAACCAGACCACGGGACGCAAAGAACGCGTGTCCCGAATCCTGCAAATGATGAGCAACCGCAAGCATGACCTGGAGCAGCTGACAGCAGGCGACATCGGCGCTGTGGTCGGACCCAAGCAGTTGATCACGGGTGACACCATTACGGCCGACAATGCAAATATCCGGCTATCCAGGATGCAATTCCCTGACACAGTGATCTCGATCGCCATCGAGCCCAAGACCAAGGCTGACCAGGACGCACTTAAAGACGCCTTGTCCCGCCTGGAGGAAGAAGACCCGACCTTCAATGTGCGCGTAGATAAGGAAACCGGGCAGACCCTGATCTCGGGCATGGGAGAACTGCATCTTGATATCATCGTGGACCGCCTCAAAAGGGAATTCAATGTCCAGGCCAATGTCGGAACGCCGCAGGTGTCATACAAGGAAACCATCACCAGACAGGTCTCGATGGATGAAATGTTCCAGCGCGATATGGGCGGCAAGGTCAATTTCGCTGCAGTCAGCATCCGCCTTACGCCGCTTGCGCTGAACAGCCTGCCGGAAGGCATGAAGAACATATACGCCAATCTGGTTTCGGAAGACATTATCCCGCCCGTATATTGGAAAGCGATCCAGGAGAGCGCGCTCAATTCCCTGAATGACGGTCCCCTGATCAACGGCAATGTCGAAAGGGTGAGGGTGGAACTCGTCGGAGGCAGCTTCGATCCGGTAAACTCCAGCGAAATGGCTTTCCACATCGCCACCTCCATGGCTGTCAACAAAGCTCTGCGGGAAGCGGAAGCGGTCATCATGGAACCAATCATGCTTCTGTCCGTGCTCACTCCGGACGAATTTGTGGGTGATATCATCGGCGATATCAACTCCAAGCGCGGCAAGGTGGATTTCTTCAGACGGCACAACGAGTACCAGCAGGAAATTGTGGCGGAGGTCCCGCTCAGCGAGCTGTTCGGATATGCGACGCGGATCAGGTCCCTGTCCCAGGGCCGGGCGGTTTACACTCTGGAATTCAAGAAATACGAGATCACCCCGCCGAATGTGCAGGCCAATGTCCTGAAACGCATCCGGGGCTATTGATTCTATTCGTACCTGAGGGCGTCGATCAGGTTCAGATTGGCGGCTTTACGGGCCGGATACCAACCGAAAAAGATGCCGATAGCGCAGGAAAAGCCCACTGCCAGCAGCACTGACCAACCGCTGATCGAAATCGTCCAATTCTGCGTGTGTCCTATGATCTGGGCAGCCCCAATCCCGATCCCGATCCCGATCACTCCGCCTATGATGCTGATGGTGATGGCTTCGATGATGAACTGAAGCAGCACATCACGCTTTTTGGCGCCTACCGCCATGCGGATGCCGATCTCCTTGATGCGTTCCGTGACCGATACCAGCATGATGTTCATAATCCCTATCCCGCCTACCAATAGCGAGATCCCCGCAATGCTGGCCAGTAAAAGCGTCATGGTATTGGACACTTCTTCCGAAGTTTCGGCGATGTCGGTCTGGCTGCGCACGAAGAAATCCTCCGAAGTTGTATCCCGGTGCCTTTGCTGTAAAAGGTCCGTGATATCCTGCTGAACCCTGAGCATGGCGTCCTTTGATTCCGCCGAAGCATAGATCTGGAGCGTCGGCCGCCGGCCGCCCAGGAATCTCGTCAGCACCATGGTATAAGGCGCGAGCACCACGTCGTCCTGATCTCCGCCCATCACACTTTGGCCCTTAGACTTGAGCACTCCCACGACCTTGACTGGTATGTTTCTGACCCGGATCACTTTGTCTATCGGATCGGCATCCCCGAACAGGTTGTCCGCCACGGTCTTGCCGATGACGCAAACCTTCACTCCGGAGCGGACATGGCTGCTGTTGAAAAACTCTCCCTGTTCCAATTCCATGTCCCTAATGTAAAAGAAATCCACATCCGCGCCCATGACCTGGGTGCGCCAGTTCTGATTGCCGTATTTGAGCTGGCCGAAGGACCTGACTACAGGCGAAACGTAAAGCACGCCGCCCACCTGTTCCCGGATGGCCTGGGCGTCTTCCAGGGTGAGCATGTTGCCTGTGCCGGCTTCGCTGCGCGCAGTGGTGCGGTTGCTGCCGAAGTTGGAAGTAATGGTCAGAACGTTGGTGCCCATGCTGCTGATCTGTTCATCGACGATCTTCTTGGCGCCGCCTCCGATGGCCAGCATGGTGATCACGGCCGCCACGCCGATGATGATGCCAAGCATGGTGAGGATGGTGCGGGTTTTGTTGCGCTGCAGGGATTTCACAGCGATCCGGAAAATGGCGGGAACGGTCATGTCAGTCCTCCAGGGGCGGAAGCGCCGATAAATCTTCCGAGGCGTTGCGGATCGAATGGTTGGGCAAATCGGATTTGATCCTGCCGTCACGGAAGGTGATAATCCGCTGCGCGTATTGGGAAATATCATTTTCATGCGTGACCAGGATGATCGTTATTCCCTTGTTGTGCAGTTCCTGAAACACTGTCATGACTTCGACGCTGGTCCGCGAGTCTAGGTTGCCGGTCGGCTCATCAGCCAGCAGGATTACCGGCTCGTTGACTATGGCGCGGGCGATGGCCACGCGTTGCTGCTGGCCTCCGGAAAGCTGGTTGGGGAAATGGTGGGCCCGGTCTTCGATGCTTACATTGCGCATGGCTTTGTGGGTCAGCTCCCTCCGCTCGTGATGGGACAGCCTGGTCCTGTACAGAAGCGGCAGTTCCACGTTCTCATAAGCCGTGGTTCGGGGCAGCAGGTAGAAGGATTGGAAGACATAACCGATCTTCTGGTTGCGCAGTTGGGCCAGGTCCTCTTCGGAGATCGTGTGCACGTCAATACCGTCCAGACTGTAGGTTCCGGTCGACGGTTTGTCCAGGCAGCCGATCAGGTTCATCAGCGTGGTTTTACCCGACCCGCTGGCCCCCATGATGGCTATGAACTCACCCTGCCTGATCTGAAGATCCACTCCCCGCAGTGCGTGTACTTCCACATCGCCCATTTTATACACCTTGGTCAGGTGCTCAATTCTCACTAGGGTTTCCGCCATGCCTGATCCCTTAGCGCGGGGGTCCGAAACCGCCGGACCTGAAAGCTGATCCGTTGGTGGCGTTGGCCTGCTTGGAATTCTTGTAAGTGACTCCTGTAATGAACTGCTGGTCTGCTTTCAATCCCGAGATGACTTGGATGAAAGTGCCGTCTGAGATGCCGGTAACGATCTCCAGAGGCTGCGGTTTACCATCTGACAGGATCCAGATCCTGTTGCGGCTGGGTTTTATTTCTGCAAACGTTGCATCTGCCGGAGCGCTCTGATCGGAAGATTGAGTCACGGCCACATTCGCCGGGGGATGCCCCTGGCCGGGGTCGCCTCTTTGCCGGCCTGTCCTTGGTTCACCGGTCTGATCAGCCGGAGCAGGCCTGCTTCCTTCAGTGCGTAATTTCTGGCGAAATTCGGCTCTCTGCTCGGATTTCATCTTATCCGGTTTTGCGTTCAGGCTGTCCGGTATCCCGGCTGAAGGCTTGGAGCTTGTGCTGTTCATGCCGGTCGGCCCGATTTGCGCTGTCTGGCCGTTGCTGCCGGCCATCTGTCCCCTTTGCATACGGGCGCTGGAACTGCGAGCCAACTGCTCTTCCCATCTCAGCCCAAACTGCTCCCAAAGTTCCTTGCTGGGCTTGAAGCGGATCGCCGCTTCCGGGATGCGCAAAATGTTTTCCAGGGACTGGATCACGATCGTGACGTTGGCCGTCATGCCCGGCAGCAGCTTGAGCTGCGGATTCTGGACGTCAATGATGGCAGTGTAGGTGACAACGTTATTGGCGCTGCTGGGGCTGAGCCTGACCTGCTGGACAGCGCCTTCGAACTGCTCGTCGGCAAAGGCGTCTACCGTGAACTCCACTGGCTGCCCGACCCTGATCTTGCCAATGTCTGCCTCGTCCACGTCCGCCTTGATCTGCATTTTCTGCAGGTTGTTGGCTATGACGAATAGGGTGGGCGCGTTCATGCTGGCCGCCACGGTCTGGCCTTCCTCCACGTTGCGGGAAATGACCACTCCGTCAATGGGAGAAGTGATGATCGCGTTATGCAGATTGGTTTCGCTGCGCTTGAGGGAGGCGCGGGCGTTGGCCAGGTTCAGCACTGCTTGGTCATGGGAATTCCGGGCTTTTTGCAATTCGTAGGCGGTGCTCATGCCCTTGTCATGCAACTCAGTCTGCAGGTCCAGGTCCAGCTTGGCTTCCCGGACATTGATCTGCGCCTTGCTGACATCGGAACGGGCCATTTCCAGATTCGTTTCCAAGTTATCCGTGTCCAGCTTGGCGAGCAGTTCTCCCCTTCTGACTGCATCGTTGAAATCCTTGTAGAGTTTGACAATCTTGCCGGATACTTCCGTCCCGACCTCCACCTGCGATGATGGGCTCAAAGTCCCGCTGGCGGTGACCTCTTCCCTGATCGTGCCCCGGCTGGAGCTTGCCAGCCTCCACTCCGGGCGGCTTTGTTTTTTCCTGTATGCTGCATAACCTATTATTACTGCCGCTATCAGGGCCAGGATGATAAGGAGCCGGATTTTTCTCTTCATGCTTACTTCCATGTTATCTGTTTTTAATACTTCCTAATTACCGTAAAACCTGTTCGGCTGTCGCTTCCTGATTTACGATTCAGATTTATTGTCAATTAAAACCTGTCTTTATTACTACACCATTCAAAGGTAAAACCTTTACTCATTCCTTATGTGAACAATGTCTCTGCAGGTTTTTCACTCTTTGGCCGAAAACGGATAACCAATGTCGCAAACCAACTTGGGAAAAGCAAGTCCGGAAGGGCTGGGCCAAATTAAACACTTGACAATGTATCACGTCTTATGTAAAATGTCCATAATGGATTGTTTCTCACTTGCAAAATACTGGAAATGATCCGAGCGGGGGATAACAATGAGTATTGATCTGACTTTTGCGGATAAAACCGCCAAGATCAAGATTAACGGCGTCCTGACCAGTGATAACAGCTTTATACTGCAGGAAAAGCTGAACGAGGTCCTGGCCGGGGATTACACCTTTTTGGAACTCGATCTGCTGGAATGCCGCAACATCAGCAGCACCGGCATCGGCAAGATCCTGCTGTTCTACAAGGACTTCATCGCCAAAGGCGGCGAAATAGAAGTCACCAGATGCTCCCACGGCGTATATGAATTGTTCTCCATGCTTAAACTCAATCAGCTTTTCACAGTGAACCAGGGCTGAGGCATGAGCGACAAGATCAAGGTTCTGGTTGTTGACGACAGCATCAGCCTTGTGGATGGGCTGGTGCAGATCCTGCAGGTCTCTGGCTACGATGTGGATCCTGCCTACAACGGGCACGACGCCCTGCGGAAAATCACGACCAAGACTTATGATCTGGTTGTCAGCGATATCGAAATGCCCGGCATGAACGGCTTGGAACTGCTGGAATACGTGCGCAAGGATTATGACCAGATATCCTTTATCCTGATGACCGGATACCTGGAACAGGATTATTTCATCCGCGCCATCCAACTGGGAGCTTCAGACTTCATCCGCAAACCCATTGACACGGAACACCTGCTCAACTCCATCCAGCTCCAGATCAACAAAAAGAAAGAGGACATCGATTTCCTCAGCGTCAGCAACAAGGCCAGCCTGTTGGACATTAAATTGTCTTTGCCCTCCCATATGTTCAGGCAGGTCGATTTCATCAAGATCTTCACCCGCTTCTTTTCCCAGAGCCTCAGCCTCCCCAAACCCATTGGCAACGAAATGCTGCTCTGCATGGAGGAAATGCTCTACAACGCCTTTATCCACGGTACCCTGCGCTTGAACATGAAAGAGCGCACCCTCAGTTATGAGGACTACAAGAATCTGATCTACACGAAACTCAAGGACAAGGAAATAGCCGACAAGAAGATCCATATCCGCCTTTCCATAAACCAGATCAGGCACACCATCTGTTTCGAGGTCGAAGACGAGGGCCAGGGCTTCGATTATAAAAGCTGGATGACCAAGGTACGGCACTCGGACGGCATCCAGTTGGACGAATACGGGCGCGGCATCTCCATCCTCTTCCACCTCACCGACAAGGTTTCATTCAGCAAGGGCGGCAGACTCGTCCGCATTGAAAAGAACATCAAGCAAAGCGCCTGACGGATCTGCCGACCTGTTCTCGCTGCTTTCGGAATCTGTTTCTCTTTCGTCTGAACATAACATTTCTCTGTCCAGATTCCACCTATTGCTTTCGGAACTGACCGGACTCACCCGGCCCGAACTGGCTCTGCACAAGGACTTGCGCCTCGACGCGGAAGCGCTGACCAGATGGCGCGACTGGGTCAACCGTCTCATCCTGCAGGAGCCGTTGCAGTACATTCTGGGGCACACCTGCTTTTACGGACTGGACCTGCTGGTCGATCCCTGCGTCCTGATCCCGCGTCCCGAAACTGAATGCCTGGTGCAGTGGATCCTGAACCGGGAGCAGGGCCTGCTCGCCGTTCTGGACATCGGTACGGGCAGCGGCGCCATCGCCCTGGCCCTGAAACACCATAATCCTGATCTAAAGATTACAGCCACAGACATCTCCCATCCCGCCATCCTGTTGGCTCGCGCCAACGCCCGCCGCCTGGGCCTTGAACTGCGCTTCACGGTTGCTGACCTCTTTCCCAAAAAGCCGGAGAAATTCGATCTGATAGTTTCCAATCCGCCCTATGTCTCCACTTCCGAATTTTCCGGACTGGCCGCCGAGATCAGTCTGCACGAGCCCCAACTGGCTCTGCTTGCTGGTAAGGACGGACTTGACGCTTTTCGGAGGATCCTGGCCAAAGCCGCAAAACGCCTTAGTTACAAGGGCAGGATCTATCTGGAGATCGGCGAAACGCAGGCCCGGTCAGTCATCGAACTGGCCAGGGAAAACGGTTTCCTCACATCCGAACTGCGGAAGGACCTGGCCGGCCGCGACCGCTGCCTCTGCCTCTCCCGCTAAAGTTATTGACAAAAAGTCCCCTCCCGTAAAGCGATCTTTGCATCAGTATTCATCTTAACAGGCGGTTTAATGGACAGATTTATCATCCGGGGCGGTAATCCCTTGGCGGGCGTGATTCACGTCAGCGGAGCCAAGAATGCCATCCTGCCGGTCATGGCTGCCAGTCTTCTGGCGCCCGGCAAGTCGGTGCTTTCCAACGTTCCCAACCTCATTGACCTCAAGACCATGGCCCACCTCCTGCGCGTTATCGGAGCCCGGGTTGACCTGGCCGACGGGAAGATGCAGATCGACTCCACCGATGTCTGCTACTGCGAAGCCCCCTATGAGCTGGTGAGCAAGATGCGCGCCTCCATCTACGTAATGGGGCCGCTGCTGGCACGCCTGGGTGAAGCCCGTGTCTCGTTTCCCGGAGGCTGCGCGATC
The DNA here is from genome assembly GCA_034678545.1 of Cloacimonadaceae bacterium (SeqCode). GTDB lineage: Bacteria > Cloacimonadota > Cloacimonadia > Cloacimonadales > Cloacimonadaceae > UBA5614. Next base: position 97,759 of record JAXDBS010000095.1, on the reverse strand, counting down.
GGAACCCGGCCCGTGGACCTGCACCTGAAAGCGATCGAAAAGCTCGGAGCTGAAGTCAGCATCGAGCACGGATACATCCACGCCAAAGCCAAAAAGCTGAAGGGCGCTGTCATCGAATTTGAGAAATCCTCCGTGGGCGCCACCATAAACACCCTGATGGCCTGCGTCACCGCTGAGGGTCAGACTGAACTGCTCAATGCCGCTATGGAGCCTGAGGTTGATTCCACCATTGATTTCCTGGCCCAGATGGGCGCGAAAATCAGTGGCCGCGGCACCACCCGCCTGACCGTCCGAGGAGTTGATGAGTTGTTTCCGGTGGGCATGCAGATGATCTCGGACCGCATCGAAGCAGGCACTTTCCTGATTGCGGGCGCGCTCAGTTCCGAGCCCCTGACCGTGGCCAACTGCCAGCCCCACCATCTGGACGAGCTGATCCAAAAGCTGCGCGCTGCCGGCTGCGGGATCGCCGTACAGGAGGATTCCATCACAGTGGAACCGGTCCGCGTGATCAAGCCCGTGGATATCACCACCCTGCCCTATCCAGGTTTCCCGACCGACCTCCAGGCCCAGTTCATGGTTCTCATGGCCCTGGCCCATGGGCAGAGCGTGATCACCGACACCATCTTTCCAGACCGCTTCATGCATGTGGCGGAGCTCAACCGCCTGCAGGCAGCCATCAGTCTCGACCTCAACGTAGCCACCGTCAAGGGCGTCAGTCAGTTGAGCGGAGCGGAAGTCATGGCCACCGATCTGCGCGCCAGCGCCGCCTTGGTCCTGGCCGGCCTCAAGGCGCAGGGCGAAACCATCGTGAACCGCATCTACCATATCGACCGCGGCTATGACAAGATTGAGGAGAAGCTCAATTCGGTCGGCGCCCAAATCGTCAGGGACAGCGCCTGACAGCTGCCGTCAGCATGAACATCCTGGTCACGGGCGGCGCGGGTTTCATCGGTTCGCATCTCTGCGAGCGCCTGGTCGCGTCCGGCCACCGGGTGGTCTGCCTCGATAATTTTCATTCCTTTTACGATCCGCAGATCAAGCGGACCAACCTGGCCGGCATCATTGACCATCCGGATTTCCGCCTGGTCGAAGGCGACGTCCGCGACATCAACGATCTGGATAAATGCTTCTCTGAACATGAAATCGGTCTGATCGTCCACCTGGCCGCCATGGCCGGCGTGAGGCCTTCCATTTTGGAGCCGGAGTTATATGCCGAGGTCAATATCATGGGAACCCACAAGGTTCTGCTCGCCTGTCAGCAGCACGGGGTGAAACGGCTGGTATCTGCCTCCTCCTCTTCCGTCTACGGGAGCAAGCAGGGCGGCGCTTTCCGCGAGAACGACGACTTGGGCAAACCGGAATCGCCCTATGCCGAAACCAAGCGCGCGGGTGAAGTCTTGGCGCAGCTCTGGCAAAGGGAACTAGGCATTTCCGTGGTTTGCCTGCGCTTCTTCACGGTGTATGGCCCGCGCCAACGACCCGACCTGGCCATTCATAAATTCGCCTCCCTGCTCTACGGCGGAAAGCCTTTGCCAGTCTTTGGCGACGGCAGCACCTGCCGCGATTACACATACATAGATGATACAATCGACGGTGTCATGGGCGCTGTCGAATATGTGCAGACCCATTCCGGTTACGCCGTTTTTAATCTGGGGGAAGCCAGACCTGTCCAACTGCTGGACATGATCTACGAACTGGAAGCCGCCAGCGGCAGGCAGGCCGCGCTGCAGTGGCATCCCCTGCAGCCGGGTGACGTGCCCTACACCTGCGCCGACCTCACGCGCAGCCGGGCCGAACTTAATTACGATCCGAAGTGGACGTTCCGGGAAGGCCTGCGCAGCTTCATCCGCTGGTTTGAGGACACCCGGCAGACCTGATCATCATTTACTTTTCGACATAGCGGGCAAATAAATCGTAGATCTCAGGAACCAGCCGCGCCGGTTTGCCACGATGGGCAAAGATGGCTGACAGAACAGCCCGGAAGCACAGCTCTCCCGCAGAGTTATAGATCTCCTGGCGCCACTCGCCTGTGACCTTCGTCAGAGCCATTACAAAGCTTTTCACTTCTATGATATCCTCAAGCCGGACTGCCTTGATGTAATCCAGTTCAAACCGCCGGATATAGATGTGCCAATCCAGGTCCAGCAGCCTCTGGACGGGCATTCCCATATCCTGTAAGGCCTCGCTGCGGGCCGCTTCCAGGATGGGCAGGTAGTTGGCGTTGTTCAGGTGCCCGTAAATGTCGCACTCGTAACCATAGATCCTTTTCTTGAAACTGAACGGCATCTTTCCCCGCTTTATGTTTTCTTTGTTTCGCACATTAGTGCCTTCCCATGTTACGCCTGATGCAATCCTGCCGTCATGTGTTTTGCGGTCAAGTACTATCCTGACCGACCGTATCCGTTCCCCATTTCCGCTTATTTAGCCTGCCCAAACCGCCTTCGCCCCTGCTGGCATTACGGACCCATTACGGATAAAGTCCGTAATGGGTCCGTAATGGGTAAGTAATGCAAGCAGGGAAGAGAAAGGGCAGTGGAAGTCAGAATTCTTGCATGATTTGAATTATTTAACAATAATAAACAAGAGGCGGAACTTTTACGAGCGGACAGGAAGCAAGCGCAAACGCATATATATGCAAGCAGATATAAATCTACATCAAAAAATGACTTGACGTCAGGCAATCTTTTAAATATACTTGATTATTATAAAAAAGGACTGCTGAGGGAGGCTTTGATGCCGGTCAAAAGCATCATCATGGATAAGGCCCACATGGAACGGACCGTCCGGCGCATGGCGCACGAGATAATTGAGCAGAACAAGGGCCTGGAGAAGATCCGGCTGGTGGGCATCCGCAGCCGGGGCGTGCCGCTGGCGGAAAGGATCGCCAGTTATCTGAAGATGATTGAAAATGTGGATATCCCGGTCGGGATAATCGACATCACGCTTTACCGGGACGACCTGAGCACGATTTCGCATCAGCCTGTGATCAAGGGCAGTTCGATCGATTTCGAGATGGACGATGCTATCATAGTATTAACGGACGACGTACTGTTTACCGGCAGGACGGTGCGCGCCGCCATAGACGCCCTACTGGACTTCGGGCGGCCCAAACAGATCCAGCTGGCAGTGCTGGTGGACCGCGGACACCGGGAGTTGCCCATCAAGGCTGACTACGTGGGCAAAAACGTGCCCACCTCCAAAAACGAAATAATCAAAGTAGCATTCGAGGAAACAGATGGCGAGGATTCGGTCAAAATCCTTTTGGACTAAGTATCAGAAAGCCTGGCGCAGCAAGGAATCGTTCCTCTGCGTAGGTTTGGATCCCGAACTGAAGAGGCTGCCCCGCTGCCTGCGCGGGGATAAGAACCCGATCTACACCTTCAACCGGGCGATCATCGAATCAACCGCGACCCTGGCCTGCGCCTACAAGGCGAATCTGGCTTTTTACCTGGCCGCGGGCTACCGGGGGCTGGAAGCTCTCAAGCTGACCATCAACGCCGTTCCGCAGGACATCCCGATCATCCTGGACTGCAAGGCCGGGGATATCGGGAACACGATGGAAGCTTATCTGGCAGCTTATTTCGACGAGTTGGGCTGCGACGCCATTACGCTCAACCCGCTGATGGGAAAGGACACGGTCCGCGCCCTGCTCAATGACGAAAAGAACTTCGCCTTTGCCCTGGCGCTGACCTCCAACCCGTCCGCCTCGGAATTTTTGATCAAGAAGGAACTGTTTAGGGACATCGCGAACTGGATAGCCAAGTACAATCCCAAGCAACTCGGCGCTGTGGCGGGCGCAACGCATCCGGAGCATCTGGCCGAACTGCGCAGTTTATTGCCGGACCAGATCTTCCTGATCCCGGGCATCGGAGCCCAGGGCGGGGACCTGAAGGCCGTGCTGTTGAACGCTATCAGATCAGGCAGGGAACCCAATGTGCTGGTCAATTCCTCGCGCGGGATCATCTTTCAGGACAACTCCGCTTCCTTCGCCGAAACCGCCGCCAAGGAAGCCAAGAAGCTGCGGGACGAGATCAGAAAAGGGCTGGCGTCAGCCGTCAAAAAGAAGAAATAACTTTTGCCAAACAGACAAGAATAAATCCCGGCGCGTCAGCCCGTTCAGGTGAGCCGGGTCATCCCGCCGGTCTCGCTGTCATAGCTGATCATCTCCACGCCGGCTTCCTCAAACATATTCTCAGCCAGCTTATCAGGATAGCTTTGAGCTACGTAAACGGTTTTGATCTCGGCGTTGATGATGAGCTTGGCGCAGATGCTGCAGGGCTGGTTTGTGCAGTAGAGCACAGCCTGGCGGGTGGAACTGCCGTTGATGGCGCACTGGATGATGGCGTTTTGTTCGGCATGGACGCCGCGGCAGAGCTCGTGCTTTTCTCCCGCGGGGACATTCAGTTTTTCCCGCAGGCAGCCGGTTTCGTTGCAGTGGGCGATGTTCTTGGGACTGCCGTTGTAGCCGGTGGAAAGGATCTGGTTATCGCGAACCAGAACGGCCCCAACCTTGCGCCGCAGGCAGGTGCTCCGCTGCGAGGCCAGGAAAGCCATTTCCATGAAGTATTTCTGCCAGGTGGGTCTGTCGTTCATAATTTCCTCATTCAGGTACAGGGCTTTTCAGCATAATCATTACAAATCCTGAAAATCTGAATGCCGCCAGATTGTCAAGCCGCCAGTTGGTTTTTCCAGGGGTTAAAATAACCGGCAGGGCAGAGGTTTTCCTGTTGACAAAATCAACCGAAAATGAAGATGGATTCAAAAAATAATCAGAGGAAGGAATGCATGACGTATCGAGTTCTAGCCATCAATCCCGGTTCCACTTCAACCAAAATCGCAGTCTACGACGACGAGTCCCCCGTATTTGAAAAAACCCTGCGCCACGACCCGGCCGAACTGGATAGGTACGGCGGCATCCTGGAGCAGTATGAATACCGCAAGGAACTGGTGATGGAGGCCATGCGGGAAAACAATGTAGCCCCGGAAAGCCTGCACGCTGTCGTAGGCCGCGGAGGCCTGGTCAGGCCGGTCGGCGGAGGCACCATGAAGATCAGCCCCAACATGCTGCGGGACCTAAAAGACCCGTCCCTCTGGGGCAGGATCCACGCCTCCAACCTGGGCGCTTTCATTGCCGAACCCATAGGGCGCGAACTCAACATTCCCGCTTACATCGTGGACCCGGTGGTGGTGGACGAATTTGACGACATCGCCCGCGTTTCCGGCATTCCGGAGATCGAACGCAAGTCCCTGCTGCACGCCCTCAACATCAGATACATCGCCAGGCTGCTGGCCAGCGAACAGGGCAAGGACTTCCACACCATGAACATGATCGGCGTCCATATGGGCGGCGGCATCTCCGTGGCGGCCATCAAGGAAGGCAGGATCGTGGACGTGAACAACGCCCTGCTCGGCATGGGCCCCTTCTCGCCCCAAAGGTGCGGGGCACTCCCAATCGGAGACCTGCTGGAGCTCGCCTTCTCCGGAAAATATTCTCACAAGGAACTGGTCACGCGCCTGACCAAGACCGGCGGCTGGATGGCCTACCTGGGAACAGACAACGGCATCGAAGTGGAGAACAGAATCAAAGCGGGAGACCGGCAAGCAAAACTGATCCTGGATGCCATGTGCTACCAGATCTCCAAGGAGATCGGGGCCTGCGCCGCCGTGCTCTGCGGCAAGGTGGACGCCATATTCCTCTCCGGCGGACTGGTCTATGACCCCATGATCGTGGAAGAGATCAAACGGAGCTGCGGATTCATCGCGTCCTTTCACGTCTATCCGGGAGAAAAGGAAATGGAAGCGCTCAGCCAGGGCGCCGTCCGCGTGCTCAAAGGCCTCGAGCCCGCGCAGGATTATCCTTATTAAATATTACACCAGAGCTATCGAGTCGGGAAGAAGGGATAGTAATTGTCCCTTTTTCTTTTGCCTTACAGCCAGTTATCCGTTCCGCGGCGGTGGGTGGATAACTTGTGGATAACTTGGACGGGCCGGTTGGAGTTGGATGTAACTCAAAGCATATCAGTATGATGCAAAAAAGGCGATATCCACCGGATTTGTGGATAACTGCTTATCTGACATATTGGCAAAGCTATGCGAAAGAGGAAGAATTCGAAGTCAAAACGGCAACCTGATCTCCGCTTGACAGGATAAACGGGTGCCGTGTTTTGGAACCATGCAGCAACGAGGGAAAAACCAAAAATGAACGAGCAAGACAACCGGGATGACGCTTTTTATTTCGAGCTTCTGCAGCAGTATGAGCTGGATGACATTTTCTTCGCGTCCAGCTTCACGCTGAAGAAGGACGAAACCGGCAACATTTTCCTGTATCCGGACGAGCGGTTCCTGAATAAAAAGACCTGCGTATACAGCCACAACAGTATCATCTTCGAAGGCGAAATGCCCGCGATGATGTTGATCGCGGTCCAGCCGGGCCTGGATCCCCGCTACCTGAATGACATCCTGCAACTGAGAATCGAGCTGGCCAATGACTGACACCCCTGCGCGAGCCGGGATGGGAGAACTGAGCAAGAACCACCTGCACGAACTGAAAAAACTGAAACAGAAGAAATACCGCCTGGAATCAAATCAGACCCTGGCAGAAGGATTCAACCTGATAGAACAACTGGCCGCCAACGGTATTTTCCCGGAGGAAATCATCGCCGGCGACATAGCCAAGGCGCTTTCCATACCTAACCTGAGGTGCAAAATCCTGCTGGCCAGGCCGCATGAGCTGGAAACGCTGGCAGATACGGAAACGCCGCAGCCCATGTTAGGAATTTATGCCATCCCGTCCACTGGCTTTGAGGACTACCGAATGGCTTTATACCTTGACGGGATAAGGGATCCCGGCAACCTGGGAACGATCTTCCGTAGTGCCGCAGCCTTTGGCCTGGATGGGGTAGTATTATCCCAAGACTGCTGCGAGGTCTTCTCACCCAAAGTGATAAGGGCCTCGCTGGGCAGCGTCTTCTGGGTGCCGTCACTGACAGCCGGGCCGGAATGGCTGCAACGGCAGGACGCCTTGAAGGCAGGCCTATCCTCCAACGGCAGTTCAAGCTTGAGAGACTTTAGAATTGATAAAAGTAAACAACTGATCATAGTCATGGGTTCCGAAAGCAGAGGCATCAGTCCTGAAATCAGGGCTCTGCTGGATGCGGAAGTGCGCATCCCGATATCAGACCGGATGGAATCTCTGAACGCGGCAACCGCAACCGGCATAGCTCTGTATGAAATGGCCGGGAGGTTTTGTGTTGACGAAAAAGGCCGGGCCGGAAGTTTGGTCAGGACAAGAAAGCGACAGTTACAGGGGAAGGCAAGTGAACATTAACATACAACCGACTGGTTGGATCGAAGTGATTTGCGGCAGCATGTTCAGCGGCAAGACGGAAGAGCTTATCCGCAGAATCCACCGGGCTGAATATGCCAGGCAGAAGATCCTGGTCTTCAAACCGGCGATAGACAACCGCTACGATGACAACAACATTGTTTCACATTCCCAACTGCAGGCTCCCTCGATCCCGATCAGACAGGCGGGGGAGATTTTGGAGCGTATTACAAAAGATACCCAAGTCGTGGCCATAGATGAGGCTCAATTCTTTGAAGCATCCCTGATCGATGTCTGCAATGCACTTGCAGACCGCGGGATAAGGGTAATAGTCGCAGGCCTCGATCAGGACTACAGGGGAAAGCCATTCGGCTGTATGCCGCAACTGATGGCAATAGCGGAATACGTTACCAAAAATCTGGCCATTTGCCTTAAATGCGGCAATCCTGCCAACCGCACCCAAAGGACAGTTCACAGCGGGGAACAGATCCTGGTAGGTTCCACTGAAGCCTACGAGGCCCGCTGCCGCAACTGCCACGAAATCCTCGACTGATAGGCCGGCACATCACATGAACGGACTTGTAATGCTTACCGTAAGACTCCTGGACATCTACACCATCATAATTCTGGTCCGGGCCATCATGTCGTGGTTCAGTCCCAACCGGCGCAACCAGTTTTACAGGTTTTTGATCTCAGTCACCGAACCTGTGCTCGGCCCGATCCGAAGGATAATTCCGCTGCAGGGTATAGACATATCGCCTGTGATAGCAATCCTACTGATAGACCTTGTGTTGAAAAAACTACTATTGGGGCTATTGAGTCCCATCTGATAATTGCTTGGAGGACACATGCCATTGAATCCCATTGATATCAGACACCAGGAATTCTCCGGGGCTCTGGGCGGATACAAAAAGAAGGAAGTCAGAGCTTACCTCGAAACGCTGGCCCGTGAGATCGAGGATCTCAACAAAACCCAGGAACGCGAGGCACACCGCCAGCAGCAGCTGCGGCAGGAAGTAAGACAGGAGGCCGCCCACGCCTCGCAAGCGGTGGACGACCTGAAACGGAGGGAGGAACTGATCAGCCGCACCCTCGTATTTGCCGAGAAGACCAAGGCCGACATCATTGCCAACGCCAAAAAGGAAGCGGAAAATATCATCAAGGAAGCCGAGATCAAAGCCAAACGCGCCATCCAGGAAGCCAAGCAATACCTGAGCGTCTTGGAACATCAGTATCTTCAAGTCAAGGAACAGAAAAGGCAGTTCCTGATGCAGTTTAAGTCCGAGCTGCAAACCTTCATGGAAAGGATCGGCAAGGATCCGCTGCTGGTCAGGGAATCGGAACAACTGATCGACAGGGAATTCCATCAGATCAAGGAAGATATGGCTCCCCCCGCCAAGAAGCAGCAGGAAAGCGAGACAGCCAGGTAATGGACTATCAAACAACTGCACAGTGGCTTAAGGAGAGATTGCCCCAGTCTCCCAGCGTTGGTATCATCCTGGGCACAGGATTGGGTTCACTGGCAGACATACTGGAAAACAAGCTGACATTTCCATATGAAGAGATCCCGGGATTTGTCAGAAGCACCGCACCTTCACATGCTGGGAATCTGCTGTTTGGTTTTTTATCAAAACAACCGGTTATCTGCCTGCAGGGCCGGTTCCATTATTACGAAGGCTATTCCATGCACCAGGTTGTGTTCCCGGTAAGGGTCATGGCGCTTTTGGGAGTGAAAAGCCTGATAGTCACCAACGCGTCAGGCAGCCTGAGAGAAGAATTAGCGCCGGGTGACATAGTCCTGATCACAGACCACATCAACTTCATGGGAACCAATCCCCTGATCGGCAGCAACGATCCGGCTTTAGGCGAAAGATTCCCCTCCATGAACCTGCCTTATTCCACCACGATGCAAGCAAAAATTGAGCTGCTTGCGGAGGAGCAGCGCATCAACGTTAAAAAAGGAATTTACCTTGCTGTCAGCGGCCCCAGCCTGGAGAACAAAGCAGAATGCGCCATGTTTGCCCAATGGGGAGCTGACCTGGTCGGCATGTCAACAGTACCCGAAGTGATTGCAGCCCGGCACGCAGGACTGGAAGTTCTTGGTGTATCCGTTGTCACCAATTACAGTAATTTGTTCCACAGTCTGGCCCATTCCCAAGAAGAAATCAGAGCGAATGCCGACAAAGCTTCGTCTCAGTTAAAAACACTTGTGACCGCCTTGCTGAAAGCCTGAGGAAGCAAGGCTTGCTTTTTAGATTGACAGATTAGACAAAAAAAGAAATAAAGTATAATTCGCAGTTATCGTGAGAGTGAGATTGGTAACAGGAGAATGACATGGCAGCAAAAAAATTATCAGCCGCAAAACTGAAACACTTTGAAGAAATGATAAAAACCGAACTTGAAGAAAGCCGGGCCTATATCGACCGGGCTACGCAGGACCAGAGCATCGGAGCCAAGGAAAGCTCCGGAGATCTGTCCTCCTATGCTTTTCATCAGGCCGACCAGGGCAGCGATACGAATCTCATGGAACAAAATGTGATGCTCATGGAACAGGAAAGGGAGAAGATCAGGCATCTGAATGATGCCCTGAAAAAGATCTCGGAAGGCACGTTCGGCATCTGCGAGATCTGCGGTGACCTGATCCCGGAAGCGCGCCTGGAAGTCATTCCCTACGCCAAATATTGCATGGATTGCAAGTCCAAGGAAGAAGACAAAAAGAGGCATCGCAGATAATGTCGCCTTCCTGGTTACAGCCCAAAGACACAAATGCTGCAAGGCAGTTCAGGTATCTGTGGATATCGGCAGTCATCATCCTGATTGACCAATTCCTGAAAATCCTGGCCAAAGCCAAGTTGCCTCTGTACATTCCCCATAGAATCTGGGGCGATTTCCTGTGGCTGACACGTGTCCGAAATGATGGAGCCGCATTCAGTCTAAGCTTGGGATCTCCCCTTGTCAATCGGTTTTTCTTCATAGGCATGACGATTCTGGCCATCGGTTTTGTTGTATACCTGATTCTGCGTTCAAACAACAAGCTGCAGTTAATCAGTCTCAGCATGATTATCGGTGGCGCCATTGGCAACCTGATCGACAGGGTCCTGTTTGGCTACGTTACTGATTTCATTGATGTAAATTTTCCCAATCTTATTATGGAACGCTGGCCCGTTTTCAATATTGCCGACAGTTCTATCGTAATTGCCATGGGGCTGCTGATCCTGGACATGATAATCAAACGAAATCCGAATGAGCTGATGCAAGCAAAGCAAACCCCAAATCCAGACAAGTCAATCTAGGAGTAAAATGATGCGATCATTCAGTATGTTTATTGCCCTATTGCTGATGAGTGCCCTGGCATGGAGCACCACCATTTATGAGATCCAATACACCACAGTTCCCGGAACAGGGAATACCTATCCCTCCCCTCTCAACGGAACTGCCGTAAGCACTGAAGGGACAGTAACGGGAACTGGTTTTACCGGCGGCAAGTATGTGATTGCTGAAGAGTCCGGAAGCTGGAAAAGCATAGTTGTCAATGATCCAGCCCACTCTCCCGCCCTCGGTGACAAGGTATCCATAACAGGGACTGTGACCGAGGTAGGGGGATGCACGGAAATAGGTGACATCACCGCTTACAGCCTGATCAGCAGTGGTAATGCTATACCTGCTGCCGCGCCTGTCTCTCCGGTGGACCTGCAAGGTTATCCCAACTATGCAGGCGAAGCGTATGAAAGTGTGTTGGTCAAACTCACGAATGTCAAGGTTACCCTGGTCACAGGCAGTATATTTTACGTTGCAGCCGTCAGCGGCAACACTGCCACCTGCCAGATTAACGACGGGTTTTACACCCAGCCGCATGCCTGGACGGGCGTTATTTCCGGCCAAGTCTGGTCTGAGATCACAGGCATCGTTTATTACTCCTCTCCCAACCCTCCCCAATACAGGCTAAATCCCAGGTCTGACCTGGATCTTGTTCCGCTGGCCGATATCAACACCGTTTCACTGGACGTGATGGAAGTGGAAGCTGAGAAAGGCGAAATCGTGCCTGTAGACGTAATTGTATCCAAGCTGGAGGAAAGCTGGAACGTCACCCGCTATTCCTTCACAGTGAGCTTTAACCAGCGAATCCTCGAGTTTGTTGATGCTGACATAACTTCAACAGTCTCCTCAACCATGCCTGATATCGAGTTGACAGCCATGGAAGATTCGGTGGTCATTATTTATCAGAGTGACAATGCCCTGGTTTCTCAGACCAACAGCGGTGTCCTGCTCAAGCTGCTGTTCAAAACACTCTCCTACGGCAAGTCAGACCTTGACCTCACCGCCGGCTGGCTAAGCACGGCAACGGATTCTGTCGATTTCGCCATCCTCAATGACGGCAGCATTACTATCCCCATCCAGAAACGGCTGGCATGGCTAAGCATCTGGACCGAAAATGATGACAAATACAACAAGAAAAACATCTTCAATCCTTGGTTAAATCAGGAGATCTGGATCGAATACGGCTGCCTGGTCCAGGCCGGAGTCCCCAGCAGCAAGGCCATTATCAGGATCTACGACTCACAGGGACGGCTGGTTCACACTCCCATTAACGAGATCGTGGAAACTTCCAACGGTATTGATTCCTATCTATGGGACGGCCGGGATAAAAACAAGAATCTGTTGCCTATCGGGTTGTATTACTGCCATTTGGAAGTCATTGACCGGGCCAGCGGAAAATCCGATACAGCAGTTCAACCGATCATCATAGCGGCAGAACTCAAATAGCTTAAAGTGTTCAGAATAGAGGGAATGATGAAAAAGATAATAATCGCGCTGATCCTTGTGACCAATGTATATCTGTTACTGGCTGTCTTCAATGATTACCAGCCGTCAGCCCGGGCCCGCGCCATGGGCAACGCCTTTGTGGCTTTATCCGATGACCCCAACGGCGTGTTTTTTAATCCTGCCGGTTTATACACTGTGCCCATGAGCGCTTCCGTCGGCATGGCTCAGCTTTTCGGGCAGCAATTTTCCGAACTCAAGACAGGAAGCCTGGCTTACCCTTTACCCGCTAACTGGGGAACCGCCGCTCTCGGGATCAAGTCCTTTGATGTGGATTTTGAGGATGAGGTCCTGATGGCAGAGAACCAATACGTCCTGGCCCATGGGTTCAAGCTGATGGAAGACATACATTCCTCCATCCATGTGGGCTGGTCTGCCAACCTGTATGAGCTTGCCATGGATGGATATGACAAGGACACGGCTTTTGGCGTGAACCTTGGAGCTATTGCCACTCTGCATCAGAGGACCAGATTCGGTTTCGCGGTTACCAATCTGAATCAGCCCAAGATGGGCGAAAACAACCAGCACAGCCTGCCCCGCCAGTTTTCCATGGGAATTGCCTACACGCCTTATGACCAGGTTGTGACCAGTGTCGAGATGAAAAAGGATTTTGCCCAGGATACCGAATTCATGGGCGGAGTGGAGTTCAGGCTGTTCGATCCGCTCTGGCTGAGGGCCGGCGTGCATCAGAATCCCGCCACCTGGTCTGCCGGAGCCAGCTTCCGGCTGATCGGGATCATCCTGGATTATTCCTTTACACAGCATGCAGTCCTGGATGCCACCCATTACCTGAACATCGGTTACAGATTCAAGGGAGAGTGATATGGCTAAAGCAGGATTCAAGAGCTTCCTGCCTTCCTTCATTACCATTGCCTTCGAATTGATGCAGCACTGGAAGCGGGACTATGCCCACAACAACAACATCAAGAAACTGGATAAAACTACCGAGAAGCTGGGAACGATAGAGAATATGCTGCTCCGCCTGGAGAAAAAGATCCAGGCCAACCGCAACCTGATCAACCGCCTTCAGCAGATACTCTTTGTAAGTTTGGGCGCTAACCTTATCCTGCTTCTGATCATTCTGATCAAGCTCTTGGGGCTGCTCTGATTAGTTAGAACAGCATATTAAGCGAGCAGGACAGCCTCCAGTCAAGATCTCCCGCGTCCGGCCCAACAGGATTCAGGACTAACTCCAGCATTGAATTCTGATTAAGTTGCAGGGCTGAAGAAAGTATCAGATTGTATTCTTTCCAGTTTCCCCAGCTGTATTTAGGCAGTGCCTGAAGGATCAGAATCCCATGCTGCTTTTGCAGCAAAAGGCTGATTGTCTGCCTGTCATAGCTGCCGTTGATCCAATAGATCTCACCTTTCTTTTCGCTGGTTTCATTGCGCTCCCAGGCGTAGCCCAGGTCAAAGTGCCAGGCTTCCAAGCACCTGTTCCTGTAGGGCAGCCGGTTCCAAACAGGGAGCGTGAGTTTAGCCGCCAGCGGGGTGGTATCCCAGATCAGGTTAAAACCAGCTTCAGCTTTACGGTAAAAGGTATCATTGATCCCGAAATCTTCCTCGCCGCTGTATTCGTAATCATCATAATCTGCCCGCAGCCCGTATCTCTGCTGCAGCAGCAGACGGTCGCCGATCAGGACATCACACTGCGGCTGCCATTGGTATCCTGTGACTTTGTTGTTGTTGGCCGACAGCCAGGAATCCAGATAGACCTCATCCCTGTTCATGAAGATGAACCTGTTGGCCAGCCTGACCCTGTCTTTCCAGAAAACGATGCAGCCAAGGTTGTAAACATGGGTCAGGTAATCATTGTCGAGCCTGTGGTAAGAATCAGGATAGACCGTACGCTGCAGGGCAACTAAGTAATCGAACAGCAGTGAGTCTGAAGGCAGAAACTCCCAGGCAAACCCGCATTCCAGGTTGCGCTGATCGATGATGCGGGTGTTGCTTATGTGGGAAAGGTCCTTAAGATAGTACTTATGCGAGACATTGGCCCGGGCTGTGATTCCTTCCGTCAGGCGGTAGTTAAAATCGATCTGCGCCTGATTATTGTAATCCCCCGTGTTCCTGTTCCGGTTTACATCGTGCCGATAGCGGCTTAATGCGTAATGCTCGGAGACCAGCATGTCCAGTTGGCCTGACAATGGCAGCACCACGTTAAGTCCGGCTGTCAGGTTTCTCCTAAGTTGCCGGTCATACCTGGAATAGCGGCTGGTCAGGAATTCGTCTTCCGGAGCGGTCAGCACATAGAGGTCCTCCGCGCGGTCTGCCAAGCTGACCAGCGTATTTACCGCATTACCAGCCAAGGCAAAGTCAGCTGACAGACTGGCGTTGATCTGTCTGTAGCGTTCCCATTTCAAATCCTTGTGTTCAAAACTGCCGGAAACCTGGATCGCCCTGTCCGGCTGCCAGGATGAATATGTCATTCCCAACCAGCCCAGCATGCCCTTGCTGACCAGGTCGTGACCTGGCAGATAGCGGTCCTGTTCCTGCCTGTAATAGCCTTTGACCAGGCCGCGCAGCTTCAGGCTGTCCAGGATGGAATAACGGTAACCGTAGCCCAAAAAGCCGGTTTTGTTGCTGTAGGGATTTAGTTCGCTTTCCAGATCGCTGTAGTCATACAGGTATTCATATCCGGACAGAATCTCATGCTCCCGGCGGAGGCCGGTCTGCAGCAGGGACAGGTTGAACAGGATGTTGCGGCTGTTCTGGTCAAAGTCTATGCGGTAGTCTTCCTGGTTTCTGCTGCCGAATATGGCCTGCCACCCGGACAGCGGAATGATCTGGTAATCGGTGCTCTGTTCCAACCGGCGCTGGTTGGCGCTGCTGAAATAATAGAGGCGGAAACCATTAACTCCGGTCTGGCTGAGGACCGGGCAGCTCATAAGCGCAATCAGCCAGATGAGCAAACTCGCCTTCTTCAATCGTTTCTCCCCTGCGCCGGAAATCTATTCCGCTTTCCCGTTCCAGCCTCTCAAGCTGTTTTTCGGAGTACAGGCAGCGCAGATTATTCTTTAAGGTCTTGCGTCTGTGGATAAAAGCTTTTTTAATGATCATTCTGTATGTGTCAAGGGATTTAAGCGCGGGAGGATCTGACCGTGGCGTCAGCACGACAACGGATGAACTTACCTTCGGGATCGGGTCAAAGGACTCTGGTGGTACGTTGAACAGGAGTTTCAGATCAAAGTAATACCTGATCCTCAGAGTCAGCACCCCGTAGGCCTTGCAGCCCGCTCTGGCCGCCAGCCGTTCCGCCACCTCCTTCTGCAGCATGAGCACTGCTCGGCTGAACCACCGCGCGTTTTCTTCCAAAGCGTACAGGACAGGCGAAGTGATCTGGTAAGGCAGGTTGGAAACCAGCTTGACTTTTCGGCCGGAAGCAGCCTCCTTGGCTGCCAGCATGGCTTCCCAGTCGCAGGCCAGAACATCCCGGTTGAGAATTTGCACCGCGCGCCCGAACTGCTGTTGCAGAAAGTTGCTGAGACGGGTGTCTATCTCAAAGGCCGTCAGATCATTGGTGAATTTCAGGATTCTACCGGTCAGGATGCCTTTGCCGGGGCCGATCTCCCACACCGGTTCTCCGGCCTGGATTTCGGATGCTTCAATGATCTGGTCGGCTGTCCCGGTATCTGTTAAAAAGTGCTGGCCAAACTGCCGGATTGGGTGCAGGGGGGGCAACATATCCTCAGAGTTGCTTTTAATGAGGACTCCGGGCCCGGTATCAGCCCCCGGCCCGGAGTTTTGATTCTGTAACTAATCGCTTACAGCGCTAATTTGGCAGGATCTGCCTTGCTGCAGATCTTGCAGACCTTAACGGTCTTTTCTCCGGCCTTGATCTCGTGCGTGATCTTGACGCCGGTCCGGTGGCAGCCGGGGCATTCACCCCTGCCGTGATTGGGCAGATTCCGGATGCCTTTGCCGCGGTGATTCTTTGCCATTCTATTCTCCTCTGATCTCTTTTATGCAATTAAGCAAAATCAACTTGTGCCATTTTTTGGAACCTGCCGGTTCGTCAATGGAAAACATCCGCTTTCCAGGAAGCTATTCCAGACGCCCGCATCAAGGGTGTCAGAGTCTATGCCAAAAAGCTTGAAGCAAACATTCTTCTCGGATTAAGAATCACTCCTCCAGTGTAACCGGTTCCTGAGCAGGATTCTTTTCCGGCTCGGACGGCTTGTGGTGGGCAGTATTGTTGGCGATGGCCGCTATCGCATTCCAAGATTCCGATATGAAGCGCGTGAACAGGATGATCAGCAAACCGATAATGGGAAACAGGACAATCCCCAGCCACCCGTAAGAAGGCAGGGGCAATCCCAGGGAGTATACAAAACTGCCTCCCTTGAGCAGGATCATTGAGATCAGCGTGATAAACAAACCTACAAAGCCAAACCAGGTCCCAAACCACTCTCCCACCGTTTGAATAAAATGGGAAACTACGGGAATGGCCACGAACTTGTCATCCTGATCGTCCGCATTGACCACCTGCCTGGCCCGGTTCCACCAGATCTGAAAACTGAACCAGCCTGCTGCGGCAAGCACGATCCAGAACAGGATCATCGCGAACACGATAGCGGCCGGAGCTTCAAAGATGCCGATGTCGATGGCCTTGATCAGGATATACAACGGCAAGAGAAGATTAAGAAAGGCGATGATCACATACATCCAGCCGAAAGGCTTTCTGAAGATCTCCCCCTTGTCGATGAAAGCCAGATAGGGCGCCAGAAAATCGGTGAATTTGTTGTCCATGATATCTCCTTTTCATCCTACGTAAATGCTACCATGGCATTTATACAAATATTTACATATCTGTCAATGAATATCTGTTAGAACCGTTCCCGGGCCGGATTAGAAAGTCCGGTAGATTCAAACATGCCTTCCCTGCTGCTCTCCGGCTGAAATCCCTGCTTCGCCCTTAATAGCATTACGGACCCAATACGGACAAAGTCCGTATTGGGTCCGTATTGGGCCCGTAGTGCAAGCAGGGAGGAAGCAGGAAAAAAAGGTTTGGATCGAATCTTTGGAAACACAAAAAAAGCCCGTCGTGAGACGGGCTTGATTAGTTTATAAACCGGCTTCCAGCCTGCGCAGGATAAGGTTTTCTGGCGTAGACTGGCGTTTGTTCAGAGGCTACCAGCGCAGATGGGCGAAGGCTTTGTTGGCCTCGGCCATCTTGTGGGTGTCCTCGCGTTTCTTGATGCTGTTGCCTTCTTTCTTGTAGGCGGCCAGAAGCTCACCGGCCAGCTTGTCGCGCATGGTCTTTTCAGAGCGGGCGCGGGCATAGCTGATGATCCAGCGGAAAGCGATGGCGCGGCCGTTCTTTTCAGTCACCTCGGTGGGGATCTGGTAGTTGGAACCGCCGACGCGTCGGGACATCACCTTGACGAGGGGCCGGACGTTTTCCAGCGCGTTCTTGAAAACCTCCAGGGGATCCTGTTTGGTTTTGTCGGCAATGATATCAAACGCACCGTAGACGATTCTTTCCGCCACGGATTTCTTGCCGCGTTTCATGACGCAGTTCATGAACTTGGTCACGACCAGATCGTTGTATTTAGGATCCGGCAGCACTTCCCTGAGGACAGCTCTTCTCTTTCTCGGCATGCTCCCCTCCCCCTACTTCTTGGCAGCCTTGGGACGCTTGGTGCCGTACTTGGAGCGGGAATTCACCCGTTTATCCACGCCGGCGGTGTCAAGGGCGCCGCGAATGATATGGTAACGCACGCCGGGCAGGTCCTTGACACGGCCTCCGCGCACCATCACAATGGAGTGTTCCTGCAGGTTGTGCCCTTCGCCAGGAATGTATGCCGTGACTTCAAATCCGTTCACGAGCCGGACACGGGCAACCTTGCGCAAGGCTGAATTGGGTTTCTTGGGCGTCGTCGTGTAAACACGAGTGCATACTCCGCGCCTTTGCGGACATCCCATCAGCGCCCTGGTTTTCTTTTTGGTGATAACCTCAGTTCTGCCTTTGCGGATTAGCTGATTAATGGTTGGCACTTGTTTCTTTCCTCCACTTTTTAGTGTGTTTATCTTATTTAGAAGTCATATATGCTTTCAGCGGTTTCACTTTCCGCCGGATGCGCTATCTCTTCAACGATCTCGGCCACCGTCTTGCCTTCCGCCAAAGCCTGCTTGACCCGTTGGGTATAGATGCGGGAACCGGTGCCCACAGGGATGCGGTGACCCATGATGATGCTTTCCTTGAGGCCTTCCAGATGATCGACCCGGCCCTCGATGGAAGCCTTGGTCAACACCTTGGTGGTCTCCTGAAATGACGCGGCTGAGAGCCAGCTGTCAGTTAACAGGGAAGTTTTGGTGATGCCCAGCAGCAGCTGTTCGAACTGCGCGGGCTCCAGGTCGTTGTCCTGAGCCAGGCGGTTTTCCTTTTCCACAGCCACCTTGTCAACGATGTCGCCTTCCAGGAAGCTGGTCTGGCCGGGATCTATAATGCGCACTTTCTTGAACATCTGGCGGATGATGACACTGATGTGCTTGTCGTCGATCTTCACGCCCTGCTTTCGGTAGATCTCCTGAACTTCGTTGAGGATCAGCATCTGGGCTTCAATGATACCCTTTACAAGCATATCGTGCGGGTCGAACGGACCGTCAGACAAGGCGTCGCCGCTTTCCACCCAGTCACCCTGATGAACTATGATGCGCTTGCCGGAAGGGATGGCATATTTGCGCCCGGCCAGAGGTTGCCCCTCTCTGATGGGATCGCCGGTGGCCACGATGCTTTCCTGATCGGAGGGAACATCGTAAACCAATCCGCAAAGCGGTGTGCCAGCCTTGACGGAATCACCGTCATGGACGATAATTTCCATTTTCCTGGGGATTTCATACGCGACCGGTTTGGCATTCTTTTTGGTGACAGTGACGATCTGTTTTTTCCTTTCCTCGGTTATGGTTACTTTGCCGTCCTTGTCAACATAGACAGTCTGTTCGGGCAATACGACGATCACGATCCGGTCATCCCTGTTCTCAACCAGGACTTTACCTTCGGCAGGTGCAAAAAGGCCGTTGGTGGGCGTGACAAAGATATCGCGGCCGGTCTTTTTCAGGCCGCCGATGGTGACCAGCCCGTCAATTTCAGAGATCTTGGCCTTGTCCTTGGGCACGCGGGCCTCAAACAGATCCTGCACGCGGGGCAGGCCGCCCGTGATATCGCGCTGCTTGATAGTGGTCCTCGAGGTTTGACCCAGAATGTCGCCGGGGTAAACGTAGCTGCCGTCCTCAACCCGGACGATCAGCCCTGTCTGCAGTGGAACCTGGGTAGCGCGCCCGTCGTCACCGATGATCTTGAACTGGGGCTGGACCTTGCGTTCCTTGGATTCAATGATCGTGATGTCCCGCGTGTAGGTGATGTCGTTGTATTCTTCCTTGAAGGTAAGGTCCTTGAGGAAATTGTCATAATGCAGGACACCCTTGGCGGTCGAGATGAGCGGGTTGTTGTACTGGTCCCAGCTCAGCAGAACGGTGTCCCTGGCCACTTTCTGGCCGTCCCTGACGTGGATGGTGGCAGCGTATTCGACCTTGTATTCCTCCAGGACCTTGTTTTTGTCTTTTTCATCTACGATGATGATCTTGCCCAGATGGCTGACCGAGATCAACTGGTTTTCACGGTTGGTGACAAAGTTCATGCGTTCAAACCTGATAATCCCGTCATAGCTGGAGGCCACTTCGGCCAGTTCCGTAGCCGTGCTGGCTGCTCCGCCGATATGGAAGGTCCTCAGCGTGAGTTGCGTGCCAGGCTCACCGATGCTTTGCGCGGCAATAATACCGACCGGATCGCCTATGATCACAGGCTTCTGAGTGGCCAGGTTCCTGCCGTAGCAGGCGGCGCAAATTCCGCGGTCCGCCTCGCAGGTCAGGACCGAACGAACCTTTACTGAAATGATGCCGTGGTTCTGGATGGTGCGCGCCATTTTGTTCGTGATCTCTTCGCCGGTCTGGACGATGGTCTTGCCCGTGACGGGATCGATCACATCCTCGGCTGCGGTTCGGCCCTGGATCCTTTCAGCCAAGGTCTGGACGATCTCATTGCCTTCCTTGAGGCAGGTCATTTCCACGCCGCGGGAAGTGCCGCAGTCCTCAATGCTAATGATGGCATTCTGGGCAACGTCCACCAGTCTGCGGGTCAGGTAGCCTGCATCGGCAGTTTTCAGCGCTGTGTCGGCAAGACCCTTTCTCGCTCCGTGCGTGGAGATGAAGTATTCCAAAACAGTGAGGCCTTCTTTGAAATTGGACTTGATAGGGGTCTCGATCACATCCCCGCCGGCGCTGGCAGTGGTTTTGGTAGGCTTGTCCATCAGGCCCCGCATGCCGCCCAGCTGCTTGATCTGGTCCTTGCTGCCGCGGGCGCCGGATTTGTACATCATATAAATGGAGTTGAGCCCCTTCCTGTCCTTGGAAAGGTCTTCCATCATCTCGTCGGTAACCCGGACGGAGGTTTTTTTCCATTGGTCAACGACGCGGGAAAAGCGCTCGTTTTCAGTGATTCCGCCTTTCATCTGGAGGTCGAATATCTTCTGGACCTCTCTTTCGGCCCCATCCAGGATCTGCTGCTTCTTGACGGGCACAATGATGTCACCAAAGCTGAAAGTTACACCCGCTCTCGTGGCATAGCGGAATCCGGTTTCCTTGACGTTGTCCAGAATATCGGCGGTTTCCCACTGCCCGACAGCTTCGTAGCAGAGCATGGCGAGGTCATTGAGCTTGCCCTTGTCATAGGTGATATTCTGGAATCCGATCTTGGCTGGCAGAACCTGGTTGAAGATAACCCGGCCCACAGTCGTGACAATATATTCACTTCCGAGTTTGAGCCTGATCCAGGAATGCAAATCAAGGCTGCGTTCGTCGGCCGCGTCACTTTTGGCGCTGTAAAGCAGTTCCTGCTGCTCGTAGGCCATGACAACTTCGTCCATTCCGTAGAAATGGCGCAGCTGTTTGACGTCCTTGGGTGGAGGTTCCTCCTCCATAGTCAGATAATAGCATCCCAGCACGATATCCTGGTTGGCCGCCATGGACAGCCTGCCATTGGAGGGCAGGAGCAGATTGCGGGTGGATAACATAAGAATGCGGGCTTCAATCTGCGCCTCCTGCGAAAGCGGAACATAAACACCCATCTGGTCTCCATCGAAGTCTGCATTAAAGGGTACGCAAACCATGGGGTGCAATTGGATTGCCTTGTTTTCCGTCAGAACCGGCATAAAGGCTTGGATACCAAGGCGGTGCAGGGTGGGAGCACGATTCAGAAGAACAGGATAATTTTTGATAACGTCTTCCAGAATGCTCCAGATCTCCGGCTGCTTCTTTTCAATCAGTTTCTTGGCATTCTTGACCTTGTCCACCTCGCCCATCTTCTGCAGACGCTCGATCAGATAAGGTTTGAAGAGTTCAACTGCCATTTCCTTGGGCAGGCCGCACTGCCACAGTTTAAGTTCGGGACCGACAGTGATCACTGAACGGCCGGAGTAGTCAACCCGCTTACCCAAGAGGTTTTGGCGGAAGCGGCCCTGTTTTCCTTTGAGCTGGTCGGTCAGGGATTTGAGGGGCCTGTTGCCCCGGCCTCTGACCGGACGAGCCTTGCGCGAATTGTCGATCAGAGCGTCCACCGCCTCCTGCAGCATCCGTTTTTCGTTGCGCAGGATCACTTCGGGCGCATGTATCTCCAGCAACTGCCTCAGGCGGTTGTTGCGTGTGATGACCCTGCGGTAGAGGTCGTTGAAATCTGCCGTCGCGAACCTGCCTCCTTCCAGCGGGACCAAAGGCCGCAGGGTAGGCGGCAGAACAGGCAGCACGTCCATAACCATGTGTTGAGGCAGGTTTCCGGATTGCAGGAAGGCATCCACTATTTTCAGCTTGTTAATGATCTTTTGTTTTCGGAGTGCGGAAACCTCCATCTTGAGAAGCGCTTTCAGATTCTGCTGTTCACCTTCGAGGTCAATGCGGCTTAGCAGTTCCTTAACCGCCTCAGCGCCGATCATGGCCAGGAAGTTGCCGTCCAGTTTATCCTTCACTTCGTAAAATTCGTCAACATCTATCAGTTCCAAGCGCTCGTAGGGACTGTCGCCCGGATCAATTACAATATATGATTCGTAATATAGTACGCGTTCCAGGTCCTTGACCGTCATGTCCAACAGGACTCCGATCTTGCTGGGAGCGCTTTTCACGAACCAGATATGCGCCACTGGTACGGCCAGATCAATATGTCCCATGCGGGTGCGCCTGATCCTGGAAGAAGTGACCAGGACTCCGCAGCGGTCGCAGACAGTGTTTTGGAAACGTTTCTTTTTGTATTTGCCGCAGGCGCATTCATAATCCCGTTCCGGGCCGAAGATGCGTTCGCAAAACAGGCCGTCCTTTTCCGGTTTGAGCGTCCGGTAATTCAGTGTGTCAGGCTTTGTAACCTCGCCGTAACTCCATTCGTCACGGATGACTTCCGGAGACGCCAGCTTGATCCTGACCAGATCGTAGGACAGGTTGCGGTGATCACGATGGTTGTCTTTCATTGCCTTCCCCCTACTCCAGTTCGTCTTCCTGAAGAAACTCGATGTCAAAGCCCAGCGATTTTAATTCGCTAACCAGGACGTTAAAGCTTTCCGGCACTCCCGGAGGAGGCGGGTTATCTCCACGTGTGATGGCCTTGAAAGCGCTGTTGCGCCCGTCCACGTCATCCGATTTGATGGTCAGCATTTCCTCCAGCAGGTGAGCGGCGCCGTAGGCTTCCAGCGCCCAGACTTCCATTTCACCCAGACGCTGCCCGCCATGCTGGGCTTTGCCGCCCAGTGGCTGCTGCGTGATCAGTGAATAGGGTCCTGTGGAACGGGCGTGCATCTTGTCAGCCACAAGGTGATTCAGTTTCATCATATAAATGATACCAACCGTTACCCTTTCCCTGAACCTGTCGCCGGTCTTCCCGTCATACAGGATTTGCTTGCCGTCGCGGGGCAAGCCAGCCTTGATAAGCTCTTCCTCTATGTTCTCGATTGCGGCTCCATCAAAGATCGGGGTTTCTACATCAAAGCCCAGCATTTTAGCTGCCATGCCCAAATGCGTTTCCATTATCTGCCCGATATTCATACGGGAGGGCACGCCCAAAGGATTGAGGACAATGTCGATCGGCGTTCCGTCTTCCATGAAAGGCATATCCTCGATGGGCGCGATAATGGAAATCACGCCCTTGTTGCCATGCCGACCCGCCATCTTGTCGCCCACTTCAATCTTACGCTTTTTAGCAACATAGACTTTGACCATCTTGCGGACTCCGTAAGCAAGCTCATCGCCATGTTTCAGGCGTTCGCGTGCCTTTCGGTAGATGTTTTCACTTTCTTCCAGGGCGGATTTGACTTTCATGATCACGTCCTGGTAGATCTGCATGTTCTTTTCCCGGTCCTCGACCATTTCCACTTCGAGGTTCAGCTTCTTGAAGTTGATCCGCTTGAGGTCATCTTTTTTAATCTTTTTACCGGCGGGAATGAAATACATACCAGTTTTCTCATCTGTCAGGGATTTGGCAACTTCTCCCACCAGGCAGGCGGAGAGTTTCTCTTCCTTGAAGTTTTCAATCTTAATGCGACGTTCGTTCAGCTCCTGTTTCAGGGTATCGATCAGCTTGACGTTCTTTTCTTCCACATCCCCGGTTTCTTCCAGGCGAGAAAAGACCTTAACATCGATCACGACACCTTCCATCCCGGGTTTGGCCTTGAGTGAGCTGTTCGTGAAGTCTCCCGCCCTGTCTCCAAACAGGGCGCGCATCAGGTTTTCCTCGGGAGAGGGATCTATCTCTATAGATTTAGGAGTGACCTTCCCCACGATGATGTCACCGGCCTGGATCACTGAACCGACTCTGATGATACCGGTTTTATCGAGGTTTCGCAAGGCATGGGCCGGAACGTTGGGAATATCGTAGGCAAGTTCTTCCTTGCCGTTTTTCACGTTTCGGACCATCACTTCCAACTCCTCGATGTAAATAGAGGTCAGCGTATCCTCTCTGGCCACCTTTTCGCTCAGGATGATGGCGTCCTCATAATTGTATCCGTACCAAGGCATGAAAGCGACCAGCATATTCGTGCCCAGAGCCAGGCGGTTGTCTTCCACACAGGGGCCATCCGTGATAGGCTGCCCCTTTTTCACAATGTCACCCTTTCTGACAGTGGCGCGCTGATTGATGCAGGTGTCCTGGTTTGTCCGCAGGAACTTCTTCAGATAGATCCTGTTTCCCTGGCTTAGGTAAAAGGCTTCGTCCTTCTCATCCAGAGGTTTGACCTCAATGAATTCGGAATTGACATTGGTTATTTCGCAGTCATACGGAGCTAAAGTTACGCTGGAAGTATCGTAGGAAGCGATCATTTCCATGCCTGTTCCGACGACAGGGGCCACTGGATTGATCAAGGGCACAGCCTGGCGCTGCATGTTGGAGCCCATCAGAGCGCGGTTAGCATCGTCATGCTCAAGAAAGGGAATCATAGCGGCCGATACTGAAACCATCTGCTGAGGAGATACATCGATAAACTGCACTTCAGTGGGTTTCACCTGAATGAACTCGCCCTTCTGGCGGGCAAAGATCACTTCATCCGTAATGCGCCTCTTTTTATCAAGGACAACATTGGGTTGCGCGATGGTATATTTTTCCTCTTCCGCAGCATCCATCCATTCATACTGGTCCGTTACAACGCCGTTCTTGACCCTGATGTAAGGAGTTTCAATGAACCCGAACCGATTGATGCGGGAATAAATAGCCGGTGATACGATCAGGCCGATATTGGGTCCTTCAGGAGTTTCAATGGGACAGACTCTGCCGTAGTGGGAATGATGCACGTCGCGCACTTCGAATCCGGCCCGGTCACGGGTGAGGCCGCCTGGGCCGAGGGCTGAAAGCGCTCTTTTATGCCGCAGCCCCGCAAGCGGATTGGTCTGTTCCATGAACTGGGACAATTGGCCTGTCAGGAAAAAGGACTGCACGACTGAAATCAGGGCGTTGCTGTTGACCAGATCGTGAACGTTAACATCGTCCGTATTGGCAATGCTCATGCGTTCCAACACGATGCGTGACATCATCGAAAGCCCAGAAGCATATTGCTCCTGAAGCAGTTCGCCCACGGTGCGCACTCGCCGGTTGGCCAGGTTATCGATATCGTCTATGGAATCCTCGTCCCTGTAGATATTGATCATGGTCTTGAAGATCTGAACAAAGTCAGCAACGGTCAGGGTCAGGGTGTCGAGAGATACTTTTAAATCCAAACGCTTATTGATTTTATAACGGCCCACATCGCCCAGATTGTAGCGTTTCTCGTTAAAAAACATCCGGTCGATCATCTGTTTTGCCGTCTCCGGAGTCGCTTCCTCCCCCGGCCTGATGATGGAATAGATCTTTTCCAGGGCTTCCGCCTGATTATTTGTGGGATCCTTAGCAATTGTATTTTCCAGCACCTTGCGGGCGATTTCATAATTATAGTCTATGGCTTCTATGGTGTTGATTTTAGCTTCGGTCAAGACTTTAATCAATGCGTCATTGACCAGATCGTTGGCCAGGGCCAGGGGTTTGGCGGGATCATCGGAGGGAATATCCGAGTAGAGATGCCTGCCCTTGGCAGCTTTGGGCGCCAGTTTCTCTTTCTGATAGAACTTGTCGCGCAAATCACCGTTCTCCGAGATACCGATGGCGCGCAGTAGCACTGTTACCGGGAGCTTACGCCGTTTGTCGATATGCACATACATCACATCGTGCAAATCGATATCGAATTCCAGCCAGGAGCCGTTATAGGGGATTATTTTGGCTGAATAAAGAGTCTTGCCACTGGGATGCTTCTCTTCCGAGAAATAAACCCCGGGTGAACGCTGGAGCTGCGAGATCACAACCCTTTCAGCGCCGTTGACAATAAAGGTTCCCTGCTCTGTGATCAAAGGGATCTCGCCCAGAAAAACGTCCTGTTCGATGACATCCTTGACCACCCGCTCATTCTCGCGGTTCTCATAGATCGTGAGCCGCATCTTGGCTTTCAAGGGTGCCTGATACGACAAGTTGCGCTCGATGCACTCCGTGATCGAGTATTTTTCCTTCAGGACATTGTATTCGATGAATTCCAGAAGGAAATTGCCCTTTGGGTCCTCCAACGGGAAAATGCTTTCAAAGACTGCCTGCAGTCCCTTTTTCTGGCGGAACTGGGGATGGATATCCTTCTGTAGAAAATCATTAAAGGACTCGACCTGCATGGCCAGCAGATCCGGGATCTCCACCCGCGGAATACCGAGTTCCTGAAACCGTTTGTTAATGCGGGAATAACTTTTGATAGTTCTCAAAAGCGCACTCCTTTGTAATCTGTGGGTATTGGCAAGTTGCAAATCATAGAAAATACAAGGGAAGTGGGATTTATGTTCCCATTCCCTTGCAAGCTGATGATGAGTTTATTTGACTTCAATACTGGCGCCGACTTCTTCCAGTTTCTTTTTGACTGAATCGGCCTCTTCTTTGCTGACTTTTTCCACAACTACCTTGGGCGCTCCGTCCACCAGGTCCTTGGCTTCTTTCAGGCCAAGCTTGGTGATCTCGCGAACAACTTTGATCACGTTAATTTTCTTGTCTCCTGCACTTTGCAGAATTACGTCAAACTCACTCTTTTCCTCTGCGGCAGAGGCTGCTCCAGCCGCAGGTGCGGCTGCTGCGGCTGCGACTGGCGCTGCAGCCGAAACCCCGAATATTTCTTCCATGTCTTTGACTAATTCGGCCAGTTCCAGGACGGTCATATCCTTGATCAGGTCGATTACTTGCTGTTTTTTATCGGACATTGTTCCTCCATCATTGAGAATATTTTATTGTTTGTTTTTGGCTACAGCATCCACCGCATAGACGAATTTGCGGATAATGCCCTGGGTGACTCCCAGCAGTCTGCTTATGGGAGCTTGCGCGCTTCCTAAGACCTTGGCCAGCAGTTCGTCGCGGGAGGGCAGTTTTGCCAACGCTGACATCTGACCGGCATCCAACACGTTCCCGGCGACGAAACCAGCCTTGAATTTGGGAAATTCCTTTTCTTCCATCACTTCTTTAAGAAATTTCACCACCACCCGCGCCGCGGCAACCTCGTCATTTTTACTTACGGCAAGTGCAGTCGGGCCGACCAGGTATTCATCCAGGCCGGTAATGCCAAGATCATGCAAAGCTATCTTGACCAGCGTGTTTTTCTGAACCAAGTAATCCACCTTCTCATTGCGGAAGCGAGTCCGCAACTGGTTGACTTCCTCGATGTTGATTCCCTTATAATCCACAAGCACGATCGCCTTGGCGTCCTGGAGCCGCTCCTTAAGATTCCTAACGATATCTAACTTAAATGCCTGCACCATTTCCGCCTCCTTTAACCCTTGGCTTCCATCATGGCGTTGGCAATCTGAAGCTTGACTCCGGGTCCCATGGTCGTGCACAGGGTAATGCTTTTAATATACACGCCTTTAAGGGTGGCCGGACGGTCCCGCAGAACTGCCGTTAAAATGGATTTGATGTTTTCCTTGAGATACTCGTCGGAAAAACTTCGCTTGCCAGTGGGGATATGGAGATTGGCGAATTTGTCAATGCGATAAGAAACTTTGCCGCCCTTGGCATCTTTAACTGCCCTGGATAAATCCATGGTGACCGTTCCGTCTTTGGGGTTGGGCATAAGCCCGCGCGGCCCCAGAACCCGGCCCAGCTTGCCGATCTTTCCCATCAGGTTGGGAGTGGTTATAACCATATCAAAGTCAAACCATCCGCCCATGATTTTTTCCACAAGCTCGTCCAGACCGACATGATCAGCACCAGCAGCTTTTGCTTCCTCCGCTTTTTCTCCTTCAGCAAAAACCAGCACCCGCACCGTTTTCCCGGTTCCAAAGGGTAATACGATCGAGTTGCGGATCTGCTGTTCGGCCTTGCGCGGATCGACACCCAGATTGAAGTGCATCTCGACCGACTCGTCAAACTTGGGAGCCGGAAATGACTTCAGCGTTCGGATGGCCTCATCGAGGTCATACCTTTTCTGGCGGTCGAACATCACGTAGGCCTGTTTGTACCTTTTGCTATGTTTCATCTACTCTCCTTAATGAATACGTTCTCCTGCAAAAGAAGTTCATTCTTCAACAGTAACACCCATGCTTCTCGCAGTGCCGGCGATCATACTCATCGCGGATTCAAGGGAATGACAATTCATGTCCTGCATCTTCATCTCAGCGATTCGACGCAACTGATCCTTTGTGATGTGACCCACCTTCGTTTTGTTGGGAACTCCGCTCCCCTTGGCCAGTCCGGCTTCTTTTTTGATCAGAATGGAAGCGGGAGGGGTCTTGATCTCAAAGGTGAAGGATTTATTCTTGGCAACATATATCACTACGGGAAAAACCATGCCGGGGGCGTCCTGTGTCTTTTCATTGAACTGACGGCAGAACTCCGGGATATTGACTCCGGCCTGGCCTAAGGCCGGGCCGACCGGCGGGGCGGGAGTCGCCTTGCCGGCTGGTAGCTGTAGTTTTATGATGGCTGCCGCATCTTTTGGCTTTGCCATTGTCTCACCTCAATTTAATTGGACCGGGATCGCTAAGCGCGATACCGGTTAACGTTTTGTCATCTCAACCTGGTCAGCATTGAGTTCGACCGGTGTGATCCTGCCGAAAACGGTGACGTTGATGACCAGTTTGGCCCCGTCATCGCTGGTTTTGACGATCACTCCCTCGAAATCAGTGAAAGGTCCGGAGATCACCTTTACCATATCTCCCGGCAAAAATTCATAAGCCTTGGAGGTCTTGTCTCTGTCCGCAATTCCAAGCAACCGCTTCACTTCTTCCTCGCTCAGCGGGATGGGATCCTTGCCGTGGCCCAGGAAATTGGTCACTCCCGCTATGTTACGGATGGCCGAGATCAGGGCGGGGCTCAGGTCTGCTTCCAGGATGATATAACTGGTAAAGAGTTTCTTCTCCCGTTCCACCTTTTTGCCGTCGCGGATCTGAAAGGTCTTCTGCACCGGCACAAGGATCTGGCCTATCTGCTTGCCCAGTTCCGTCCCTGTAAAGCCTTTTTCTATAGCAGTCTTGACCTTGTTCTCATATGAGGCGTAGGTGTGAACAACATACCATTTCATAACTGCTGACCTGTTTCACTCAAAAAATGGCGTTGATGGCCTGGGTAAATCCGAGGTCAACCAGCGACAGGAAAATGGCTACGATGGCGGACATCACTATCACGACAACGGTGCCTTCCCTAAGGTCGTCCCTGGTCGGCCAGGTAACCGATTTCATCTCTGCGCGCACTTCTTTAAAGAACCGGATGATTCCGTCAAACATCTTCATTATCTATACCATTGTGTTGGCAGGCCGCTAAAAAAATGGCAGGACAGGCAGGAATCGAACCCGCAACCCCCGGTTTTGGAGACCGGTGCTCTACCAATTGAGCTACTATCCTATGCCACTTTTTTAACGCGTCTGCTTATGCAGTGTATGCTTCCGGCAGAATGGACAAAACTTCTTGATCTCCATCCTGTTTGGATGCTTACGTTTATTGCGGGTGGTCGTGTAGTTGCGGTTTTTGCAATCTTCACAAGCCAGGGTTATGATCTCTCTCATTCAGTCTTCCTTACCATTCCAATGGATTGGCTTCCTTAGGGTGCAACGCCCGGTTTACTCAATAATGCTGGCCACCACGCCTGAGCCGATGGTGCGGCCGCCTTCCCTGATGGCGAAGCGCAAACCCTGCTCCATGGCGATCGGAGTGATCAGTTCAGCCCTGATTTGGATGTTGTCGCCGGGCATGACCATTTCCACGCCTTCCGGCAGGTGGAGGGTTCCGGTCACATCGGTGGTGCGGAAATAGAATTGAGGGCGGTAACCCGAAAAGAACGGTTTGTGACGGCCGCCTTCATCCGTGGTGAGAACGTATGTCTGACCGACAAACTTGGTATGAGGTGTTATGGATTTGGGTTTCGCCAAAACCATGCCGCGTTCCACGTCGTCCTTGGCAAAGCCGCGCAGCAGCACGCCGATGTTGTCACCGGCCTGAGCTTCGTCCAGCAGCTTGCGGAACATTTCCACGCCGGTGCAGGTGGTTTCCACGGTCTCTCTGATGCCGACGCGTTCGACCTTGTCCTGGATCTTGATCACGCCGCGTTCGACCCGGCCGGTGGCCACAGTTCCACGCCCGGGAATCGAGAAAACGTCTTCCACCGGCATCAGGAACGGTTTGTCAACAGCACGGTCCGGCAGCGGAATATAGCTGTCGATGGCATCGATCAATTCCTGGATCTGCTTTTCGCCTTCCGGGTCAGCGTTCAGCGCCTTGAGGGCGGAGCCGCGGATCACTGGTAGGTCGCTGCCGGGGACCTCATATTTCTCCAGCAGTTCGCGCACTTCCATTTCCACCAGGTCCAGCAGTTCGGGATCGTCCACCAGGTCGCATTTGTTCATAAATACGACAATGGCGGGCACACCCACCTGGCGGGCCAGCAGAATGTGTTCGCGGGTTTGGGGCATGGGGCCGTCGGCAGCGCTGACGACCAGGATGGCACCGTCCATCTGGGCTGCGCCGGTGATCATGTTTTTGATGTAGTCAGCATGACCGGGGCAGTCAACGTGGGCGTAGTGCCGTTTGTCGGACTCGTATTCCACATGTGCGGTGGCAATGGTGATACCACGGGCTTTTTCTTCAGGGGCATTGTCAATACTGTCAAAGGAGCGGAATTGCGCTCCACCCTTCTTGCTCAGGTACAGTGTCATCGCAGCAGTCAAAGTGGTCTTGCCGTGGTCGATGTGTCCAATGGTACCGACGTTGACGTGCGGCTTCGAGCGTACGAATTTTTCCTTCGCCATTGTTCCTCCTGGATGTTTCCATCCATTTTTTTCTCTGTTGTTAGCGGTAAACGAGGAGTTTACCCGTTCAGAATACCAAATCTATGTTTGGCATTGTATCAAAAAACTCTCTCCGGACGGGAAATCCCTCTTGTCACTCCCGGCCGGGATGCTGATAATAAAACATGGAGCTCACAATCGGACTTGAACCGATGACCTCCTCCTTACCAAGGAGGTGCTCTACCGGCTGAGCTATGTGAGCTCTAGTTTATCTCTCCGGTTTCAACTGCCTGGGCATGCGGCGGCTCCCGCAAAACAATGGAGCGGGAAACGGGGTTCGAACCCGCGACCCTCAGCTTGGAAGGCTGATGCTCTAGCCAACTGAGCTACTCCCGCTACCGCTGCAAAATAGTGGTGGAGAGGGGAGGATTCGAACCTCCGAAGTCGTCTGACGACAGATTTACAGTCTGTTCCCTTTGGCCGCTCGGGAACCTCTCCACAAGTTCTGGAGCCGATGAAGGGAATCGAACCCCCAACCTATTGATTACAAATCAATTGCTCTACCGTTGAGCTACATCGGCCGCTCGCTCGATCCACTTCTCCGGCTACCCGGTAGTTTGTCTACCGGTCAGTTCACGCTATCACTTTTCAAATATCATTTTTCCAAAGTAAATGCCAAAAAAAACTGCGCCATGTTTATGTCAAATCTTTTTCTTGAAACCACCCCAAATTCCTGAGTGCCTCTGATGAAACAATGCCTTTATGCAGGTCCTCATCAGGTTCCTGTGCGCAAAGCAAGTATCACACACCCACAAGCATCGGATTGAGCTGGAAAGCTTCAGTTAAGGGATTATCTGCTCAAGAATACATCTTCACTGCTTACAATTAGGATAATAAGGATAGGCCTCAGAGCTTCAACCGATGCGAGTTTTCCTTCAACCACTGACGCCGTTGCTGGTAGTCAGGCAGAACTTCCTTAACCCTGGCCCAGAAAGCCTTGGAATGGTTCAATTCCTCCAGATGGAGCAACTCGTGCACGACCACGTAGTCAATGATCTCCAGCGGAGCCATGACCAGCCTCCAGTTCAGGTTGATGTTTCCCATGTTGGAACACGAACCCCACCGGGAGGAAGCATTGGAGATCTTTACCGGCCTATGCTTTAGTAGGAGCCTGGCATTCCACATCAGGGTGCGCTGGACCAGGACCTTGCCTGCCTGATAGCGGTACCAGGCTGTGAGCAGTTTTTCCGCCTGGTTTTGCAGATGGGAATTTATGCAGATCTGATCAGTTAAAACGATGTAATCATTGAGGCCGTGGACGAATTTCAACTTGTAGGGTTCTCTCAAATAAAACAGGATATCACCATCCTGGAAGTTCCGTACCGGAAGACGCGCTTGCAGGATGGCTCCCACCTTCTGAAGCAGCCATTTCCGGTTCCGTTCCACCGTGGCCCTGGCACTCTCTTCGGACATTTTCAGAGGCACCCGTACTTCCAGCCGGTTGTCGCCTGTCAGGAAAAAACCGATGCTCCGACGCCGGGTGTGTTTTATAATGCAGTCATCCAGTAAGCTCTTTACATCGACCGACTGAACTTCATCCTGATCATTTGTTTTATCCATGGATTCCCTCTTTAAAACGGACGTTTTTCTGTCAAGAAACGCCAGTTGATAAGTTATCAGATTCCGGATTTCCGCCTGGCATTTTACAAGGCAGGCTAAGGTTTCACCAGTACTGATCAGAAGAGAAGTCATCCCCGGCGGGCAGGGATGACTTCCAGTTAACGGTTAGCCGGACAGGGCTGAGTTCTTAAGCTGTCAGTTTGTTCAGATTCCTTGGGCTTACCGCCGCAGTTCAGTGTTACAGCTATCAGGATTAATGGAACCTGTGGCGCGGACTGTGATACCTGGTGTCATACTGAGATGCCTGACCGAACCTGGCATATAGTTCCAGATGAATGAAAGAATCCTGCCAGACCAGACCCGCCCCAATCAGTTCGGGACTTTCATAGCGGAGATCCTCGCCGTAACCGATGGAGGGAAAGGATTGGGGTGTGCAGGCAGAGAACTTATCCAGGAAAGCCCTGACCTGTTCCAACTGGCAGGTGCTTTCTTTCATAGTGCGTCCCAGGCAATCCACTGCATAGCTGCGGATCAGCTTTTCATGCAGGTCAGCCCACACCTCGGGCCGGGACAGCACATCCAGACCGGCTACCCTGTCCTCAAAACAGACAGCCATGCCGGTCTGGCTTTCCAGGCGGGGAAACCGGGCCAGGTAATCCTGCAGCTTATCCTGGCTGGCGTCGTACATGTCTTTCATTGCGTCGGAACCAGATCTCACTTCCAGTCGCGAACTCATCTTGTCTATCTCTTGCCAGACCTTTCCCTGGTCGGATCTGAAAGACCTTTCAGACCTCAGGCAGCAAGCGACATCGCCCAGTTTTGAAGATCGGACGGACGCGCTCGCCACATGCCCTGATTCACTGAAATGCCTTTGGTCATAGGACCATCTTCCCCGCTCCGTGCAACTGACCGGGATGATCGCCTCCGATTTCTCCTTCAGCAGGATGCTGGTGTTGAGGATTCGATTCTGCTTGGCACCGGAGATCTCCTCCCCGTCCAAAAGCAGAACCGGCAGGTCGGCGTTGTTCTGGACTTTGAGATTGGGCACCGAGCCTCCCTCGCTAATCTCCGTGATCACCAGCAGCCGCTGTGCTATGGCCTGTTTAAGGCTCAGATAAGCCAGGTCCTTCTCCTGACTTGTGAAGATGGGAAATACGGTCATGCCGCCGAAGGCCTGACGATCTCCCCATCTAATGGTTTTGATGAATAGTTCGTGTAGTTGTTGCACGTTTACCTCCTATGAATTCTGCTGTTTGCCGGGCTTGGCTTTCCGGTTCCAGCAGTCGGTGATGTCAAAGTAAACATTGACCAGATCTATCTCATCCGGCTTGTTTTCTTTATATTGGCAAAAGGATACGAACCTGTCATAAATCCTGCCCTCCCTGCTCAGCAGTTCCTGCTTGACCAATTCCTGCGCAAGGCAGTATCGTTCGTACAGGTATTTTAGGACAGCACTTTCCACTGAGTAAATGTCATGCCCCTTGCGCTTACGGATGACGATCGCCTCTTCCAGACTTGTTCCATTCCCGCCCTCTATGGGTAAGTCCACACCCAAAACCTGCCTGATCTCCGACCTGAGCATAAGTCTGATCCTCCCTCACGTTTGATTTGTTATTCCGGTCATCTGACTGAGTATCCATACCGCGATATATCGCACCTTGCGTTCCAATCCGCATTTCAATCACATCTCCATGACATATAGTATCTTAAACACTCCGGCCAGATTGCCGGGCTGTGTTCTGAAAGTAAATATTCTGACCACTCCCCGTCTGGGATATGAAAACAAACAAGCCTCTTGCAGAAAGGGATATGCTCAGGTTGGCAGACGTAATTGTCTTATATTGGACGGAA
This sequence comes from Cloacimonadaceae bacterium (SeqCode), assembly GCA_034678545.1. Classification (GTDB taxonomy): domain Bacteria; phylum Cloacimonadota; class Cloacimonadia; order Cloacimonadales; family Cloacimonadaceae; genus UBA5614. The sequence goes on along the minus strand of JAXDBS010000095.1, from coordinate 63,345 downwards.
TATGGACAGTAGCGGTGGATAAACGCTCTACAGCAAAGGATTGAATGCAACCATCCTAATGCTTGCGAACGGGATGTTAAACTGTCTGGCCGCGTTTAGAAAGAGCAAAGATCCGCGTATCTCTCTGCTGGTCAGGCAATAAGCTTATTGGTAAAAAAACGGGGCAAGGTCAGTAAATATTTTTACCGGTCTTGCCCGTTTCAAATGTCGGATCTGATTCTGATGTACTGGGTTATTCCGAATATGACCTTAGGTAGTAAAGTGCCGACGGATTACTGAGCATCTGCGTATCGGTCCAGGTCGTGCCGGTGGTGGTTCCAGCCAGTTGGGCTTCGTCCAGGTCTTCGTAAGCGAAGCAGCGGTAGATATTGTAGCCTGTGGCTCCGGTAACCGGATTCCAGGTGAGGACTGCAACGCCGCCACTTTTAGTGATCTGCAGATTGAGCGGAGGATCGGGCTGAACCGGCTGCACCCAGGCAATCCTGCTGTCTCCTGCTCCGGCATCATGGTCTTCCCCGCCGAAATCGCCTGTCCAACTGCTGAAGGTGATTAGATACATAGAACCGGTGTTGGAGCGGGTGACGTTACTGGCACTGCTTCCCTGAGACGGGAAATCAGCTCCGATAATGGTGTAAATGGCGTTGCTGTTGATGGTCAGCAGCGTCCCTCCGACTGTGCCGTCCCTGAAGGTGCAGTGGTAAAAGCGATTGCCTTCTGCCAAAGCACAACGTGAAGAGAGGTTGATCCCGGCTGTTCCCATCTTTTCAAAGATGGTGTAACGGGCACCAATAGTCGTTACTACAGTAGCGGAGGTTGAGAAGGTATAATATCCGGTATCGCTGGTCAGCAGGGCAGGATTGGCAGCTTCTCCCAGGCTGTAGAATTCGGCTCCGCCGTTGAGAGAGAAGGTGGAATTGTCATTCAGATTGAAGATGGAACCGGGTCCGAGATTGAGTCTGCCGTCTGTGTTGATCACAAAGGTGCCTTTGTATTTCAGGGTATTGGCATTGACACTGAGGATGCCGGCAGTAAGCTGGATGGCTGTCGTACCGCTGAAAATGGCGTTGCCGGTCAGGTTGACGTTGGAGACGGCAGTTTTATTCACAATGAAAGAACCGAACTTGGCTATTCCGAGCAGCTTCAGACCGGTATCGGCAGAGCCGGAAAGGTTAACAGTGCCGGTGCTGTCGGTATAAGCTCCGCCTGTTTCAATGATCAGGTTGCCGTGGAAGTTCTTGGTATAACCTGCGTCAATGTAGCTCCATTCACCATTGGTAATGGTAAAGTTTCCCATGACATCGATGGGATTATAGGGCAGGACTTTGCCGCCGGATTTATTTACGCTGACGTGGCAGAGCGGCAGGACCAGACCTGTCATATAGTCTCCGCCAAAGGTCTGGTCAGTGCTGCCGTCGAAGACAATGCTGCAGCCGCTGTTTGCGAGCAGACCGAGCTCGGTGTCATGTTCATCAAACAGGTTGCCAGCCAGATAGAGGGTGTTGGGGGTTTGGGTGGAGGTGAGGTCCAGGCTGCCATTGATGGTCACTCCTGCGTTGCAGTCCAGGCTGGAACCAGAGGTCAGCTTCAGTCCGGAAGTGCTGCCGATATTCAGGTTGCCGCTGACTCTGACTGAGGCTGATGGATCTATGGAAAGGTCATGGACTTCGGTGGAGGTCTTGTTCACATTCACATGGTAGAAGTATTCCGTGCTCAGGGTCGCCAACTGGTCGGAGACAAAGCTGACGGTGCCGGTGCCTTCCGTAAAGTAGGCCGGTCCGCCGTTGTTGGTCCAGTTCCTGCCGACGCTGAGGAGATTGGCGGTGCGTCCAGCGATCAGGGTGCCTACGTTGATGATGACGTCTCTGCCGACGGACAGGTCATAATCAGACCAGGTGTGCAGAATAGGGTCCTGATAGGAGAGGTTGAGACTGCCGCGCTGGACGATGAGGTCGTTACTGACATTCGTATTGCTGCCCAGAGCAACGTTTATGGAGGAGGATTTGGCTATCTTCAGGTCATAGAAGCTGTTGCCCGTTGACATGATGATGCCGCCGGGATTGGCTCCGATGAATTCGACCGTTCCTCCGCTCGGGAGGAAGGTTCCGGAGATGAGAGCACGAAAGACCCAACCCAGCCTCAGAGTGCCGCCGGTCATGTCAAAATCGCAGGTGGAGGCGATCTGCAGTCCGTTGTTGGGGATATTGAGAGTTCCGCCGCTGAAATACACAGCTCCGGCAAAGTTGTAATAGGAACTGTCAAAGGCTCTGTCCAGAACGATGCTGCCACCCAGAAGCTGGATAGAACCAAGCTGGTTGAGCTCAAAGCCGGTATGGCAGGTCAGGATGGCATCGGTCTCCACTCTCAGGTCGCCATAGAAGGTGGCGTTGCCTGTTACAGTCAGGTTGGAGCCGTTCATAAGCTGCAGGTTTGAGCCGGAGGAGGCGTTGAGGATGCCGTTGACACTGAGGGAGCAGGCAGTCAGGGTCAGGTAGTTATTGCTGTTGATGGTCAGGTTGCCCAGCACGGTCATGGGTGTACAGTCGGTGTCGGTTTCCACCACGTAATCCGTCTTGTTTATTAAGAGGTTGCCGAAGGTGGTGTTGGTGCCGTGGTTGGAGAGATAACCGTCATTCAGACTGCCGAAGAAGCTGAAGATGGTGCCTGTGCCCATTTGGAAGTTTGCTCCTTCCAATACATAGAGGGAATTGGCGACTCTGATCTCGCCGGTGGTCAGGGTGCCTGTGGCAGTCGGATGCCAATAGAAAGAAGAACCTGCTATCAGCAGATCATAGGTGCTGTCCATAACCAGATTGCCGGATACTTCGACGTCATTGCCTACGTTCATGGTAAAACCGGAAAGGTCAAGGGTGCCGGAGAGGACAATCAGGTCATTCAGGAGGTTGATGTCGGTTTGCAGGGTGATGATCTCCAGACGCTGGTCAGCAGGTCTGTCTGTCTCATCTCTGGAAAGAGCAGTGTCTATTACAAGATTGGCAAACCGGCTGGCTGCGTTGCAGTAGATATACTGGGTGCCCTGATTGGCGCGTTTGATCCTGAAGGTGCCGCCGGTGGGCTGAAAATCGGTTCTGGTGCAAGCCAGATTGCCTGCCAGGGCAATGGTGCCGCCGGTCAGGTTGCTGGTCAGGGTGTATCCTGTGTTGCCTTCAAGGGAGATGCCGCTATTGGTGAATTCCAGGTATCCGTCGCTCATTTCGATCACGGAGTTGGCTCCAGAGGGCCAGGTGCTCATACCATAACCGCCGCTGACAAACATATATCCGCCATTGATATGGATTTCTCCGATCAGATCAATCCTTTGATTGGAATCCTGGATGATATCGAGGTTACCTGCTTCCACATAGAACTTACCAGTAAGTCCATTGGCTGCCAGATCCAGAATAGTCAGGTATCCGCCGTCCACATAAAGCGCTCCGCTGGTATAAACATAGCTGTTGCAGATTGAGGTATTTACGTTGAAGTGCAGTTCTGTATTGTTGCTAATCTCCAAAATATTGAAGTTGCCGCCGCCGCACAAGCTTTGCTGACCGCCGTTGAAGGTCACAGTTCCCGTACCCGGATTGAAAGGTGAAGGCCAGTTGTTACTGAACCAGTCACCGCCTGCATAGATATGCCAGCTTCCGGCAGCCATACCGCCGTTGCTGATACTCATGTTGCCTTTCAGGGTCAGGTCGGAGCCTAACTGGATCTGCTGCGAGCTGTTGATCTGCAGGTGATTGAACCAAGTATTGGGTTGGCAGACCAGCGTGGCAGTGTTTCCGCCTATCTTAAAAGTCCCGTTGTCCAGGCGGAAGCCTCCTCCGATTGTGACCAACTGACCTAATGAACTTATCGTGCGGCTGGAAGTGGAGCCCAGATATCCGGCCTGCAGAGTCAATTGTCCATTGACCTTGAGGTCATTGGTGGAACCCTGGCTATAGAAGACAGTCTTGCCTTCCATTTTGTTGATAACAAGGTTATGGAAACTGGAGTTGTTGTCATAATTGGCGATATAGCTGTCCTGATTGGACTGGAAATGCACAATACCGCCGTCCGGCTGGAAGATGGTGCCGTTCTGGAAGGTCCAGTTGCCGTAGCAATAGATATTGGCGTTGCTGTCAGTAAACAGTTGCGAGCCTGCTTCCCAACTGACATTACCGGCTATGTCCAGCACGCTTGTGGAATTATCCAGATATACGAATCCATAGACAGTCAGGTTGCCGTACACGCTGAGATATCCTGATGCACCGATATGCAGGGTGGCATCTGTCTCTAGGGTCAGAGACTTGATAAAGGCATTGGCATTCACAAGGGGATAGTTGCTGCTGCCGGAGGGGATAACCACATTATCATTGAGGTCGGGAACGACGTTGCCTGACCAGTTGCCGGGTGTATGCCAATCTGTGCTGATCGCGCCGGTCCAGTTTCCAGCCGTGCTGATATTGATCGTAAAATCAGTCTGCACCAGGGTTCTCGAGCTTACACATACTCCATACCAGCCATTCGCTGTGGGCGAAAAATGGAAGGATTCAGCGATACCTGCTCCCAGGTTGTGGGAGGCAACAACAGCCTGCTGATAGGTCTGGAATCCGTCTCCGTTGCTTTGATAGACTGATATATCCAGATCGGCGGTTGAATCCGCCCCTGTCATTTCGAAGTAATAGGTTTCCGGAGTCAGATACAGGTTCCACATTTCCGCAGCCCGGGTGGAATACCAGGTCAGGTTATTGGTGCCTGTGGTCAAAGTATTGCCCGGATCCCCGGATTTATGCACTTTAGCTGCTGTATTCCCTGCCGGATTGATGAATTTAACTCCGTATTCAAAGGGCGACTGCTGATAATTATTTACCACCAGATAGTTTACTATGTCACTTCCGGTTGCTGTTTCCAAGAGACCGGAAAAACCGGTGTTGTTGTATAATTCAATATCCCAAGGATTATATGCCTCCTGGATGTTGTCCATAATGGAGATCACATACCAGCATCCTGTTTCATTGAGGTTGGCGGAGAAAAAGTCCGGAGTGCGGTCAACGTTTTGCAGGATGCCGCTTAGGGCAGGCAGGCTGCCGCCGGGCATGATTGTAAAATTGCCATGGCTGCCGTCGCTGGCTATCATCAGGCTGGTATTGGAGTTATAGATCTCGATCTTGATCCTGCCATATGCAGTAGAGTTTCCATAGAAACAATCGATGGGGGGCACCAGCCAGTCATAACTGCCGTCGTTGGGAGTATTGGCTGTAATGAGAGTCCATCCGTCTGTTGTGGATCCGCCTTCGTCGTGGTAATAGATCTTGGCATAGGTATAAGGGAAGAAGGTGCTGTCCCATCTGATCTCATACATTTCACCGGAGTACAGGGTTTCACCGCCGTTATTGGTGCCCCATTCCTTACCGCCGTCCGGTGAGAGCACATCAACCTTGTTATGGTTGGGATTGGCTTCTATGTGCACCCAGTAAGCGCCTTCCAGTATACCCCGATTGATGATACGGTCGGTGGACATGTTGGGATCATGCACTGTCACCATATCCGGATCATCCGAATAACCCACTCCAATTACAGAATGATTCGGTATGCTGACATGCACCGGAAAACCCTGATCTATCTGTCCTTTGATATCGTTAAAGATCTCCCGGGGTTCCCAGGAAGCAGCCCAATGTCCATCCGAAGAGCAGTTGTAACCCCTGTTTTCAACTGTCGCAATATATCCGTCGCAGATATCTTCTCTGCTGGTGCTGCCTTCTGAATCTGTATCCATGTGATTGTGCAGTGAAAGGCAGGCATCTGTCACGTGATGATCTGTCTGGTTCTGAACTGTGTCGTATTTGGACATCGTATAGCGGGTCAGGTTGCCGATATTGTCATAGCGGTTATCCCACCAGGCAAGCAGCATGGACGCTGAAGAGGGAGTGCAGCCTTCATGCCATTCGTAGTATGGCATCTTTTCTCTGTAAAGAATAAAGGCAGATCTATCCAGCCTCAGGATTTGTCCATCATCCAGGATGCGGGACCAGTCATCTTCAAAGTTGTCCCGGGTCCAGAACAGGCGCATGGATTCAACATACTCCCTGAACTGAGTTTCGGAATAGGTCCGGGCTTTGGGTTCCGGATTGATGTATTTGGTTTCCCTGCCATTACTGACGGCAAACCAGACACTCACAGGTCCGAGGTAATAGGTCTTGCCAAACTTATATCCTTCCGGAAAGGCTTTGGCTGCCAGTTCCTCTATCTTGGTGCCCAGAGCGTATTGTTTGGACAGGCATTTGGAATATTCCACGAAGACAGGCATATTGCGGTTGGCACCCACCACCATGTTGCCGAATTCTTCATTGCCCCAGCCCAGGTCGCGGTTGCCTGCTTTGAAAGCAGCGTCGCTTCTCTGCTGCAGAGTTGCCCTGTCCGGGAAGGTTCCGCCGATGGCATAGTTGAAGTGCCAGGCGATGATTTTCTCATCCGGACTGTAATAGGGAATCGGCTCTGCGGGATTAAGCTGGCTGCCCCAAAGCTGTCTGGCATATTTATCGGCGACCTCTCTGACTTGGGCCGGGCTTAGTTCAACCGGCAGGGCTGACAGGCCGGTAAACAGAAATAACACCATCAGAATGATTAAACACTGCTTGCTTTTAAGCATATAAAACTCCTTCTACTTCTTTATCACTTTCAATAATTTCAGGGATGGTTCTGTATGATTATATAATATACTGATCCGCTGTTCAGAATTCGTCACCGTTCGAGTACAGAGTCGGTCTCCCCCCTCCGGCCTGGTGAATTCAAAGGCCTCGTGCCGGACTAGATTGCCTGCCAGGGCTCCGGCGCCCGGGGCCAGCCATAAAAACAGTTTTTTCTTTCCCATGCTTGCTCCCAAATCAAGATTAACTTCAAAACATTATGTCCAAGCTGACACCAGGACTGCCCCCCCGGCCGCTCGAGCACGCCAAATCCGGTTCAGGCCGTCCCGCTATCCGTTTAACGCATAATCCTATGCGTCTGTCAAGACCGCTGAAATCAGTTCACACGCTGTTCCCGGCTATCCAGCAGATTTATATTGAGCCGGCCGGGCTCATCCTGTCAAGCATATTCCTGCAGCTTGGCCGCCGCAAATTTCTACTAATCCAGTGTGTTATCCGCTCCGCCCCTGTTAGCATTACGGACCCAATACGGATAAAGTCCGTATTGGGTCCGTAATGGGTCCGTAGTGCAAGCAAGGGCCAAAGGGGGAAATGAAAAGTTGAGGCTGGGGATATTGCATAGCAGAACACATTGATATAGATGGAGTTACCTTAATAATTACACAGTTTTGGCAAATCCAGGATTGGCTCCCCTCCGGCAGGGGAATGATCAAACCTCGGAATCATCGGACCGAGCCATGTTATTCGGAGCATTTTTCTATCAAGCGAAAAATCGCGCTTGACACCAGAATGCATCTCTATGCAGACTGACAATCTGAATTGGGAGAAAGATATATGAAGAAAGCATTGTTGAGTTTTATCGGGAACAATGACTGCTACCTGAGCGAAGGGAAGGAGGGCGCCATTGTCAGCATCCTGAGGGAGCGGCCCTTTGACGCGCTCTACATCCTGTTCAACAAGGAAGCCTACCTGGAGCACGCTTACGAGATCCGTGACTGGTGCAAGGCGAAGTTCCCCGCCCTGCAGGTGTTCTTTGAACCGGCAGTGACGCTGGACCCCATCGATTACAACCTGGTCTATCCCGCCATGTACAATGCCGTGACCAACATCCTGAAAAAGGAAAATCCCAAAACAACGCAGTTCACCGTGTCTGTCACCTCGGGCACGCCCACCATGCATTCCTGCTGGGTGCTGCTCAAGCAGGGCGGGATCATCCAAGCGGAACTGATCCAAAGTTCCCGGGAGCAGGGCGTCACGCCGATCTCCTTCCGCCTCAATGACTTTCCCCAGATGGAGCGTGTCTGTTACTCTCTGGAAAGCCCGCGCGACACCCGCAAAAAAACCGGGGTGGAAAAAGAAGAGGCCATTGATTACATAGTGGTGGAGGCCACCCGCCTGAGCCGGGAAAACGTGATGCTGAAGCAGATGGTCGAGCATGAGTTTGAGAATTTTATCGGCAACTGCGACTCCATCCAGAGCGTCAAGAACATGATCAACACCATCTCCAGGTATGACCTGCCCGTCCACATCAGCGGGGAAAGCGGCACCGGCAAAGAGGTCGTGGCCCGGCTCATCCACCGGCAGAGCATCCGGAAAATGAAACCCTTCATCCCGGTGAACTGCGGCTCCATCAGCGAAAACCTGTTCGAAAGCGAATTCTTCGGCCATAGAAAAGGTTCCTTCACGGGCGCTATTGCCGACCATCCCGGCTATTTCAAGGACGCGGACACCGGCACCCTCTTCCTGGACGAGGTGGCGGACCTGCCCCTGAGCATGCAGGTGAAGCTGCTGCGGGTGCTGGAAAGCGGCGAGATCACTCCTGTGGGCGGGCGCGTCGCCAAGGTCAACGTGAGGCTGCTGACCGCCAGCAACAGAAACCTGCGTGACCTGGTGTACGAAGGCAAATTCCGGGAAGACTTGTTTTACCGCATCGTCAATTATGAGATCGGCCTGCCGCCCCTGCGCACTCGCGGCACGGACATCCTGCTGCTGGCCGGGCACTTCATCCGGCTCTTCAACCACCAGCACCAGACGCAGAAAAAGCTCTCCCCGCCCGCGGAAAAGATCCTGCTGGCCCATACCTGGAAGGGCAACGTGCGCGAACTGCGCAACATCATCCAGATCGCCTGCATCAACTGCAAGAACGATACCATCCGGCCAGAGGACATAGAATGCAAAAGCGTCACCGACGGACCTGAAGTTTCCATCTCCATCCCGGACGACGGGATCGACCTGGAAAAGGAGATCCTGCCCCTCTACTACCGCGCCGCGCTCAGCAAAGCCCGCGGCAACGCCTCCCGTGCCGCCCGCCTGCTCAAACTGCAGCCGCATACGTTCCGGGCGAGGTTAAAGGCGCTGGGTATCCAGTGAAATCAACGCCTGAGGAGTTTCCTGGCAGCATCCCTCCCAACCAGCCAGTAAATTGGCTGGCTGCCAACAGAATATCCAGATGGGATTGACTAATATAGAAATCAATGTTTCAATTATACCAGAAAAACAGGATTCCGATCGACATCAAGATTCCAGCCTGAAGTTATATCCTTCACTGAGAAATCGGCAGAAGAAAGCGAAAAACATCCTTTGATACGAGACAACAACATCCGGTCTCAGAAAAAGCTTGACCGGAAAACAGCCAGATTGGATAGAAAAATGCAAACCATTTAACACCCATGCTGAGGTATCCGGAACGGGTTGAATATTAATGCATCAGACAGGAGTAACCAATGAAAAAGGTACTGTGGATCGTTGTGATTGTACTGGTGGCCCTGATCGGCTGGCGGATAATACAGACGGTATCAGATAAAAAGGCGGAAGCCGGACCCGGCGGAAAGCCCAGAGACAGATTCACCGTTCCAGTCGAGACTGCGCCGGTGCGCCTGGCGGCCATGCAGGATGTTGGAAGATTTGGCGGCTCACTTAAATCCAATGCCACCTACACTGTGGCGCCCCAGTTGTCCGGCAGGCTGGAAAGGCTGCTGGTACATCTGGGCGACAGAGTAAGCAATGGCCAGGTCATCGCAGAAATGGACGCTTCCCTTTACCAGCAGGAGTTGGAACAAAACCGCGCAGCTCTGGCAGTTGCCCAGGCCCAGGTGGAGCAGTTGCGCCTGGCGATGAAAGCTGAGGAAGGCGCCTGGCAGACCGTAAAACGGTTGTTTGAACAAAACTACGAATCCCAGGGGGCAATGGATAAAGCTGATGCCGATTATGCCGCAACCCGGGCCAAACACGAAATTGCCCTGGCAGAAGTAAGGAAAGCCCAGGCCGCCCTGACCAAAGCCGAGATCCAATATTCGTATACAAAAATAAAAGCCTCCTGGTCCGGCGGCGGCAAGACCCGCCTGGTGGGAGAGATCTTCGCCGACGAGGGAGACATTTTGACAGCCAACACCCCAATCCTGACCCTGGTTGACAACAGCTCCGTAACCGCAGAGATCGACGTCATAGAAAAGGATTATGTCCGTATCCGCGCCGACCAGGCGGTGGACATAACAACTGACGCCTATCCGGATAAGATTTTTCCGGGCCGGCTGGCCAGGCTGGCGCCCGTATTGCAGGAGTCGTCCAGACAGGCCCGGGCCGAAATTGAAATTCCCAATCCTGATGGCCTGCTCAAGCCGGGCATGTTCGTCCGGGTCTCGATCATATATTCCGAACACAAGGACGTGCCTGTGGTCCCCTTGGCGGCTTTGGTCGAGCGCGACGGCCAACAGGGAGTTTTTTTGGCTGACAAAGAAAAACTGACCGCCAGGTTCGTTCCGTTGAAAACCGGCATCCGGGACGCGCAAAACGCCGAAGTGGTGGAACCTGAACTGTCTGGAGAGATTGTCATCCTGGGTCAGGAACAGCTGCAGGACGGAGGCAGCATCAGCCTGGCGCAGAACAATAACAATCCAGGCAAGCCGGACAAACGCGGGGCCAGGCCATGAGCCTTTCCGAACTGGCAGTCAATCGCCCCGTCTTCACGATCATGCTGACTTTGATCGTAATCATACTGGGGGGGATAGCCTTCCTGCGCCTTCCCATAGACCTGATGCCGGACGTCACCTTCCCATCCCTGAGCGTCTCGACCAGCTACGGCAACGCCAGTCCGGAGGAAATGGAGGAACTGGTGACCCGTCCGATCGAGCAGTCCCTGGCAGCCGTGCCGGGAGTCGAATCGATCGAATCAGAAAGCAGCGAAGGCAACAGCAGCGTGCGCATCTCCTTCAACTGGGGCACCAACCTGGACACGGCCTCCAACGACGTGCGAGACAGGCTGGACAGGGTGATCTCAGCTTTGCCGGATGAAACCTCCCGACCGGTCCTGTTCAAGTTTGACCTATCGGCCACGCCCATCCTGATGCTGGGTGTTACCAGCAATCTGCCCCCGCTGCAGCTCAGGCAACTGATCGACAACCAGATCCAATACAGGCTGGAGCGTGTCCCGGGGGTGGCGGCCATCAGCGTCCGGGGAGGTCTGGAACGCGAAATTCATATCAATCTGGACCCGGATAAGATCAAGGCCCTGAAAGTGCCGCTGGACCAGATAATCTCCGCGATCAAAGCCGCCAACATCAACCTGCCGGCCGGATCGGTCATATCCGGCAACAAAGAAATCGTGATCCGCACCCCCGGCGAATTCAACAGTCTTGAAGAACTGGAAAACTGCGTGGTTTTAGAGCGGGGCGGCAGCGTCATAACGTTGAGCCAGCTTGCGCAAGTGGATGACGCCTGGACCAGGATCACCCGCCACACAAGAGTCAACGGAGTGCCGGGGATCCAGATCTCGATCAACAAGCAATCAGGAACCAATACGGTGGCAGTCGCCAAAGCCGCCCTGGCCGAGGTGGAAAGGATCAATGCCGACATCCGGCAGGTAAAACTTGTCACCATCAACGACAGCTCCGTTTATATCCGCCGCTCCATCCGCAATGTGGGCCTGGCAGCTGTGTTCGGAGGCCTGCTGGCCATCATCGTCCTGCTGATCTTCCTGCGCAACGTCAGAAGCACGGCGATCATCTCCACGGCAATCCCCATCTCCATCATAGCGACTTTCGGCCTGCTGTACTTCAGCGGTTTCACTCTCAATATCATGACCCTGGGAGGCCTGGCGCTGGGCGTGGGCATGCTGCTGGACAATTCGATCGTGGTGCTGGAAAACATCTATCGCCTGCGGGAGCAGGGCTTGGTCCGGAAACAGGCTGCCATCGAAGGCTCCAGGGAAGTGACGGCCCCGATCATTGCGGCCACGATCACGACTATCGTGGTTTTCCTGCCTCTGATCTTCATGCGGGGCATGTCCGGAGTCATGTTTAAACAGCTATCCTATGTGGTGGCATTTTCCATTTTCTGTTCCATGATAACGGCCCTGACCATCGTTCCGGTCCTGGCCAGCAAACTGCTGACCGTTAACAATTCCGATTCCACCTCCCGGGAGAGTATCAGAGACAGGATATTTCATGCCACAGGCAGATTCTTCACCAACCTGGAAAACAATTATAAACAGCTGCTGCACCTGGCGCTCAGGCACAGGATGATCACAGCCGTATCGGCAATAGCGGCGCTGGGCCTGAGCCTGCTGCTGATCCCGCTGGTGGGGTCTGAGCTGATGCCGGAGACCGACGAGGGCGAGATCCGCGTCAACGTCGAACTGGAAACAGGGACCAAACTGGAGATCACTGATGCCCGGATGAAGGAAATCGAAGCGATCGCCGCCAAGGCTGTTCCCGAAATCAAAAACATGGTGAGTTCCACAGGGGGCGGAGGCTGGGGCGCCGCCTTGTCGCACACCGGTTCCATGAGGATTTCGCTGGTCCCCCTGGCAGAGAGAAAGCGTTCCAGCGAAGAGGTCGGCAACCAATTGAGAAAACTACTGGGCAGCCTGCCGGGGACCAAGGTCCGCGTCTTCGCCGTCTCGACCATGATGGCATTCCGCGCTCTGCAAGGCTCTGCCGGACGGCTGGAGATAATCATCCGGGGCCACGACCTGGAGAAAGCCTCCCGGCTGGCCCGCCAGATCAAAAAGATCGTTGATTCCGTGGAAGGCGTAACTGACAGCAACATCAGCCGTTCCACCGGAACGCCTGAGGAACTGGTCGTTGTGGACAGGGAAAAAGCCGCGGAGCTGGGTCTGAGCGTGCAGCAGATCGCCCGCATGCTGCAGATAGTGCTGTCAGGTTCCAACGCGGGAGTTTACCGCGAGGGCGGCAAGGAATTCACAATTCTGATGCAGGTTGAGGACGAGGATAAACAAAGCCTGGAAGAGGTCCTGAATCTTACCATCACCAATCAGCAGGGGCAACCGGTAGTGCTACGCAACGCTGTCACCCTGAAATCCGGCTTGGGAGCGGTCGAAATCGAACGCCAGGACCAGGAGAGAATTTCTTCCATCAATGCCAATATCGGCGGCCGGGACATGGGATCCGTCATCAGCGAGGTCAGGACCAAACTCAGGGGAGTGGCCATTCCCGAGGATTTTGCCGTGGTCTTTGGCGGAGATTACGAGGAACAGCAGAAGTCCTTCCGGGAACTGCTCCTGGGCTTTGTGCTGGCCCTGATCCTGGTCTATATGGTCATGGCCAGCCAGTATGAATCCCTGCGGGATCCCTTTGTCGTCATGTTCTCCGTTCCCTTCGCCATCATCGGAGTTGTCCTGATCCTGTTCCTGACCGGGACCACTTTCAATATCCAATCCTATATAGGGATCATTATGCTGGCTGGAATTGTGGTCAACAACGCGATTCTGCTGGTTGATACCATGAATCTGCTGCGCCGGCGGGACGGCATGAATGTGCATGCTGCCATTGAAGAGGCGGGCAGGCGGCGCTTGCGCCCTGTCCTGATGACAGCCAGCACAACGATGCTGGGACTGCTCCCCATGGCCATCGGCCTGGGCGAAGGCGGCGAAGCGCAGGCCCCCCTGGCCCGGGCTGTGGTCGGAGGATTGCTCAGTTCAACCCTGATCACGCTGGTTCTGATACCGGTTGTTTATTCCTACTTTGAAGAGAGATCAGGAAAAGGCAGGCGATCGGATCAGGCATCCCGACCCTGAGTTGCCCAACCGCATGTGTAGAGAAATCACATTATTGAAGTAAGAACATCCCATGACCGGGCAGTAATAATTATTACTGCCACCGGTACGCAGAGTTACTTTTTTCTTAAGTTATGGTAGCGTTTAAACTCACCTATCCTAAACTCCTGCAACAAGAAAGTGGGCTCCTGCAGGTTTGGCTCAACTTTGGCTGTATACTAGTTAAGGTTGAATTATATCGGAAGGGAGGACGCTATGTACATGCAAAAAAAACTACGGTCCATGATCGACGGGATGTTTGTCCCGCCCTGTGATTATGACAGTATTAAGGTGGAGACTGGGGAAACCCCGGACGAGCCGATCCTGGTCATCACCCTGTACCGCAACAAGCAGATCATTTTCTTTCATAACTACGCTTTCGAATCCACTTTTCTGAGTGAAGCTGAAGAACTGCCCGGTCGGGCTGTCTCCGTTCCCGCCGCCTTCAGAAGCAGCCGGTAGGATTTTACTGCCAGAATTGTTAACCGTTTACCGATTGCAGAGGTGTGTCCGCACTGCTTCAGAAAAGATATTTATGCCTTTACGGCAGAAATCCATTGCAGAAAATCACCCCTTCAATTAGTTGGCATTAACCGAAATCGTAAAGGGCATACAACAATGCGAGGAGTGATCATGCAATATATCAGAAAAGGCCTGCATTTGATGGTGCTGGTGACGGTTTTTGCCGCCCTGCTGTCCAACGCCTGCGCCAAAAACGCCAAGAACAAGGAAGAGAATGAAATGAAAGATCTGACCGCCAACAAAGTCAAGGTTACGCTTCATACCAACCAGGGTGATATTGACCTGGAATTATGGCCTGATATGGCACCCAAGGCCGTGGATAATTTTGTCAAACTGAGCAATGAAAAATATTATGAAAACACCTATTTTCACCGCGTCATTCCGGATTTCATGATCCAGGGCGGCGACCCCAACACCAAGGACGGAGACCGCTCCAATGACGGCGCCGGAGGACCTGACTACCGCTTCGAGGATGAGTGTTACGCAGGTGCAGGTGTCCCCTACACAGGACAAATCGTATCTGAACAACTGGCTCACCAGGTTTGGCAGAGCATCATCATGCCCTACATGCAGTCCGCACCCGACCCAGATCCCGAAGTCAAGGCAGTGGCTGACTCAGTAATGGCCAAGCAGAGCGGTCAACCCATCATGGAAAAGACCTTTGAGTTCTTTTCTGAGAAGACCGGCATGCCGCCTCTCATGGATAACAGCAACCGCACACTCAAGCACCCGGTAGCTTACGAAACCATCTGCATGGCCAACAGCGGCCCCAACACCAACGGCTCCCAGTTTTTCATCGTGACCAAAAAAGAAGGCTGCAACTGGCTGGACGGCAAACACACAGTATTCGGCAAGGTCACCAAGGGTATGGACATTGTACACAAGATAGAAGCCCTGCCCCGCGATACCAAGGACAATCCCAACCAGGAAAACCAGGCGATCATCCAAATGATAACTGTAAAGAAATAGAGTTACCAACACGGGCCGTTGCCTGAAATTGCTGAGAGCCCGCAGAGAACTGCGGAACTACAGACGCCCCTACTGCAGGGAATGACACAGACAAGCATTATAATAATTGTAACGAGGACGCCATGAAAGCCATATACACATTCGAGGACGAACACACCGGCAAGGATTACATCCTGATCCCCAAGATCCGCGAGGTTCAAACCGCCCTGGGCGGGATCGTCGTCACCTTTGACAACGGAGATAAAAAAACCTTCCTGGCCGGCAACCTGAAGCAGGAACTGGAGCGTTTCCTGCTCACGATCGAGGCCTACTATACTGACCGAAGTAAATGAGTCCAGCCCCTCCCAGGAAGTTACTGTCACAGGTCCAAAACACGATCAGACTCCGCCGCCTTTTCCGCCCCGATCAAAAGCTGCTGGTCTGCGTCTCCGGCGGTAAGGACAGCCTGGTGCTGCTGGACTGCCTGCACCGGCTGCACATACCCCAGCTGCATTCCCTGCATATCCGGTTGGACGGTACCGCGCCCCTGGGCTTCGCTGACTTCTGCCGGGAGCGGTCAGAATTTACAGTCGTCGACACTGATATCCTGACGCAGGTGAAAGCTGTCCGGCGCGGTAACAAGTGTTACATCTGCAGCCGGCTCCGGCGTGAAACGATCTGCCGCTTTGCCGTTGCCAACGGTTTTGACACCCTGGCCTTTGCGCATCACCGGGACGACATGATCCAGACCCTGCTGCTTAATATGCTTTTCCAGCGCGAGCTCAGCACCCTGCTGCCGGAGCAGGAACTGTTCGGCGGCCGGCTGCGCTTGGTAAGGCCGCTGTTCGATACGGAGAAAAAATTCATAGCCCGCCACGCCCGAGCCTGGCAAGCGCCTGTAACCTCCTGGACCTGCGGCTTGGATGGAGACAGCCGCCGCGCCTGGATAAAAGCACAGATCCACCTTTGGCAAAAGCAGTTCCCGCGCCTGAGGGTTGCTGATAACCTGTATAGGGCTGCTGCCAACGCCAATCCCGCCTTTCTGCCTAAAACCCTGTATCCAGACGATAAAATGAAAACAATAAAATCTGACCTTGGGAAGGAAACATGACCTCTTCATTACTGGATCTGCATAAATTCGTGGCAGATCTTATCACACCCGAGCGCCTTTCACTCTACATCAGGATCATCCTGATCCTGGCGATCGGGATCCCGCTCATCCGTTTTCTGCGCAACCTGGTCGGCCGCCTGATCCGTGACAAGCTCTCCGACCAGTCCGAAATGCTGATCAAGCGATTCGTCTATTATGTGGGTGTCCTCATCCTTCTGGTCAGCGTCCTCAATGAACTCGGGTTCAAGCTTTCCGCCCTGCTGGGCGCGGCCGGCGTCTTTGGCATCGCCATCGGGTTCGCGTCCCAAACCAGCTTTGCCAATATCATCAGCGGCATTTTCCTGATCTCGGAAAAACCCTTTGTAGTAGGGGACATCATACAGGTCGGCTCCACAGTGGGTACGGTTCTCTCAATTGATCTGCTCTCCATCAAGCTGAAAACATTTGACAGCCGCTTTGTCCGCATCCCCAACGAAAACATGATCAAAACCGAAGTGATCAACCTGACCAAATTCGATGTGAGGCGCGTGGATCTAACACTCTCCGTGGGCTATGGTGATGACCTCAACAGTGTCCTGCAGGTCCTGAAAGAGATCGCGTTGCAGGAACCGCTATCCCTGAAGGTACCTGAAGCCGACGTCCATGTTACCCAACTGGCTGAATCCGGTGTTAATATTCTGTTTGGCGTCTGGGGAAAAGCGGAGAACTATGCTGCGCTGAGAACCGCGCTGCTCATCGCCGTCAGGGAGAAATTCTCTGCAGCCGGGATCGAGATCCCCTTCCCGCAAGTCGTTATCGCCAATGAGAAGCCCCTCCCCCTGCGTCTGGAACCGGACCCGGACACAAAAGCCTGAATCCATTCATGCTGAAGCTTTCCGCTTTCATCTTTGACCTGGACGGCACCCTGCTCAACACGCTGGAGGACATCGCCGACGCCGAAAACAGCGTCCTGAAGGAACTGAAATTGCCTCCGCGCCCTGTGGATGACTATCGCCTGATTGTGGGCGGCGGCGCGGAAAATATCGCGAAAAAACTGCTGCCCGAGGGAAAGGGGTCGGAGTCTGACCTCAGCGATTTTGTCAGCCGCTTCCGTACCTATTATCAATTGAACTGGCATGCCAAGACCCGGCCTTACACCGGTATTCCGGAGTTGCTGAAAGCTATATTGGAAAAAGGATTCCCACTGGCCGTCCTTTCCAACAAGCCTGAGGAGTTCACGCTCCAAATGGTTGATTTCTTCTTCCCCGACTGGCAGGAAAAGACTGGTCCCATCACCTTTACTCACGTGCTCGGACAAAACAGGCTATGGCCTGTCAAACCTGATCCCGCACAAGCCCTGCGTATCGCCCGGGACTGGGATCTTTCGCCTGACCGGATCGGACTGGTCGGCGATTCGGACGTGGACATGTTCACCGCCAGCAATGCAGGCATGCTTGCCATCGGTGCCGAATGGGGTTTCCGCGGCCGCGAGGAACTTGTCTCCAGTGGCGCTGACATTATTTTGGAAAAGCCCGAAGACCTGCTAGAATATTTGGAATGAGGATAGACTTATGAAAAGTTACCGCCAGGAGATCTGGCTGCAAACCAACACCCGCCGGGAATACGTAAATATCACTCCCCAGGTGGAGCAATGCCTGGCTGCCAGCGGCATCCGGGAGGGCCTGTGCCTGGTCAACTCCATGCACATCACTTCCAGCGTCTTCATCAACGACAACGAGGGCGGACTGCATCAGGATTTCGAGCGCTGGCTGGAAAAGCTGGCACCGGAAAAGCCGCATTCCCAATATGCCCACAACGGTTTTGAGGACAATGCCGACGCTCACCTCAAGAGGCAGGTCATGGGCCGCGAAGTCGTTGTCGCCATCACCGGCGGCCGTCTGGATTTCGGCACCTGGGAGCAGATCTTTTACGGCGAGTTCGACGGCAAACGCCGCAAGCGCGTCCTCGTCAAGATCATCGGCGAATAAGCTGCTTATGGTTTCGGATGGAATGAACCGCCGGCATGGCCAATAGAATTGTCATCCTTGCCGCGGTACTCACTGCATTGGCGGTCGGATGCCTGATCTGGCTGTCTCTGACTGAAGCTTATTATACAAGCGCGGAAAGCCCCCCAATAGACATCTCGACCGAACCTCTCCAAATCCCGGATACCATTACCACCCTGCCGCCTGTTAAATTTGGAAAGACCACCGCCCGCCTGGAGGTCCGGGCAGCTTATAAGATCAGCGGCCTGCTGGTCAGCAAGCACTTTTACCGGGCCGGCTTCTTGCACCAGCTTTCGCCTCTGGACTATGCTCTCATCTGGGGCCGCACCCCGGAATGGCTGCCCTGGCTGCGGTTTTCCCAGGCCAAGCGGTTCGTCTTTTTCCGTTATGACATTCCCTCGCCAGTTGAAAAGACCTATATGGAAAAGCACCTATCCAACAATCACCTGATTCCTTCCACGCCCAATCTGCGCCGCGCTCTCAGCCGCGTCAGGAAACACACGCCCGTCGAACTGGAAGGCTACCTGGTCGATGTCAAAGCCATCCAATCCCGCCGCGGAGTCAGCGCCTGGAACACCAGCATCACCCGGGACGACACAGGCAACGGCTCCTGCGAGATTATCTACGTCACCCGCCTGCGAGTCCGCGACCGCCTCTACGAATAAATTCCTTGGGATTTACAACAATCCTTTCCGGTATAATCAAACCTGTTCATTCTGAATCGGAGGCTATGATCTTAAAGAACCTGTGCCGGTCAGCCTGACTGATCAGAAAAGCGGAAGGTTCGGTCGTGGACAGCAGGAATGTGGATGGGCTTATCTCAAAATCAGGTGTCTCCCCCGCATAGATTTCATAGGTGATAAGGTTTACCTCGGGGTAGGAATTGCCTTCCCAGCCTCCTTCCGTCACCTCGTCCCAAGTCAGGCTGAACCGGTCTTCCTCCAAATGGGTTATAACCAAATTCCGGGCAGCGTAGGGCGGGATGTTGTCAACGCTGTAGCCGCTCACCGGGATGGAACTCCAGAACCATGTGTCGTTACAGTAATTCACCATGTAGTCATAGGCGTGATACCCCGCGGAGGAGGAGTCCTGCGGGGTGGGTACGAGGACCCCGTATGTCTCAAACATCCGAGCGGGAACCTGGATGTTCAGGTAATACCAGGTCCGCTCTCCGTCTCTCAGGTAGATATTCCTGCCGCTGAAACGGAGCTCGGGAGTCAGTTCAGAGTGGCTGTTGATGAATAGGGCATCCGCAGAGCGGGGAATTTCCGAGCGCCAGATATCGTAGAAGGCGTGGGGATCATAGCTGTAGTCCTTGTCGTTTCTCTGCCATTGCAGGTCCAGCTGGTGTCCCTGGTCGGGTGAGAAATCCCAGGCTCGCGTGATTTTCGGTTTCAGCAGGCGGTAATACATCCCGATATCTTCCTTACTGCCGTCCTGGTTGGGAGGAAAAGCAGGATCAGCGGCGTCGATGCAAGGCGAGAGGTCTTGCAAAGTCCAGTCCCTGCTGAAATCCCAGTCTGAGATTCCGCTTCCGGACGTGGGATTGATAAACAGGGGATCAGCATTGATGCAATTGATTGCCGTGCACATAAAGGGAAAAGATATCGAGCCCAAAGGCAGGCAACTGAATCTGACAGTGGTGCTGGTATTGTTCTGAATCGAGTATTGCGCGTTGCCCCAGAGGATGCAGTTGGTGGTTGTGCAGGCCGCCCAGAGCACTATCCCGTTTTCCCCGTTGTAATTGATGTCGCAGTTCAGGAGAGTGGGGTTAGAACTGCCGGCCACACAAATGCCGTTGGCCTGGTTATTATTGATCAGGTTGCGCTGGAAGGTTCCGTTGGTGTTGAGGATATACAGGGCGCTGCCTCCCGCCATGCAGTAGTTGCCCGAAAGCTGGTTGCCGCAAAAACAGATGGCGCTGCAGCTGGACAGGTATACCGTGCAGGGCGTACTGGCAGGCGAGAGATTGGAGTAGATCAGGTTGCCGGTGATGGTGGCGTTGCTGTTGAACGCGAAGATGGCAGAGCCGCTGCTTCCAGCCAAGTTGTCATAGAGCTCGCAGTTCTTCATAACAAAATCCGAATCCATGGCGTAAATCCCGCCTCCGTAAGTCCCGCTAGCATCGTTGTGCCTGAGGACGGAATCGCTGATCCGCACCTTGTCAGAGACCTGGAGAACTAAACCCGGACTGTGGCAATACTCAACGATGGCATGTTCAACCAGGCTGGAGTCATTGGAGGGATTCACATATTCAAACCTAACTCCCCACCAGCCGTTTTCCGTGTCAACGGCGGAGAGCACGACCGGCTGGCTGGCTGTGCCCTGTGCCAGGAGCCGGCCCTCCACCTGCAGGGGGGCATCCTCGATGAAACAGATGTGGGCGCCCGCTGCCAGGGTCAGGGTATGGCCGTCCGGAACGATAATGCCGGCGGGGGGATAGTAGTTTCCGGCCGGCCAGGTTCCCGTTCCCAGGGTTTGGTAATAGTTCAGGGAGACATTGTCGATGCTCCAGTATTCCAAAAAATATATATAACCACTTATGGTAAAGGCAAGGTAAGTGGTTTCCGACTGCCCCAGGCTGAAACCGATGGGAACGCTTACCGAGGTGGCGGTTATGTCGGCGGCAGGTGTGACCGACCAGAGAGAAGTCCAGTCGGTCAGATTATTGGAAATCTCAACGGAAATTGTATAGGATTCCTCAAAATAAAAGCCATCCAGAGCTTGACGAAAATTAAGGGTCATATCGTACACCTGGCGCGAGTCAAAGGCGGGCGTTAGTAACCTGAAGGTTCCGGTTTCACCTGCACCCGGTTCAAACAGCATTTCACCTGAGTTGCCTCCCGCGTAGGAAGAACCCCACCAGTGCCAGAAATTCAGATAGTAACTGGGATCCATGCTCCAACTTCCCGGCAGGTCAGTATCGAAGCTTTCGTTAATGAGCGTTACCGCTCCGAGCAGCGGACAGGCCATCATAACCAGGCAAAGCAAAACCGCCTTCATAACTTCCTCCTTTGTTAATATCATATAGATCTTATAATTGCAATTCAATACAGAATCCTGTTCAGATTTTCTGTCAAGCTTTTTTTGCCGCTCCCGATCTAAGAGATCTGGCCGCGTTGGCGCAATGGAAACCTATCCCTAGAAAATATTATTGCTGTTTAACCTAGCTTGGATAGCATACCTGAGATATATCTTTGATAACCCTCAGATAAAGCCTGTTTTGCCCTGATCTGAAGGTTATCTGAGAGTGTGCTGATACAGGCGGATCAGGGAGGGATAAAGCACGGTCCAAAGTTTTGGGGAGGAGTATCGCATTTATTTCTTGACTAAAATAACTCGAAACGTCAGCTTTAGTTTGAGCAAGTAATCCAATACGAATCCAGAAAGGACCATGTCCGGGCCGGTGATGACTCCGGCTTGGAGGGACAGGACTAAAGGAGTTAACTATGCTGAGTGTCTGCGGAGTGAACTGCCCCGTTGACTGCCGCGCTTTCGGGACTGAGTGCGAGGGCTGCAATCAATTGGACGGCAGGGTGTCCTGGGCCCCGTTTCTGGGGAGGGAGCGCTGCCCCATTCATGACTGCGTAACGGGAAAAGGATTGAAATCCTGCGGGGATTGCGCCCTGGCCCCCTGCCAGATGTGGCGGGACACGCGCGATCCGGATGCGTCGGATGAAGCCTTTGAGGCTGACCTACGCTCCCGGCTGCGCAATCTGGAACAAAGAAAGTAAGGAGAGACAATGAAATACAGAAACATATTGATTCTGACCCTGGCCCTGCTCCTAACGGGCTGGGCCGCCGGCCTGCCAGCGCAACAGGGTGAAGGGGAAGCCAACACTTCCGACGACGGTTACACCGATTCGGAAGAAATGATGGAGGCAGTCACGGAATCCCTGTTCCCGGGATTTCTGGAAGTGGTCATCCCCACAGAACAGAACAGGATGAGGTTTGAGTTGGAAGGCGGAGCGGCCTTTACTGGCTACAGCGACGTCCGGGTTCCGGGAGACGGAGGAACGCTGTTTTCCCTTTCCGAAGACCTGGAAGCGGAAGTGGCGCCGGCCTGGCGGGTCAGGATATCCAAGAAACTGGGCGAAAGGCACAACCTGAGCGCGTTGGCCGCCTTGCTGAGCGTGCGCTCCAAAGGCGAATTTGACACGCCGGTCAGCTTTGCCGGAGCGGACTTCGGTCCGTCAGACGGAAAAATCACTGGCTATTACTGGTTCAATTCCTACCGGCTGACCTATCGCTACGATCTGGTCAATAACTCCCGGACGGAGTTCGGTATCGGTTTCACAGCCAAGCTGCGCGAGGCCGGGATCCGGTTGAAAAGCACAGACAAATCCGCCGCCCTGATCAACGTGGGATTTGTCCCGATCATCAATTTCAGATATAGCCAATACCTCCTGCCGAAGCTGAATTTCCTGCTGGAAGGAGACGCTTTGGCAGCACCGCAGGGCAGGGCCGAGGACATCTACGCCGGAGTCAGTTACAGGCTGGCGCCCTGGGCCCGGGTGAAGCTGGGCTACCGGATTCTGGAAGGCGGCGCGGACGTTGATAAGACCTACAACTTCGCGCTTTTCCATTACGCAGTGACAGGAATAGAATTCGGTTATTAATCAACTGACTTCTGGCTCATCTGGTTTGTTTGCGAACCGGAGAGTGCCGGCAGCTTCCAGCAGGCGGCTGATCCGCTGTTCGGAAAGGGGATTGGACCACAGCCCCTTTTCCTTGAGATAAGAGCCGACAATAAAACCGTCCGCCAGGGACCAGTAATCAGGCAGGTTTTCCGCCGTGATGCCTGAACCGATGATCAGTGGCAGGCCGGCCTGGTTTCTCGCTTCGTTCAGGTCAGATGGATTGACGGCTTTGCCTGTGGCGGAACCGGTTATGACCAGTCCATCGCTGAGAAAGAATTCAGCCGTGGCGGCAGTCTCTCCCAACGAAATATCAGACGTGATAACGTGGGCGGAGTGTTTTTTTTTGATGTCGGTCAGAATGGCTATGTGCTCAGCTCCAATGGAGCGCCGGTAGCGCAGCAGCGGGCCGGCGCAGCTGTCAATGTAGCCTTCGTCTGCCACTTGGCCAAAGACGAAGCCTTCAGCCCGGATGAACTGCAGGTCGGCCGCCAGGGCCACAGCCAAAGCTTCCCGGTTGCAGGCAGCCAAAATCTGGATGCCCATTGGCAAGGGGAATTCCCTTTTTAAGGCACAGGCCACGGAGGTCAGCACCGCGGTGATTTCCGGCCCCACATTTTGTTTCATATAGGGCAGGTCATGCATGTTTTCCAGCAGCAGGGCGTCCAGGCCATGTCTGGCATAGATGTCTGCCTCAGCCAAAGCTTTCCCGATGATGTCATTTATCTTTAAGCTGCCCAAGGGTGTGCCCGGCAGGGCTGGAACATGGATCATGCCGATGATGGCCTTGCGGCCTGCGAAAAGTTTATTCCAAAGCTGCATTTCATCTCCCTGGTAACATTCAGCTATGGATGCAAGCTGTTCATTCCAGCCCAAAAAGTCAAGGACTAATCCGGTGCGCCGGGATGGTGTATTTTTCGGAGGATTGGAACAGGAATTACTTTATGATATGTTGTATGTAATGAGTTGGAAGGGTAATAGGCAAAGAATTGTTTTGACAAAATTCGCCATCCCTCTAAAATGCATACTGTGTAATAAAAGCATCAAAATCAGGAGAAATATCAAGGAGGAACAATGAAACAGATTTGGATCATCATCCTATCTCTGCTGACTGTTTCCGCTGTTTTCGCCAATGGGGTCCTATCCCTGCGTACATCGCCCCAGAACAGCCAAAACAGCAGGTACGAAGTCGTTGCTTACCATGAGGATTTTGAATCCGGGGGAACCGGCTGGACCCATTTTGACGGTGCAGAATCCCCGAACAACTGGCATATCTACAACGAGGGTGGCACCCAAGGCAATGTCTGGTGGATGGGTGACCCCGACCTGGCTTCAGGCACCAACATCGGCGGTTATTACGACCACCAGTACCTGGTGTTGGATACGCCCCAGGTGCTGTTGGGAGCCAGCCCCGCGCCCCTGACCTTCATGTTGAAATACAACGTGGAGTCACCGGCAGGAGCGGAAGCCCCCTATACCGGCTGGGACGCCTGCAACGTAAGGATCTCAGTTGACAACGGGCAGAGTTACACACCGATCAGCGGAACGCCTGCCTATAACATCACATCCGCCTATTCCTTTGGTTACGAACACGGCGAAGGCCCCAACATCCCCGGCTGGGGCGGCAATTCCAGCGGCTGGGTGAGCGCTACATTCAACCTGAGCGCTTATGCCAACCAGAACGTGAAGGTCCGTTTCGCCTTTGCGTCCGACCCGGCCTATTCCACGGGCGACGCTCCCGCCATGTTCGGCATGATGGTTGACAACATAGTGCTGGGTTCCTATTCCAACAACGGTGTGGACGATGGCCAGATGACCTGGGCCAGCATGGTACCCCTGGGCGGAGACATCTGGCAAATTGGTACGGTGGCTGACGCTCCGTCGCCGACCCACGCCTATGTCTGCCAGAACACCAGCGGCTCCTACAATATCAATATGCTTAACTACCTGACCTCGCCTCCCATTGTTCTGCCTGCCTCCGGCGACATCAGAGTGGATTTCATGATCAAAGGTTCTTTCAATGATCCAAACCCTTTCCCCGATTGCGAATACTTCGGGTGGGAGATCTCAGTCAACAATGGAGTAACCTGGTATGCCATGAGCAATCCCTACGGTGACCCCAACGGACTGAACTATGTCTATTCCGACGCGCCTGAAACCTGGTCCTCCATGGTGGAAAGCTATTCTTTGGACGGCTACATTTCCAACTACGCCGGAATGACTGCCCAAGTCCGCTGGTACTTCAAGTCCGATGCTGACACGCCCGACGGCACCGGCATCATGATCGACGATGTCAAGATCTACAATGACATTTTCATAGCCGAACCTTCCAACCTGGCAGCCTTGGTCACCGGTTCCAACGTGGAACTTACCTGGACCGAACCGGGCGGCGGCGGCGAACCCGGCTGGCTGCACTATGACGATGGTATCAACTCCAGCTCTATAGGTTTGACCACCGCTGCAGATCTGCACGTGGCTGCCAAATGGCCCGCCTCCGGAACCAACAGCATCCTGCCATATGTAGGCATGAACATCACACAGGTAAAATTCTTCCCCGCCGAAGCAGGCATCAACTATGCGATCAAGATCTACACAGGCGCCCAGGGTACGGAAGCATATTCCCAGGCCGTCACCAATCCCCTGATCGATGACTGGAACACCGTCACACTAGCCACGCCCTTCACAATCCCGTCCGGCACCGCTGTCTGGGTGGGTTACATGAGTTCCCAGCTGGCCGGCCAGTATCCCGCAGGCATCGACGCCGGCCCCGCAGTGGCAGGCTTTGGAGACATGTACAGAGCCGGCACTGGCGGCTGGTCTTCGATTTATAATGCATCCTCCGGAGACATCGACGGCAACTGGAACATCCAGGCTTACGTCGCCGACGCGGCCGGCAGGACTTATGTGCTGGGCCAGAATGAGGGCCAGCCCAGCCGCGACATCACGGCTTACAAGGTCTATCGGGATGAAACCGAGATCACATCAGTGCTTCCGACCGTGTATACATACACTGATGTCAACGTCACCGGCGGACTGCACCATTACTATGTCACAGCCATGTACGGCCAGTATGAATCAGGCCCCTCCAATCAGGTGGTGGCTTACATCCTGCCCGACGGCTATGCCGAGATCGGCTATGACGACAACTCATCAGAACAGGCCTTCAGCGTCGGCTCCACCAACCTGATGGCCGTGAAGTTCAACCACACCAATGTCGCCACCCTTAAGTACATCAAGGTTTACGTGACCTCTGTGGGCACTTCTCCCATGATCCTGAGAGTGTATGACGACAACGGCCCCGACGGCCTGCCCGGAGCCACCCACCTGACCCAGTTCACCTATGCCGCCAGCAACATAACTGAAGGCTGGAACTACATTCCCATCCCCACTGGCTCCGATATCACTATTGACGACGGTGTATATTACGTGGCAATTATGGAGTACTCGAATGCTTCCACAATCGGTTTGGACACCTCGGGCAACGGTCACAGCTACACCAAGAACGCGACCGGTTGGGCAGCTCTGACCAGCGGCGAGGTTATGCTGCACAGCATAGTCCAAAACGGCGCTTCGGGAGCGGAAGACACAGCAGTCGCCCCCTTGGCCTTCACTGCCAGCAACTTCCCAAATCCATTCCATCCCGAAACCTCGATCAGCTACAGTTTGCCCAAAGCAGGCCCCGCCACCCTGACCATCTACAATACCAAAGGCCAGATTGTGCGCACCCTGCTCAACGATAACGTCAAGGCCGGCAGCTACAAGGTCATCTGGAACGGCCTGGATGATAATGACGCCCCTGTCGCCAACGGCGTCTATTTCTACCGTCTGCAAAGCGGCAGCCAGTCCCTGACCAGAAAAATGCTGCTAACCAAGTAAGCAGTCAATAAAGAAGGAAATAAAGCCCGGCTTCACGGTCGGGCTTTTTTAGTAAAAGACAGTTGACGAAAAAACAGCCTTTGTGAGATTGATTTCGGATTATCACTCTATTGGAGAATGGAATGAAAAAGACATTACGCTCGATAGTTTGCGCCTTGCTTGTCCTTTCGCTGGCTGCCGGCCTGTCCGGCCTGAAAAAAGATCCCAAGGGCATTGTCGGCAAGATTGACAATAAATCCTACACCTTTACGGAATACAATGGGATCCTGGACAATTACTATAACTTCTGGCAATCCCGCGAAGGCAGGCTGAGCGCCGACCGCAAAAAGGAGCTGAACGACCGCTGTTGGGACGAACTGATCGGCCGCGCTATCTACGACAAGGAGATCAAGCGCCGCGGCCTGAGGATTACTGATCAGCAGGCCCATGACAGCGTGATCAAGAATCCCCCCGCGCAGGTCAAACAACTCGATGCCCTCAAGAAAGACGGCAAATTCGACCTGGAGTTGTTCAAAAAGGCCCTGGAGGTGGACGAGCAGTTCAGGAAAAGCGTGTACTCGCTGGTCAAGGAGACCATGATCTATGACAGGCTGTTCAGTGTGATCAAAGGCGAGGTCAAAGCCAAGCAGGACAGCGTCAAAGGAGTCTGGTTCAAGGACAATAATCTGGCCAGCGCCCGGATCATCTACTTTGATTATTCCAAGCTACCGCCTGAACAGGTCTCGGACGCTGAAGCCCTGACCTATTACGGCGAAAACAGGGAGAAATACCTCAAGGATCCAGCCCGCCGTTATTATTTCGTCAAGCTGGGATCGGAAAAATATACCAAGGTCAAGGCTGATTCCATCCACCAGGCACTTCTGGCCGGAACGGACTTTGCCGAACTGGCCAAGCAGTATTCGCAAGATCCCGGTTCAGGCCAGCAGGGAGGAGACCTTGGCTGGTTCGGCCGGGGCAGGATGGTCAAGCCTTTTGAGGACACAGCATTCGCTTTGGCAGACAGCGCGATCTCCCCTCCCATCCAGAGTCAGTTCGGCTGGCACATCATCCAGACCCTGGGCCACCGCCGCAACGACAAGGGCGAGGAAGAGGTCAACGCCCGTCACATCCTGATCAAATCCGAAGCCAGCGACGAAGCGAAAGGGCTTATCAGGCAGGAAGCTGATTCCCTGCACGCCCTGGCCGCACAGAAAGGCCTGACTCGCGCCGCAGCGGAACTTTCCCTGACCGTCTCCGAAACAGCGGAATTTTATGAATCAGACCGCGCAGTGCGTGAGATCAATTCCGCCCCGGAATTGGTCAAGGAAGCTTTCAACAACCAGTTGGGTTATCTGCCCCCCGTCAAAACAGCCCAAAACGGAGACTGCTACGTCTGCGAGCTCTCGGACAGCCTGGGACATCACTATTCGCCCTTCGACAAGGAAAAGGCCGGCATCATCCGCACGCTGGAAAAGGACAAGCGGGTTGCTGCCAACAAAGCCGGGGCCCGCGAGTTTTTTGAAACGCATAAAGGAAGTGATTACCTCGCCGTGGCCGAGCGCGATTCGCTCAAGATCGTGGAAGCCGTGGACATCAAGGAGGGATCGAGCATCCCGGAAATCGGTTCCGTCAAAGTTCTGACCGATTCCCTGCTGGCTGCGAGCGAAGGGCAATTCACCTCCCTCGTGGAAAACGAAACCAATGCCTACCTGGCCAAGATCACCAAACGCACCAAGCCAACCGAAACAGAATGGAAAAAACAGCAGTCCAAACTAATGGCCGAAGCCAACGACCGCGTGAAAAACAGCCACCTCAACACCTGGTACTACAATCAGAGGCAGAAAATGAAAATCGAGGACAACCGCAAGGAATATTACGACCTGCCCCAGCCTCAAAACCGTGGACAGCAGATCCAGCTCAATCCGCAATAACAAGTCTTCATCTCTTATAATCATTTCCAGATCCTGCCTCGGCGGGATCTTTTTGCTTTGTTCTCCATATCTCTGACATCAGTTCCGGATGGCAGCCGAAGGTTCCCACTTTTTTTAATTGACAGAAAACAGCAGCATTGGAGTCTGAATTTTCGAACTTTAGCAAATTTCGGATCTGATTAAGGAGTAAGCCCATGGAATATTTTCTGACTGACGAGCAAAAGGAGATGAGAGAGATCGCGCACCGCATTGCCGTGGAAAAAATGGCCCCCCTAAGCGAAAAATACGACGAGGAAGGCACCTTTCCCTGGGATATCGTGGAAGTGATGCGCCAAAGCGACCTCTTCGCAGTACTGATCCCAGAGGAATACGGCGGGATCAGCGGCCGGGTGACCGATCTGGCCATAGTGACAGAAGAGCTTTGCACCGTTGACATGGGCATCTCGCTGGCCTTCGGAGTTACGGGGCTGGGCATGTATCCCATCCTGATCGCAGGCAGTGAGGCGCAGAGACAGAAATACCTGCCCCAGATCGCCTCGGGACAGAGACTGGCCGCCTTTGGCCTGACCGAGGCCAATGCCGGTTCCGACGCCGGAGGGATCGAGACCACCGCCCGCAAGGACGGCGACAGATACATCCTCAATGGCACCAAGCAATGGATCTCCAACGGCGGGGAAGCGGAAATCTACACCATTTTCGCCATGACCGACAAGACCAAGGGCCCCCGTGGTGCATCTTGCTTCATCGTGGAAAAGGACACTCCGGGCTTTTCCTTTGGCAAAAAGGAAAACAAGATGGGCATCCGGGCCAATTCAACCCGCGAATTGGTCTTTGAGGATTGCGCCATTCCAGCGGAAAACCTGATCGGCCGCGAAGGCTCTGGCTTCATCACAGCCATGAAGGTGTTTGACAAATCCCGCCCCATGGTGGGCGCTCAGGCCGTGGGAGTGGCTCGCGGCGCGCTCGAGTACGCGGCTAAATATGCCAACCAGCGTATCCAATTCGGCAAGCCGATCTCAGCCTTTCAGGGCGTGCAGTTCATGCTGGCGGACATGGCCACCCAGGTCGAGGCCGCCCGTGCTTTGGTGATGCAGACGGCGCGCATGATCGATGCAGGCGCACGAAATTATACCAAGGAAAGCGCCATGTGCAAGTATTATGCTTCCGACGTCGCCATGCAGGTCACCACTGACGCCGTCCAGATCTGCGGCGGATATGGCTACATGAAAGAATACCCCTTGGAAAAAAGGATGCGCGACGCCAAGATCCTGCAGATCTACGAAGGGACCAATCAGGTACAGCGCGGCATCGTGGCCAACGCCCTGCTGAAAGAGTTTTAGCGGCAGATATGTTGATTAAACTGATTTGAAAATGAAACCCGATCTTACACCCGACTGGTTCAAGGAATTCCCTTCCGCCGTCACAGTCTGTGACCGTGAGGGGACAGTCATAGCTATGAATGACAAAGCCTGCGCCACTTTTGCCGATGAAGGTGGCGCCAAGCTGATCGGCCACAGCCTGCAGGACTGCCATAAACCTGAGACCTGGGCCAGGATCCAATACATGCTGGAGACAGGTTCGGGCAATACATACACGATCGAAAAGAACGGCAATCGCAAGCTGATCCATCAGCAGCCCTGGTTCAAAAACGGCAAAGTGGCGGGCCTGGTCGAGATCTCGATCATCCTGCCCGAGGAGATGCCCCACCATGTCCGCTAAACAAATCCTTGTCCACACTTGCTGCGCACCCTGCCTGATCGCTCCCCTGAGAATGCTGCAGCAGGATTGGGATGTCACACTGCTCTGGTACAATCCCAATATCCATCCTTATCAGGAATATGTAAAACGCCGGGATGCGCTTAAAGATTTTGTTGATCGCGACGGCCTATCCATAATCTGGCAGGACGAATATGACTTAGAAGCCTATCTGATCGCCACACGCAAGCCTGACAAGGTGCGTTGCCTGGGCTGTTATGAACTGCGCCTGGTGCGAACCGCCCAAACTGCCATGGGAGGAGAATTCGACGCTTTCACAACCACCCTGCTCTACAGCAAATATCAGAAGCACGACGAGATCAAGGCCATAGCGGAAGAGGTGGCACAGCGCTTTGGCGTGGACTTCCATTACCAGGACTGGCGTCCGCTCTGGCAGGAGGGAGTTGACCTCTCCAAACAGGCAGGGATGTATCGCCAAGCATACTGCGGCTGCATATTCAGCGAGCAGGAACGCTACCTTAAACCCGGCCGAATCCTGAAATAAATACTCCCCATGAGCCGTTACCGCGAGATTGATCTCTCCAACCTGCGCCGCACCGCGGTTCAGAGACAGGAACGCAAGGTCGACCGCGCCAGCTTTGCCAGCAACGCACAGGTCAGTCTGGCTGATTTCTGGTCCGCCGTGCCTGATGTGCTCAAGGCCCGCGACATGAAGGAACTGATCGACCTGTGCGTCAAGGCAGTGGGCGAGGGCAAGCCCTTAATCATTGGACTGGGAGGGCACGTCATCAAATGCGGACTCGCACCCCTGCTGATCGGCCTTATGCATAAGGGTGCTATCAAAGCTCTGGCCATGAATGGTTCAGTCATCATTCACGATTATGAGATCGCCTGCTTCGGTTGTACTTCCGAGGACGTCGACAAGGCTCTGGAGAACGGCTCCTTCGGTATGGCGGGAGACACTGCGCACGGCCTCAACAGCATTATCGTAAACGCCCGGCAGGAAAGGCTGGGATTGGGCGAGGCGGTCGGGCAGGCATTGTCGGAAAAAGCTCCCAACAAGGATCTGTCTTTGCTTGCCAATGCCTGGGACTGCAGTGTCCCCTGTACCGTGCACGTCGCGCTGGGGACTGATATCATCCACCAGCACCCCTGCGCGGACGGAGCTGCCATTGGTGAGACCAGTCTGCGTGACTTCCGCATCTTTTGCCAGGAGGTCATAGCGCTGAACGAAGGCGGCGTATTCCTCAATTTAGGCTCCAGCGTGATCATCCCTGAGGTCTTTCTCAAAGCGGTTTCCACCGTGCGCAACCTGGGCCATCCCCTGCGCGATTTCACCACGGCGGTGTTTGACATGAACCTGCATTACCGCCCCCGGGTGAATGTCACGGAGCGGCCCGTTTCCCTGGGCGGAAAAGGCTTTTACTTCATCGGCCATCACGAGATCATGCTGCCTCTGTTTTTCTTGTCGCTGCAGGAGAGGCTGTCCGGATGAAGCCTCTGGCGGTTGCCGCTATTGCCTTGGCCCTGCTTTTGCCAACTGCTGATTTGCAGGCCTTGGATTACAAGAAGAATCCCACTCGCGCCATGCTCTGCTCTGCATTGGTGCCGGGGGGAGGCCAGTTCTACAATCAGGCCTATCTCAAGGCAGGTGTGGTGGCTGGTCTGCAAGCCTATCTGATCGGCCTGGCGGTGCATCATAACAACAGGATCAGCCATTTCCAGGATTTGCTGGACAGCTCTCCCGAAGCGCTTCAACCGGCTTATCGGCTGCAGCGGGACGATTACCGGGACAAGCTCCGCAGCGATTACTGGTGGATTGGAACTGTGCTGCTGCTTTCGGTGGGCGATGCCTTTGTGGACGCACACCTGCATAATTATGAAACCGAGCGGCGCCAGGTGAATTTGAAATTTGCGGGGGGCAGGCTGCAGTTGGAGTACCGGTTTTGATGCTTCCGGCCTGTCGTTATATGCAGGTGCGGAGTCCTGCGCCCATGAATGGATTTATGAATCTGATTGCTCTGGAAGGAGTTTGAAATTGTCATACTACGTGTTTGAGCCTACCCTGTCTTATCAGGAGTATCTACAAAAACGGGATTTCATCCGCATTGAAGAGGACGGTATAGTCAATATCGTCCTGGAAATGTCTCGCCGGATGCTTGATCTGATCGCGGACGAAAACAGCCTCAAGTTGCACCGGCTGACCATTTTGGCCCCTAAAAGCGATGCTCCGGGACAATATGTGCAACTCTGTTACGAAGCGGCCGCAGCATCGGAGGAACTCCAGGACATGCCAGCCAGTTTCCATTGGGGTCTGGCAGACAGACTGGCCCGCATGGGTCACATGAATGAGAAGCTGGGTGATCTAGTGCAAAAGCTGGACTCGCCTGAACAGATCCTGGCTTTCAATCATTTCCAAAAAGCCCGGGAAGCTTTTGACCGCAGGGAGTTTCACGTCGCCCTGGACGAAATCGACAAAGCGGTTTACGGAGACCAGGCCTCGGCCGGTTTTCGTTCCGAATGGCGCTTTTTCCATTTACAGGGAGTGATCCATCTCGGCTGCTACGATTGCTGTCCGGACACGATTGACCTGAAAAAAGCGGAGGAATCCTTTGTCCAGGCAGCTAAGTTGTCCCAAGCCACCTTCCCCTCCAACTCCTCCCTGGCCTGGCTGGCCGCCAGTTGGGCCGCCTATTGCCAGGGCCACTTGCTTGAGGCGACAGGATACGCCCAGAAATCGGTGGAGAGCAACCTGCGCCAGATAGAGTCTTATTTCCTGCTGGCCAAGTATCAGGTCGCGGCCGGGCTGATCGATGAAGCCATTCAGAACCTGATGCAGGCCGTCAACCGGGATACATTTTACGCGCTCAAAGCGGCGGCGGACGGGGACTTCCAGGCCCACGAGGAGCAGGTCATGGCCAATCTGGTCAGGCTCAAGCATGAAAAATACGAAACCTTTAAAACCAGGATCCTGGCCGATATCAACCTGAGCGAAGGACAGCAGATACCGAAGGAGATCGAAGGCGTGATCGCCCGGTTCTCACAGGAACGCTCCCTGCTCGAGATCAGCAAGTCCGAACGTGAATGGAACGAGTTTAAAGTGCGCCCTGTCTTTCACTCCAAGGACTTGGGCGCCACCACGATCGATCACGAGTCCCTGGTCAAGATCGTCGAACCCTACAGGGAGAAGGTCGTGGTCAAGGAAGCCACTCTCTTCCGCAAGGAAGAAAGCAAAATCATCACCAAAAACCGCACCGTGGAGCGGCTGAAAAAGATCCGCTACGACATCAGATCCTTCCGGGATATGTTCATGTTCTTCACAGGCAAGGTCCTGGCTGAGTTTGACCTCGTTCTGGTTGAGGGCGGCAAGTTTCAAATGGGCGATGTTAACTCCATCGGCCGGATCGATGAAAAGCCGCTTCAGGAAGTAACTGTCAGCTCTTACCTGATGAGTGCAATACTTGTCACCCAAAAGGTCTGGAATCTGGCCATGGACTTCAATCCCTCCAATTTCCAAGGTTATGAACTGCCCGTCGAGCATATTAGCTGGTATGACAGCATCGAATTCTGCAACCGCCTTAGCCTCATGGCAGGATTCAGGCCTTGTTACGCTATCGATAAAAACAAGCAGGATCCGCTGAATATCAACAAGACAGACAATCTGAAATGGGCCGTTGAGTGTGACTGGACTGCCGACGGCTATCGCCTGCCCACCGAAGCGGAATGGGAATTCGCAGCCCGCGGCGGCAATAACACGAATTTCTACCGCTTTTCAGGCAGCGAAACTGCCAACCAAGTCTGCTGGCACAAGGATAATTCCGGCTACAAAACACAGATCGTTGCCCAGAAAAAATCCAACGAACTCGGCCTCTATGACCTGAGCGGAAATGTCTGGGAATGGTGCTGGGATTGGTACGACCGTTACCAGGTCAAGGAACTGACAGATCCACACGGCCCCGTAAGCGGTTCCTACCGCGTCATCCGCGGCGGCTCCTGGGCCGACAATCTAAACTACCACCGCCCCGCCGGAAGGGGCAAGGAAAATCCCACAGGCCGCTATACCAGCATCGGGCTCAGAATCGTCAGGAACTACGTCCAGCCTCAGTAATCAGTTCTCCTGCTGACCGATAAAAACAAAGGCTGATCGGCCGGCGCCGGCAGTTCAGAACCGCAACCAGCCTCTTGAGCGCATTCGCCTCGATTTCAGAAAAAGCACCTCTGGCAGCAACCTGTCTTGCCGGTGAAAGGCGGCCATATTAACTGCTTTCCTCTCGCACCGTCTTTGAAGCGCAACATCCTTATAACATACAAATAACCTCCAGATAATCGCTTTTATGGCTTTATCCGGAGGTTATGTATAGTTTATGGCAGATTTATCCTGCAAGCGGGAATTACCACCCCTGCGAGTCTTAACTCAATGCCTGAACCACGGCCTTTGCCAGCGGTAACCGAAACCGATGCTCAGGATTATATTCCTACGCCAGTTGACCTTGCTCATGGATGTAACCTGGAAGGTGTGGGTTTCGTGATCCAGGAATCCCCGTACTTCCACATACACTCTCCTTCCGCCTCTGCCGTAACGTTCCACCAGCCTGCGGGCCAGGCGGTTGCCGTAGCGGTCAAGATGATAGAAAGCCAGATTTCCGTTGGATTTTCTGACCACAATGCCATACCCGCGGGTGGGGCAATAGCCGTCGCACCAGCATTCGTCGATGGCGGGATAGGGGTTCTCGGTATCAATCCAGCGGTGGCGCCGTTCATTGTAAACAATCTGATTGTTGCGGACAAGGTAACCCTTGTATTCCCGGGGGGAATAATCCGGTTCAAAGCTGTAATAGAAAACAGGTTCGATATAGACATAGCGGTAAGGCCGCCAGTGGTTGTGGGGCGGATAGACCCAGGAGCAGTAATAGTATGGGTAATACCAGTTCCAGGTCCACCAGGGGTCAAAGGAAACCTGGCATAAATGAGGATAGTAATACCAGTCAAAGAACCAGTTGCTGCCAAACGAGTAATAATGGTGATAATAATGATGGTGATGTTGATGATGATCACCGTCGTGATGATCCCCGTGGTCGCCGTGATGTCCGTCGTGGTCACCGTCTCCGGGGCCGCATCCGGGAGGTGGGCCGTCCCAGTTGGGATAACCGTTCTGGCCTCCGCCGGGGCCCAGCCTCCGGTATTCTGGGTGGAGGGGGTCGTCCCAGCCTGTTGCTTCGGCCGGAGTGTTATCCGGATTTCCCGAACGGATTTGATTCAGGTCGGTCACCGTGCCTGAGGCCAAAGGTGTCTTGCTGCTGCTGACCAGTTCCTGCACGGGAGAAAAGGTATCATACCTGATGTTGGAGACGTTGTTCTGATTGGGCCGGTTTTGATTTGGTATTTGTCTGGTCTGGTCTTCTGTTTTGCGGGGTTTGTCCTGAACGGCGCTGTTGGGCTTGTTTTGGCTTGAGGTGTTGACTCTTTCCTTTTCAAACTGGTAATACTTATAATTATCAGAAGCCTGCCATTCCCTGTAAGCGGAATCATCTGCATCCTCCTGGCCTGAAGAGCCGTCGGAGGGCCGACTGTGGCCGCCGGCATC
Organism: Cloacimonadaceae bacterium (SeqCode); assembly: GCA_034678545.1. GTDB lineage: Bacteria > Cloacimonadota > Cloacimonadia > Cloacimonadales > Cloacimonadaceae > UBA5614. The sequence goes on along the minus strand of JAXDBS010000095.1, from coordinate 27,382 downwards.
CCGGCTGTCGTTGTAGCGGTAGCTGCCTCGGTTATAATATGTGTCCGCCCTCTGGCCGTCTGCGTTACGGGAATTGGTCCTGCCCGCTTCCTGCTGCCGCAGGTTGGCAGCTTTGTTGTCATTACTATCCGTGCCTGACCGGGGTTTTTTCTCTCTGGAATGAGTGCTGGGACTGGAGTCGGAGCGGGATTGGTCCTTTTCGGTTGAGGCGGGTTTGGACTGCTCTTTTTGTTTCTGCTGGCGGGGCTGTTCATCCGATTGCCTGGAGACGGATTGCCCGGAACGCTGGCTCTGGTTCACGGAGGATTTGGAGACCTGCTCCTCTTCCTTGTCTTTGTTGTAGTTCTTGACCTTGGGCCGGATCTGCGCGTTCAGTCCGATAAACATGATCAGCAGCAAGAGGGCGCTGCCTGCCACTACGAACTTCTTCATTAAATCCTCCTTGTCCCGCCTTCCTGAACGAATTCCATCTCTATTACAATATAATCGTTAACATCCTGCAGGTAAACTCCCATTTGGGCCAAACCGCGCATTTGCGGCCGGCGGCCATAATCAATCAATAAAGTAATAATACGGGGCGGGATTATAGACCGGGACATAATAATACAGCGGCGGGGGCTGGATCTGGTAAAACTGGATGATCACCGGGTTCTGATTCGGCTGCGGCCCCGGTCCGTGCCCTGGCTGGCAGCGGTCATGCTCACGGTGGTTGTCCTGGTGTTGCTGATACCCCGGCTGCGGCTGATTGTGGTTTCCGAAGTGGCTGGCATGATTGCCGCCGCCTTGGTGGTGATGATTCTGTTGTTGGTGATAATTGGGTTGATTTTGGTGATCCTGCCACTGGCCCCGGGGATGATTTTGCGCTCCCAGAGCCGCATAAAACACTGCGATCAGAATAAAGGCGGCCATTCTGAACCCCTGTCTCATGAGTTCCTCCCTGAAACTTTAGGAATAGTCATATCCTGATTACAGCAGAAATCAAGTTTAACTGCACGGGTTTTTTCAGTTCTCCCGGCCTCATTCAGAGGAAAAGTAAGCTTTGACTTTCTCCAGTTCAACCGGGATGTTTATCTGCTGCGGACACTTGGGCAGGCAGGCTCCGCACCTGGTGCACTTGTCGGCTTTATTCTCATCCGGGACAAAGAAATCATATTCGAGCTTATGCCGCTTCCTGTCGCCGAAGATGTGCGCATCGTTATATATTCCCAAAACCCAGGGAATACCCACCTTGGCGGGGCAGGGCAGGCAGTAGCCGCAACCCGTGCACCTTACCGCCATTTTGTCAAGATAGGCCCTGCGCGCCTTGTTGTAAAGCTTCAGTTCCGCTTTGGACAGGATGTCCGCCCTGGCCGCAGATGCGATGGCAATGTTTTCATGCAGTTGTTCCAAGGTTGTCATCCCGCTCAGCGCCACCTGGACCTGCGGATAGTTCCAAACGAAGCGCAAAGCCCTTGCGGCGGGGCTCCAGGCGTATTCCGATTTTGCCCATATCCCTTCCACCTCGGACGGAATGTTCACAGCCAGCTTGCCTCCCAGCAGGGGCTCCATCACAATGATCCCCAGGCCCTTTGCCGCAGCGTAAAGCAGTCCCCTGCGCCCGGCCTGGTTGTGGGTGTCGAAAAAGTTGTGCTGGATCTGGCAAAACTCCCAGTCATAGGCGTCCACGATCTGGCGGAAGACCGGATACTTGTCATGGAAGGAAAAACCGATATGCCTGATCCTGCCGTCCGCTTTGGCCTGTTCCAGAAACTCCGTGACACCCAGTTTCCTGACCGCCTGCCAGCTTTTACGGTTCAGCGCATGCAGCAGGTAATAGTCGATATAATCAGTTTGCAGCCTGTCCATCTGCCGATTCAGGTAATCGCCTATGTCTTGGGGTGTTTTGATCAGCCAAGTGGGAAGCTTGGTCGCGATGTAAACCTTTTTGCGCTCGACGGCCCTCAGGAACTTCCCCAGCAGCGGTTCGCTCTGCCCGCTGTGATAGCCCCAGGCCGTGTCAAAATAGTTAACACCCAGTTCCAGAGCGGCCTGCATCATCTCCAGCGCCTGCTTTTCCCTGATCTTTTGCGATTTGGTTACTGGCAGCCGCATCAGGCCGAAGCCCAGGATAGACAACCGGTCCCGGTTGGCAGGCATCTCTCTGTATTTCATCAGGGTGGTCTTACTTTTCAGCTGTGATGCGGAGGAACTCCATGGGGCTTGCCTGGCCGGCAGGAATACTGTATGATGTTGACGGAGTAGTCCCCAGGGGCGTATAGACTGGCGCGTAGGGATCCGAAGCAGACCAGATTCGGTAAAGGCTGACGTCTACTGAAGTGCCTTCCAAGGTGCGGGTTACAGGCTCCCAATTCAATTGCACCCCCCCAGCCGAGGCGTTGCAAAACACGCCTTCCGGCGCAGACAGGCCCCTGATGTAAAAGAAATCCAGCCTCGCGTTGCTGTAGTCGGTGTTGTTGTCGCTGCAGGTGAATACTGCCTCTGTATCGTTGTATTCATTGATCAGGGAGTAAATGTTCTCCGTACGCAGCAGGACCGGAAGAGAGTAGTCTGTGCTTTGCGGATGCAGGTCGAAAACCTGATTTCTCCCCAGTGTGACCTGGGCGGTCAGAGGAAAGTTTTGATCCGGATCTGAATATGTGACTCCAAACCAGACCTCACTCCCGGATTGAGCGAATTGCGGATCAGTGAGAAGCGGCGCCTGGTTTGGGCTGGGGTCGAAAAAAAGCGGCCTCAGGTGCATCTTGCCGCCGCTGGTCTGGTCTTCGTTATAGGTGGCAAAAGGAATGACCGTGGTCCGGGTGGTGAGGCTGGCAAAGCCGAAGGCGGGCGCGGGCACGTTGTACCAGGCGGCGAATGCGGGGTCCGCGAGCAGGTCCGAGACGTTACAACTCATGACCAGCAGGTTGTTTGTGGTATCAATATTGTAAGTTATGTCCCCGATCCGGATCAGGTCGTCCGTTGCCGTCCCCTCTATCCTGAACAGCCCGGGACTTATCCCGCCCAGCGGAACATTCATGTAAACCAGCGCCCAGACAACCACGCCGGGATCGTTGGGATCGGAGCCGGGGGGTGCGATCACGCTCATGTAGGAATAGTAGGTCGTACCCAATCCGGCACTCGTGGGGAAGCCGCCGCCCCGGTTCTGGATCGCCGCGGAAATCTTCAGGCCCGTCCCGCTGCCGTTAAAGGTAAGATAGTCCGAGACTATGTCCAGGTTCTGGTAGCCTGTGTCGTTTTGCGGATCCGCCGCCACCCGCGTCAATTGGCTCAGGGCCGGCAGGGCGGTGCTTTCGTGATACACGGGAATGATGTTCTGGTCAAAGCCGGCCACGTGTAGGCGCAGGCCAAGATAGCGCCGCGCCGTTGAAACTGGGAAGGCTCCCTGGTAAGTGTGCGTGCCGGAGTTTTGCGGGGCCAGGTCTGTCTCCGTCATACCGGTTCCGTTGCTGTAAATGATTTTATTGACATCGATCCCGGCATAATTCAGGTCCGTGCGCAGGTAGGCCTGGTTGGCTGCGGTCCTGCCGCTGAAGGTGAGGTTCTGCCAGGGTCCGATGGTGACAGCTCCGAGAGCTGAACTCAGCAGCATTAATATTATAATGAATCTGTTCATGTTTCTTCTCCTGATTATTTGACTCATTGTGTTTTATTATATCTGCATAACTTCTTTTGTCAAATAAAACTCTTGAATCTTAATTCATATTACATCTTATGTATAAGACTGACAATAATATATACTGCTTTTTACCAATTTATGCCTTGACAACGAAACTGCAATCCTAAGAATGGATTGTGTATCTATAGAACATAAATATTGCGGGTGGAACACCGCATTGACGAGTTGTAAAGATCCTTTGACCGCATTAGCTTTCGTTACTAAAATAGACCTCTTCCCGGCAAAAGGCACTGATTTCAGCATTTTCATGCAAAGGCAAAACAAGGAGGAATGATGATTACCATCACTTACATAAACAATTGGGATCAATTGCATTGCACAACTGATACAGAAACTCTGGTGAACTTCTTATACAATAATCTGGACCGCTTCCGCGATTCCCGCGATGCCATTCGCAAAGCCGTAAGCTATGCTCTTTCCGAGGAATCAGGCAAGGGCGGATTCATCGCTTTGGCCAAGGAAGGTGATGAGATTGTCGGAAGTCTGGTCATGAATGACACCGGTATGTCAGAATACATACCTGAATATATTCTGGTTTATGTAGCTGTGCGTGCAGATCAGCGCGGCAAGGGCATCGGGGCGCAAATCATCCGGGCAGTGGTGAACAGGGTAAATAAACCCATAGCCCTGCACGTTGAATATGATAACCCCGCCAAACGTCTTTATGAAAGGCTGGGATTCACTACCAAGTATGCAGAGATGCGGTTCAATCCAGAGGCAAAATGACATGACAACCTTAATAATCAACCTGCCTGCCATCTTGGAAAACATAGACAAGCTGAGTGGACTGATGCGGGAGAATGGCAAGCAGTGGACCCTGGTTGTTAAAGTCCTGGGTTCGCATACCGAAACCCTGAAGAGACTGATTAATGCTCCACAGCTTTCTTCGATTCATTCATTGGGAGTTTCGCACTGGGAAACCCTAAAACTGATCAAGGAGATCTGTCCTTCAGCCCAGACCATGTTTATCAAGCCACCCGCGCTGTCTTACATTAAAAAGATCGTGCAATATGCCGATGTCTCTTTCAATTCATCCATGACTACTATCCAGGCTTTGAACGATGAGGCGCATAAAAGGGGACTTGTACACAAGATAATCGTCGCTATTGAAATGGGTGAGATTCGGGAGGGCATCCACCGGGATAGGCTGATCTCTTTTTATGAAAAGGTGTTTAACCTTTCCAACATCGAGGTTATCGGCCTGGGCACCAATCTGGGCTGCATGCATGGCATTCGCCCCACGTTTGATAAACTGATCCAGCTTACTCTCTACAAGCAGATTCTGGAATACAAGTTTCAGCAAAAACTTCCCCTCGTTTCCGGCGGCAGTTCCATTACCCTGCCTCTGATCGGAATGGATAAGGTGCCCGCTGAAATGAACCATTTCCGCATAGGCGAAGCGGCTTTTCTTGGTACTTCACCTCTAAACAGCAAAAGGTTTGGTGAACTGCGGACGGATACCTTTGAGTTTGACGCAGACATCGTGGAACTCTACTCCAAGGATAACGTTCCGGATGGCGAGATTACTGATTCGGCCATCGGCAGCAACGCTCTGGCTGAGATTCCCCAGAGTGAAGATGATTTCTCAGCCCTCTCCGGGAGAAGCTTTAAGGCAGTCTGCGACTTTGGCCTTCTCAATGTCAATGCCAAACATCTAACTCCTCTGGATGAGTCCGTAAAGTTCTTTGGTAATACTTCCGACCTGACCGTGTTTGATTTGGGTGTAGAGAAACCTGAATACAAAACCGGCGATATTCTGAGGTTCCAGCCTGATTATACTGCTGTCGCCAGTCTCATGTTATCCAGATATGTGGAAAAAATGATGCTTGGTAATGAACAGGCCGGGTAAAACCCGATTAGCCTGATGTCCCTGTTCCGACTGAGCTTTAACTATTCCTAGGTGCGATAAGCCGGATTGATGTCATCCTGTTTGGCAGATTCGGTCAGGATGCCTTCCCGGGCCTCCTCCGTGTTCAACTGTATTTCAGTTTAATCCATCCAGCAGATCAGGTTCTGATAAAAAACCACCAGAGCGCGGCCAGGATTGCTCCCGGGGGAGGATTATCGACCATGTTCCTGATCTCGTCCAGGGACGCGATCCTGATGCTGTGGGCATCGAAAACATCAGCGCCCCGGATGGAGGCCACCTTGTTGTAGCGGTCGTCGTAGATCTCAAAATCCTTCACCGTCGCCACCTTGCGGGTGTGGGTGTCATAGATGTCGGCGCCCCGGATGTAGCCCAGCTTCTGGCTGCGGTAATCATACAAATCGTTGCCGATCAGCTTGTATTCTTTCATCATTCCTAATCGACCTGAATTCTACCTGAGGGGATAGGCGGCAATGAACAGCTGCTGTTTCCAGTCGGTTGTCACCTTGTTGGCTTTGGCCTTGGCAGTGGCCGGCTTCTGGTAATAGTACCCGGCCAGGTAGATCTTATCGCCGGCGGGAAAGATCCGGGGTTCTGCCACGGCGCTTGAGTAGCTTTGCAAAGTGTAACCGCCCGGCAGGAAACTGATCAGTTTTTTCTGCAGGTCAAGGGCTGGCGAGGTTTCGGCCAGAGTATGCACAAACCTGGCATTGTCAAAATCCACATTGTAGTAATACGTGGTATCACCCACCTTCGCAGTGTCGAAGAAACGGGGTTCCCCGGGCTCGGTATTTACGGTCTGTCCGCTGTCGTAATCGATCGCCACAAACTTGCCTGTGAACAGTTGCAGTTCGGGATTCTTCGCGTCCGGAACAGATTCATGGGTCTGGATGTAGAGCATCGAATCCGCCGCGTTTACGGAATAATGTTTCCTTTGCTCAGCGTTGGTGATGGGATTGGGGAATTCCTTGTAAGCGGGGATGGGGTCAGCGGCTGACAGGTCAAACCTGATCGTGGAGATTTGGCTGTCCGCAGACAGGAAGACCCACAGGTTCTGTCCCTCCAGGTCAAATTGGGCTTCCGGAGCGGAGTTGAGCAGCAGACGCTTGCGCTCCAGGTTCATGGTAACGGCGTCGTATTCATGCATGAAAATGCCACCTTTGTCAATGCCTGCTACGATCCTGAGCTTGTCGCCGTGCTTGCCCGCGAAGAGGATTTTGTCAGCCCGGATGGGCGTGGCGTACTCCTGCCCGATCGTCAGGTCGGCAGAGGCTCTGATAATATGGCAGAGCGTATCCTTTGTGCCAATGATCAGCAGGCCCTGGTCCTTATCCCGGACCAGGTGTTTAAAGTCCAGCCTGGTTGAATCGTCCTTTAAAGTCAGGCTGTCAGTGATCCCGTACCCTGACTTGTCAATGGCATAAATGGTTGAGTAACGGATCCAGTGGTCCGCGCCTGTCTGGCTGGTGTTGGGAGCATTGAAGCTGTCAGGCAGGCAAGCTGTGCTGATCGGACAATAGATCCTGCTGTCGGTGCTGAGTAGTTCGCCCGGATAATGATTGGTCCAGACCATTTGCGGCAGGTCCGGAACGTCCAGTTTGACCAGCGCGTCCAGTTCCCTGGCCGGCGGTTCCGGATAGGCAATCCCCTTGCTGATATATAGCTTCTGAGTCGCGCAGCCGCCCAAAATCAGCAGCATGATCAGTAATAAGGAATAAAAACGCATGATTCCTCCTGTCTGAAAAGTCTTTATTTCATATTCAACCGTTTTTTGTCAATACCATTTTGCGCCCTTCATCCCCACAGTCATCAGCATCATCCTGTCAGCCAGGCCATTCAGCAGCCCGGGCGGCAATTTACTCCCCTCTCCTGTGGCAGGTGTCTCAAAGATCAGGAAACGCCAGTTTTATCAAAACAGCGTTTCACTCCCAATTCTTCACCAATTCTCTTCAAGGTGGTGAATTGGTTTTCCCTTTTAGCAGAAAGGCTTTATGCCAATTCTATCAGGCCAATTAACCAATTCTCGCCCTTCTCCCCCCCCCAGCCCTGCGTCTGGCCGGAGTTGGCATCCCCTATGACCGGCAGTTGCCTGGCACAGGACGCTGCTGTAAACTTATCTTGTTAATATATAATAATATAATATATATTATACAAATATAGTATGAATTAAAAGATAGAAAGATATTAAAAGAAAGAAGCCGCACCGAAAGAAGCCGGCAAAACAGAGTCAGAATCATCTTATATCCATTCTGTATTTTATCCGGACGGAGATAAGAGCAGGGAATTGGTGATTTGGTGAATTGCTTTCCGGGGGATGAAAGAAGCGGTGAATTGGGAGAATTGGGAGAATTGGTCTTTTCCTGGGAGTAGAAAGACCCCCGAGATTTGTGGACAAGTTGAATTTGACCGGCCTGCTTCCTCACTAAAAGAGATTGTGGTTAGCTGAAATCTACAACAAAAACTGAATTATCTTGGTTCATGGCCGGCTCCCCGACCGGCAGGCATTGCCTAATCACAGATCACCCTCAGATCAGGGCATTTTTGCGGATATCCGGGGGTGATCTGTAGGTCGGCTCTGGGTGGGGATTCAAGGGCGGAAAAGAGCTTGGGCAGGTGTGTTCCCGAAGTCCGTTTTGCCTTTGGTTTTGCAGATCTGGCTGAGACTTCGCCGGCAAAAAGGACTCCGGCACACAGGAACACCGGTGTGTAGAAGCGGGGCATGGGGCGAAGCCCCATACCATAAAGGGGTTGCGGGTGGGAAAAGATAAAACTGGATACCGGCCTACAGCGGTAAGAAAACAGCTCGGGGACAGGCTCTACGCGAGGGACGGCAGAGCAGCTGCAGATTGCGGACAGCGGATAATGATTGACAGAAGGGCGGCGGGAGGAGTTCTGGTCATCAGTCTAATAAATTAAAAATAAAGGATTTAGGAATGAACAAGGATTCAGGGATGAACACCCGGCTGGTCCACGCCGGACACAAAAAGGACAAATACGGGGCGGTGACGACGCCGATCTACCAGACCTCGACCTTCGCTTTCGAGAGCGCCCAGCACGGGGCTGACTGCTTTGCCGGAACGGCGGACGGCTACATCTACACGCGCCTGGGCAACCCCACCATCCGCGCTTTGGAAGACGCCATGGCGGACCTGGAAGGCGGCTGGGGCGGGATCGCGGTCGCCAGCGGCATGGCGGCCGTCACCACCATGTACATGACTTTCCTCGGCACCGGCAGCCACATCGTGTCCTCCGCCGCGGTTTACGGACCCTCCAGGACAGTCCTGGAAAAGCATTTCTCCCGCTTCGGTGTGGAAGCGACCTTTTTGGAAACCTCCCGGACAGAACTGATCGAGCCCGCCATCCGGCCCAACACCAGGGTGCTTTATCTGGAAACGCCCGCCAATCCTACCATAGCCATCACTGATATCAAAGCCTGCGCGGAACTCGCGCAAAAGCACAATCTCAAGCTGGTGGTGGATAACACCTTTTGCTCGCCCTGCCTGCAGAACCCGCTAGCCCTGGGAGCCGACGTGGTCCTCCACTCCATCACGAAATTCATCAACGGGCACGCCGACGTGGTAGGCGGAGTCCTGGTCTGCAAAACCGAAGCGGACTACAAGCAGATGTATCCCGTGATGACCAGCATGGGGCCAAACATGGACCCGCACCAGGCCTTTCTGGTCTCGCGCGGGTTGAAAACACTGGCCATCCGCATCGAACGCGCCCAGCAAAACGCCCGACAAATCGCGGAGTGGCTGGAGCAGCATCCCAAGGTCGCCTGGGTGAAATACCCCGGGCTGAAATCGCATCCCCAGTATGAACTGGCCCAACGCCAGATGAAAGGACCCGGCGCTTTGATGTCCTTTGGCCTCAAAGGCGGATTCGCCGCCGGCAAAAAACTGATGGATAACGTGCAAGTGGCGACCCTGGCCGTTTCCCTGGGCGGGATCGAAACGCTGATCCAGCACCCCGCCTCCATGACCCACGCCAAGATGTCGGCGGAAGCCAAGCTGGAAGCCGGCATCACGGACGAACTGGTGCGTTTCTCGATAGGAATCGAGGACGCAGCGGACCTGACCGCGGATTTGGATCAGGCCCTCAAGAAGGTCTGAAAAGATCAGACGATAATATAAACAGGTTTCAACTCCTGCTCCAGCTTGTAATCGGCGGGCAGGAGTTTTTGTCTGACAATCCGGTTGTAGCGTTCCAGCTGCTGGTCGTCATGGACTTCGCCGGTCTTGTAATCAATGATGCGGTAGAGCTTTTCCTTCGTGTTGATCAGCAGGCGGTCCAGGCGGTACTCCCTGCCGTTGTCGAAAACCCGGTACTCAGTGAAGACGAGGTCGTAACGCGGGTCGAAGATATCCTTCAAGCTGGGAAGCTGCCGCTCCAGCGTATCGATCAGTGCGTCCAGTTCCGTCGCGCGCATTAAATTGCCGAACTGGCGGCGGGCCAGGGCGCGGGCCTGCTCCAGCTCTTCCCTCTCCGCGTGCTTGATCTGGGCCAGCCAGTAGTGGGCGATATTGCCTTTCAGGTTGTCTCGCCGCTCCAGGTAGGACTGCTTCCAATCTCGGGCCTCGGCGTCCCCTTCTTCATCAGCCGCGGGCAAAGGCTGCCGCCAGTCTGCCAGCCTGCCTTGCAGGTCGGGAGTTGGTTCCGTATATTCTTTTTTTTCTTCCTGGCCGATCTTTTCGGCCGCTTCCGGCTGCCGCAAATCGATCAGGTAGGAGCCGTCCGGCTGCATCTCACCCTGCTCGCGCATGTATTCCAGGGCCGAGTTGACCGCGTAGTGGGGCGGGGTGAGCCTGTCAGCTTTATCCTGTTCCCCCCAGTACTCCTCCCAGGAGCCGGTCTTGTCAAAGGCGGCGTAGAGGCAAACCCGGCTGCGGGCGCGGGTCAAAGCCACGTACAGGTTGTTCAGTTCCTCGAGCTGCTCCCGGCGTTCAGTTTCCAGCCTGATGCCGTTCCAGCCGCTGTCGGCGAGGACTTTGTTGTAATGCAGGCTGAGGGCGATGTCGCTGAGGTTGTGATATTTGCCGCCGGCGTATCTGACCCAGCTGGACAACTGACTGTCCTCGCGCCCAAAAAAGCTTTTCAGGTTCCACCAGACAAAGACGGAGGAAAACTCCAGGCCCTTGGATTTGTGGATGGTGAGGAGCTGGATGGCGCTCGGGCTTTCCACGTCCTGCTGCTGCATCACTTCCTGGCCGCGGTTGTCCTCGCAGTAGCGCAGGAAGCCCTGCAGCCCTGGCAGTTCGGACTGATAGTTCTGCTCGTAATCCAAGGCCAGGTCCAAAAATCGCTGGAGATTGGCAAAGTCCCTCTGCAACGCAGGCCGGGCCTGAGCCTGGCAAGCCTGCAGGACCTTCAGGCAGTTGGGGAAGACCTCGCCCGGGCTGAGCGTCCGGGCCAGATCCAGAGCGGCCTGGGCTTTCGGAACGGAGCTGAGGTCAGGCACGGGGCGGACTTCGCCCGTCTGCTGCTGCGCGTCTGAGATCAGGCTGATCACCTGTTTGGCGGAAGCACCGTCCAGCAGGATGAGGTCGCTGCGCAGGAAGGCCAGCAGATCATACCAGTCGTGATAGACGGCAAAGCGCAGGAGGTAAAACACAGCTTTGACCGTGGAATGGTCCAGCAGGGATTTGCTGGACTGGAATTCGCTGGTGATGCCGTGCTCGGCCAGGATGGCGCGGATCATTTCCAGCTCTTCGTTGCGTCGGGCCAAAATGGCTACGGAGCGGGGCTCCTCACCTTCCACAGGCAGCCCGGGCAGGACCTGGGTTTCGACAAAGCGGCGGATGGCGCGGTCGATCTTGTTGTCTGCCGAGCGGCTGGAGTAATTGTCCAGCCTGAAGCTGATCACGGTATCGCTCTCCAGGTCTGTCCTTTTGCCTTCTATGTCCGTGTAGTCCCATTCCGCCTCAAGGCTCCGCAAAAAGTTCCGCAGAGCCGGCTGGCCGAAGACGGTGTTGATGAACCGCATGAGTCCGGGGCTGGTTCTCCAGGACAGGGTCAGGGCGTCCTTCTCGGCTTCCATTCCGCTCTGGAATATGCTTTCCAGGTTCAGGAGCAGGTCGCGCTGCCCGCCCCTCCAGCCGAAGATGGACTGCTTCTCGTCCCCCACCACGACCAGGCCTCCGTAGGGAAACGAGCCCGCGCCGGACAAGAGCTCCTCGATCAGGGGCGACAGGATGTGGAACTGCAGAATGCTGGTGTCCTGAAACTCGTCGATCAGCAGGAAGCGGGTACGGTGGCACATGAATTCGTAAAACTCGTTGGCCACGGCCTCCGGCTCAGCCGCGAACAGGGGCGGCTCCGAGCTGTAGAGGGCTTCGAAGGTGAACCAGGCAATGTCATCGTATGTAAAGTTCTTGTAGCGGTAGATGAGTTTGTCATAGCGGCTGAGCAACTCTTCCCAGATGGAGAGGATCTCCTGCTGCTCAGGCAGGAACAGGTGAAAGACCAGATAGTCGGCCAGCGCTTGCAAAGCCTGCCCGTAAAGGGATTTCCAGATCTCCACCTCGGGATTGGCTTTGGAAGGGCGGATCTTTTGCCCGTTCCAGAGATACTTCCGGTTCTCCAACAGCTTCAGCAGTTGGAGCAGGGTGTAATCGTCCTCCAGATAGGCATCCAGGCCATCTCCCAACTGGCTGAGCCTTTCCGGCAGAGGATTGAAAAGCTGGATGTATTCACGGTTGAGGTATCCGGCCTGGATAACTTCCCGGGTCGAGCCGGCCTGTTTCTTGACGCGCATAAACTCATCCAGGGAGGCGATCACCTCTCCGAACAGGCGCAGGAAATTGCTCTTGTACTCGTCCGCTCTGGCCTGCCAGAGCTCCGGATGGTTGGTGTACCAGGCCATGGAACCCTCCGGCGCGCTGACCCCGCGGCGCGAGGCCAGGTAGAAGAGCCAGCGGTTGTCGATCAAAGAGCGGAAGAAGGCTTTGTATTCGTCCAGCGCGGGCTTGAGCCTCCTGGACAGGAGCTTTTCCAGGCGGCCGAGCAGCGCCGGGGACATCAGTTCATTGAACAGGAAGGGGATACGCTTGTCCACGGCCTGGAGGTCAAGCTCGAAGCGGTCGATGCCCCGGACCGGGCGCACCAGGTTGCGGAAAATTCCGTGCACATAGCTGTCGATGGTCATGACCTGCAGCTCGTCCTTGTGCGTGGAAAGCCTGATCCAGACGTCACGCAAGAGCCTGGTCTCGGACTCGGTGAGAGGACTTTCGGGATCGGCCTCCGGCTGCTTCAGGATATCGCGCTTGAGGTTGAAGGCCAGCTCTTTCCAGTCGCCGGAGCGGTTGCCCAGCTTGTTCAGGTGGCCGAAGATGCGTTCCCTGATCTCGGCGGTGGCCTTGCGGGTGAAAGTGATCACCAGGATCTGGTCGGGGCGGAATTCCTGTTTGCCGTAAAACTCCAGGAGCAAAGCTATGTATTCCAGCGAGAGGCGGTAGGTTTTGCCTGTCCCGGCGCTGGCTGAGATGATCTTTTTGAGGGGCGTCCTCATTGCTCCTCCTCGGCCAGGGGCAGGTTGCGCAGGAGGTCGGCCCTGGTAATGTCAGTGAAGAATCTGCGGTTGCGGGAATCCGTGGCAGGCGCGTAGCCTTTATCAGCAAGGCTGAGCAGGCTGGCCTCCAGCTTGCGGACCAGATCTTCGGGAACGGCCCGGGTGGTCTGCTCCAGCCACTGCAGCTGCTTGTCCATGAGCATGTAGAAAGCCGAGCGCAGCGAGCCCTCCAGCTCCGGCTGCTCAATCAGGTAGTAGAACAATTTGTAGAACAGGAGTTGCATCTTGTCGGCCCCGCCCGTCTTGAAATCAATGATGAAGCGCCGGGTTTTCGTTTCCAGGCGCAGGTCCGCCCGGCCCCGGATGGCCAGGCTTATCCCGCTTTCCGTCTGGCCGGGAGGGATGAGCAGCTTGTATTCCCTCTCCGCTTGCGAGGAAGTCTCCGTTTCCGGGATCAGCCTGATCCGTTGCGAAATCAGGTCCCCGTCCCGGGCCAGGCCAACCTGGAAGAACCAGCTGGCGGTATCGACCAGGAACGGCGAGAGCAGCGCTTTCAGGTATTCCCAGTTATAGTTTTTGGGGATCTGGTAAAAGAGCAGCGGCTGGGCCAGGGCGCTTTTCAGGTTGTTGGCCAGAAACTCCCGGCTGATCCATTCCCACTTCATGGAGAGCACGCCTGCGTGCTGCTCCGCCAGCCTTTGGTTGATGACATTCAGGTATTTGTGCAAGAGGATGCCGAACATCTTGCGGCCCATGGTTTCAGGCAGACGGGTGATCCGTTCCCGCAGCTTTTTCAGGTCCTGCAGATAGAAGAGGAAGGGATTGTTGAGAAAGCGTTCGCAGGCAGTCCAGGAAAGGTTTAGGCGCTTTTCGCGCCCGAAATCGGAGACGGGGTCGCAGGGCAGATTGAAGAAAGCGGGATCCAGCGCCTCTTCCAGGGGCGTGTGCTCACTCAGGACTCCCGCCTTGCTGTCGGGCAGCCAGTTCTTCAGCAGCGCGTCAGCCGGAACGGAGAGCTCCTCCAATTCCACGGGTTTGGCCTGTTCGGACTGGTTGGCAAAGAGCAGCAGCTCGCTCAGGAAGGAGCTGGGCTCGATGTCCTTGTCCTGGCTGGCGACGGTGTAGATCTCCACTTCCCGCGCCCCGGCGAGGAGCCGGTAAAAATAATAGCGTTCCCAACTGCGGATGTCGTCCCAGTTCTTCATGCCGATGAGTTGGCGCTGGCGCTCGTTGAAGAGCCAGACAGGCGTCCTGCCGCTTGGCAGCTCCCCTTCCGCGAGGTTGAGAAACGTGACTTTACCCGCCTGCAGGTTGCGCGTATCCATCAGGTTGGTGACCGTGGCGGCTGCCTTTTCCGACTGTCTGCGCCTGTATTGATAGGTCCTGGGTTTGACAAAGGAGAGGAAGAGGTCAAGGATGCCCGCGCTGACTTCGGAGCCGGGATAAAGAGCCTGCCAGTCATCCACCAGGGCCAGTTCGTCCAAGGCAAGGTAGTTGGCCAGTGCTTCATACCAGCGTTCCCTGAGGTCGGAGCCGGATTTTTCCGCGTCCGAAAGCAGCCGCTCCGGATAAAGTCCGCCTTCGCTGTCTATGCAGGCCAGGAAATCCTTGATGCTGCGGAGGCCGGAAAGCTTTGTCATCAGTGTAATGATCTCCCGCAGCAGGGTTTCGCAAGCGGAGTGTTCCGCCTCCTGTTTCAACAGCTTGAGCAGTTCCAGCTTCAGGTCCAGGTAGAGGATGTCACGCTCGCTGAAACTGCAGACATAGCCGATGAAAGCATCTGTTTGGGCGGCGTCCCAGTCCGGGCGGAAGTAGCTGATGAAGCCCTCCATGCCCACCGCCTGCAGCAGCCAGTCCAGTTGGACCAGTTTCCTGCCGTCGGCGCTGACCAGGCTGCCCAAGCCGCCGGCCATTGTCTGGAAGAAATGGAACAGCCTGGTGTTGTGCAGGGGCAGGGCTTCGGAGTACTGGAACACCTCCCGTGGAAATGCTTTGTGGTAGGGCTGGCGCAGGAAACCGGCGTCCACGATCAGGTGTTCTTCCGGATCTGTCCTGCCCTGGCCGGAAGGCCCGCCCAGAAAGCCCAGCGCCATCTGCCAGGGGTTGCCGCTCCAGAAAGCTTTCAATGTGAAAGCCGGCACTCCGTTTGGGAAAGCCTCCTCCAGAGTGAAGTCCCGGCTCTTCAGGCTGGCCTCGTCCAGCCAGTCTTTATCGCCTTGAAATAAAACGATTACTTCTTTGCGCAATGCCTCCAGACGCGCGAGCAAGCCTTTTTCCAGGCCTGTGTAATAGAACTGGTTGACAAAGACGAACCGCTGCACGCCGGCCGGCGGATGCAAATTGTCCAGATTATTGTCAAAGATGGCGTCGGTGTAGCCTTTGGCGGTGATGAAATCCCTGTACTGGCTGCGGATCTTCAGCAGCCGGCGATAATTTTCCAACTGCCATTCCTGGTAGCTGAACTCGTTGCCCTGCATCCGGGCGAGGATATGCTCAGCGTCGATGCCTTCCTCGGCCAACTCTTCCAGAAACTGGAAGAAATGCTGCCCCCAGTCGATCAGGTCGGGATACTTTGCGATATGGAAAGCGGCCCTGTCCTCCGGCGTCATCGCCTGGTACAGACAGACCAGCCGTTTCTCGTCCTGCAGGCAGATCCGCTCAGACCAGATCAGTTGCTGCTTGAATTCCTCCATGCTGAAAAAGCTGATCTCCAGAGGCTGCCAGGCCTGCTGAAACAGCTTCTGGGCTTCCCTGCAGCTTCTTTGCGTGGGATAGATCAGCCAGGCGGCCTGCCGCGCTTCCTGCAAGGAAGCTGCGACCACATCCTCCCCCAGCCTGATGTACCTGAATTCCGGCATCCTTTTTCCCCACCTTCTTCCATTCTTTTTTGGAGGTCCGCGCCCAGCACGGGCCGCCCTACCCAACCGCGGGCGCGCAGAATAAATAGCGAACGCAAGCTGCCTTTTCTGTCAAGTCATATTATCGGGCGGGAAGTAAACTGTTGCTTTATCGATAAGAGCGATAAAAATATCCTGCTTTTCCCCGACCCTCTTTCCCAAATTCAAAAGTGGAGTTGCAGGATATAATCTGTATGGTTACAATATATCATCTATATATTGGAATATATTTGATCTACTTTTAATATGCTGTATATATATAATTAAGCAATAAATAATTCTGGGAGAAGAGCAATATTCAGATGGAATGGAAATTATTGACATATATGGACTGAGTAATGGATTAAGAAGCAGCGGGTGGATTTTCCAGGCAGGCGGACCCGGCAAAGAAAAACCCGTCTCAAACCGGGGTTCAAGGCGGGTTAGGGATTAACTTTAATCAGTTAAAGGGTGGAGTCGAGTTTTTCCCTGATCTTTTCGATCTTTGTGAGGCCGACGATCTGATCGTGGACCTTGCCTTTCACAAAGATAAGCAGGGTGGGGATGGACATTACGGAGAACTGGTTGGCCAGAGCGGGTTCGCTGTCCACATTTATCTTGCCGACCTTGGCCCGGCCTTCGTATTCGGCCGCCACCTTTTCGATGACAGGCCCGATCGCCTTGCAGGGCCCGCACCAGGGAGCCCAGAAATCTACCAGCACGGGCTGGTCAGACTCCAGGACCTGGGCGCTGAAGTTGGAAGCAGTGATTTCCTGCAGCGCCATAACTTACTCGACTACAGCCAGGATGTCACTCTTGGCCAGGATGAGGTATTTGACACCTTCCAGTTCGAACTCGGTGCCGGCATATTTGCCGAACAAGACCTGGTCGCCGACCTTGACCGCTTTTTTCAGGTCTTCGTCAGTGCCGACGGCGATCACCTTGGCCATCTGGGGTTTTTCCTTGGCTGTGTCCGGAATGATGATGCCTCCGACCTTTTTCTCCTCGGCAGCCCCGGAAATCTGGACCACTACGTGGTCTTCAATGGGTTTGAGTTTCATTGTGAACCTCCTATTTTATTAATCTTGTGGAAAGAATCTATTTGTCAGCCTTGCCGCGGCCGCAAATATGCGAGTCTTTAGCAGTCAAAAATCCAGAGTGCTAATTTCTGTCAAGTCTTTTTTCCAACCTTTCAATATCAGTAGCGTAGAGCCTGTAAAATCTCGCCGGCATGCTGGAGAAGGCTTTCATCCCGGCCGAACCCGCCGCAGACCTGCAGTCCAAGTGGCAGATTGTGAGAGGATTTGGCCACGGGCAGGGTAACGGAAGGCAGGCCGGCAAAGGTCCAGGGCAGGCTCATGGCGGGATTTCCCGTGGAGCCGAGTCCTATGGGGGGAGCTGATGTGGTGGCGGGGCTGATCCAAACGTCCACGTTTTCCCTCTGCATGATCTCCCTGACCTCCCGGCGGGTGCTGCGCAGGAACTCCAGGTCGGCGGCCAGGGCCGTCTTGGAGACGGCTTTGCCCTGTTTAAAAAGCTCCCTGGAAGGTTCCGAATATAGGTCCCCGTACGTTTTGAAAAGCTGCTTGTGAGTGGCGTAAAACTCCGCCGCGATCAGTTCCCGATGGGCGCGGTCCACTTCCCTGATGTTTTTGAACAAAGGATAGCTGTTGACCTCATAACCTTTGGCGGTGAGGAGGTCCGCCTTTTCGTAGAAGCGGTTGAAGGCATCGTAATTAGCCTGGACCAGAAAGGCGTCGGCAGGCAGAAAGATGTTCGGTTTGGCGGTTGTGCGGATATCGGGATCCCAGTCCGGGATCAGGGTGGCGGAGGCCAGCAGGGCACCGGGCAGGTCCTGGGTGAAAAATCCCGGCTGGTCCAGTGTGGGTGAAAAGGGAAAGATCCCGCCGGTGGAAAGGCGTCCCTGGGTGGGCTTGAAACCGATCACGCCGCAGTAGGCGGCGGGCCGGATGACGGAGGCGATGGTCTGGGTGCCCAGAGCCAAAGGGCAGAAACCGGCCGCCACAGCCGCCGCAGAGCCGCTGGAAGAGCCGCCTGGGGTACGGTCAGGATTGACCGGATTGCGGGTGGGGGCGGGAGAAAAATAGGCAAATTCGGTGGTCTGGGTCTTGCCCAGAATCAGGGCTCCAGCTTGCTTCAAGCGCGTGACCAGGTCCGCCTCCGCTCCGGCCAAGGCTTGGGCGGGAAGCTTCGATCCCGCCTTGGTGGGGAGGCCGTCCACGTTGAACAGATCCTTGATCCCGACCAGAACGCCAAACAGGGGCGGACGGGAGGCGGGAGCCGGAAACTTCTTCAGCAGGATCTGCGCCTCTTTCAGCAGTCGGGCGCGGCGGTTCTTTTCCGGCAGGAGGCTGCGGACCACTTTGTCGGCTTCGCCGATCCTGTCGCAGACAGCGTTGATGTATTCCTGCAGGTCCAGTGCGTCATTGCGCAGCAACACGCTGATCCGGTTTAGGGAAGCGGGCTGGTAATACATTTCAGATCACGCCCTCCCGAGCCAGCTGCTCCAATTCCGCGGCAGCCAGGCCCAGGAACCGTCCGTAGATCTCGGCATTGTGCTCCCCCACCTCGGGAACCTTGTCCCGAAGGGTTTCCTCCGGCAGCGAGGTCATCTTGATCGGATTACCGGCGATCTTCACCGTGCCGGCCACGACATCTTCCACTCTGACGATCATGTTGCGGGCCAGGACCTGGGGGTCCTGCATGACCCTGTCCACCGGATTGATGGGCGCGCAGGGCAGCTTTACCCGCTCGAACAGGTCCAGCCAGTGCCGGGCGGTCTGGGTGGCAAACACCCCGTCCAGGATGGCGTTGAGTTCGGCTATGTTATCTGTCCTGAGCCGGTTGGTGGCAAAGCGGGGATCGCTCAGCAGCTCAGGTTTTCCGATGGCGGGGCAGAAGATCTGCCAAAGACTGTCGTTGCCCACCGCGACCACGAAATAGGCGTCCTCGCCTTTGTAGGCCTGGAAGGGAGCGATGGTAGGGTGGCGGTTGCCGATCGGCTCGGGGTTCCTGCCCTCAGCTTGGAAACGGACCAGCGCGTTTTCCAGGATCGCCACCTGGCTGTCCAGCATGGAGACGTCGACCTTCTGGCCCAAACCGGTCTTCTCTCTTTGGAATAATGCGGCATTGATCCCGATAGCGGTAAACAGGGAGGCCGTGATGTCGCCCAGGGACATGCCGACCCGGGTGGGAGGGCTGCCGGGCCAGCCTGTGATGCTCATGATGCCGCCCATGGCCTGGGCCAGGATGTCATAAGCAGGCTTTTGGGAATAGGGCCCGCTGTGCCCGAAGCCGCTGGAGGCGGCATAGATCAGGCGCGGATTGATCTCCCTGAGGAGATCGTAACCCAGACCCAGCTTTTCCATGGTGCCGGGACGGAAGTTCTCCACCAGGATGTCCGCCTGGCCGGCCAAGTCCTTCAGCATCTGCCTGCCCTTGTCTGTTTTCAGATTCAGGGAGACACTTTTCTTTCCGCGATTGATGCTTAGAAAATAGAGGCTGCGGCTGCCGATAAAGGGCCCGAAGGCGCGCGAGTCGTCCCCAGCGCCGGGAATCTCGACCTTGATTATCTCCGCGCCCAGGTCGCTCAGGATCATCGTGCAGAAAGGGCCCGCCAGCACGCGGGTGAGATCAAGAACGGTAATGCCTTCAAGAGGTTTTGTCATATAGTGTTCCACTTTGCCATGTATTCATTTGTTGTTATGTTTTCACACAGATAAACGGAGCGTAACTTTGTCCGTCTTCGATGTATGATTCTTCCCTGATCGAAAAGCCCGTTTTAATCAGCAATTCCCGCCATGCCTGCAAGGGGAACAGGCCAAACTGATGCACCTCGCTTTCGATCCTGAGCTCACCCCGGTTCCTGATCAAATAGACAAACACGCCTTCCGACTGCTCTTTTTTGATGTCCTGGCAGTAATTATACGTGATATAAACAACTTCAACACCAGGATGGCGCTCCGAAGGTATCGAATGAAAAACCTGGGTTTCGCTCTGTTTGAACGATTCCGTGGTGGCGTCCGGAGTCACGACCATTACGCCTCCTTCCGCCAAATGGTTGTAAGCCAGGATAAAAACACTTTCCAAATCATTGCGGGTGAGCATGTAGGTGATGGCATCATCGACAAAGACAAAATCGAATTTCCTGCCCAAATCAAAGGACCGCATATCCGCCTGCACGAAGGCGCATTCAGGATTCAGTTCCTTGGCCAGTTTCAGCATGTCGGCGCTGACATCGAGCCCCGTACATACATAGTGCTTTTTCAGAGTATAGAGATTTTTACCACCCCCGCAGCCCAGATTCAGTAAGGTTTTCAGTTCTCTGTGTTTGATCCCGTTGACTTTGCTGATGATGAAATTGCAGTATTTCTCATATTCGGAGCCTGCATGGCTGTCACCCCACATTGGCCATAGCCAGGACAAATCATTATACAATCTGTATTTTTGTGTTTCCACATCCACCCCGAATCAGGGGAAGAAAAAAATCATTTCATAGACAGACGGGTTCAGTTTCTGCATGGCCGGATGGCCGGAGCTGAATTCTCTGTCTCCACTGACGGCAAAATAATCCGAATCAGGCGAAGCTCCCGTTGCCCCGTTCGGCGGCTGCATCCTGACAAGGATTTCACCTGCGGAAGGACGGTTAGAGGATGTATGCTCCCTGTCCAGATACGCAAGTTTGCCGCCATTACTGCGCATGAAGGTGCCTGCGTAATCCCAACCAAATCCCAGCAGTTGGAAAGGTCTGCCGTTGGCGGCTTCCAGCTCTTTCAGGGTGATACCGAGGGTAACTCCCTCCGCAGTTTCCCACCTGCATTTTGTTCCCTGCCAACGGATCTCCAGCGGGTTGTTCCTGTGTTCCCGGTCCTTCCAAATGATCCCCAGGGTGGACAGGGAATCAGGAGCAAGGATAATAGTTCCGGGTTCCGTTTCACCTTCTCCCATGGGAATCTCCGCCGGTTTTACCAGCCCCGCGCCAAACAGCTTGGCCAAATCAGCTTCCGATGTGTCGGATCTGATTTTCCCGACCCTTATTCCGGGCACAATCAGGTAATCGTCTCCTCCATTACTGCAGCCGGCCGAGATGATCAGACCCAGCAGAACTGCTAAAGTAACGATGTAAAAAACGCTCATTTAGTTTTTTTACGCCTGGCAGCAGTTTTGTTCAGCAATGTCATCGCCACCTTTTCCGCCGTGATGGGCATGTCCTTGACGCGGATGCCCAAGGCGTCCTCCACCGCGTTGGCGATCATGGGCGCGGCCGGCAGCATGGTGTGCTCACCGATCCCGCGTGCTCCAAAAGGCCCGTCCGGCTGCGGGACTTCCACTATGATGGGCACGATCTCGTCCGGGACATCCATGGCAGTGGGGATTTTATAATCAGTGAAGTTAGGATTGAGCAACTTGCCGTTTTTGTCATAACGCATGTCTTCATAAAGCACGGTCGCCAGCCCCTGCAAAAGGCCGCCGGTGATCTGTCCGCGGATCAGGTCGGGATTGATCGCCTGCCCGGCATCAATGGCTTCGACGGCTTTGAGGACATGCATCTTGCCAGTTTCCCTGTCGATTTCCAGGATGAGAGCGCCTGCCCCCACCGTATAATGCACGTTAGGATGGCCCCCCTGGCTGGTTTCGGGATCGCTGTTGGCGGACGAAAACTCCGGCAGGAACATACCCCTGGCGTTGATGGGCCCGCCTTTGTAAGTGCCGTCCCCGGTCATGATGCCATTCACGACAAAGTCCTTCAGCGGAAGGAAAAAGTTCTTGCGCGTGGTGCATTTAACCGCTTCGTCCTCCAGATAGAGCTGGTCCTTGGAGATGCAGAAAACGCGTTCCACCAAAGAGAGGATCTGCTCCCGGGCATCGAGGGCCGCCCGTTTGACAGCATTGCCGCTGCCCCAGGTGATGTGCGAAGCCACGGTCTGCCATTCATAGGGATTGCGGTCCGTGTCAGGCGTTTCCACCCTGATTTTGGAAGGGGGTACGGATAGTATTTCGGCCGCAATCTGGGCCATCACAGTCTGGTAACCCTGACCGATATCCATGCCGGAGATGATCAGGTTGATGCTGCCGTCCTCATTGAACTTGAGAAAAGCTGATGATGAAGCATTGGGAGGCATGGCGGGCGCTTTCCAGAAGATGGCAAAGCCTTTGCCAATGGCTTTCCTGGGATCCTTGGATTTATGCTTTCTGCCCCACTCGATTTCCTTTGCCACTTTTTCGATGCATTCCTTTAGGCCGCTGGGATTCATCTCAGCGCCGTAGGCCGTGCTGTCGCCTTCCCTAATTGCATTCTTCAGGCGGAATTGCACCTCGTCCATTCCGAGTTTATGAGCGATCCGGGTCATGTGCGATTCCAGTCCGAACAACATCTCGGAATAGCCAAAACCGCGATAGGCGCCGCCCGGAGGCAAGTTGGTATAAACACAGACTGAGTCTATGGAAACGTTGGGAATGCGGTAAGGTCCGATGGCGGAAAGCCCCACGGCATTGACCACATTAGCGCCGTATTCCACATAAGCGCCGGCATCCCAGTAGATCTTGTGGTCCAGCGCTGTAATGGTGCCGTCTTTTTTGACGCCGACCTTGAGTTTTGCCACCACACCCAGGCGCTGATAGGTATTAACGAACTCCTGTTCCCGGGTCCAGCGCAGCTTTACGGCATAACCCGGCAGCTTGGTAGCCAGGGCAGCCGGGATGATCTCCATGGTCACGCCTGCCTTGCCGCCAAAGCCTCCACCCACATGCGGTGCTATCACTCTGATGTTTTTATGGGTCAAACCCATTGGCGACAGCGCTTCGGCAAACAGATGCCTCTGCGTATGCGGACTTTGGGAAGAACTCCAGACGGTAAGCCGGCCCGACAGGTCATATTTACCGATGGCAACGTGCGTTTCAATTGCGCAGTGCGCGTAGCGCGGAACGTGATACTCATCCTCAAATACCAGGTCGGCTTCCTGAAAGCCCTTTTCCAGGTCGCCCTTGCGGGTCTTGCGCCAGTGAGCTATATTGGTTCCTGCCTTCGGGAAAAACCACGGCACATGAGGATACTCTCCCAGTTCAGGATGCAGCAGGACGCTGTTTTTCCCAAGCGCTACCATCTGATCGGTAACGGCCGGAAGCGGCTCGTATTCAATCTTAACCAACTGAGCGCCTTTCTTGGCAGCCTGGGGAGTGCGCCCGATTACAGCTGCGACCTGCTCTCCCACAAAGCGCACCTTGTCTTGGGCAAAGATAAAGCGGTCTTTCATATAAAGCCCGAATTTATAGGGAAAATCCTTGCCGGTGAAAACCATGTATACACCTTCCACCTTCTCTGCGGCTTTGGTGTCTATCTTTTTGATATTAGCATGCGCCTGTGTGCTGGACACGATCTCGGCATACAGCAGATTGGGGCCGAAATCAATGTCGTCTGCGTAGATGGCGGCGCCGGAAACCTTTTCCCGGCCGTCTATGCGGATCTCATCCTTGCCTACGAATTTATACCTGCTCATTTACGGCCCCGCTTGGTGGCTGCCAGGATGGCGTTGAAAATAGGTGTGTATCCGGTGCAGCGGCAGAGGTTGCCGGACAGCGCTTCCTGGATCTCCTCCCGGCTGGGATGCGGATTTTTTTCCAGCAGTTCTGTGGCGGAAATGATCATTCCGGGAGTGCAGTAACCGCATTGGAAGGAGTTCATCCCGATGAAGGTCTCCTGCAGCTTGGTGAGCTTGGGTCGGGAAATGCCCTCCAGGGTTATAACGGATTGCCCTTCCACTTCGATGGCAAAAATTAGGCAGCTGCGAACGCTTCTACCATCCAGTAGCACGGCGCAAGCGCCGCAATCGCCCCGGTCGCAGCCGCACTTCGGGCTCTTCACTCCCAGTTTGTCGCGCAGGACATCCAGCAGTATCTCATTGGGTTTCACTTCCACACTTCTGAGTTCGTTGTTCAAAGTTAAAGTCAGCTTTGCCATCTCAGCCTCCCAGTATTTTCAGGGTATCTACTTTCTTGCCCGACAATCTGTCTGCGCAAGCTTGCAAGCCTCTTTCCAGCATGATCTGGCACATATGGATACGGTATGCCTGGGAAGAGCGAATGTCGGTGATAGGTGATATTTCAGAGGGAACAAGCGCTTTGGATTTCCTGATCAGAGCGGGTGTCAGAGCCTTTCCCCGCAGCAGTTTTTCGATCTGCAAAGAGCGCGTGGGAACAGGGCCGACGGCGCACCAGGCGAGCTTCACTTCCTGTTTGTCATTCATCAGGACGCCCAATCCTGCCTGAGCCAAGTCCTCTCCCTCATAACGTCCCAATTTGAGATAGCAGCCGGCGTGTTTTTCAGCAGGTTTGTTCAGGCTAACGCCAAGAACTATCTCATCTGGCCGGGCGGCCGTTTTGCGCGGCGCCAGGAACCACTTGGAGATGGGAACCGTCCTTTCGCCCTTGCTGCTCATCAGCTGCACCACAGCTTCGTAGCACAGCAGGGTGGGCGCAGAATCCAGGGACGGCACGGCTGAGCAGATGTTACCTACCAGGGTGGCGCGGTTGCGGATTCCGACGGAAGCGACGCTGCGCGCGGCTTCCCAGAGCAGCAGATAGCTTTTTTTAATGGAAGCGTTATCCAGTATATCGCTGAAGGTGGCATTAGCGCCGATGAACAGCCCATCTGCCTGCACTTTGATTTTCTCCAGTTCCCTGATGTGCTTGATATCTAGCACGTGTCGGGGCTGGACCAGGCCTTCCTTGATATAGACCGCCAGGTCCGTTCCGCCAGCCAACAGTCTCGCTTCATCATGCAAACTGCTCAGCAGGTCCAGCGCTTCTTTCAGCCTGGTCGGACGGTAGTATTTAAACTCATGTGCCACTGCCATAAGGGCTCCTTATCTCTCTTGCAGAAGAGTCTCAAGCATTATATTATAGTCAACTATTTTTTCTCTCAATCCCCACTTTCTTAATTGCTGGGGGAAACTAACGAGGGCAACACCCTAGTTAAGTTGAAGATAGACCCCCGTATTAAATAGAGCAGGCTGCCCAGAAAACTGGGGGCAAAATCAGGGCTGCAGCGCAATGATGCGGCACATGGAGGATTCCAGCTCGATGCCGCGCAACGGGAAAAGTCCGATCCAGCAACGCTGGTTTCTGAGCTTGTCGATCTCGCCGCCCAGGTTTTCGGCATGCACCAGCTTTTTGGGGAAAAGCTTCAGATGCATGACCTGATAATACTCCTCGGTGGGGAAATATTCGTCCCAGCCCTTGCCGTATTTAGTTTTGAGCTTGTTTTCCGCTTCAATGAAGAGCTTGGGATGCCAGTTGCGGATGATCGTGTTCATGGGATGGTCGGCACTGCCGCAATCTACGCCAATCCACTTGATCTGCATTTTCAGGGCCCACTTGTGGAAATCAGGATCGGGTCCGGGATGTTTGACAAAGTATCTGATTTCATCGCTGTCCGGCTGGTCCCAGGCGAATTTGTGATAACCTGTGTTGATGATGAGGATATCGCCTTTGCGGATCTCGGCTTTCTGCATCAGCAGGTCAGGCGAGTATAAATCATAGTCTCCGACCGAGTCGGAAATGTCCACCACGACTCCCGGCCCCACCCATTCGTGCATCGGAACTTCGCCGATAGTGCGCCCGCTGGCGTGGAAATGGATCTCGCCGTCAATATGGGTACCGACGTGATTGCTGGTGGTAATGATCTGTCCGTTGGCGCCTTGGCCCATGTGCGCTCCCGCCAGACGCTTGAAATACTGCACCTGTAAAGGCACATAGCTGGGCCAAGGCGGTGTATGGATGCTCAAGCGCTGGGTCAGGTCATACATTTTGACCTTGTCCATAAAGGTTAAGAATTCCTGTATCTCCATGTTTTCCTCCATTAAAGTATTTCTGCCAATCCGGCCAGGGCTTTGATAAACGGTTCCAGGGGAGCGGAAACAACTCCAGCGCCCACCTGCCCCACTCCGGGATTTTTATGGGCAACCCCCGTATCAATAAAGGGAGTAAGATTATTCTCAATGACTTTGACGACGTCTATTCCTAAAGGAGTGCCGCGGAAATCCAGTCCTGGGATCTGGTAGTTACGGCTCTCCCCATGAGTGATTTCATACATCAGCTTGGTGTATTTCTTAGCATCGGCTGAGTTACCGCCCACGAACTGCACAATGGCTGGCGCAGCAGCAATGGCAAATCCTCCCAGCCCGGCAGTTTCAGTGATGGCGCTGTCGCCGATGTCGGGATTAGCATCATCCTTGGAATAGCCCGAAAAGTAGAGCGCATCAGGCACCAGAGCAGGCCCGGTAAACCACTCATCGCCCGTTCCGCTTAAGCGGATGCCGAAATCCGTGCCGTTGCGAGCCATCGTGATGGCGATACTGCTATAGGGAACATTGGCTGCAGCATCCAGAACCGCTTTGGAAGCGGGCATGGAAAGGTTCAGGAAGAAATGGTCGTTGCCGTTAATGAATTCCAGCACCTTGGCAGCGTTTTCCTTATCAGTTGCAGTACGCAAAATGGCGGGAGCAAGCTGCCTAAACAGTAATGAAGTGCCGGCCCGGTTGCGATTGTGCACTTCGTCACCCATGTGCAGAGCCTGCGCGATCAGGCTCTTGAGATCAATCCTGTCCAAGCTGCGGATGGCTTGGTCAAGGATGGGATACATCACCTGCTCCATCCACTTCAGCCTTTCTATCACTTCCGGAGAGAAAGCGCCGTAGCGCAAAACCTTGCCCAGACCCTCGTTCTGGGTGCAATAGGCAGTGTTGCCAAAGGCTTCGTTCCTGACAATAAAGACAGGCATGGAAGGTGAAATGATGCCAGCCATCGGTCCCACCGCGCTATGCTCGTGACAGGGAGCGTACTTGATGGTCCCTGACTTTGCCAGCGCTTTCGCTTCCTCAGGAGTATTGGCTCTGCCTTCATACATCAGAGCACCGATGATTGCGCCCTGCATGGGTCCGCACATTCTATCCCAGGTGATGGGTGGACCGGCATGCAGTATAGTGTCTTCCTTTATGCCGGGAATGACCTTGCGCGCTATGTCCAGACCGAGTAAAACGGGACTGCCCTGCTGGATTATGTCCAGAACCTTGTCGTTGGCAGCCTTTATCTTATCACTCTGAAGTGAAAGCTTTTCCAGAATGGCTGGATCTACGTTTACAGGAGGCTGCCAGTCGATTTGAATAGCTTCGACTCCTTGCTTGACTAAATCCTCCTTAAAGGCTTCCAGACCGAGGTTAATAACTTTTAGCGGTGTCTTCGCAATATCTTTGAGCGGCATTATGAACTCCTCAGGTGCTGGATGATACGCACAGCCAAGGCGCATGCCTCAGCATTGGTAGTTGTGACTACGGCGCCGGCAGATTGTAGGGCTTTAATCACATCCTGCCTGTTCTGGGGGTCATTATCTGTACCCACAACAGAGCAAATGACAACAATATCAGTTGCTGATTTGATCC
>JAXDBS010000094.1:0-4335 GCA_034678545.1 Cloacimonadaceae bacterium (SeqCode) | reverse complement strand
ACTGATATCTATGGCAGCGCCGGAAGCCAGGCAGCCTTCTGTGTCGATCCCTTCCCAACTGACCAGTTCGGGAGGATAGGACAGGGTGAAACTGGCGCCGGTCACATTCCAGGTGGGCAGGACGAAGGTTGTGCTCAATGGTACGCTGGCGACTTCCTGATAGTTGACATACATGGCGTTGTGCAGGTCCAGTACGGAGTTCTGCACTTCCGTGACCAGGGCGCCAACCGTGACCAGAGCCGGCTGGACCAGCGTAAGCGTGGTCTGGTTCAGCAGCACGTCGCCCAGGTGAAAAGCGAAGTTGCCCGGAATCATGGGCTCGAAGCTCAGCTTGATCAGGTTCCCGCCCCCGGTCAGGCTTGTCCCGCTGTTCACTCCAAAGGCCATCCGGCCAGGCTGCAGCAGGGTGGCGCTGACCGTGGCCCCTTCCAGCAAAGTGCCCGCCGTGTCATACCCGGTGTAAAGCATGTTGGCCTCATCAAACTCAACCGTGAAGCTGATGCTGTTGACGTTCCATTCGGGCAGCAGAGGATAGGTAGAGATAGTCAGCGGCAGGGGCTCGCCCACGGAGCAGTCAGCGGCCTCCAGGGTGAGCTGGACGGCGGACATGCTGTAATTCAGGGGGTAGGCATTGAAAATAGCGCCCTGCCCGTTATTGAAGGATGAGCCGGGATTCAGGCTGCTCACGTAGAAGTAGCCGTCGTAGGAGCCGCCCCAGCCCCAGTTGAAATGAAAGTAACTGGTGCCTTGGTAGCCGTCGCAGACAAAGGCGTGGCCGCCGCCGTTGCCAAAACCGTGATAATAAAGGGGCCGGATCGCGTCCAGTTCTTCCCGCAGCAGCTGTTCCCAGGCCGCGGTGCTGTAATTCTGCTTGGCCCTCAGCTGCACGCCCGGATTGTAGCGGAAGTTTTGCGCCCAGGCTGTGACCACGTCATTGCTGTAAGCGCCGGAGCCGTCAGGGGAATAGCCCATGTCCACCGCCACTCCGCAGTGGTATTGGAGCAGGGCCACGGCCTGGTTGGGTTCGTGCACGATGTTTGGCATGTCAGCCCACTGGTAGGTGGTCTGGCCGAAGTTGGCGCTCTGGCTGCCGTAGCCGGAAGCATAATAGGTATGGGACCCCATCCCTGTCACCGGCCAGTTCCAGTACTTCATCACCTGGGCCATGGCTGTCGCCACGCAGCCGGCATAGACGTGCCCGCCGGGGCCGGCCGGGTCCGCGGGGCAAAGCATGTTGTAGGGCCAGTTCTGATTCCAGCGGGTGGTCAGCAGGGGCACAACGGCGCGTGTGTTATCCCGCAGCATTTCATTGTTCAGAATCGCCTGCCACTGAGCCGCAGTTTCGGAGTTGTCCGCCCGGCTTTGGCGGAGTTCCGCCACTTCCTGGCGCAGCGACTGCAAGTAGCCCCAAAAAGCGGGATTCTCTTTATAGTTGCCCAACGGTACGTTGTAACCGTAACCGGCCACAGGCCGCGCGGCATCGTCCCCGGTGGCGACGACAAACCCGTCTTCGTATTCTATCAGGTACAATTCTGGATTGGAGGTATCCCCCAGCGCAGTCACCTTGGAGGCGGCTGACGCGTCAAACTCCTGGGGAGCCCAGACAGCGGTCCAGTTCCGGGCCGCCTGCTCGGCCTGCTCCCGGCTGACCGGAACGGCGCACAGCAGCACGGAGAGCAGCACCAGCCCTAAAATCAGAGCGTATCTCATACACAAACCTCGTTGAATTCTGTAGATTGCCTTTATTGCAGAAATTATTCCAGTTTTACTTTTTGCCAAATCCAAATCTTTGCCGCCATCCTTTTTCCCCCCAACTGCATTCCTCTGTTATCGCCATATCATTGCGGTATCATTACGGATTTTGACCGCAATGATACCGCAATGATACCGTGATAATAAAACATTGGTTCAGACGGCGGAACGGGCAGGAGTTGGCCATCTTAAAAGCTGGCAGACAGTTAAGTCTGTATCACAGCTGGGTGAGGTTGATGAGACCGGAAACCGGCTTCGGCCGGAGGTGGCTGGAGGGCGGGCGGCACAGAAAAAAAGGCGCCGCCCCCGGGGGCAGCGCCTTGGATTATATGTCCTAATCAGACGTTAGGGCAGCATTATCATTTTGCGGGTGGCGGAATAGCTGCCCGCGTTCATCTTGTAGAAGTACACGCCGCTGGTGACGGTGCGGCCTGATTCGTCCTTTCCGTTCCAGGTCACTTCGTGATTGCCGGCGGCCTTGTTTTCGTTGACCAGGGTTTTCACCTTCTGGCCCTTGACGTTGTAGATTTCGACCACGACCGGGGTGCTGGCCTTGACGCTGTAGCTGATCGTGGTTTCCGGATGGAACGGGTTGGGGAAGTTGCCCTTGAGGGCGGTCACGGTCACGGGAGCCACAGTCTCGTCATTGGACACCTGGCCGGAAACGATGATGTTGTCGATGGCCGCGATGTTCCACATGCCGTCGGCGCTGGGAGGATCGTCCGCGTGCCAGGCCAGCTTGATGTTCTGCCCGGCATAGGCGGCCAGGGAGATTTCAAACGGGACGGCGTAGTTGCTGTAGTCGTTTCCGGTCTGGGCGCAGGAATCCCAGAGGATGTCCCAGGTGGTGCCGCCGTCGTCGGAAGCTTTCACATAGTAGTGATCGTCATGGGTCGAGCCCAGGAAGATATAGCCGTGGAAAGACAGTTCGGCCGCGTTGGGGCAGGTGAACTGGGGCGAGATCAGCCATTCATCCTGATGGTTGTAGGACCACCACATGGAGGCCTGCCAGGTTCCGTCGGGAGGAGTGACGGGATCACCGCCGGAAGGCGTGTAAGCGCCCACCCGACACCAGGTCGGGGTGACGCCGTAAGTGTTGGCGGGGCCTGTTTCAGTAATGATCTGGGTCCAGCCGGCGGGCGGGAAGGTGGCCCCTTCAAAGCTCTCTTCCAGGACATTGCCGGAAGGAGCGAGGACGAAGTTGACCGTGGTGGTCTGGTCGGTGACCACGACCACGCCGGTCTGGGTGGCGGGGGCAAAGCCCGCGGCGGCGCAGTTCATGGTGTAGGTTCCGGCCGGGAGCTGCAGCGAATAGGCGCCTGTGGTGTTGGAGGTGGCGGTAACGCTTTGTCCGACCACGGAGATGGTGGCGCCTGCGATGGGGCTGTTGTTGCTCTGGCGCACGATACCGGCGACGGTGCCGATCTGGGTCAGTTTCTGGATGGCGTTGGAGAGGGCGGGGGTGGAGAGCACGTTGCCGGTGTAAACGGCTTTCACGGCCCACTTATACATTCCGTCAGGCACGCTGGCCCAGCCGGCGTCGGTGTAAGCGGTGGCAGAGATCGTGTTCGGGGTCAGTACGGTCCAGGCAGCTTCATTGGCTTCCTGGCCTTCCAGCAGACGCCAGACCTTGTAGCCAAGCAGGGCGCGTTCATCCCGGGCAGGGGTGATCACGGGAGCCTTGGCTTTGGGAGTTTCCAGGCCCATGTCCTCGGCTTTGGAGTGCTTGATGGAGCCATTGCCGATGACGGGAGTGGTATGGATGCGGGTGGCGCCGGCGGTGCGGAATTCCATGTCATTGATATCGAAGGTGATGGTGCGGGTGGGCGAGCCGATGACCACGTTGTCAAAGGCCGCGATGTTCCACATGCCGTCTGCGCTGGGTGGGTCGTCCGCGTGCCAGGCCAGCTTGATCTGCTGTCCGGCATAGGCGGAAAGCGGGACGGACATGGGTACGGTGTAATTGCTGTAGTCGTTTCCGGTCTGGGCGCAGGCATCCCAGAGGATGTCCCAGGTGGCGCCGTTGTCGTCGGAAGCTTTTACATAATAGTGATCGTCATGGGTGGAACCCAGGAAGATATAGGCGTTGAAGGTCAGGCTAGCGCCGGCGGGGCAGACGAACTGCGGTGTGATCAGCCATTCGTCCTGATGGGCGTAATCCCACCACATGGAAACCTGCCAGGAGCCTTCCTGCGGAGTGACTGGAGTGCTGCCGCTGGGGGTGTATTCTCCCACTCTGCACCAGGTGGGATAAACACCGAGGGTGTTGGCCGGGCCGGTGTTGGTAACGACCTGGGACCATTCAGCCGGCGGGAAGGCATCGCCTTCAAAGCTTTCGGTGATGTTGACAGCATTGGGATCCGGAGCCGTCCAGGTGAGGTTGACATTGGGAGCGGCTTCCACGGCCTGCACCTGGGAAGGCGGATAGGCCATCTCGTTGAGGATGACGGTGCCCATATTGTAAGCTGTGGCACCGACATTGATGGAGCCGGCAGCCTGCTGGTAGCCGGCCTTGGTGATGGTGTAGGCATAGGTTTCGCTGCCGAGCACGTTCGGGATGGTGAACTGTCCCTGGGCATTGGT
>JAXDBS010000093.1:0-10534 GCA_034678545.1 Cloacimonadaceae bacterium (SeqCode) | reverse complement strand
TGTTCTGCAGTTCGACCAGACCGCAGGATTCTGCAGACTTGGTGTCAAAACCCAGCATTCTGAGATAGCGGGCCAACCTGGCTAATTCGCAGGTGACCAGAAATTTGACTTCCGCCCTCAGATCTTTCATTTGTTGAATCTCATGCAACATATAAGTCGCCTTTTTATCATGTAAACAACGCGAAATTATCAAGCAGCTAATAGGCTTCTCTGATCCCACTGCCCAATAGGCTCCTTCAATCTTTCTTATACCGGGTTGTCCTTTCTTTGTCAATGAAAATCGTTTGTCGCTGAGGTGGTAATTCGGAAAAGGCAGTATGCTTTTCCGACTATGGTTATGGATTTGTTTACGGTTTTCCGAGACCGGCCTACAACGCTTTGGCCTGCTTAGTTCTCCCGTATTAGGTTCCAGGGAGTTTTTTTCCTTGACAAAATTGGGGAAATTGAATAGGTCTGAAAATATCAAAAACATACTGGAGGTTCTTAGCTATGACAGACTTTCGCAGGTCATCCCTTTTCATTGTGCTCTTACTGCTTATCGTTTCAGCCGGCTATGCCGCCGACTGGTGCGGCACGGTGTCGGTTAGAGGTGGTCGTTGTGATCCTGAATGCGACATAGAATCTCCTTATAAATCTCTGTTCATGTTCGGCGGTTCTTTTGAAATGTGGTACAAGGATCTGATCAGTATCGGACCTTATATGTACTATAGTCAACTTCACAGCGGGCCACTCGGCGCTTCTGTGTACAGCGGTTCATGGAATTATCCTGAATATGCCAATTTCCGTACTTACATTGCTGGCTTGGATCTGAAAGCCCGAGTACGCCCCAAATGGGATCCTATCAATATCAGGTTCCCGGGTCATTTTATCGACCGCATAGCGCCCTACGTGGATGGTGGGGTTGGGGTCATAACTTTTGATCCCCAAGATCGTGAAGGCTATCTAATTGACGGTTGGGAATATGATGCTGATGCCGACACCCTGATTCCCCATGACTACGAGCGCCACGCCGGTGTCTTTCCTGTCTGGGGCGGCGGTCTCACTTTCTTCTCGCGCCTGGGTGTTACGGCTGATTTGGGAATCGAATATCATCAGGTTAATTCGGATTTCCTGGACGGAGTAAAAGACAATGATGACAAGGACGGATTTTGGACCGGTTACATAGGCGTGACCTTGATTAATACCTGCAAACCTCCGGCTCCCAAAGTTATTATTCCTGAAGAGCCGGTGATCGAGATCGAACCTGAACCGGAAGCCAAGTTTACGCCCCGCCTTGATGTTACTCCCCCTGTCCAGAATGTGCCTTTCCAGGCTGGAACCACCAATTTCGCTGTTGATTCAAATACCAGCTGGATTGTTTCGGAAGCTGAGGACTGGCTGTCTGTCAGTCCGCTGAGCGGCAGCAACAATGGCACCCTCGTCGTTGCCTATGATGCAAACAACTCCGAATATGAACGGACTGGTAAGATCACAGTTTCCGGCAGCGGCATTTCCAGGAATGTGACCATTGTCCAAGCTCCGCCTAGGATGTTGGTTACGCCCAGCATCCAAAACGTTTCCTATCCCGCCGGCACCACCAGTTTCACAGTTGACTCCAACATCGACTGGACAGTCGTGGAAAGCGAGGACTGGCTGTCTGTCAGCCCGCTCAGCGGGTCCAACAACGGCACTCTGGTGGTCAATTACGATGCCAATCCCAAGCCGATTGTCAGGGTGGGACAGATCACGGTCAGGGGCGCCGGCATCACCCGTACCGTCAACGTTGTCCAGGCCGAAAAGAAGATTGAGTTTGTCAAAGAACGCAGCCTGATCATTGAAGGAGTTAACTTCCACGTTGATAAGGCAGACCTCACGGATGGCGCTAAGCTGATCCTGGACGAGGTGGTCAAGACCCTGAACGAATTCCCCGAAGTAACTCTCGACATCCAGGGCCACACCGACAGTGATGCCAGCGACGCCTATAACATGGATCTCTCCCGCCGCCGGTCGATCTCAGTCAAGAACTACCTGACCGAGCACGGGATCGCTGCCAGCCGCCTGACCACTTCCTGGTATGGCGAGAGAAAGCCCATTGACACCAATGAAACCGATGCCGGCAAAGCCCGCAACCGCAGGATCGAGTTTGTCCGGACTGATTGATACCATGGAATTATAAACTTAAACATATGATACGGGGGTTCAGCAGGGCCCCCGTATTTTCTTTGATGCAAAAGCACGCATCGAAGGGGGAAACGCATGAAGCATATCATTATCCTGTCCGTTCTGCTTGCCTTGGCAGTTATCTGTTCCGCCCAGTGGACCCTTAACGAATCCTTTGAAGCCGATGCTCTGCCGGCAGGCTGGATTGTCTATGACGATGGCGACGGCCTCGCCTGGCATCCCTACAACGGCCCCTCCTATGCCCATTCCGGAAACTATTCAGCTCTCTGTTCCAATTATCTGCCCGCCGATAACAGCGATTGGCTGATCACTCCACCCCTCAGCATTTCCCAAGGTGACTCGCTCTGCTTTTATGCCCGTTCCTGGACAAACGCCGAACCGGTCAACCTGCTGGTCAAAGTGTCCACTACCGGGAACAGCATCGCCAATTTCACCCAGCTGCTGGCCAATCTGCAGAATCTGAGCGCAACTTACCAATACCAGCAGCTGAGTCTGAATGCCTTTGCCGGGCAGACCATATACCTGGCCTTCCATTTCTACAATGATTACTATGCCGTTCTGGTGGATGATGTCAAGGTCGGCCACACACCTCTGGTGCAGCCGGTTTTAGAGCTTCCCCCTTCCTTTGACCTGATCCAGGGCCAGACCCTGACATTGGATTTTACTCCGTACATTACATGTACCAACATCAATGCCTCCACTTTGTCTGTGACGGGAAATGATCACGTGGATGTTGTTATCAACGGCAGGAATGTCGCTCTGTCCTGTCCGGACTGGACCGGCAGCGAAATCCTGACCTTTACCCTGACAGACAACATCTCCCAGCAGCAGGCTACGGACGATGTTGTTGTCAATGTTCTGCCTGTTCCCGCCGTGGATCTTGCCCTTACCCAGATCACTCTTCCCCGCGGAATCGAATATGTTTCGCACCACGTCTTTCCACAGGTCACTCTGGTAAATCTGGGCAACACCAACTGCGATGCGCCGATCCAGGTCCAATGCGCAATCTCGGACAGCGAGCAGGTGTGCTACAGCGGACAGGCCACCTATGATCAGACCCTGCCTCCCAACTCACCGGTTCAGGTTATGATGCCTGCCGGCTGGGTTCCTGCCCAGCCCGGAGAATATACTGTCCTGTTCCAAATCCTATATGCTGATGTTAATCCAGCCAATGACACCGTCTCAAAATCCTTTGAAGTCGTGGTTCGCCAGATGACAGGCGGCCCGGACAGTTTTGGCTACTGCTGGATCGACAGTAATGCCGAGGGCGGGCCCGAGTATGTCTGGAACGACATCTGCGCCACCGGCCAGTCCGCCATCCTCTATAATGTGCAGGGCTTTGACGGGGACGACAACCTGTCCGAGCCCATTGATTTCGGTTTCAGCTTCCCCTTTTACGGAACTGATTATTCCCATTTTTACGTGGACACCAACGGCGAACTCCTGCTGGCTGAAAACAACTGGTACATTGCTTATCCGGGCAACGGCTGGGACGGGGACGGCAACATGTTCAACTATCTCTATCCGATCCCGGGGTATGCCCAGATGCCCGGCCTGATCGCTCCCTATTGGGACGACCTGATCGCAGAAGCAGGAACCGGCAATGTCTTCTTCCAGGCTTTCGGTACTGAGCCAAACCGCCGGATGGTCGTCCAGTGGGACAGCGTACGCTTCTACGCGGGTACAGGCGTGACCTCCCTTCTCAAGTTTCAGTCCGTCCTGCATGAGAACGGCGAGATCTGCTTCTACTACCATACAACCCAAACTGGCCAGTCCGGGTCCGTGGTGCCCCATAACAACGGCCGCAGCGCTACCGTCGCACTCCAGAACGAAGCCGCCAATATCGGCCTCTGCTATCTGCGCGAACTCGTGCAAAACAACAACTATCTGGGGGTGGAACCGCCCGGCAACCTCCTGCATGACGGATTGGCCATCCGCTTCTATTCCGGCCCCGATGTCATGCCGCCCGTGATCACGCATGTGCCGGTGGGCAACACCTTTTCCACCTATATGACCTTAAAGGCTCATATCATTGATTTATCTGATATTACAGTCGTTAATCTTAACTATTACTTCAATAACCAGTGGCATACTTTACCACCCTCCCAGGTGGCCAACGGAGATTACATGTTCAATCTCACGGAAATACCAACCGGTACCCTTCTGGCTTATTATTTCACTTCAACTGATGTTTTCAATAATACAGCTTATCTTCCGGCAAATGCACCACTTGCCACTTATAGTTTTCAGATTCTGCCGACTGCCGGCACCCGGATCCTGCTGGCCCGTTCCGGCACCCAGGATTATGATGATTCTGAACTTGCTGTCTATCAGCAGGTTTTGGGGCAACTGGGAGTGGGCTATGATCTCTATGATTGGCAGGAATACCCCTCCTATCGCTTCCCGGATCAGTACGATGCCATCCTGTGTTATGCCACCACAGGAATCTCCGGCCCGGCCAGCGATTCCCTGAGCATAGCCCTGATGGAATACCTGGAAAGCGGAACCAGTGAATCTCCTAAAAACGCGTTTTTCTCTTCCGACGGCTGGGCTTTCGGACAGGGGGGCGACCCCAACAGCAGTCCGGAGAAGAAACTGCTGGAAGCTTATTTCCGTACCGACTATGTTGCCACCGGCTCCGGAGGCGGAACCAACGGCCTGGCCGGCCCAGACTATCTGGGCTACGTGGACGGCACACTGCTGATCACAAGCAACTCCCCGACCGGCACCCCCGGAGCGTTCTATGACGTTTATGCCAATTCCCCGGACTGCGTCTTCCGCCTGCAGGCCTGCCCGGACTGGTATGCCGGCGAAGTTCAGTATCCCGAGCTCGGTTCGAGCAACGCCCTCGCTTTTGAAGACGGGCCCATCAACGGCCAAGCCTATCTCTATCACGGGGTCTGCGCCACCAGTATTGTCCTGCCCATTTACAAAGCCTACTATTTCAGCTTCGATTTCAGCCAGTTAAACGTGCCGGCACAGCGCCAGGCCTTCCTGCACGACCTGCTGGACTGGTTTGGTGTTATGGAAGTGGCCGCTGAAGACAATGCCGTCCCGGTTCCCGAGGTCAGCCTGCAGGCCAATCATCCCAATCCCTTCAGGGAAAGGACCGAGATCGGGTTTTCGGTCAGCTCCTCCAAATCTACCCGGCTGGAGGTCTATAACTGCAAAGGCCAGCTGGTTAAGACCCTGGTCTCCGGCCCTCTGAAAGCGGGGTCTCATACAGCGTCCTGGGATGCTACGGATAACTCTGCCCGTCCCGTTGCCAGCGGTGTTTACTACTGCCGCCTGGTCAACGGCGGCCGGGTTCACACCCGTAAAATGCTTCTATTGAAATAGTTGTAGTTCTTCTCAACCTTGGAGGAATGAGCAGCTTTTAGTTTGACTCCCTTGCCGCACTTTGATCTCAACCCCGGGCTGAGCGTCATTTCACCTTTAGATAACCGCAATACTGCCCTGATCTGAAGGTGAGCAATGACTGGGATGGACCTGGCGGTTCAAGTGCGGATAAGTGGTTATGCATTAATATATTGCGGGTATGGATCGTCAACTTAGTCGTTATTCCAGGTCAGATATGTAAGAGGCAGGCTCGAAGAAGCCTGCCTCCTTTAGCAGCATAACTTCGGGTAGGCCGTAATTATTTTATATCCCAACCCTATGAAGAGTCACTTCCTGAACAATCCTTGGAAGTGGAGATTCGGTCCTGTTTCCCGGTTGGCGGGAGAAGATACCCTGAACAGGGGAGGCCGGTCTCGGGCCGGACCGTCCTTAAAGGCCTTAACATAGTAGAATAGCTGTTCTGCCAGCAATCCAGCGCCCACGTGCGTGTAGGTTAGCGATTCCGTACTGCCCAGAAATACATAGTTGCCGTAGGGATCTCCAGCTTCGCTGTAATAGACGTTGTAGTGGTCCGGTTCCAGGGGCGCACCGTAAATATCCTCCGTCACTGCGTCCCAACTGATGGTGACATCATTTCCGAAAGCAGAAATCAGGACATTCTCCGGTGCCTTCGGAGGTCCGCCGGTAACAACAGACTGCTCTTCTGCAAAGGCGGAACCCCGGAAGCCCGTGTCCACAGCCTGCACGCTCCAATAGTAACTTCCGTACTGCTGCAGGGAATCAGCCAGGATTTTCCAACTGCAGGCGTTGGCAAAGCCCCTTTGCGGAATCATTCGCCAGCCGGAGGAATCAGACATGGCGGAACTGATCTCATTACCGCCCGGTGTGGTACCGATGCGCAGGACATAATCCAACCCGGCAGAAGGGGTGTGGTCATCGGTGGATGCAATCCAACTGAAGACTACATAGTCGCCGTCTAAGATGGTCTGCAGGTTGGAGGGAGCGGTGGGAGGAGTGTTAGGAGTATTGTAATTATTGGTATATATCCTTGTAATCCCCCCGCTGCCGGTATCACCTGTTAACAGGAAATCCAAATCGCCGTCATTGTCATAATCGCCCCAGGCTGCGCAACTGCCGTACAAACTGTCCAGATCAGCATTTATATCAACAAAAGCCCCAAAGTCGTTTTCATATATTTTCGTGACAAAGCCCGTATCGCTATTTCCAGACAGCAGGATGTCCGGGTTGCCGTCATTGTCATAATCACCCCAAACTGCCTGACCAAAACATATTCCTGTCATACCAGTGCTGACCTCAGTGAAAATGTTCCCTCCATCGTTTCTGAATATGGTCGTATAATTCGTGCCCCACATTTGGCCAGTGCGCAGGATGTCGAGATCGCCATCATTATCAAAATCAGCCCAGTTCACTATACCTGATTCCGTACCATACAATCCCGCATTGACATCGGTAAAGATCCAGCCTCCATCGTTGCGGAAAACTTCGCAATAATAATCCCAGGCATTATCAACTCCGTTTAATACGATATCCAGATCGCCGTCATTATCATAATCACCCCAAGCGGCTGACCCCAGCCAAATACCGGGCAAGCCGGCATTGGCATTTGTGAACAGTTCGTTACCTTCATTGCTGTAAAGGGTTGATATGATCTCCGTGCCGGTTTCTCCTGTCAACAGGATATCGAGGTCGCCGTCATTATCAAAATCATCCCAACCTACAGATCCCGATATTACACCCGGCAAGGCAAGATTGATATCTGTGAATATGTTAGAGCCATCGTTGCGGTACACTTTGGATGAACCGGAATCTGACAACAGAACATCCAGATCCTCATCGTTGTCATAATCGCCCCAGGCGCAGAAGCCATTTTCAACTCCCGGCAGTCCGGCACCGATATCGGTGAAGCCAGCCTGACCGTCATTCCTGTAGATCCTTGAGACAAGAAGGCTGTCGGCATTACCGGTGAGCAGGATATCCAAGTCACCATCATTGTCATAATCGCCCCAGGCGGCTGACGCGTTATGCACATCGATTAAGCCGGCAGGATACTCCTCAAAGCCAGAAATGGCAGAACCCATGGCTTCGTCGGAGAAGGCGGATCCCATAAAGCCCGTGTCCACCGCCTGCACAGCCCAGAAATATTCTATGCTGTCCAACACGGAAGCGTCTATCTTCCAACTGCAGGCGTTGGCATTGCCCCGTTGAGGTATCATTCTCCACCCGCTGGAATCTGACATGGCGGAACTGATCTCATTACCGCCCGGTGTGGTACCGATGCGCAGGACATAATTCAACCCGGCAGTAGGGGTGTGGTCATCGGTGGATGCAATCCAACTGAAGACTACATAGTCGCCGTTCAGGCCGGTCTGCAGACTGGTAGGGGCGGAAGGAGGCATATTGGGATAACTATTGCCATAATTGTTGCGATAAATGCGGGAAATACTGCCTGAACCAGTATTACCCGTTAATAGGATATCCAGATCTCTGTCGTTATCAAAGTCGATCCAGACAACTGAACCTCTTGCAACACCCGGCAAGCTGGCATTAATCTCGGTAAAGGTGCTGTCTCCACTATTTTGGTAGATTCGTATGATAGGAACAGAATTGTTGTATCCAGCCAGTATGATATCCAGATCCCCGTCGTTGTCCCAGTCGCCCCAGGCGGCTGAACTCCAGTCAACTCCGGTCAGCCCGGCTGCTATATCTGTAAAGGATCCATCCCCGTTATTCCTGTAAATCCTCGAGGTTGTAGCACCGGCATTGCCGGTCATCAGGATATCCAGGTCACCATCGTTGTCATAATCACCCCAGGCGACTGAACTGGAAGAAACGCCCGGCAAACCGGTATCTACGTATGTAAAGCTGCCGCTGTCATTGCGGTAGATATGTGAGATCCTGGCGCTGGTGCCAGTATCCCCGGTCAGCAGGATATCCAGATCCCCATCATTGTCATAATCGCCCCAGGCACAGGAACTGTAACGCACGCCCGGCAAGCCTGCATTGATATTGATGAAGGTTCCGTTGTCGTTTTTATAAACTAGTGAAGTATATGAGCCTGTAAGCAGGATGTCCAGGTCCCCGTCGTTGTCATAGTCACCCCAGGCAACTGAGCTAAAACTGACGCCTGGTAGTCCGGCATTGATATCCGTAAATAAACCATTATCGTTCCGGTAAATTTTGGCAATGTATACACGGCCTGTGTCTCCCGTCAGCAGAATGTCCAGGTCTCCGTCGTTATCATAGTCTCCCCAGGCGCAGGAGCCTTTCTCGACTCCGGGCAGGCCGGCGCTAATGTCAGTAAAGGTCTCATCCCCGTTGTTACGATAAACCGTGGAATGGTAATAGGGACTTATATTGTTACTGCCTGTTTGCAAAAGATCCAAATCGCCGTCATTGTCAAAGTCACCCCAAGCGGTAGAGCTGTAATCCACACCGGGCAATCCAGCGTTAACTAAAGTGAACAAAGGAGCAACCGACAACGTATCTGTCCTTTCTTCTGCAAATGCTGAACCCCGGAAAGCCGTATCCACAGCCTGAACGCTCCAGTAATAGGTGTC
Source organism: Cloacimonadaceae bacterium (SeqCode) (assembly GCA_034678545.1). GTDB lineage: Bacteria > Cloacimonadota > Cloacimonadia > Cloacimonadales > Cloacimonadaceae > UBA5614. The sequence continues at coordinate 1,457 of JAXDBS010000093.1, read as the reverse complement.
ATAAGGATACAAGTATTCCCCCCTTATCTTCCAACTGCAGGTGTTGGCATAACCTCTCTGCGGAACCAAGCGCCAGCCGGTGGAATCTGACATGGATGCGCTTATTTCACAACCTCCGGGAGTAGTGCCGATACGCAGCACATAGCTTAGCCCTGCAGTAGGCGTGTGATCGTCAGAGGAAGCAGTCCAGTTGAAGACAATATATTCTCCATCCAGGCCGACCTGCAAATTGGTGGGGGCGGAAGGAGGCATATTGGGGTTTACTGAGTTGTTGCGGAAAATCCTGGAAACAGGTTGCGTTCCGTCGTTACCGGTTTGGATGAAATCCAGGTCGCCATCATTGTCGAAGTCAGCCCAGGAAGTAGTACCCCAGCCGGTTCCGGTGATACCCATATCTAAACTAGTAAATACTCCGCTCCCGTCATTGCGGTAAAGCCTGAAAATCTTATTGAAATTGGGATCGTGCCCGCTGTAGAGGATATCCAGGTCGCCGTCATTGTCATAATCGCCCCATTGCGGAGTGGCATCCGCTACTCCTGTCAAACCTGCCTCAATATCGGTAAAAGTATCATACCCACCGTTGTTATAAATCTTAGCATGCCTTCCCTCATAGTTAAATCCAGTTATTAAAACATCAAGGTCTCCATCATTATCATAATCGCCCCAGGTACTTGAGCTGACCGCTACTCCCAGCAGACCGGCATTGATATTAACAAAGGATCCGTTGTTGTTTTTATATATATTGGAAGTATGGGCAGTACCAGTCCATCCCGTTACCAGTACGTCCAGGTCCCAGTCATTGTCATAGTCGCCCCAGGCGCAGGAACTATAGGCTGCTACCGGCAAACCTGCATTAATATTAGTGAAGACACCATTGTCATTGCGGTAGATATTTGAGTTACTTGCGGTTAACAGGATATCCAGGTCACCGTCATTATCATAATCGCCCCAGGCACAGGCACCATAATCGTACAAGCCTGCATTTACATCTGTAAAGAAACCGCTGTCATTACGGTAAACCTCGGAAATACCAGAACCCGACATTAAAATATCCAAATCCCCGTCATTATCATAGTCGCCCCAAGAGCAGGAAGTAGCTGCGACACTGGGCAGGCCGGCTGCTACATAAACAAAGGTGCTATCATCATTGCGATAGAGATGAGTAATCTGTCCTGTACTGCTGTTGCCAGACAGCAAGAGGTCCAGATCCCCGTCATTGTCATAATCGCCCCAGGCAGTTGAACTGTTATCCACTCCCGGTAGACCGGCATTGATATCAGCAAACCAGCCTCCGGATGCCTCAGTTGCAAAAGCGGAGCCCATATAGCCCGTGTCCACCGCCTGCACGCTCCAGTAATAGGCCTGCCCCTCAAAAGCGCTTGTTTTGATCTTCCAGCTGCAGGTGTTGGCATAGCCTTTTTGCGGGACCATGCGCCAGCCGGCGGAATCAGACATGG
>JAXDBS010000092.1:0-6860 GCA_034678545.1 Cloacimonadaceae bacterium (SeqCode) | reverse complement strand
ACCACACAGGTAATATCTGAGAAACGTTCCTTCAGGTCCTGCCAGAGGTTTTCTTCGTTCTTGGCGTCCAGGGCGGCTGTAATATCGTCCAGGATCATGAGCTGGGGCTTGTTGATCAAAGCCCGAGCGATCGTGATACGCTGTTTTTGCCCGCCTGAAACGGTGAGCCCCTTGTTGCCTACGGGGGTCTGATCCCCTTCAGGAAAGGAAGCCAGTTCGCTTCTGAGTTGGGAAATGCCAACCACCTGATCATAGGGCAGGCTGTCGGTACCTTTGGCTGCAAATAGAATGTTGTCTTTCACAGTGCCGGTGAAGAGCAAGGCGTCCTGCGGCACGACGCCGATCTGGCTGCGCCAATTCTCGATATCGAGTTCATCCAGTTCAGAGCCGTTGACCACGATTCTGCCCCTGTCCGGGTGCAGGATGCCCGTGATCAGATTAGCCAGGGTTGTCTTACCGGCTCCTGTAGAGCCCAACACCAGCATTTTCTCGCCCCTATTCAGCTCGAAGCAGCAATCGGTCAGAACAGGACTGTCCTTATCGAAATATGTGAAAGAAACATTATCGAAGCGCAAGCTGTCAAAACGGCCTTGTGGTATCAGGCCGCCTCTGCGAGGATGAAGCACAGGATAGTACTTCATTTCATCGAGACGGTCGATGTTGACAAAGCACTGCTTACCGGAGACGAACAACTGCGGCAGATCCAGCAGCGGATAGATCATCATGGAAAGGTAGGTGTAGAAAAGGAAAAAAGTTCCGACCGAGATCGTGCCCTTGATCGCCATCCACCCGCCAAACACGATCACCCCGATCTGGGCCAGGTAGTCGATGTACTCATAAATGAGGTGCAGCACTGCATTCAGCTTCACAACGCTCATCTCGGTCTTAAAGCGCCTGGCCAGGGCGTCGTCGAAGAAGCGGTTGTATTTACCCTCGCTGACGAAGGCCTTGATGATTCGGATGCCGCTGAAGCTCAGTTCAAGCTGGTTGTTGATATTGCTGATCGCCTGCTGATTCTTCTCGAAGTTGCTGTAAAGCTTGTCTGATGTGATGTAGAAGATCACCATCATGACGGGCAGCGAGGCTATGGACAAAAGCGTGAGCTTCCAATTCAGGCTGAACATGATGACCAGGCTGAAGGCGATCATGGCAAAGGAATTGAGGGCCCGGAAGATACCCGAGCAGAGAAACCAGGCTACTTTGGGAAAATCGCTGAGGTCGTCTGTCAGGCGGGTGGCGATGTCGCCGGTTCTGAATTTCTGGTAAAAGGAGTAATCCTTGCTTTGAATTTCTTTAAAGTAGTGCATCCTCAGAGCATGCTCGAAGCGGACATTCATAAAAGCTCTGAAGGACGGGTAGAAGGAAGAGATGAACCAGGCCACGCCGATGACCAGGAAAAGTTCTATGATGCGGTCCACTTCCGCCATTGGTTCCGGATATTTGGCCGGGAATTTCAGGATGTCAGATAGCAGGTCGATCAGTTTTCTAAACACCAGCGGATAGGCTATCGCCACGGCCGAGCTGAGCAGTGTAAACACCAGCAGGATGAGCACGTACCACTTGTGCGCCACCCATTGCTTCCAGATCCATTTGATGTGGTAGTTCATATCAATAGCCCGTCAAGCGCTGGTTTCCAGCAACTTCAGCATTTGGAGCTCGACCAGGCGTTTGTATTCGTCGCTGCTTTGGAGCAATTCACCATGTGTCCCGCGGTGCGGGATTTCGCCGTCCCGGAAAAGCAGGATCTGGTCGGCGTCCAGGACAGAGGTCAGCCTGTGGGCCACGATCACCGCTGTCTTGTTGGACAGGACTTTCTGCATCGAATCCTGGATGCGGGTTTCGGTTTGGGGATCGATGCTGGCCGTAGCCTCGTCCATGATAATGATCTCCGGGGAAAAGGCCAGGGCCCGGGCAAAGCTGACCAGCTGCTTCTCTCCCTGGGAGATGTTTTGCCCGCGTTCCGCCAATTCGGACTGCAGGCCGGCGGACTGATTGCTGATGAATTCATCCAGTTGGACTATACGGACGGCTTTCCTGACGGCCTCCTCCGTTATGTTGTCGTTATAGACGCGGATGTTTTCCAACATATTGCCGGGGAAGAGGAAGATATCCTGCAGGATCAGGCCGATTTTTTGGCGCCAGAGATGCAAATCCAGTGCGGAAAGGGGAACGCCGTCGACAAGTATTCTGCCTTTCTGGGGTTGGTAGAATCCGCAGAGCAGGCTCACCGTCGTGGTTTTACCGCTTCCCGAAGCTCCCACCAAAGCGAGTTTATGGCCTTTGGCAATGGTGAAGGAGACATCCCGGAGGACCCAATCCTCGTTTTTATAGGCAAACCAGACGTTCTCAAACCTGATCTCATGCTCGAAAGACGGAGTTTGGCGTCCGGTGTGGATCTCGTCCTCCGTAGTCAGTGAAGTCAAATCCAGAATGCGCCTGAGAGAGACGAAAGCTCGTTGAATCTGCATCACGTTTTCCGAGATGTTCATCAGGGGCCAGATCAGGCGCTGGATGTACTGGATAAAAATGAACAGGGTGCCGATGGTCATTGCGCCCAGGATTATCTTGGGCGCCGAGACTTTGATGATGATGATCACGAACAGCACGTTGAACACAAACAGAAAGAATCCCTGCATGCCATATTCGACAAAGGACGCCTTGGTGTCCAGCCTCTTCTTGTGCCGTGACGCCCTGAACAGCATGTCATAGACTTTTTTCTGCTGGTTGAGGACTTGGATGATCTGCATGCCCTGCACGAAATCAGTGATCTTGGCGGTGATATCGGCATACAGCTCACGGATTTTGCGGTAGAACCGGGATAGGTACCTGACAACGAAATAGTAGGTGATCATGACCACCAGGGCGGGCACTGTCATCAGCAGTGTGATGCGGCTTTCCTTGTACATCAGCACGCCATAGACCCCGGCAAAGAAGATCAGGTTGCCCAGGATTTGGATGGACAGGTCCGAAAAAAGGGAGCGGACGCGCTCGCTGTCATTCTCCACCTTGGCGATCAATTCGCCCACAGGCTGGGTGTTGAACCAGCCCAATGGCGCTTTGAGCAAATGGCGGAAGACATTGCCCTTGAAATTAGTGATGACGCGGATGCCCAGCCTTGCCATCAGGATCACCTGCAGATAGGAAAGGATGCCGGAGACGATGATCACGGCGATGAAGAAACCCGCGTACCGATACATATCAGCCATGTCCCGGTTGGGGATGCTTTTATCAATTATGTGGGCCAGGATTAGCGGGTCCAGCAGGCGCATTGCGGATGTCAGCAGCATGGCAAAAAGCCCGAAGGAAAAGAGCCACTTGTCCTTTCTCAGATATGGGATGATCTGACGTATGTAGAAGAACCAGCTTTGCTCTTTTGCTTTCATAAATCTTACTTTCCGGAGGGATTAAAAAATGGTCGGGATGACTGGATTCGAACCAGCGACCTTTCGGTCCCGAACCGAACGCGCTAAACCGGACTGCGCTACATCCCGACCGTGCCTTTAACCAAATTTTGGCAAAGGTTTATCTGTCAAGCGCAAACTTGAGCATAAAAAAAGACAGCCCGGTTCAGGCTGTCTTTTTCTGGAGGTAAGCCAAACCTTTAATGGATGGCTTTTAAGAGTTTTTCTGCTTCTTCGGATGAAATCTTTCCCGCTTCCAGCATTTCCAATATCTTCATGCGAGCTTTATCCTGCATGGCTTCTTTGTCTCTGGGCGGGATCGGGGGAATCGGCGGTACAGGCGGAACTGAGAATCCTCTGAAGCCCCGGAAGTGCCGGATGAATTCCTTACCTTTATCGAAATGCTTGTCAAACTGCGGTTTGAACTCTTCCTTGTATTTTTCTTTGGCGGCTTTGAGCGCTTCCTGAGTGGCTTTGAGCGCTTCCTGCACTGCAACGCCAACTTCCTGGGAAATGTTTTCAAAGGACTCTTTCACGCTTTCCTGCATTTCCGGATCGCTGATCTTGGCTTTCCAGGCTTTGAGTTGTGCCAGCGCTCTTTCGATCTTTTCCTTAACTGCCTCTTCGCTTACTTTATCAATCAGCCTGGTCAGGGAGGCGATCAGTTGTCCTATGATCCGGTGCGCTTCCTTAATGCCCTGTTCACTGTTGTCTTTGAGCATTTCCCTGATGAAGTCCAGCTTGCCTTTGAAGAAGTCATTGCCCAGCATATCGGAGGAGTTTATCTTGATCGAACCGTTTTCTGTAACTAGTTTGATCTGCATGGATTTGTCGCCGTATTCCAGATTGTAGTTGTCAAACACGGTTGTATCCTGTCCCATAAAGTTATTCTTAATCTGCCCCAGTTCCGCTTTGGCGTCCAGGACAAAACCCTGCATGGGGGAAAGCACCAGGCTGACGTGCCCGTTTTCGTTCTGGATATCGATGGAGCCTCTGTCAACCAGCAGGCTTTCATAAAAGATCATGCCGTTTTCATTGCGGACTGTGACGTCTTCAAACTGACAGGAACGCAGCTTGATGGCTCCGTTTTCCGATTTGATCTCGAGCCTGGCTCCGCTCAGGTTTTCGGCAGAGATGGGACCGTTCTCTTCGCTGATACTGATGTCGCCATTGATTTTATCAAGTTTGATCAGACCGTTCTCATTGGTGATCTTGATCTTCCCGGAGCATTCCTCCAGCTTGAGCGGACCGTTTTCGCTGCTCAGGTCCAGACTGTTGTTCATGCCTTTGGCAGTAATGAAATTGTTTTCCGTCTCCGCTTTGACAATGATTTCGGGAGGCAGGGCAATGGTCAGGGTGCTGCGATCCGAGATGTCAAAGTCGTCATCACCCAGGTCGGGCTCTGTGATGTTGATCTCAACCTTGCCCTTGGCTTCGTTGGTCTTGACTTCGATCAAGTCTTCCTCTTCGATTTTCTCTTCGCCGGTTCCTCTGAGATATAACTCGGCGATTATGACAACTTCACCAGGTGCGCCCTGTTCCAAGCGGGTTCCCATAAATTCATTGCTGATAACGGCTTCCTTGATTTCCGGCAAACCGATCCGGTGTTCGATTCTAAGTGTTTTCATTTGTTTTTTCTCCTTGATTCTATCATGGCGAGAGCTTCCTCCACGTTTACGAAACCTTCCTCCAGGTCGTGGAATACGTCGGAATAATCTATGTTCTCGTCGGTTGTTTGTCCCAAAGCCTGAATGATTTCAGACAGCCTGTTTTTGACGGTGGGGTAGGAAATGTTCAGGCGCTTTTCCATCTCTTTGATGTTGCCTTGCACTATGATAAAGGTACGGACAAAATCCAGCTGCTCTTTCCTCAGGTTGGCAAAATAACTCTCTTCGAAATTACCTCTTAAGGTCAGGTTGCAGCTGAGGCACTGATACTCTGTTATCTTTAATCTTCCATGGCAGTTGGGGCAATTTGTCAGCTTCATTATCACCTCTTCCAATAAATCTTAGCCCATACTTATAGATCGAGATATATTGTCAAGTAATTTCTTAAATATATTAACATCGGTATTAAGATTATTCATTTTGCTGTGCATACTTCCAGCCCTTAATCCCGTCCTATATTTCACAATGTGTCCCCCTGAGGTCCTCGTTAGGTTAACCGGCAGCATTCCGGGAGGATAGCAGGAGGTATCGGGAGAGCTAAAAGAGCCATCGCCAAAGAATTTTAGCGTCGCATTATTAACACATTGAAAGGCATACAGTTAGAAAGTTAAAATAATCGCAGGAAAATCTTGACAGAATATGACTAATAAATTATTGTGCAAACATATAGAAGTGCATTGGCGCAAACCTCTGGATTTACGTAAATTGCGCGTTAGATAAAGAAACAACTCCAAAATGGGCATATGCTCCATTTTAGAGTTCAATGGCCAGAAAACATAGTTTTTGTTTGAAATATGAGTTTATGAACAAGGAGCAAAAAAAACATGCATGATTCCACTTACACTGCCAGCAACATCAAGGTGCTGAAGGGTCTGGAAGCGGTGCGCAAACGCCCTTCCATGTACATCGGCGGCACCGGTGAACGCGGTTTGCACCATCTGGTATATGAAGTCGTGGACAATTCCATCGACGAAGCGCTGGCCGGATATTGCAACCTCATCCAAGTCTCCATCAGAAAGGACGGGTGCGTGGAAGTCGTGGACAACGGGCGCGGCATTCCGGTCGATATTCAAAAGGACATGAACCTGCCGGCCGTACAGGTCGTCATGACTGTCCTGCACGCGGGCGGCAAATTCGACGACAAGTCCTACAAGGTCTCAGGCGGTCTGCACGGGGTGGGCGTCTCCGTGGTCAACGCGCTTTCGGAATATCTGGAAGTCAGGATTCACAAGAACGGCAAGATCTATTTCCAGCGCTTTGAACGCGGCCTGCCCGTAACAGAACTAAAAATCATAGGTGAATCAGAGGACAGCGGGACAACGGTGACCTTCATGCCGGATACGCAGATCTTCGAATCAATCGAGTTCAGTTTTGATTATCTGACCACCCGCCTGCGAGAACTGGCTTTCCTGAACAGGGGCGTGCGCATTGTACTGAGGGATGAACGCAATGACCGCGAGCACGATTTTAAGTATGATGGCGGGATCGTGGAATTTGTGGAATACCTGAACAAGAACAAAAAACCGCTCTTCCCGAAACCGATTTACATCTCCGGCTCCAAGGACGACATCCAGTTCGAAGTGTCTCTCCAGTACAATGAAGGATACCAGGAAAGCATTTTCAGCTTTGCCAACAACATCAACACAATCGAGGGCGGCACTCACCTGAGCGGATTCAAGTCAGGCCTCACGCGCGTGGTCAATACATATATCAAAAACGGTGACTTCCTGAAGAATGAAAAGGTTTCTCCCTCCGGGGAAGACATCCGCGAAGGACTGACCGCCGTGGTCAG
>JAXDBS010000091.1:0-4400 GCA_034678545.1 Cloacimonadaceae bacterium (SeqCode) | reverse complement strand
CGCTGCGTCTGGATAAAGGAAACCTTGTCCAGGACAGGATCGTTCTGGCGGGCTGTGATCTGGGCCAGGGCCTGGAAGCGGTCGCCGGGGACCAGTTTTTCCGGAGTGTACATGATGGCCCTTTCCCTGACCGGATCACGGTTCACAGAGGACAGCCGCACCCTGTAGGCATCCTGCTCCGCGCTGATGATGGATATGATCTCCCCCGCACAGGGCTGGACGATGCTGTCCTTTTTCGCCAATATTTTCAGCAGGGGGGAAGGCCTGTCAGAAACGGCGATATTGAGGCGCAGGAAACCGGCCAGGGCAAACAGGACGATCAGCAGGGGCAGCCTGAATTTCAAGATCAGGCCGCTCAGGATGCCGGCCAGGCTGATGCTTAAAAGCCAAACTGGTCTGAGCTGGAAGGCTGTGGCCAGAGTGATCCCCGCGCACCAGGCCAGGGTGGGGATCAGCAACGTGCTGGGCAACGGGCGCTGCGCCTGCTCCGCCATCTCAGCTCAGGTAGGGGCTATCTCCGGTTAAAGATTCCCAAAATGAAACCCAGGGCCAGCGACCACACGGCCGCCAAGCCGATCTGGAATTCCGGGTGCAGAATGAATGTGACAGTGTGGGCAGGGATCCAGAACCAGAGCAGCGACAGCAGTCCCTTGTCCAGGTTCTTCCAGTTCTTCTGCTTCACCGCCAGGTTGTCCAGAACGCGGTGGAACAGCACCAGGAAGAGGCCGAACTGCAGATTTATGGCCACGGACTTGGTGAAAGCGTAGGCCAGAGAGCCCCGTTCCATCCAGGGCAGCAGCGGCTGGGGTGTGTGGTTGACCAGTTCCTTCACGAACCCGTCCGTTCCGATAAAAGCGTATTTGATGAGGACTGCCAGAACGCTCCAGACCAGCATCTTCCACAGCGTCAGCGACAGGCTGAAGGGATACTTGAAGCTCTTCAGCACGATCCATTTGGACACGATCTCGCCCAGCGTTCCCAGAATGGCGAATTGCACCACCGCAGAAAGGATCGGATGGGCTTTTACGATTTCCACATACCAGTTCATTATCTCCTCAATCCATAAGTATTAATTTGCGGGAACAGCTGGCAACTCCGTCCGAAGCGCGCACGAGATAGATGCCTGGGGAGCATTTACCTCCCTTGCTGTCTTTCCCGTCCCAGTTGCAGTATTGATTCCCGGCGGCAACCCAGCCCTTGAGCAAGACCTTTACAAGCTCACCCTTCACGTTATACACGCTGATCTGAAAAGACCCCGCCTTGCTGCTGATAAGGCTGAGGTTGACCGCGTCACGGAAGGGATTGGGATACGCTCCGGTCAGCTCAAAGGCTGCAACGGGCGAGGAGTTGTCTGCATTGCCCGTACCGCTGGCTCTGATGCTGACAGTTGTGGTGGAATAGGCCGGCAGATTGGCCCGTACGTAGCAGACGTTGTGCGCGCCGCTGCGGTCCACCTGCTCCAGAGTCCCTCCCGTCACCGTGTAAACCGCGTTGCCGGAAGGCATGAGGAACTTGACCAGCCCGTGCTCGAAGCCGATCGGCTGGCTGTTTACCGCCGTGGCGCTGACGCTGTCCGCGTATCCGTAATTATCGGGCAGGTAGGAAATGCGCAACTGGTTGCCCGCACTACCGGCGCTGATCGTGCCCAGGGGCTGCAGTTCCGTCCCGTTCACCCGGATGATGCGGTAGGAGCGGTAGCCATTGCACACGGCGCGGGTGGAAAGATTATAAGGCTGGCTGGCGAGGGAACCGCTGTCGTAATGGATGTGACCCCACAGCGCCATGTCGAGGTCCAGGGCGTTAAGGTTGAGCTGGTCTTGGAAATCGTAGTGATGAAAAAGCACTTTCGTTTCCGCTCCGGAAGCTGCCAGGTCCGCTTGCAGCCATTGCAGTTGGGCTGCCGTGTAACTGCTCCCGCCATAGACCGCGGGCAGATAGTTGTCGTAATTGTCATAGCTTTCCAGCCCGGTAAAGTGCACGGGCCCGTAATCGAAGCTGTAGTCCTGCGTGTGGTAGGGCCAGGAGGCGGAAGTATTGTCCAGCCAGCTCCAGCCGAAATTCTTCCACCAGAATCTGCGCGCCGATCCCGCCGGCGGCGAGGTGGAGGGCCAGCCCCCGATGTCGTGGTTGCCGGAAGTCACGTATACGGGCACTTCCAGTTCGCCCAGCAGCCGCTTCGCCTTGGAATACACCCGCAGATTCTCAAATTCCTCCAGTTCACCCTGGTTGACCAGGTCACCGGTCAGCAGGACAAACTCAGGCCTGATCAGGTTAATGTCCCGGACCACCTCCCGGAAATCCGCCACTTCGGTGGAATCAGTGTTGTATCCGAAGTCCGGATAGAAAATATGCGTTGGCAGGTGCAGGTCTGTGATGTGGGCAAAGTAGTAGCTGGACCTGCGGGATGGCAGGACCTGCACGCTATGCCGTGTCCGGTCGCTGAGCCCGCCGCCGTCCGTGACCCGCAGGTCATACAGTTCGAAAACATTCACGGCCGGAACCTGCGCCGTCAGAATCCAGCGCGGCGGGTCTGTGACATATTGCGTATTTGTAATTGGCAGACTGTACTCAAGGTTTCCCTTGTAGAGCCAGGCGGACCAGCCTGTGGCGGCAGGCGGCGCCACACACTCGATCGGGAAAGTCTCACCCGGGACCACGATCTGCGGGATATTGAGCAGCGGCCGCTGGATAACGGAAAGAGTGTCGAGCGTCTCTCCGCCCGAGATCCCGACTGTGACCAGGCCCTGGTTGATCAGCATCACCGGCGTTTCGTTAAAAGTGAAGCTGCCGGCAGTGAGAGCCGTCACGCCATTGCTGATTGTCAGGAAATGCAGGTTCAGCAACGTGCCCTGACCCTGCAGGATGCCGTTCGTGACAAAGCTGACGCCCAGATGTCCCGTTCCCGGAGTAGCCATCGCTGTCCCGTTCGCCGACAGGGTGCCCGCAGTGCTGAAACCCTGATAACTCAGAATGCCGGGATCGAACGCAAGCTGGAACTGGTAGGAAGTGAAGCCCTGCGTCAGCGTCAGGTTCGAGACAGACACGGGCACCGTGACCTGTTCGTTGAGCGGGACCTGCAGGTTGGGCAGCGTGACCACCACCCCGTCCGTGTCCGCGATCAGGTCGGCCGGAGAGCGCGGATTGAGGCTGTGGAGGCCATAACCGTAATGCCCGATCCCCTTGATGCTGTCAAACAAAACGCCCGGAGTGGTCAGAGCGCCCAGTTGCGACTGGTCAAAAAACACGTCATTGATTGCGCAGTTGCCGCTGCCATCGGACACCGCCCATTCCCCGTACTGGTTCAGGCCCTGCGTCACCAGGGCGTTCTGCACTTCCATCAAAACGCCTTCGTAAGGCTCGCCCGAGGCCTGGCCCGTGCTCACCACCACGGCCGGCGGGATGGGATTGCCCGCGCTGATCACCTGATAATAGGAAACGTTGCGGATCTCCGTCAAGCCATAGTATTCCCAGACCTGGCCCGTGATCGCCACCTGCGTTCCCGGGGTCGGGGTGTTGTCATTGTCATAAACCAGGATGCCTTTCCAGGCGCCCCCTTCCGGCATGGAGATGTAATAGCCGTAGTAACCGGAGTAGCCATAGGCCGTGACCACGCCCTGGATGCTCACATATTGGCCGGCGTAATCGGAAGGATAGGTCCCGCTGCCTGGATTGGCCGTGTACTGGATGTCATAGATCGTGACCGCGCCCAGGCCGCCCGCCAGCAGGCAGGCCAAAGCCAAAGCCAGTTTGACTTTTTTCATCTAAACCTCTGTTCAGGATTTATCCATAGTATAATGCTCTTTTTCTTGTTATGGAGTTCAGGGATTCCCTAACTGCGCCTTCACCCGGTAAAACCTGCAGGCATAGCTTTCATCCGGATCAGTGTACTGGGTCAAAGTGGTTGTCCCGATCGCCTCGAAGCCGGAATAGGGATCCTCACTCGCTTCGACCGTGTAAAAAGAAACCGCGACCGGATTGCCGTTCGTGTCCTCGCTCACCTCGTCCCATTCCAGCAGGGCGCAGGAGCCGTAGGTGCTGATGCTCAGCCAGGCGGTTGCCTGCGGGACCGCTTCCGTCGCACTGTAAACGGTCACGGTCCGGGACGAGCCGGCAGGCAGGGTTGTTCTAACGTAGCAGACGTTGAAGCCGCCGTTGGAGTCAATCTGCTCGAGGGTGCCGTTGATGACAGTGTAGCTGTGGTTCCCCGCCGGCATGGCAAACTTGATCAGCGCATGTTCATAACTGGCGGTGTGGTTATTGACCAGATAAGCGGTCACGCTGTCGGCCGCGCCTGTGTTGCCGGGCTCGAAGGCCAGAGTGATCTGCCCGCCGTCGACGCCCGCGCTGACCGCTGCCAGCGGTTGCAGTTGCGTCCCGTTGACTTTGATGATGCGGTAGGA
>JAXDBS010000090.1:0-13809 GCA_034678545.1 Cloacimonadaceae bacterium (SeqCode) | reverse complement strand
GAAGGGTTCAAGTTCCGCGGCCAGTGTAAGCCGGCCGCTTTCTTTGTCCCAGAGATAAATGCGCTGAGGGGGAGGGGCAGGTTGGAAGTCCTCCAGAAAGATCTTTGTGAGTCCCCTAACCCAAAACATATCCCGTTGGGCGGGAAAAATGAGCCGGATCTCTGACTCTTCCAGTAACTTGCCATCCTTGCGGAGGGCTATGTAGCCAGGCATGCTGTCCAACTCAGCGCGGTGGATCCGCACCATGTAATTGTCTTCGCTTTCAAAGCGGATACTCTGAAAATCATCGTACCCTTGTTGTGTCAGCCAAGCCTGGAGAGGGATACCCTTCCAGTTTTCAATCAGGTCGCTTTCATGCTTGAAACGCCGGGTTGAAAAGGATTCCTGTCTAAGCTTGCGCAGCTGTTCAAGGCCAAAAACATCAACGGCGCTATTGAGGGTAAAAACTTCCAAACCCAATAAGGAACACAAGGGCAAGCAGGAGATCATCAGAAGCATAAGTTTACGGTGTTTCATTTATTCACCTTTAAGCAAGTTTGTAATTATGCAGCTGGCTGTAAACGGCCCAGGCCAGGATTCCTCCTATCACACCCGAGACGATGGAGAGCGAAAGCGCTATCAGGAGCGGTGCTTTGGGCAGTTTCATGATAATCAGGCCCACAGCCCAGGTGCCGGTTAGATTTGCCAGCAGGCAGTAGATAATCTGTCCGTCCAGTTTGGTGTAACGCTTATAGAACAAGCTGACGAGATCAATCATTACTCCGGGCAGGGTATAGGTGACAAGCGACAAAGCACCATGGCCGCCAATGCCGAGCATTAACGCAGCCAGACTCTGGATCAAGCCAACCAGGGCGGCGGAACCGGGACGCCTGGTCAACGCCAGCGCCAAGGCAAGCCACATCATGTACAAACCGCCACCCAGGGTGCCTCCTGGTACGCCCCAGGCAGAAGAAACAAGATGGGTGAGAGTTTTGACGAGTGGTTTAACAGCCAACCCGAAGGCTGCCATTAACGCAATCAGGACCAAGTCCTGGGTAGTAAAGCAGAATATTTTATTTTTCATTTAACCTTTCCAAGCGCGGGAGGCAGGGCCGTTTCCCGCCCTGCCCATCGGTATCTGACCATGGTCTTTCTGTAACTTTAGATCAAGATACTCGGTTAATACTTGGAAATATTACCGGCTGTTTTTGTCAATCTGCCTTTTGCACATATACGCAGTTCAGGAGTTCGTTGTGATTCCATCGAGATACCGGCAGCTCGACCCTGCCTGCTATGGAGATAAACAGGACAGGTGCTTCCATAAAAAGGCCTTTCTGCGTTGCAAGCTTGCCCTTGACAAAAAGGCAGAGCTGCTTAGATTCGAATCTAACGCCGAGTGCCTTTCTCTAAACCGTTTGGCAGGAGCCGGCACCGATAGGGTATGGCTGGAAACGGCCATGCCTCCCATCAGGAAAGGCGGGGCGGATGAGAAGTCTGTCTTGCCTCCAAGAAAATGGAGGTATATTTATGCATAAGCACATCAGCATTCTTGCCGTTATTGCACTAGCAATGGCTCTTTCCGGCTGCAGCGAGAAAGACAACAATCCCACCGACACCGCCATATACGGCATCAAACTGGAGCAGTTCATTGACCCAGTTCAAGTAACTGATTCCTTGGACGCGGAAGCAGCTGATACGCTTGATTTCCGCAGCCTGTTTGCCTATGAGATAGTGAGCGGAGACGACGGGTTTAGCCCGCGCCAGAGCTCATACGCCGGGTACGACCTGAATTGGAGCGCTTTTAAAGAAGGCTTTCTGGTGCCGTCGGAAAACTACACGACCTGGTTCTCTGATCCTTTGCTTCCGGGCGCGTTCAGGGTAAAGCTGACAGGATATTTCCGGCTCTTCCGCAAGATAGACGTGGTCGCGGCGGACAACTCCACTAAGATGGTGGAGCTTGGGGGACTGCCTGCGCATACGGTCACGAACTGGGACGGGAATCCGGAACAGGCTGTCAAGCTATCTGACCTGCTTCAGGGCATTACCGCTTATGATTCGGTCAGCCTTGTCTGTTATGATGATTACGGATCGGATAAATACTATCATCCGGATGCCATCGATGACGGGTATTATCTGTTGACGACCGAGCGGACTATCTTTCCAACCGCAAACATAGCGAACAACATGAAGAAGCTCAAGAAAGTATCGTATGTAAAGGTCTACGGACCGGCAGCAGAACAGGCGCATGAATTCGAGCTTGCGCCAATATCCGGAGCGGACATCATCTTTACGGTTCCCGCTGATCTTTCCGATTACGAGCAGACTGAGCTGACTGGTTATCCGAACTGAGACTGTTAGTTGCAGCCGCTCGCGCAGCGGATAAGACCGTGATGAAGATCGGGATTTTCCAAGGGAAACTCCATGCTTTGATAGTTCTGACCGGCATCGTTATCGGATGCCTGGCAACCCCACTGTGCTGCCAGATTAAATCCCGGCAGGACAGTACCGGATTCCGCAGATATATCCTGGAGCCGGTGCGTGTCATTGCCCGGAGACCCCAGGAATCGATTGGCAACCTGACCTTGGTCAGTCTCGATCCTGCCAGGCCTGAAGCTGTAATGAACATTAAAGAAGTATTAGAGGGCAACGCCGGCCTGAGCGTTACGGCCGGAACCAAGGATGAAAGCAACCTTCGCATTCGGGGTTTCCGCAAGAATGAAGTAAAAGTGATGATTGATGGTCGACCGCTGGATAAGGGTTATTTCGGCAATATTGACCTGAAGAACCTGCCACTTTCGGACATCGGGGAAATCCAAATCCTGAAAGGGCCGGTATCATCGATGTACGGAAGCAATTCAATGGGAGGCGTGGTTAATCTAATCACGCGCGAGCCTCCTAAAAACAGATGGTTGAAACTGGGTTTTAAGGCCAGGCGGAACAACACGAACCTAGGCGAACTGACATGCTCCCACAGCTTCAAGGACTGGAGTTTCCGCGTATATGCTGCCCGCGAACATACGAACGGGTTCATGCTGCCCGGAGACTTCATTCCCACCTACTATGAAAACGGCGACGTGCGCAACAAGAACTCGAAAACGCAATACACCTTCCAGGCGGGTTCGACAATAGCTCTCGCAGAACTACACACAATAGGCTTCACTGCAGGTTTCACCGGAATCGCCAGGAAACTGCTCCCCACCTCCATCTACGAAAGCGGTAAATACCGTCTGTATAAAGATTGGCAGAGGTATAACTCCACTCTGATGGGCGAACTGCTGCTGAATTCTAACCTGAAGCTAAACTCCATTTGTTATCTGGACGGTGGGCATGATACCTATCAGGAATATAACGACGTCAATTATCAGTATCTTTCAGTTAATTCCGAGATGCGGACCCGGACTTTCGGCTTTAATCCGCGCCTGGAATGGATAACAAGGCAAAGAGTCAAGCTACAGGCTGGGTTTCGCGTGGAAAGCCATTTCAGCACCAGGAAGGACAATGGCGATTATCCGGATTGGACGCCTCATCAGATCAGCCTCTACAACCTCTTTGCACAAACGGTTTGGAGTCCGGCGGACAACCTTGACTTGAGCTGCAGCCTGGGAGGAGCATTGGCCTCTGGGGACCTGATGGAAGGCATAAACTTCAATTGGGAACCTGCTGCGGGGATTTATCATACACTTAAGAATCAGGCCACATTGTCAGTTTCATCAGGACTGAATACCGCCTATCCAACCCTGCGCCAGCTCTACAGTGCGGAGCACGGCAATCCGGATCTGGAACCCCAAACCGCCCTGAAGACAGAATGTGCAGTCCATCAGCCATTTTCGCTGGCAGGTGTCAGCGGCTCTGCCTCGCTCAGCATTTATCATAATCTAGCCAATGGTTTAATTGACTTGGACGACGGGCATTATCAAAACATTAACGAAGTTGTTTCCTATGGGCTGGAGTCTGAGTTGAAGCTGAAACCACTGGCCTGGCTGGAACTACAAGTTGATTACGCTTTGCTGAATTACACTTCATCCAGTGACTACCTTCTGACTGAGAGCCCCCGCAACAGCTTTAACCTCAATACGCGCATTGCGTTGCCGCATAAGAACAGCCTTGCTTTGGTTTCGCATTATTCTGATATCCGCTTAAGTCAGGATTCCGTTTTTAATTATCGAACCTTGGATTCCTATTGGACGCATGGGATTAACTTAAGTCGTAAGTTCGGGTGTATCGATTTATGCTGTGGTGTGGAAAACCTGGCTGATACATATTATGAAGAGGAATACGGGTATCCGGCACCGGGGCGGAATTTCAGCTTCAGCCTGGGAGCGGAGATTTGAAATGTAACCTGATCAGTAATCCAATTGCCAGCCGAAAACGATCTGATTTTCCCATTGGTTCTTGTCTTTTTTCCCGGCGGCTTGGGAAAGGAAAAGGCGGTGGTGCTTGAGAACCCCTATTCGCAGGGAGTTCTCGATCCGATAGGTATTGACTATCTTTCCCTGCAGCCAGCGCGCGGTGTCGTGATAATAATCGCCGCTGATCCATTGGCTGTAATTAGTGAGAGGATTGCTGCCAACGCTGTCCTGACCTTCCACCGGGTCCACGCCCTGGCGCATCAAGGAAGCATAGCCGGTGTAAGTGCAAGCCCAGGGCAGGGGAACTTCCAGCTTGGCGGCATAGTGGATCAGGTTAGCACCGTAAGGAAAGCCGAGGCAGCAGTTGTCGTGCGTGTATTTGTCAAACATCAGGTTGTGAGTGTAGGTCCAGGGCCGGACAGCCGTGAATTCCGCCGTAGTCCTGACCTGCTGATTATTGGCCAAAGCCAAGGGCCATTTATAGGAAACTCCTCCCTGATAGGCGTATTTGTTGCCCCACCAGTCGTGCAAGAGCTTTTCCGGTCTCAGCTCATCCATCATGAACTGAAAGTAAAAGAACCAGTTTTTCTTCAGAGTCCATTCGAATCCTGTGTACATGGTGGCATTGTCCTTGTCATTGTCGCTGTCAGCCATGACCCGGTAATAGGCTTGGGGCAACAGGTAATTGAAATTGAAGGAGGTGTTGCCGTAGATCAGCGTTTCTCCCGCAAACAACGCCAGGTTGTCAACGGGCAGCCAGGTGAACTGGTGGGCAACGAAGTACTTATTCGGATAGTTATGCCGGTTAAGGATAGGGTTGTCATAAACGGCCAGAATACTGTCTGCGGTGATGAGTGAATTCATTACCGAAATCGTAAAGGTTCCGATCTGGAAATCTGCCGCCAGGAAAGCGTAATCATTCACCCTGTCATTTAGTAAAATGCTGCCCGTAATGCTGTTGCCAATATTGAGCCGCCCGCGTCCCAGGGCTGCCTTGATAATCCTGTCCTCATAACTGATCCCTGCGGTACAATTGGAAAATTCGAAGTGGCGTCCGTAGTATTTCCAAAAGGAATCCAGCATAGGCGTGGCCACTATGCGCAGGGAGTCGCCCCGCAGGGAATTATATGTAAACTGGGAGTGAAAGCTCCACTGCTGGTTCAGCCAGGCTTGCTGGTTAAAGCCGATGTAGAAGAGGTTGAACTGCTCACCCGGGAAGAAAGTGCCATCATACCCTAGAATGAAATGGGAGCGGTTATAGAAATCCAGTCCGTGATTCCTGTATCGGTAACGGAAAATGGCGTTCTCATCCCTGTAATCGGAGATCAGACTCTGGCCGAAACGTTCGAACGTCTTCCAGTTACGGACAGGGATTTCCCACCAGATGGAATCAGGCGTGAAAGGAAACTCCCGTGATTCCGGAAAAGTGTAGTTATCGGCAATCAGCGAGAGGTACGTGGTGTGGTGCAGATCCGTGTTGAACGCTGAATACCTGACTGCATCGAGGCTGCCGGTCAGACACAGAACAAAGGCCGGCAACAAGAACCAGCCCGGTTTAAAGGTCACGCGAGCGTTTCCTTTTCAGTATTTTTTTTCCCTGCCTGACATATATCTTGGTTTCATTTATGCTGAGTTGAATTTCCCGGCTGATTTCTTTCAGCTTCCAGCCCTTTTCCAAGAGCTTTATGACCATTCCCTGCTTCAGGGCGTCATTGGTGGACGCAACGGAACGGTTCTGGGGTGAAAGATCGGCCTTGTTTCTGTGCCTGGCCCGGAAGAACAACAACCAGACGGCAAATCCGATCACGCCAGCCACGACTAGCCAGACCCAGAAAGGGAGAGCGCGCAGCCAACGCATGAAACCGGTTTGCAAAAATTCCTGCCAGGTCATGCCAAAGAAGGTTTGAAAGCTGAAGAATCTTATCTCCGGGTTGACGGTTGTTACCCTATGGGGAGGGAGTGTGGTTTCATCTTGAATCGGAGCTGAAGTAAAAGTATCAACCATGGCTTGTTCCGCTACGGGTGGCGGAGCCGGAGCCGCAGTTTTGCCGTCCAGTCTGGCAATGGCTTGCTGGGCTTGGGGAAAAAACTTGGAGGAGGCATCCACCTTAACCAGTTTTTCCCTGGCGCTTTCTGCTTGTCCAGCGCGCAGCAGATAGCTGCCCCATTGATAGTTCCCTTCTGAGTTTCCGGGAAAAGCTCTTAGCATCTTGGTATATTGCTTGGCTGCTTCGGCCTGATTACCGGTTTTCTCATAGAATGTTGCCTGGGCAAGGTGTTCAGCCAGTGTATAATTGCGTTTGTATTGGAAAAGGTCGATATTGATCCGGGGCGGATTCTCCTGGGTGGATGTCTCGATGTAGAACGGACCTTTGTAGGTGATGTCCAGGCGGCTGTTGCTGCCGGACTGGCGAACGTTCAAACCTGATAATTGCTTGTTCTGGTCCAGCCCTGAGACGGGGTTGCCCGTTGCGGAGCAGTTACGTATGGTTACTATGACCTGATGCAGGTCCGTATTCACGTTGTGTGACCAAGTTGCATGCTGAGATAAAGTGGCGGTGACCCTGGTTACGATCAGGTTATCGTGGCTGACGGCGACCTGTTTCAATACAGCCTGCCCGAAGACCGCAAGGCAGAGGCTGCTTAATGCTGAGATCAGTAAAACGCGTTTCATAGGCTGTCACCTCATCCCTTTTTTTATATTTCCAATCTCAAATTCCCATATCCATTTCAAATAATGAAATATGTATAAACAGTCAAGGATTATTATCGTTGCCGGGCAGTCAGAACGCTGATTGACATCTCCTTAGTGGGAAGCGAAATTCTGATTTCATCAGGCTGCAAGATTGGTTGACTCTCCCTTTTTATGGGGAGTGGTTATACTGCCCATATGCAAAAAGCCTCCCTGCGGTTGACAGGGAGGCCCGATATTCGCTTTTTCTATTTATCAGCCCAACTCGTGATAGAGCGGGAATCTGGCTGTCAGCGTCCTGACCTCGTCCTTGATGGAAGCAAGGGTATCGGGATTCTTGACATTGTCAGCCACGCGGCGGATGAACCCTGCAATCTGTATCATTTCGGGTTCTTTCATGCCCCGGGTTGTGACAGAAGGTGTTCCCAACCTTATTCCGGAAGCGATGAAGGGGGAGCGGGTGTCGAAAGGAACGGTATTTTTGTTGGCCGTGATTCCTGCCAGGTCGAGGGACTCTTCCATTTTCTTGCCGCTGGGACCTCCGGATTCCTTGGTTCCCAGATTGATCAGCATCAGGTGTGTGTCTGTTCCTCCGGAGACGAGGTTGAAGCTGTTATCGTTCAGCGCGGCGGCCAGTGCCGTGGCATTTTTAACCACCTGTTCCTGATAGGTTTTGAATTGCGGCTGCAAGGCCTCGTGAAAGGCAACTGCCTTGGCGGCGATGATATGTTCCAGGGGACCGCCCTGCAAGCCGGGGAAGACCTTTCCATCCACATCCCTGGCATATTTTTCCCTGCACAGGATCAGGCCGGAGCGAGGCCCGCGCAGGGTTTTATGTGTGGTCGTGGTCACGATGTCGGCATACGGCACCGGATTCATATGCAGTCCGGCCGCCACCAATCCCGCAATGTGGGCCATGTCAACCAGCAGGGTCGCTCCGCAGGCGTCCGCGATCTCACGGAATCTGGCAAAGTCCATGGCGCGCGGATAAGCGCTGGCACCGGCCAGGATCATGACAGGTTTGTGCTGCTTGGCCAACTCGTATATTTCGTTGTAATCAAACTGCTCGGTATCCTTGTTGACATTGTAGTGGATAATGTTGTAGAGCATGCCGGAAAAGCTGAGCGGATGGCCATGAGTGAGGTGCCCGCCGTGTGCCAGTTCAAGCGAGAGGACGGTGTCTCCCGGTTTGCACAGGGTGAAATAGGCGGCCATGTTGGCTTGGGAGCCGGCATGGGGCTGTACGTTGGCGTGTTCAGCGCCGAAGAGTTTTTTTGCACGTTCGATAGCCAGGGCTTCCACCTCGTCTATGTATTCGCATCCGCCGTAGTAACGCCCGTACTGGCTGTAGTCCAGTTTGCCGGTTTCTTTGTCCCAGCGGTAGGGGTAGCCTTCCGCGTATTTGTTGGTCAGGATGCTGCCCTGTGCTTCCAGCACGGCTAGGGAGGTGAAATTCTCGCTGGCGATCAGCTCCAGGTTTTCCTGTTCGCGCTTCAGTTCCTTATGCAGGAAAGCGTAGAGCTCGGGATCGGTCTTCTTGAGATGTTCCATGTTTTCCTCTATTTATTTGATAATGTCTTTGCGTGAGATTTTATCGATTTTATCATTGCGTCTCTGGTGCCGTCCGCCATCAAAGGGAGTGGCCAGCCAGACCCGGACTATTTCCAGGGCTTGGGTAGTCGGAGTGAACCTGCCGGCCAAAACGAGGATGTTGGCATCATTGTGCAACCTGGAGAGCCTGGCGATCTCGACGGAGTTGCAGAGGGCCGCCCTGATGCCCTTGATCCGGTTTGCCGTGATGCTCATGCCGATGCCTGATCCACAGATCAGGATCCCCTTTTCGCATTCGCCGGATGCCACTGCCAGAGCGGCCGGGTAACCGGTATCCGGATAATCTGCGGCAGAATCGTTAAAAGAGCCGAAGTCCACCCATTCCAATTCGGGGCAGGCCTTTTTGATGTCTTCCTTGAGGTGGAAGCCCGCGTGATCGGATGCGATAGCGATTTTCACCGTAAAATCAGGCGAGTAAAGCTGCCAGGGCAATGGAATAAAGCTTGGTCTTTTCGCTGTCGCCGCGGGAGGAGAGCACGCAGGGCACCCGTGCACCCATCACGATCGCTCCCAGTTCGGCTCCGCACATTTTGGTCTGGGTCTTGTAAAAAACGTTGCCGGCTTCGATATTGGGGAATACTATGCAATCGGCGTCGCCGCAGACTTCGCTTTTCACACCCTTGATCTCGGCGCTTTCCTTGTCCACGATCAGGTCCATGGCCAAGGGGCCTTCAACCAGAGCTCCCTTGATCTGGCCACGCTGGGCCATCTTGGTGATAATAGCGGCATCCACGCAAGAGGGTATCTTGGGCAATACCTGTTCGGAGATAGCCAGAATGCCCACTTTGGGAATTTCTATGCCTAATAAATGAGCTGTCTTGATCACGTAATTGGTAATCGCTATCTTTTGGCTGAGGTCAGGCAGTGGAATGATCGCCACATCTCCGATGATTATCAATTTATGGTAATTAGGCGGCTCCACCACTGTCACATGGCTCAGGATGGCGCCCGGGCTCATGAGTCCGGTTTCCTTGTGCAGGATCGCCTTCATGTATTTGTCGGAGCTGATCAGGCCCTTCATGAGGAAATCCGCCTCGCCTTTATTGATCAGCTCAACTGCGATCGCGGCCGCTTTAACATCGGTATCCGCGTTTACAATATTGAAAGTCTTGCTGTCTATCTGATGCGCTTCGCAGGTTTTTTCGATGGCTGCCTTGTCCCCGACGAGAGTGGCGTCAATGATCCCGATTTTCTCGGCTTCATGGGCGGCAACGATTGTGTGGGAATCATTTGCCCAGGCGGCCGCCATTCGCTTTTTGGGCCTTTCCTTCAATACCCCGATGATCTGGTCCAGCTTGGTAATAGGCATGGGAAACTCCTTTTCCGAATATTGCTTTTTATCTCCTGTTCCTCAAGCAATGCCTGTTTGTCAAGCAAATTATCAGTCAGCCAGGCTTGGCTGTTGCTGTCATTGGCAATCCCTGACAGCAATCAGCCGATCCTGCTGTTTTAGTTTGTGCTATGATTGAGAAAGCAATGGGGGGGGTGTCAGATCAGGAACCGGATCACTCCAACTGCCAGCTTTCGATCAGGTTCAGCTGATCCGGTTTGATCTGCACCCAACCCCTGTCGTCTGTGTGCAGAAGATAGCCCTGGTGGTCGAAATAATCGATCCGGACGCGGTGCTGTCCCGGGGCGACAGGAATGTCCGCGGCCAGGACCAAGCCGGGGAAGAAGCGAGAGCAGCGCAGGTCCGGCTTTTCGCTCAGCAGCAGGGCAATGTCGGTGCCCAGGCTGAGCAGGCCTCCGCCGATGTCGTCCTTTTTCGTGAATTCCTTTTTCAGGGCGTTGGCGGCAACCCCTTTGAGGATGGAGCGGGTGGCGTTTTTCAGGATGAGTAGCGGCTCTTTTACTTTGAAGGTCTGCTCCGCGACCCTGCCGATATCCTCGATGAGGGAGAGGTCATAGCTGACGCTGTCCACCCGGACGGTCACGCGGTCGATTCCGGACGGCTCGTAATCCAGGTAGGGGACGACGAACTTGAAATAGAGGTGCGGATCGATACCCGGCCAGTAAAAGGAAAGAGGCAGGATGTCACGGTCCAGCGTGACCACGTGGATCTCATCCTCCGCCGTGGCGATGTGGAATTCCCGGTGCAGCTTGCGCGGCGAGCGCCCGGTCAGGGCGAGGATATGTAAACTCGGCAGGGATTGCGGCTGGGTGGGGTCGGCCAATTGGGGTGGGCTGAAACCGTAGATGTCCGGTTGTTGGTCATAAGCTTGATAGAATTTGACATAGTCTATGTAAGCATCATCGGTCCTGCCTTCCTGTTCGTAGATCAGCATGCTAAGGTAGCGGCCCAGGGCGGAGCTGTGGAACTTGTTTGCCCCCGCCTTGAATTCAGCTCTCTTGTCCTTCGATGTATTCAGGCTGTCAACCATTTGGCCGTATTTGTCTTCCAGCAGGTCCAGCTTGAAGTTGATCCTTCTGATCTCGACGTAGGCGTCGTCAAAGCTGTCCAGGTGCAGATAGTTCAGGGCTTTGAAGACGTTGGCGTAGATGTCTTCGAAATCCTCGCCGGGATACTCCAGCACGTTGTCATTCAGGAGCATGGACATGGCAGCCCGGGACAGGCTTTTGGTGTATAGCTCCTCCATGGCCAGTTCGGCCTTTTCCAGCAGATCGTTGCTTTTCCCGTAATCCCCGGAGTAATGGTAGAGCATGCCCAGGTCCAGGTATTCCAGAACCCGGTTTTTTGGCTTGTAGAGCTTGGTTTTTTTCTTTTCCGTGGTCTGGATGATGCGCCCGTACTCGCGTTTTCTGAGTAATTCCCCCGTCTGCCGGTAGTGGGCGCGGTCGGCCCAGATGCCGGAGCAGCCGCTCAACAAAAGTGCTGCTGCCAGCAGGAGTGGTAAAAACAGAATCCTTCGTACTGCTTGGGAATGGCAGGATGAGAAAGTGCTTTTCATCTAACCAGGATTCAGCTGCCAGACACGTTCTGTGCAATGCCTGGCAGCCTTAACGCGTTACGATAACTCAGTTGTATCAGGGCTTGTATGTACCCTTGGACACGATCTTCTTGATCTTGTTGGTGCCGATCCAGACCTTTTCAGTGGATTCCAGGCTGATCAGTTTCAGGTCGGTCTGATAGTATTTGGCTTTCACTTCCTCCCTGGCGTCCGTGATCATGGACAGGCTGCCTTGCAGCATGAGGTCCGCCCCGGTTTCCGCAGCCATTTTCTTGGCGGTCTCGGCCGTGGCAAAGGATTGCTGGCTTTCCGTCTCTTCGCGCAGCTCAAACCGCTCGGCAGGTGAGGCGACAAACTTGACCATTCCGCTGTTGATCAGCTCGCGTTCCATGTCGTTGATAAACACGGCCGTATCGATGTGTTCCATGGTCAGGTTGCGGATCGTGCCCACGATCACGACAGGTTTGCGGCCGTATTTGTTGACGAATTCCGCATACCAGGGATTGGACAGGATGTCCTTGATCATCTCTTCGGCCACCAGCCGGGCGTCAGTGTCGTTCCAGCGACCGCTGAGGTCCGTCACCAGGTCGGTCTCGGTCCGCGTCACCTTGGTTTTAGCGCAGCCGGCCAGGCAGAGAACGATCAGGGCGGTCAGCATCAGCAGAAAGAATTTGTTCATTATTATCCCCTTCCCAACGAATCAGTGTCGTTGTTAAGAATATCAGATTTAATGGATTTGGAACCGCTTTTTTTTGTCAATATCTTTTCGGTCCGGTATGGCACCTGGGGCGTGCTAATCATTTAACTTGACCGATATTGATGCCGGGCTACAGGTACAACTTGGAGTTACAATGGAAGATCTGATCAGATTCACTTTGCCGGAAATGCTCAACCGGACCTGCGCCCTTTATCCGGACAGGCCGGCCTTGTCCATGGTGGACGAGCAGCCCCTGACCTATGGCGAGCTGAGTTCCAATCTGGAAGAGCTTGCCCGGTTCATGAAATCCCGTGGCATAGTCAAGGGTGACAGGGTGGCGATTTTGAGCCAGAACATGCCCCAATGGGGGATCGCCTATCTGGCCGTCACCTCCATGGGAGCGGTCGCGGTGCCCGTCCTTACGGACTTTCACATCAATGAGATCCTCAATATTATCAGGCATTCCGGCAGCAAGCTGGTCTTCGTCTCATCCTCCCTCTATGAAAAGATCGGTTATGCCGAATATGCCGAACGCCCCCTGATGGTGATGATAGAGGATTTTTCCCTCATCCCTTTGGAAACCAGCCGCGACAAATTCAAGGAACTTATCCGTAACCAGAAATACGGCCTGGACAAGCTAAAGGCGAAAGCCCTGCAGGCGGTCGGGCTGGCCAAGGCGGAAGTGATGGAGGACGACCTGGCTGCCATCATCTACACCTCGGGCACGACCGGCAGTTCCAAGGGCGTCATGCTCACCCACAAAAACCTGGTCCTGGATGCCTGGCTAACCGTCACCCACGTCCAGAAAGTGACCCACGAGGACAGGCTCATCTCCATCCTGCCCCTGTCCCACACCTACGAATGCACGGTCGGCTTCCTCATCCCCATCATGCAGGGGGCCGCGGTCTATTATCTGGACAAGCCTCCCACCGCCCGGGTCCTGATCCCCGCCATGCAGAAGATCAGGCCCACCATGATCCTGACCGTGCCCCTCGTCATCGAGAAAATCTTCAAGCTCCAGGTCCATCCGCAGCTGACGGGCAATCCGCTCTTCAAGGAGATGTACAGATTCCCGCTGACCCGAAAGCTGCTCCACCGGGTGGCCGGGAAGAAACTGATGAAGACCTTTGGCGGCTGCCTGCATTTCTTCGGGATCGGCGGAGCGCTATTGTCCCCTGATGTGGAAAAGTTCCTCTATGAAGCGGGGTTTCCCTACGCCATAGGCTACGGCCTGACCGAGACCTCGCCCCTGATCGCGGGAAGCAGTCCGGCCCGGGTCAAATACAGGGCCACCGGATTCGTGATCCCCGGCCTCAAGGTGAGGATCCAGAACCCTGACCGCCAGACCGGCGAGGGCGAGATCCAGGTCCTGGGCGATACCGTCATGAAGGGCTATTACCGCGACAAGGAACGCACCGACGCCGCCTTTACGGAGGACGGCTGGTTCCGCACCGGCGATCTCGGCGTTTTGGACAAACAGGGTTACCTGTTCATCAAGGGCAGGATCAAGAACGTGATCGTCGGCCCCAGCGGCGAGAACATCTATCCCGAGGAACTGGAAGCCATCGTCAA
>JAXDBS010000089.1:0-17596 GCA_034678545.1 Cloacimonadaceae bacterium (SeqCode) | reverse complement strand
CGCTGGTCGCGCTTACCTGGTCACCCTCCGGGCTGGTGGAGACCTACATCTATCCCAAGGTAATCGGGGCCGGGGACTAGAACAGCTTAAACGACCAGACTCCCAACCTGAACGTCTATGTCCAGCCGGCGGGCTCCCTGGTGGTCACCATCGGCGACGGCTCCGAGCAGGCTTTTATGCCTGTCAACATGTACTATCAGAACAGCCTGTTCGAATGCGTCTATCCGGCTTCCGAACTGAATTTCCTCGGCATGATCACAGGCATCGCCTTCTACAATGACTTTTTGACCGACCTGCCCAACATGCCCACCAACGTCTGGCTGGGGTCCACCGCCCTGACAGACCTTTCCGCCGGCTGGATTCCCTCCACCAGCCTGACCAGTGTGTTCAGCGGAAACGTCAATTACCCCAGCGGCCAGAACACGGTCTTCGTCAGTTTCCCGCAGCCCTTCCTGTTTCTGGAAGGCAATCTGGTGCTGATGGTCGAGCGGCCCATGGACACTCAGTATTACAACTACGAGGACAGGTTTGCCTGCCAGACGTCCGGCACCAGCCGCAGCCGCAACATTTACAGCGACTGGGATGATTATGATCCCGCCAGCCCCCCGGAGGATGGGGTGTACGTCACCGGCCAGTTCCCCAAGACCAGCCTCTATGTCATACCGGGCGGAGTGGGACACCTGACCGGCACCGTGCTTGGGGCCGGCGGCATCCCCCTGCAGAATGCCACCGTTCAGATCACTGGCGGGGCCGGCGTCAACACCAACGCCCAGGGCCAGTACACCATTCAGAACATCATGGCCGGCACCTACGAGGTGACGGCTTCCCGCTACGGGTACCTTCCCCAGACCCTGAACGCGGTTATTCCGGAAGACTCCACCGTCACCCAGAATTTCACCCTGACCCAGATGCCGACCGTGACCGTGACAGGGACAGCGGTGGGCAGCGACGCCCCCACGATCGGGCTGGCCGGAGCCACCATCGAGATCACGGGCTATGAGAATTACTCCGCCACTGCCAACGCCCAGGGCGTCTTCAGCGTCCCCGGCGTCTACGCCAACCAGACCTACGATTACCTGGTCGGGGCTCCCGGTTACCAGAACCTGACCGGAACCATGAACGTGGGTGCCACCAACTACAACCTGGGCACCCTCGTCCTGAGCGAGATCGCCTACACCCCGCGCAACGTGGAGGCCGTCCAGGCCCCCAACCAGCAGAGCGTGGATCTCACCTGGCTGGCTCCCGACCCCAACGCCGTCAACGTCAACCAGAGCTTTGAAGGAACTGCTTTCCCGCCTGATGGCTGGTCCCAGGTCATCACCAACAACGGCCCGCCCAACACCAGCGGCGTCTATCCCACCTGGTGCAGGATCGGTACCATCACCAGCGGCACCTCCACCGTAGCCCCCACCGACGGCGCCTGGCAGTGCGGCTTCTGGTGGGCTTACAGCCATCAGGAAGAGTGGCTGATAACGCCCCAGTTCAACTGCCCCCAGGCCGCCTTCCTCACCTTCGACACCTTTGCCTATTACGGCTCCCTCAACAATGACCACTACTACGTGAAAATTACCAACAACAACGGCCTCAGCTGGGATGTTCTGTGGGACGCCTCAACCCTCACCGGCGGCTGGAACGAATACCAGACGCCGGTCTCCATCAGCCTGGACGCCTATACTGGACAGCAGGTCAAGCTGGCCTGGCACGCCGACGACCCGGACGCCACCAGCGACGGCATGTGGTACAACTGGTTCATTGATAACATCCAGGTGGGCAACACCCGCGCGGCAATGAGATCCGCGCCTTCGGGGCTGAGGGTGGATACCTCCAAGTTTGAAAAGCCGCAGGGCTCAGGTTCAGCCGCCCATCCGCCTGCCATTGGAGACCGCGACCGGCTGCCTGACGAAAACCGGGGGGTCAGGCCAGACCTGCCACTGGAGCGCGTTGAGGAGCGTTCCCTGACTGGTTACAAGGTCTGGCGTTTGGTGCAGGGGCAGGAGCAGAACGAGGCCACCTGGGTGTCGCTCACCCCCAGCCTGATCACTGCTCTGAACCTGACCGACGCGGGCTGGGCCGCCGTCGCCGCCGGCACTTATAAATGGGCGGTCAAAGCCGTCTATACCAATGACGTCTATTCCCTGGCCGCCTTCTCCAATCCTGTGGTCAAAGCGCCTTTCGTGACCGGCACCCTGGCCGGCGCCGTGCGTAATACCAACAACCTGCCCATCATGGGGGCCACTGTCACGGCCGGTGCCTTCACTGCAACCACCGCCGCCAACGGCAACTATACCATGCCAGTCGCCGTCGGCACCTATGCCGTCACCTGTTCCGCGCCCGGCTACCAGGGCCAGACCACCGAAAACGTGGTCATCACCCAAAGCCAGACCACGGTCTGCAACTTCTTCCTGACCGTCCCCAACGCGGACGAGGTCCAGGTTACCCAGACCGCCCTGAAAGGCAACTATCCCAACCCCTTCTGCCCAGAGACCACCATCTGCTACGACGTGAAAGGCGTTACTTCGGTCCGGATTGACATCTGTAATGTGAAAGGGCAGCTGGTCAGGACCCTGGTGGATGAAAGCAAGGCCACCGGCCGCCACACCGCTCTTTGGGATGGGCGCGACTCCGGAGGCAGGGCTGTGGCGGGAGGCATTTACCACTGCCGCATGCGGGCCGGGGATTACCGGGCCGACCGCAGGATGCTGCTATTGAAATAAAGCAGCCGAAAGCCTGGGGGCTGGATCGGGCTATTTGCGCAGGAGCAGCTTCCTGACCCCGCTGTATTTGCCGCAGGTCAGGCGGCAATAGTAAAGGCCTGTGCTGGCGGGAGCGCCGCCGCCTGTTTTGCCGTCCCAGGTGATCAGGTAGAAACCGGGTTCGGAATGATCCCGGGTGTAGCTGCGCACCAGCTGCCCCTTGGTGTTGAAGATCTCCACCCTGACGCTGCCGGCTGCTTTGAGGCTGTAGAGCATCCGGGTGTTCAGGCTGAAGGGATTGGGATAGGTGCTGAGAAATTTGGTCGCAACGGGGATGACGGGGACTTCAGAGTCTCCCTGTTCCGTCAGAACCACGCTGACGGGCCCGTAGAACTGCGAGTTGTTGTCCAGTTCCAGGCTTTCCAGCCAGTAATAATAAGTGAATCCGGAGTCGACCTCCTCGTCCAGGAAGCTGTAAAAGTGTTCCTGCGAGGTATTGGCGGCCGTAATCAGGTTTGGGATCTGGAAGGCGTTGCCAAGCTGGCTGTCCGTTCCCCTGTACACATAATAACCGGCCAGGCCTGACTCTGTCTGGGTGGTCCAGTCCAGCTTCACGTAATGCTGCGCCGTGGCGGTCGCTGTGAAGGATGACAGTTGCACAGGCACAAAGCCTTCCCGCGTGTCGAAGTACCAGTAGGCTTCAGCAAAGAGGCTTTCTTCGTCAAAACTGGTGATTATCCATTCATAATCCGTATCGGGCAGGAATGTGTTCGCCGGCACGGTAAAGGAAGGCGTTTCTGTTTCGCCGTAGACGTCGTCCGTGTCGTCATCGTTATCGGACCAGACAACGTAGTAGTAATAGGCCGGATCTCCATAGGGGCCGTCGTCCCAACTGAAGGTCTGCTGTACCGTCTCGTCCAGGTCGTGCGTGCCGTCGGCCGGATCGGGGTCGATGGCCAGGCTCATCGCTTCGAAATGGGCGGTCATGGATTCCGCGACATCCATGGTGACCTCACTCCCCCACTGGCAATTACCGTCCTGGAATCCCCACCAGAAGTATTCTTCGTCATTCGGTTCCAGGGAAAAGATTACGACGTCGTAGGAATCAAAGGCAAAGATGTGAGGAGTAACCTCTCCCGTATCTTCGGACTCGCGGAACGGCTCGTCATCCATGTAGATCCCGATGCCGGAGGGGTTGGAGGTCACTTCCACGTAGCTGCCCCCATAGTAGTCGAAGTCCCACTGGTCTGTGTTATAAGTGGTTTCGCCATACACTGAGATCACCTGCCACAGGTACTGGCGGTCCTGCTTCATGTACTTGAGGGGGATCTCGAACTCGAAGGTTGTGTTGCTTACGTCAAATCCGTAGAAATACTCATTGACGGCAAAGCCCACGGTGTAGGAATCAGGGGTGTCAATGTCGCCCTGCTCCCACTCCAGGGTGACGGGCGCGGTGACGATGCTGTCGCCACTCTCGGGGCTGACCAGGGTGGGGGCTCCCGGGGCTGCCGCCAGCGCGGCCGCTAAAACAAAAAGCAGAAGTGATGCAAGAATGGAAACTGATGATTTCATTTTGGCCTCCTCAGGGCACTGTTTTTTTTGTTTCTATGCATTTAACTCCGTTTAATTTTTTCTAATGTCCTATTGGTTAACTCCCCGGATTTTGTCAAGTTATTTTAATGCGGTTTGGTGAAATAGTTACGAAACATTTCGGAATGCTGTTCAGACCGCGCCCGGCCGGGTATGGGACGGCCTTAAAAGCGGCCGCAGGCCTTGATCCTGTTTCAGCTTTTTCCCGGCCTCAGGATGGCCTTTGCCTGCCTGCCCCTGGTCCTGTCCGTGCCCGCTTCGCCCTTGGAAGCACTACTTACCCATTACGGACCAAGTCCGTATTGGGTCCGTAATGGGTCCGTAGTGCAAGCAAGGAAGAAGGACCTGTTTTAAGTGCTTAATTACATATATGACAGTGGATTAATTCAGAATTACACATTTTGCAATTGCGGATTGACGGAACACCGGATTTATCCGGCCCGTCCGCCAGATTCATCCGGTTTTTTACGCGTAACTGAGTCCCAAAACTGCAGGGTCAGTCAGTCGAGATCGAGGAGTTTGTGCAGCTGCAGGTTGAGTTTGAGGGGGAGGCCGGACCCGAGGATCCAGTGGGCCAGGAGGTTGGGCTCGAGCTCATTTGCGACGGGTGAGCAGAGCAGGCAGAAATCCAGCAGGGCGTGGGACCTGATAAAATCCACGGCCTGGTCGAAATCGGCGCGGTCTTTGATCACGAACTTAAGTTCGTCGCGGCCGGGCCGGAGGCGTTCCAGGTTGGACTCCAGGAAGGAGCCGGGATGGCCGCTGCCGGGAAGTTTGACATCCATGATGACATGGGCCCGGGCCGGCACGTTCTGGATGGAAAGGGTGCCGTTGGTTTCCAGCAGGAGGGCGTAGTCCCAGGCGTCCAGGTTTTCCATCAGGGTGAGGGATTCGGGCTGCAGAAGAGGTTCGCCGCCTGTGATCTCGACCAGGCGGCAGGGGTATTTCCTGACCTCTTCCAGGACCTGGTCAACGGTATATTCCGAAGCGGCGCGGAAGGCCTGGGAGGTGTCGCACCAGGCGCAGCGCAGGTTGCAGCCGGCCAGGCGGACAAAGACGCAGGGCAGGCCGGCAAAGCTGCTTTCGCCCTGCAGGCTGTAAAAGATCTCGCAGACTTGCATGGCGATCTCAGAAGGGCAAGTAGGGGAAGTCCTTGTGATAGCCGAGGGCGGCGTCCACCCGGTCGTTGAGTTCGAGGGGGTCTCCCGCCACGAATTTTTCGCGCTTGCCGACCCGGAATTCGGTGAACTCGCCTTCCGCCGGATGCAGGCGGTCCAGCCATTCGGCGTCGCCGTAAAGGGGCTTTCCCTTGTGCAGGAATAGCTGGATGTGCTCGCTGCTGACTTCCGGCAGGTTTCCCAGGGGGTCGGATTCGATCGCGTCAATCAGCAGCAGGTCGGAAGTGCGGTCCGGATCGAGGACGGCGACCTCAGGAGGCAGGAGCAGGGCTTTGGCGGCGTTGACAGTGATCATTTTGTACAGGGCGGGCAAGGGGATCTCGGGAAACTTGAGGTGCGCCTGGGCGAACTCGTCGAGCAGGTTGACGCTGCCGGTCTGGGTGGAATCGGTGCCGAGGGCGGGGTTGAGTCCGAACTTAAGGGCGGTTTTGATGTCCAGGGTCTTGCCAATCAGGTAGAGGTTGGAGGCGGGGCACCAGCAGATAGAAGCGCCGGCGAGGACCACTTCCTTCAGGTTGGCCGGGGTGAGGGCGATGCCGTGAATGATCAGGGTGTTGGGCTGAAGCAGGCCGCGTTTCTTGATGGCGGCGAATTCCTTTTTGGTGATGGCGTCGTCTCCTTCCGCCAGATGGATAATGAACGGGGCCTTGCCTTTGGTCAGGGCCATCTCCTCCTCCGGCGTGAGGCCGCCCCACCAGTTCCCCATGGTGATGGAGTGGCACTGGCGGTAGTTCCTCAGCACGGTCAGGGGGAAGCCGTCATAATAGGCGTCGGGCTGGACGGGGCCGTGGTCGGCGACGTAGCCGCAGCCGCTGAAGAGGTTTTTATAGCAGCCCAGCTGGGCCAGCAGATAGGCGTTGGGGTCGGTGTAGTTGCCCGTGCCGTCATTGCTCCAGATGCCGCTGCGCTCCTGCACGGCGAAGGAATCCTTCATCTCCCTGACCCAAATGTGGGAATTGGCATAGGGATGATGTTCGCCGGAGCGCGGGACCCAGTTGCCGATCAGGTGGTCGTGGGCATTGATGAAAGGGGCGTAGGCAAAGGCCTTGGTTTCAAACAGGAAATCTTCTGCGGGAGCGCCGGAGGCCAGGACAAGCTGCAGTTTCAGCCCGCTTTCGCAGTGCTGGGGGTCGATCTGGCAGGCGGAGGGCCTGATCCTCATGAGCGGATCTCTTTTATCTTTTTGGCCAGCTTGGGAATGATTTCAAACAGGTCGCCCACGATGCCGAGGTCGGCGGCCTTGAAGATGGGGGCGTCCGGGTCCTTGTTGACGGCGATGATGTAGTCGGAGGAGGACATACCGGCCAGGTGCTGAATGGCGCCGGAGATGCCGCAGGCGATGTAGATGTTGGGCTTGACGGTCTTGCCGGTCTGGCCGACCTGATGGGCGTAGGGGATCCATTCGGCGTCCACGGCAGCCCGGCTGGCGCCCACGGCCCCGTCCACGGCGGCGGCCAGCTCTTCCAGCAGGGCGAAGTTCTTCGCTTCCCTGAGCCCGCGCCCGCCGGAGACGATGATGTTGGCTTCGGTCAGGTTGACGAGCGTGGTCTTTTCCTTTTCAAAGCCGAGCCAGCGGGCTGAGGAGTCCCGGGGGGCAAGCTCAACTTTTTCCTCCAGGATATTGCCGGCGCGGGAATCGTCGCGGGGGAGGGGATCGAAGACGCGGTGGCGGACGGTGGCCATCTGGGGCCGGTGGTTGGGCGTCAGGATGGTAGCCATGATGTTGCCGCCGAAAGCGGGGCGGGTCTGCTGCAGGTTACCGGTTTCGGGATCTATGCCCAGCCCGGTGCAGTCGGCGGTCAGGCCCGTGTGGACGTCCACAGCGACGCGCGGGATAAAGGAGCGGCCGATCACAGTGGCCCCCGCCAGCACGACGGCGGGCTTGTGTTTGCGGATGAGGGCGGCCAAGGCCTGGGCGTAAAGCTCGTCCTGGAAATGCTCCAGGGCCGGGTCGTCGGCCAGGATCACCTGATCGGTTCCGAAGGCGATCAGTTCCCTGGCCTTATCCTTTAAGTTATAGCCAAGCAGGATGGCGCTCAGGTCCGTTTCCAGGTCTTGGGCCAATTCACGGGCTTTGCCCAGAAGCTCGAACACGACGGGGGCGATGACGCCGTCCCGCTGCTCGGCATAGACCCAGATGCCGCGGTAGGCGGATTTGTCGGTAACCTCGGCTGCCTGGCGGCGCAGGAAGATGGCTTCGAAGGGGCAGGCCTGGACGCAGGCGCCGCAGAGCACGCACTTGTCTATGTCGATTTCCGCCAGCTTGTCCGTGATGCGGATGGCGTCGTAGGCGCAGGCCTTGACGCAAAGCCCGCAGCCCACGCATTTATCTTGCAGGACTTCAATCATCAGTATACCTCATCAGCCATTTTCTGCGTATGACAGGATTGTCAAGAGAAATGCGGAAGTGATTCATTCCAGGATTATGACATGAAAACAAAAAAGCTGCCGGCGGTAACCGGCAGCCTGTCATATGCTACTTGTTCTTTTTGTGGCGGTTCTTGCGCAGGCGTTTCTTGCGCTTGTGAGTGGCGATCTTATGGCGTTTCCTTTTCTTACCGCAAGGCATTCTTCACTCCGAACTTACTTGCCGGTCTTGACGTTGATGACCGCCAGCTTGAAATCGCGGGAGAACTTGAAAGTGGGGACGGTGCGCTTGGGAACGGGGACCTTCTGGTCGGTCTTGGGGTTGCGTCCCATGCGGGGTTTGCGGCTTTTCAGCTTGAAGGTGCCGAAGCCGCGGATCTCGATGTGGTTGCCTTCGATCAGGCTGTCCTTGACGGACTTGAGCAGGGCGTCCACCACCACGGCCACGTCCTTGCGGATAATGCCGGTGTTTTCGGAAATGATTTTGACCAAATCTGCCTTTGTCATGTTGAGCTCCTTTTTTTAGTATTATTCATTTTTTAATGAAATTCCAGTAACCGATGCCGGAAGCGGCTCACAAATATATTCACTTCTATTCCATACAGTTAGAGTTTCAGAAATTTAGGGGGGTGATTGCTGTCAAGGAAAATCTGCAACAATGGCAAGCAGTTAGCAATTCCGCAACCAGTCAGCCCAAACACAGTTGCCGATTTATCCCCCCCCCGCGGCAAATCAATGCAGAAGTTTCGGACAGCTATCTCACGAGCAGGAGCTTCCGGGTGTGGACCCGGCCTGCTTCTGACAAGCGGATGAAGTACAGCCCCCGGGGCAGGTCCTTGCCGTCAGAGGTTTGCGGTTTCCAGGTGAGGTGATATTCCGGGCCGGCCGCCTTGGCGGGATCAAGTGTGGCAACCAGCCGGCCTTTCGCGTTATAGATTTTGAGACTGGATTGGCCGGAGGGTTTCCCGCCCAGGGAGATGTTTACTGAACCGCGGGCCGGGTTGGGATAGACTGCAAGGCCTGGTGCCGGTTCCGCGGCAGTGGCGTCAGAGGCGGGCAGGGGTGAATGCAGTTGCGGCAGCAGCAGCTGCAGCAGGTTGCGGACCCCGTCAGCCTGCATGAAGTAGAGCGGGAAGCCGAACAGCACAAAGGTGCCCGGGTCGTCAAAGCGGACCGCCAGAGGCAGGCCGGCGCCGGCGGCTCCGGCAGCCATGGAAGCGGTGTAGAGTGCCTGCCCCGAAGACTGGAAGGTGTAGATCATGGGCAGCATGCCGTTCCACTGAGCGGTCAGCTTGTCGGGGTCGGGACTGAGTTGGGGATAGGTGTCGGAGAGGGCGGCGATCAGCACCGCGCCGTTGTCATAAACAAAGGCGGCTCCGTCCAGGAAGAGGTCCGTGAAGCTGTCGGACAGGGAGCCGGGCGTTTTCCAGCCGGAGATGACAAGTTTTCCGCCCCCCATCAGGTAGCCCCCCAGGGTCGAAAGGCAGGCCCCGATCTGGTTTTGGGCAAAGTCGTCGGCGTGCCAAAGCACGATGGGATAATGACTCAGGGTGCTGAGCGAAGGCGCGCCCAGGGCGGCGTAATCCCAGCCAGTATAGGGGATGGGTGCCAAAGCAGCGGCATAGAATCCGTCCACCGTGGCGTCGTCGGGCGTGATGGCGGCGCCTGTCCCGTCCTTGGTTTCATCCACCACCAGCATGCCCCAGTCAAAGGGAAAAGCCAGCGGCGTAGCGCTTAGTTCATTGGAGGGCAGGCTGTAAAAGCCATCTGCATCCACTGCTGTTATCCTGTACTGGTATTGCGTTCCATTCACTGCAGTGGTATCTGTGAACCACAGTTCAGAGACTGGTCCCGGATCAATGTGCTGCCAAATGAGTGAGCCTTCCGCCTTTCTCTGTATCCTGTAACCAGTGATGGGATGCGGACAGGGGAAAGCCTCCCAGTTCAGATATACTGTCCCATTACCTGCCAGAGCTTGTGTCAGCACCGGTTTTTTCAGGTTGTAACCCCGGTTCAGGACCCAGTAATTGGGGTCAATTTGAATGTCTGTTTCACCAATCTCCGTCATGGTATAATAGTACTGAGTGGTTGCCTGACCTCCGGGAGACGCTGTCACATTCAGTGAATCGTAGGCATTACTGTCAAATCTTATCCTGAAAGGAACCTCACAGGTGAACTCCGTGCCTGTGCTGCAATGGGTTTGTCCCACCACCCTCAAACCGCGCATTTCCGGGATCATGGAATATCCTCTGAAGATGTAAAAATCCATTTCCGGAATCCCGCGGCTGTAGATCCACTGCTCAAAGAACTGATCCAGGTCCTGACCGCTGAGCTGTTCTGCCATAGCCTGTAACTCGGCGGTGACCACGTTGCCGTTATGATACGCGGCAAACCAGTTTTGCAGCAGTTGGAAGAAGGCGGCGTTGCCCATTTTCAGGCGCAGCATGTGGAGTACGGAAGCGGCTTTTTCGTAGGACTGGGGGTAGAAATAATAGTTAAAGGGCGGGTCGTAGATGATGTTGGGCAGAGAGGGATTGGAGTTCTCGAAGCTGATGTAATAGTCGTGAAAGCTGCTTTGCATGTAATTGCAGGCGGATTGCCAGCCGAATTTGGCATGGGTCCAGAGGAACTCCGAATAGGTGGCGAAGCCTTCGCTCAGCCAGACATCCTTAAACGTCAGCGGGGTGAGGCAATTACCGAACCATTGATGCGCCAGCTCGTGCGCGATGGTGAGCTCGCCGGAGTGGGTGCCCGTGATCAGGTAATTGCCCAATGTGGTCATGGTCTGGTGTTCCATGGCGCCGTAGGTGGTCATGTTAACGGCCGTGTTGCCGTATTTTTCAAAGGGGTAGGGACCGTAAACGGAAGAGAAGAACTGGATGATCTCCGGCAGGGTGGAAAAGTCAATCAGGGCGTTGTTGTATTGGGAGGGCAGGACGAAGTTCTGGATGGGCAGGGCGCCGCAGGTTTGGTTGATCTCGACATAGGGCCCGGCGGTGACGCAGGCCAGGTAGGGCGCCATGGGGTTGGAGCCCAGCCAGTGGTGGGTTTTGGTGCCATCGCCGTTGTCAGTGATGCTGTCCCGCAGTCCGTTGCAGGCGACCAGCCAGTCGCTCCGCAGGGTGATGTGCAGATCCATTATGGCCTTGTCCCAGGGGTGGTCATAGCAGGGCCACCAGTAACGGGAGGCGTCCGGGTCGGACAGAGTGAAGACGGTGTTGCTGCCGAAGATCATGCCGAGGTTGTAAGGCGGGGGCGACAGGGACGGCGTGCCGGAATAGCTGACCTCGGTGGTGAACTGCTGGCCGGGGGCCGCGGTCAGGCTGATGTGGAGGATGCCGTTCTGGTGCGTGAAAGCGGATGCCACATCATTGACCTTGACCTGGGAAACGGTCAGCCCTATCAGGTTGTAATCGATCCCGGCCAGGTTTTCCTCTGCGGTCACGTGCGCTTTGACACTGCCCGAGATAAAGTGCGTCTGGTCGTTGACGGCCAGGGTGATCTCATACCGGGTGACGTCAAAGCCGTGGGCGGAATCGGCCCGTTCGGGCTGGAACGCAGGCAGGGGGCGGGCGATGCTGAAATCCGGTCTGGGATGGTAGGCAAAAGCAGTTCCCGCCGCCAAAAGAGCCAGCAGGACGAGCGCAAGGGTGATCCTTCCCTTCATAGCCACCTCAATTCCATTGCTTAACATTGTGCATAAGATATGCAAGAATAACTCCAAAACCGGTAAAACAAGATGATATCGCCGCCTCCTTATCCCGGAGGATTTTCCATGCTCAGCAAGGTCTGGCGCAAACGGGAAAACCGCCCTAACTTGGAACCAAACTGTGAGCAGCCACCGTCAGGCCTTCCCCCTGCTTGCAGTGCTGCTCCCGGTTAAGGCACATATGACCTTCAGATAACCGCTGAAGTGCGCTTATCTGAGGGTCATCCAAGGGTCATATCTGGATGCTCCTGCAAGGGAGGACAATGGAAAATCAAGCCCGCCATGAGTCCTGTTGAGGGGTTTGGCAGAGAGCCCGCCAGGCCGATTGGACAGGGAACACGGCAGAAGGGGAGTCGGTGTTGGGGAGGAAGAATAAAAAAAAGCCGCAAAAGCAAAAAAAAATCTTGACAAATAAAGTTAATGATAAATAGAAGTTAAATAGAATCAGTATTGCACCTGCTATTTTATAAGGGGGAACGCAAGTGCGCTGGTTGCTTGATGTTTTGTATTTGTAAGTAACGAGCAAAAGCGATGATGCCCCAAAGTTTTAATGACACCTGGAGGTGCAAATGAGCAAAGCTCTTTTAGTGACCATTCTATTATTCATAACCAGCATAGTCGGCTTATCCGGCCAGACTTCCGGAACCTGGGCCTTGACTGGAAATGGCAATTGCAGTGCTACCGGATCCTGCACCGGCAGCAATATGGCTGGCGGGGGCGGGATCGGGGCGATCAGCTACGTGGCTGACGGAGCTGGGTCGAACAACTGGGGCGAAGGTTCACTGGCTGCAGCACAAACAAACGGTGACTACTATCAATTTGACCTGACAGCCACTGATAATATCACAATATCCTCAATTGCTTTGTCAACCAAGTATAACAACGGGACAGCAGGCAGTGCCGCAGTATTTGTTTCCGTCAACGGAGGTGCCTATAATCAAGTCGGCGCTACTTTTACTCTTAGCACAACGCACACGACACGCACTTTCAACACCTTGAACTATGGATTACTGGACAATCAGGTTATATCTGTCCGAGTGTATGCCTGGGGTTTATCAAATAACACAAAAATATTCTACACCAGGAATGTGGTGATCACAGCTTACACAACCAGCGCCACGGATTATTTCCGTTCTATAACCAACGGTAACTGGAATGATGTGAATACCTGGGAATCTTCACCTGACGGAGTGAACTGGTATTACGCCACATCCTACCCCACGGCCAGCGCCAGCGGGGTCTACATCAACAACGGCGATACGGTGACCCTGACCGCTGCGGCGGCCTGCGGAAACCTCACTTACAACAGCGGGGCCATCACGCTGGGAGACTATAATCTCTCCATTAACGGCACCCTTTCCGGAACGCCCTATTTCAATTACACGGGCAGCGGCGTGCCCTCCCAGACCGGGACGGTCTCGCACGTAACGGCGACCACGACCACACCCACCTCCCTGCCTGATACGCTGAACACTTTGACCGTCAACCCCGGCACGGGCAACAACGTCGCCCTGCCCAACGACGTCACGACCACGAACCTGGCCTTTACCGCCGGCGGCCTGGACCTCAACGGCAACACCCTGACCCTGGCGGGCAGGGACTTTGCCCTGACCTCGGACGACGCGGTCCTGACCGACCTCACGGTCAGCCTGGACACCACTACCGTCAACACCTACGGCGGCGACAGCAGCATCGCCCGCACCTGGACCACCACCGGCGCCATGTCCGACACCGCCACCGTCAGCCTGACCTATCCGGAAAGCGAGACGGCGGCCAGCACCGTCAAGGTGTGGAGAAGAGCTGTCGGCGACACCGGGATCTGGACCCTGGTGGGCGAGTTTTCCGTAACAGACAACGGGACCACCCGCACCGTGGACGTGACAGGGATCACCTCCCTGGGCGGCGGCACCGGCTATGACTGGACCATTTCCGACATTGACCAGACCCTGCCGGTCGAACTGAGCTCCTTCACGGCGATGATAACTGTCCAGCAGTTCATCAGGCTGGACTGGGTGACCCAGTCGGAAACCGCCGTTTCAGGATATTACCTCTACCGCAACGACACCCACGACCTGGCTTCCGCCCTCAGGATCAACGCCTTTATCAGCGGAACCAACACCTCCCAGCAGACCAGCTACACCTTCATGGACCGCGAGGCGCAGACGGGCTACACTTACTATTACTGGCTGCAGAGCATTGACCTGAACGGGGAGTATGAGTTCCACGGCCCTGTCAGTGTGGTGTTGCCCGCCACCGATGACTACCTGCCCATCATTCCCATGCAGACAGGATTGCAGCAGCCCTATCCCAATCCCTTCAGCGGCAGCGCCGCCATTTCCTTCGGGCTGGTCAAAAGCGAGAAAGTGGACCTGATTGTGGTCAACGTGCGCGGCGAAGTGGTCAGGAAGCTCCTGAGCGGCACCAAAAACGTGGGCTACCACAAAGTGGTCTGGGACGGCCGGGACGACAACGGCAAACCGGTCAGCTCGGGCGTGTACTTTGTCAAAATGACGGCCGGGTATTTGACTTCAAGCCGCAAGCTGTACCTGATCAAGTAAAAAGCAGAGCAAGGCAATAACCGCCCGCTCCTCTGGCTGGCTTTTCTAAGGCAAAGCCCGGGGGAGGGAAGATAGAGGTCTGTTGTTTTCAGTGCTCAACTCAGCATGCTTATAGGGCAACCCACACTACTCTCCACTCAATGCTTGCAAATCAGTTTAATGCAACCAGCCTAAAAATGCTTGACAAAAAAGACATATCTTATTAAAAGCAACTCAAGAAATAAGATCAATGGGAATAAGGAGTCTATTATGACCAAAAATGTGTCAGTTTTGTTTTTAGCCCTCGTGCTGGCGGGGAGCACTTTTTCATTTGTCTTTGGGCAAACTGTTTTGATCAGTCCCACCGGTGACGGCGGGTTTGAAACGGGGACCACTTTTGCGGCCAATGGCTGGACGATAGACGGCTCCACAACCAACAACCGATATTGGGTGGGAAGTGCGCCAACTGTTTATGCCGGTTCGAGGTGTTCTTTTACTTCCAATTCAGGGACTGCCTGGACTAATACTAATGCTGCCGTGTACAGACACATGTATCGTAATGTGACCTTTCCCTCCAATACGACATCCATCACTCTATCCTTCTACTATAAAATATCCACCCTGGACCAGACTTACGACGGATTCAGGCTGTACATGTGCGAAACATCCTACACCCCTGTCACAACAGGATATCCGACCGGGACTCAGATCGGATTAACCTGGTATGATGACTACACGGCTTGGACACAGCAAACGATTAATCTTGATCCCGCCACATATGCCGGAACCTCAAAACGTTTGGTTTTCACCTGGAGAAACGATAATGCAAACCCCAGAGGTTTGGGAGCTTTGGACAATATCTCACTGGTATATACCAGCGGCATCGCAAATCCCACCAGCTTCACCGCCACGGCGGTGAGTGACGACCAAATAGATCTGAGCTGGTCTCTGAATGGTTCATCCGATCCGGTTATAGTAGCCTGGAATACGACCAATTCGTTCGGCACGCCAACCACGGGTACTTCTTATTCAGTCGGCAGCACGATCAACGGAACCGGCACTGTATTGGTGAACGGAACATCCACCAGCTACCAGCACACCGGGCGTGATCCTGAAACCACCTATTATTACAAAGCCTGGTCTTATCATGATGTGACTAAAGCTGTCACTTACTCTTCAGGAGTGGAGGCCAATGCCACCACCTTGGCCGAACCGATCGATGACTTTCCCTGGGTTGAAACGGTGGAAACCACATCTCCTACCATTGGAGACTGGCTCGTATCCGGAGGCACCTACAACTGGACCATTTCGTCTGCCTGCAGCGGATACGGGGTTGGTTCAAGGTCTTTTCTCGCTAACTTTTATAATATTAACGATGCGACCCCGTTCCATTTATACTCACCCGGATTTGACATAAGCGCTTTATCATCGCCGGTCGTTACCTTTGACTATGCCTATGCCACCTATTCGGGAGAGGTTGACCAACTGGATGTCTATTATTCCACCAATGGCGGCTCTTCCTGGACCCTGCTGGTAAACATGCCGGGAGGGACCAGCGGCAGCCTGAATACCGGCGGCACGGTTACTGGCTCCTTTGTTCCGACTGCTGCACAATGGGCTACCCAGACCCTGAACCTGCCCTCCGGTACCAATATGCTGAGGTTCACTGCAACCAGCGCTTACGGCAACAACCTGTATGTGGATAATGTAACAGTCATGGCACCCACGCCCATTATGACACTTTCCGAAGCATCCTATGACTTCGGA
The DNA here is from genome assembly GCA_034678545.1 of Cloacimonadaceae bacterium (SeqCode). Lineage (GTDB taxonomy): Bacteria > Cloacimonadota > Cloacimonadia > Cloacimonadales > Cloacimonadaceae > UBA5614. The sequence continues at coordinate 1,755 of JAXDBS010000089.1, read as the reverse complement.
CTGGCCTATATCGGCGCCAGCAACTGCACAGAGCGGACCTTTACCGCCACCAACTCAGGCTCCGGAACGCTTACCATCAGCAGCGCGCCGACCTTTACCGGTTCAGATCCCACTCAGTTTGCTTTAACCGATAACAACAGTTATCCCATCAGTCTGACACATGGGCAAACGGCGTCCTGGACTGTGAAATTCGATCCGCTCAACACTGCCTCCTACGGAGAGAAAACAGCCAATCTCAGCCTGGTGGACAATCTCCGCAAAGATCTTGAGATTTATGCATGCTCGCAATTACCCGATGCAAGCTACGGAAATGATATCCACAAATCGGCTCCGGGGTCCAGGCCGGTTTCCGGCAACGGCAAGGGTTTGCCCAATCTGGTTCCCGTCCAGGTGCGCGCCACCAATAACATCAGCCTGAGAGGCTTTGCCGTTGATGGAAAAATGGAAGACTATTTCGACACCTATACAGACTTTGCCTATGACAGTTTTGGATCCTGGACTTTTGATGATAATGACGGCTCCGCTACATATACGATCACAGATGTTACTTTTACGAACCAGGGCTATACCGGGTCCTATATCATCTTTGACCCGGACAACACATCGCCGGCGCTGACTACCGATGCCTGGCAGCCCTATTCCGGAGATAACTATGCGGCCTGTTTTGCTGCCACCACGCCTCCCAACGACGACTGGCTGATCTCGCCCCAGCTGAGTTTTGACGACAGCCCCAGGATCAGTTTCTTTGCCAAGTCAGTGACCGATGCTTACGGCCTGGAGCGGATAAAAGTCCTGTATTCGACCGACGGGACCACCTGGAGTTACCTCGCCGGCAGCGCCACCACCTATATAGAAGTTCCCATAGACTGGTACCTGTATGAGTACGCGGTTCCCGGTCTGGCCAACACCAGCGGCTACATCGCCATCCAATGCGTTTCCAACGATGCCTTCGTGCTCATGCTGGACGATTTCGTGGCAGGCCATGACGACGGGATTACTGTTCCCGTGGAGCTTTCCTCCTTCACCGCCGTGATCACGGTCCAGAACTTTGTGATGCTGAACTGGACCACCCAGTCGGAAACCAATGTCTCCGGCTTCTACCTCTTCCGCAATGACGAGGACGACCTGGCCGACGCGGAGCGGATCAATGCGTTCGTGAGCGGGACAAACACATCCCAGCAAACCAACTATGTCTTTACCGACCGGGAAGCGCCGGCCGGATACACATATTATTACTGGCTGCAGAGCATTGACCTGAACGGCGAATACGAGTTTCACGGACCCGTCAGCATCACTCTGAACGATACGCAGGACCCCATGCCGATCATCCCGCTCAGGACAGAGCTTCAGCCTGTGTATCCCAACCCCTTCTCCCAAAGGGCCACCATCTCCTACGGCCTGGCCAAGGCTGAACAGGTCGACCTGGCCATTTACAACGTCAGGGGGGAAGCGGTCAGATCCCTGTTCAAGGGCGAGAAGAAAGCCGGGACCTACAAGCTCACCTGGGACGGCCTTGACGACAACGGCAGGCCGGTCTCCAGCGGTATCTATTTTGTCAGGATGAAAGCCGGTCTGCAGGCCATGTCCAGAAAACTCGTGGTGGCCAAGTAAAGGGCTGTTTGCCAGAGTTCGGCTATTTTTTAGAAAATAGGCATACCCCCAAAAAAGTGGCATATGATGGCCATATCTAACTATAATATATTGCATAAGCCCTACATAATGTCCATCGCATTGAATATTTGAAGTCTCACGTTG
>JAXDBS010000088.1:0-24521 GCA_034678545.1 Cloacimonadaceae bacterium (SeqCode) | reverse complement strand
TCGGTTTACTGCTCCCAATAATCAATGTTTTAATCGCTTTTGCTGCATATAGGTACCCCCCCCCCCCCCCGCAACACACATTTGTTTAAAACTCTATAACTGTTCAGTTCCTATACCAATACAATCGAGATTTTGCGAAAAACTAAAAATCATTTATTCTAAACTTTATTCACCTATTGCTTACTATTGGATTCTTGACAAAGCACTATATATAAGACTATTAGACAACTACCGGGCCCGTTATCCTGATTGAAAATCAAATGTGATCAAAAAAAAAGGAGTACAATAATGAAAACTTTAGGATGTATCATAGCAATCATTGGGGCTGCCTGGTTTTCTATATTAGGTGTTTTACTACTTGTAGGAGCTGGTATGATAGAGGACTTTGCCGGTGACTTCATGGATGATTCATTTACAGTTGCTGGCATTGTTATTATAGTGATGGGTCTTATCCAGGTTGTATTATCCACCAAAGGCTTCAAATCGTCTTCCCTGATAATCCCTATTCTAATAATAGCGGGCTGTGTGGTTCACTTTATCGCCTTGGGATTATACAAAGAAGGCGACATGGAATATGGCCTGAAGGTCATAATAATTCCATTAATATTGTGTATTGGCGGGGCTGTTTTGATCATGTTGGGCAGAAACAATCCCAAAGCAACGCAGTAGAATGCCGATAAATTACAATTAAATAACAATAATGAGGTTACTATTATGAACAAGATACGGAATATTATCCTGGCATGCATATTAGTTTCAATCATTTCTATAGCATTAATCTTGGGATGCTCTATATCTGAACAGACAATTAAAATAGACAAGGCTCAAATATCGGGCGGCCAAGTCAAACACGTTGAAGAAGACTATCAAGTTGTTGGTCAGATTTATGATTATCTGAAGATACCCCCCGGTAAATATACTATAACCACTGTTGATGAAAAACTCCAGATTTCAGTTAGGCTGGAATTAACAGAAAAATTGAACTACGAAAGCATTTCTGTTTATTCTAATGTCATACTAACTCCTCTTAATAAAACAGGGGCTGCTATTTCTGGCTTAGGTGAGTATTTTATTCTTGATGAGAAAGATACGGATAAAATTGAAGAATTGTTTATTGGTAAGGTAGGATATTCAACCGTGGTTAATTTCGTATGGAAAGAAGGTGGCAAGGATAAGCGTAGCAGGATTTTAAAAGACACCAGGAGTTTTGAAATTCGGTTTGATGATGTATACGTTTATGATCCAATAGATCAAAAAGCTTTGAACCTAGGCAATTCTAGTGCAGAAGCCAATGAATCTGTTGCGAATTCATCTGATGTAGATTGGGATTCCGTACTTGACAGTTATGAAAAATACATAGACGATTATATTTCATTATACAAAAAAGCAAAAAATGGAGATGCGACGGCCCTTTCCAAATATGCTAGTATGCTGGATAATGCCCAAGAAATTGATGACAAGTTAGAAGATTCAAACGACGAACTTACACCAGCTCAGGCATCCAGATTTATCAAACTGCAAACAAAATTATTGCAGTCAATAGAACCATAGCTCATTCTCTCAATAAAGCAGGATTTGGTTTACCTAGATCCTGTTTTTTTTGTTTCATCTTGACAGATGAGCTATCATTCTTTTTTTGACTTTCATGCACGGGGCATTAGCTCAGCTGGGAGAGCGCATGACTGGCAGTCATGAGGTCAGCAGTTCGATCCTGCTATGCTCCACCATTTTCGGCCACTGTTCGGCAGTGGCTTTTTCATTATAATAGCGATATGTCATAAGTGCCGTCGTCCTTGCGCAGAGGTATTTTTGTAGCGCAGATATTCATCTGCTGTTTTCCGGCATATTAATGCCGGAATAAAACAGGCTGGATTCCCGCCTGCGCGGGAATGACGTTTCCCGGGCAAGGGGTCATAGGGCGCAGCCCTATACAATGATGGGTGGCGGGCGGGAATAGATTAACTTGAAGTATAATTGGAGTTGCGCAGGATGTCGCTGCGGACGACCCGTCTGCAGTAAAGACAACACGCTGGACACGTGTGTCTACGGTAGAGGATTCGGATCCCGCCTGTGGGGGAATGACTTTGTAATAGATATCGGTTTATAACTCGGGAGTTATATTAGCATGAAAAAACTAACACAGGCAGACCTTCAGGATATTGAAGCTGCAGCCAAACAAGCCCGCTGCAACATCCTGCATATGACCACCCTGGCCGGCTCAGGCCATCCGGGCGGTTCCATGTCATCAATTGATATCCTGCTGACCTTGTATCACATGATCAGTCACGATCCGAAGAATCCGCAGTTGCCGGACCGGGATCGTGTCGTGGTCAGCAACGGGCATATCTCCCCCGGCGTGTACAGCGCTTTGGGGGCCATGGGATATTTCAGCGTGGAGGACGCCATCACCGAATTCAGACTGGCGGGCTCCATCTTCGAAGGCCATATTGAAAGGTACGTCCCCGGCGTGGAATGGACCACCGGCAATCTGGGCCAGGGCCTTTCCGCCGGTTGCGGCTTTGCATTGGCAGGCCTTGTCAACGAGTTGGATTACCGTACCTTTGTCCTGATGGGGGACGGTGAACAGCAGAAAGGCCAGATCAGCGAAGCCCGCCGCTTTGCCGTCAAGTACAAACTCCACAGGCTCACCGCCATCGTAGATTACAACCAGCTGCAGATCAGCGGACCCATACATAAGGTGATGCCTCAACACATAGTGGCTGAATGGGAAGCCTCCGGCTGGCACGTGTTACAGAGCGACGGGCACGATCTCAATCAGATCCATGCCGCCCTTCTGGAAGCGGACGAAATGGATAAACCCTGTATGATCCTGGCGCATACGATCATGGGCAAAGGCGTTTCCTTCATGGAAAACCAGGCCAAGTACCACGGCTCCACCCTCAAGCCTGACCAGTTGGCAGAAGCGCTCAAGGAACTCAAGGGCGATAATAAACTGGAGTATTATCAAAAGCTGCGCCAGAAGAAGCAAAACAACAGCAAAGCTGCCCCCGTTAACTTCGCTGCCTTCAAGCCCGCCTTCAACCTGGGCAGCCCCGAGATTTACATTTCCGATACGGACAACCGCTCCGCCTGGGGCAAGGCGATCGCCGACCTCGCTCAGAGAAACCCGGATAATCCTGTCCCGCTCGCTGTCTTTGACTGCGATCTGCAAGTCAGCGTCAAAACCGGGGATTTTGCCAAAGTGTCGCCGGAGCGCTTTTTCCAGGGCGGCATCATGGAACACAACACCGCCGTGATGGCGGGGGCCATGTCCATCTGCGGAATCCAGACCTTCTGGGCGGACTTCGGCATCTTCGGCATTGACGAGGTTTACAACCAGCAAAGGCTGAATGACATCAATCACGCCAACCTCAAAGTCGTCACCACCCATGTCGGCATCGACGTGGGAGAGGACGGTCGCACGCACCAGTGCATAGATTACATCGGCCTGGCCCGGAACCTGTATAACTTCAGGCTGCTCTGCCCCGCCGATCCGAATCAGACGGACAGGATCATCCGCAGGATTTCCCACGAGTCCGGCAATTACCTTGTCGCCATGGGCAGGTCAGTGCTGCCCATTATCAGAAAGGAAAATGGCGAAGTCTTCTATGGGACCGACTATTCCTTTGAATACGGACAGGCTGATCTCCTCCGCCACGGCGACAGAGCCGCCCTGATCGTCACCGGAACCCCTGCCGGCAGGGCCTTGAAGGCTGTGGACCGGCTGCGTGAGGAAGGGATATTCGTGCAGCTCTGGTATGTCTCCTCGCCCCTGGAGATCGATGAAAGCATGCTGGGCGAGGCTTTGAAGACAGGCGTTATCACTACGGTTGAGGACCATAATGTGCACAGCGGCATGGGCACGATCCTGGCCGACCGGCTGGCGGAAATGCAAGCCCCCTGCAGGCTGGTCAAGCTCGGAGTCAGGTACTACCCCATCTCCGGCAGTTCGGAAGACGTTTACAAATGGGCGGGCCTGGATACGGATTCCATCGTCAGGATGGTCAAACAGGCATTTCAGGACTGAGCCTGAATGAAAATCTGTTGACGAAAACACCTGCGCACAAGCTTTATTAATCAAAGATAAATCAGAGGAGCCGGAAGATGAAGAAATATCTGCAAACCTTCCCCGAAAAGTGCATCGCCTGCCGGGTGTGCGAAAGCACCTGTTCCAATCTCTATTTCAAGGAAGACAAGGCCGAAAAGTCCTGCATCCGGATTTCGGAGTCATCCGATGGAAACGCGATCAACGTCTGCAACCAGTGCCAGGTGTGCGTCGCGGTTTGCCCCACCCAGGCCATCACGGTCAGTCAGCAGGGCGTGGTCATGATCAACAAGTCCCTCTGCATCGGGTGTTACATGTGCGTGGCGGCCTGCCCTACCGGGTCCATGCGGAGCTACGGGGGAGGCATTCACCCCTTTAAATGCATTGCCTGCGGCGCATGCGCCAAGAACTGCCCCACCGAAGCCATTAAAATCGTCACGGAATAAGGAGCTGAAATGGATAAAGAAAAGATCAACGCGATGAAAGCCAAACACAAGCTGCTGGCCGAATACAAGTATGAACTGAGGCCCGTGGTCAAGGGCTATAACCGGCGCACCCTGTATGTCAACCTGACCGATCATCGGATCAGGGAAAAACCGGTCTCCGACGAGATGATTGATAAATTCACCGGCGGCAAAGGCTTCGACCTGCGCCTGATGTGGGACGCCGTGCAGGACACCACCAAATGGAACGACCCGGAAAACGAGATCTGCATCTCCTTCGGCCCGCTCTGCGGCAACACAAACTACCCCGGCAGCGGCAAATCCATCGTCACGACTATCTCCCCCCTCACAAGCATTCCGGTCGACTGCAACGTGGGCGGGCATTTCGGTCCCTACACCAAGTTCAGCGGCTTTGACGCTCTGGAGATCCAGGGCAAGGCCGGTGAGGACGTGATCGTCTTTATCGATGGCGACAAAGGCACCGTGCAGATCTTCACCGCTCCGGACGAAGACCTGAACAGCCACATTGCCGCCGAGCAGTTCATCCACGAATTCGCCGACGCCCCCGGCAGGGAGCAGTTCGTTTCCGTTGTCTCCTCCGGAGAAGCCGGCGCACACGTTCTGATCACTTGCCTGAATTTCTCCTTCTGGGACAAGCGCAGGCAGGTGGCAAGGCTGAAACAGGCCGGCAGGGGCGGCACCGGGACAGTCTTCCGCGATAAAAAACTGAAGGCTTTGGTGGTCAAATATTCCGGTTTGAAGGGTGACACAAACAATCCCGTGGATATCGGCACGCTGCAGAAAACAGGCTTGAAGCTGCATAACGAGATCGAGAAGGGAGACTCCAGCCAGTGTCACATGCGCGAGATCGGCACTGCCCACCTGATGGAGATCATGAACGATTACGACCTTCTGCCGATCAGGAATTTCAAATACGGCCAGATGCCGGAAGCCTTGGGGCTGCATTCCAAAGAGTTCAAGGCGCTTTTCACTCAGGGAGTCCCGGATGGATGTTGGTTCGGCTGTTCACTTTCCTGCTGCAAGGCGGTGGATGATTTTGTCCCGCGCACCGGGCCCTACAAAGGGCAGAAAGTCTGCGTGGACGGCCCGGAATATGAGACCGCCGCCGGCTGCGGATCAAATCTCTGCATCTGGGATCCCAAAGACGTGGTCGAGATCAATTTCTACTGCGACACCTACGGCGTGGATACCATCTCCTTCGGCACCAGCACAGCCTTTGCCATGGAATGCTATGAATACGGCATCCTAAACAAAGAGCGGACCGGCGGACTCGACCTGACCTGGGGCAACGCCGATTCCGCCTTGGAACTGCTCCACCAAATGGCGCGCGGAGAAGGTTTCGGCGTGACAGTCGGCCAGGGCGTGCGCCGCATGAAGAAGATTTTCGCGGAGAAATACGGAGCTGATCCGCAGCTTCTGCAGGACATGGGAATGGAAGCCAAGGGTCTGGAATACAGCCAGTACATGAGCAAGGAATCCCTGGCTCAGCAAGGCGGCTACACGCTTGCCCTGAAAGGCCCGCAGCACGACGAGGCCTGGCTCATTTTCATGGATATGGTCAACAATGCGATCCCCTCTTTTGAAGACAAAGCCGAGGCGCTGCACTACTTCCCGATGTTCCGCACCTGGTTCGGCCTGCAGGGCCTCTGCAAGCTGCCCTGGAACGACATCGAGCCCGAGGACAACGCCCAGACCGACGAGCCCGCCAAAGTCCCCGAGCACGTCCAGAACTACGTTGACATCTACAAGGCCATCACCGGCAAACCCATGGACAAGCATCAACTCATCCGCCAGAGCGAACGCGTTTACAATTTCCAGAAGGTCTTCTGCCTGCGCATGGGCGGAGGCTTGCGTGAAAGTGACATCCCGCCCTACCGCGCCATGGGGCCGGTCACCGAAGAGGAATTCCTGTCCCGGGAAGAGCGCTATGAAAAAGCCCTGACAGAAAAAGCCGGCGTTAATATAGAAGGAATGTCCCTGCGGGAAAAGATGAAAGCCCTGCGCGATTACCGTTATGATCAGTATGACAAGCTCGTGGACGCCGTTTACAAGCGCAAGGGCTGGACCAAAGAAGGCATCCCCACCCTGGAACACCTTAAAAGCATCGGGATGGATCTGCCGGAAGTGGTGGAAGTCGTCAAACGCTTCTTATAGGGAGGGATCCGGTTTTACGGAATCCCGGTTAATCATCAGGCTGCCGTTTTGTTCTGCGGCAGCTTTTTTTATCAGTGCCTGCGGAATTGCCAGGGCGGGATGGGATGTGGATCGGCCCACAGCCCCCGCTTCAGGTTTCTCGCCTCTTTCTCCAAAGCCGTTAACTTGGGATCATAGCTGTATCTGGGATAATGCCAGGCATAGCCGTTGCGCACGATCTCCCGGCTCAGGCTGCGGCCGTCCGGTAAAAACACCTCAGCTACATAGCGGCTGTATTGGTCGGTCGTTTTAACGTCGGCTCTCACTTGTTTGCCATAGGCCAAGGCGGAAGTGAACTGCCTGGCTTTGGTGCCGTAGGCCTGGCCTTTCTCGGGGCTATCTATGCTGGACAGCCTGATCTTGTACTGCGACCTGTTCTGCAGGATGACTATGGTGTCGCCGTCCTTGACCGCTGTTACCCTGCCCCTGAGGATGAGCTGGCTTTTATCCTTCAGGCACGAAGCCGGCCCGACCGCTGCCAGCAAAGCAATCAGCAGCAGCAGCCGGATCAATACTACCGGAGTTCTTTTTTCTTGCATTATTTACCTGTCGGGCACACCTGCATTTCTGTCAAGCAGGCAATGTCCCGCCCATTTTCTGATTGACAAAAAAGAATGCTAAGTGAAAAGGAAAATCTGGCTGGATGTTATATCTGTATCCTGGTCGTGAAGCCAAATCACATGGAAGGGACGGTTTTTTAAAATTAACAAGATACTGTACTGCCTCTTTGGAGAATGGAACGGTCTGCAAAACATCCTCTCGCTGCCGTTGCTGGTATTCGCATTTGACCAGACCAGCTTCTCCGAGTGGGTCATTGCTCTGATCTCATATCAGAGGCAGTATCTGCCAGTGTTTTCCTTCCTGATCATCCTGTCATTCGTCATCTTTCTGATCCTCAAAGCCCTGGCGCAGTGGAAGGCCAGTCCTCAGCCGCGGAATTCCGGGCCGCGCCGGTATCTGGTCAGGGATCTGCTGGCCCCGCTGGTGATCAGGATACACAAGGGCCTGCTGGTCTTTATCCTGGGTTTAGTGGCCATCTTCCTGATCCGCAGCGTTTATTTGTATTTCTACAGAGTTGACTTGCCGTTCCTCCGGCCTGTGTTTCTGCTGACCAGGTTTGCCTTCGTGTTTGGCATTCTTTATCTCTACTTTTTCCTGGGGGTCGCCATCCCTCTCATCCGCAAGGGGCACAGCTTCCAAAGGGCGCAGCAGTATTTCAACCTGTTGTTTTTCTCACACTGGAAAAAGACTCTCCTTCAGCTTGTGGTCCAGATTTTATGGATCGTACTTTCCGTCTTTGCCCTGGAAATTGTGATCAATTCCATTCTCCGGCTGCCTGTATTGTACGCTGATCCCCAGGCCCATTCCCCTTTCCTTCATTTTTCCGAAACCAAAACCATCGGGCAATGCGTTGCCATGACTTTCCTCTTCTTGCTGGGTGTCCTGATCTCCAATCTGCTGTACTGCCCGTTTGTGCTGATCACCAAAAAGGGGTTTAAACTGCTTAACTTGGAGTTGGGATAATAAACAGCATGGCTCGGAAGAGAAAATCCCGCGGCAGATCTGGAAGCCCAGGCGCCGGATTCTTGCTGCTCGCTTTTGTCATCCTGGCCGGATTGGTTTACTGGCTCAGCCGCCCCGCATCCCCTGGTTCAGCCGGGCAACGTTCCGAAGCCCGGGCCAAAAAAGAGCAGGCGGAAAAACCTTCCGCCCGCAAATCCGAAGCTGGCACCGGAACGGAGCAGGCAGCCCGAACCAAGCTGGAAAAGGGCGTCTATAACGCCGCCGCCAAGCTCCGCATAGCCAACCGCGACATCAAGCGCAGCGAGTCCGCCCGGCTGATCAGGTTCGAGGTGCCGGTCGATCCCTCCCAGAGCGATCTCACCTTTGCCAACATGATCATCAAGGGCGAAATTGAAAGGCAGGGCGGGACCTTCCAGTCCGGTGTCGAAAAGGGCCGCCGCCAGACGCTGACCTTTGAGGATGCCGCCTCCGGCCTCAAGTATGAAGTGCAGTTGTTTTACAAAAAAGCCGATTCTTCCGGAGCAGCCAAATATCTCGCCATCATCGTGGATGACTTCGGCAACAATGGCGGGAACCTGTTAAGCAATTTTGCCAAGACCAATCCCGCCGTTTGCTTTGCCATCCTGCCAAACACCCCATATGCGCAGCAGGCCTTGAAGGTTGCCGCCCAAACGGGACATGAAACCCTGATCCATGTGCCCATGGAACCACTCAATTATCCGAGGGAAGATCCCGGCGACGACGCCATCTTCGTGCATCTATCCCCCTCCGAGATCAACAGGCGCATGGAGCGCTTCATCAAACAGCTGCCCGGCTGCATCGGCATAAACAACCACATGGGCAGCTTTGCCACATCCGATGAAAGCACCATGCAGGCTGTCATGCAATGCCTGCGCAAGCACAACCTGCTCTTTGTGGACAGCCGCACCACGGGCACTTCCGTCGCCTACAACGTGGCCCGCAAAAACCTGGTCCCCGCCGTCAGGCGAGATATTTTCCTGGACGAACCTGACCTCTCGGACGCCACCCTCGACAAAAAACTGGACGAGTGCCTCTCCCTGTCGAGTTCCAGGTCATATGTCGTCGCTATCATGCATTGCCATACTGCTGAGCATCTGAGCTATCTCAACCGGTTCATTGCCAGGGCCGGGAAAACCGGATTGCACCTGGTTCCCGTCTCCCAGCTGGAAGCTTTGAAACTTCCCGCCATTCAGTGAGGGATACTTATGCAATTGCTTAATTCCATTCTCATGGGCGTCCTCCAAGGCCTCACGGAGTTCCTGCCCATCTCCAGCTCCGGCCATCTGGTGCTCTGGCAGCAGCTCCTGAACAAAGCTGAGGCTGATGGCGACTTATCATTGGAAGTCTTTCTGCACCTCGGTTCGCTCCTGGCCGTCCTCATCTATTTCCGCTCTGACATAACCGAGTTGCTCGGCTCCCTCTTCCACTGGAAAAAATCCCTCGATTCCAGCCGCCATTTCCGCAACCGCCTGGTTCTGGTCTACCTTGTAATCGCAACCCTGGTCACCGGCTTCGTTTTTTGGCTGTCCGGGGACTGGATCGAAAGGATGTTTGACAACGCCCTGGTGGTGGCCATTCTGCTCATTGCCAACGGGTTCGTCCTCTACGCCTCCGACCTGTTCAAGCGCTCGGAAGTTCCCGCCTCGGGCATGGGAGTGATCCGCAGCCTGATTATCGGCCTGGCCCAGGGGGTGGCCATGCTGCCGGGCATTTCGCGCTCCGGTGCCACGATCACCGCTTCCCTCTTCTGCGGTGTCAGGCGTTCCGAGGCCGCCCGCTTCTCTTTCCTGCTCAGCGTTCCCGCCATCCTGGGTGCCGCCGTCATTCACTTGAAAAAATTCTCCGGACTGGGTGATGCCCAGCTGGTAACATACATCGCTGGCGCTTTTTCCGCCTTTGTATCAGGCTATCTCGTCATCGGCCTTCTGCTCCGGCTGATCAGGGCCTGCCGGCTGAAATACTTCGCCCTTTATTGTTGGGTCGTGGCCGCCCTGGCCATTGCGTATATCCTCCTGCGCTGATCATGAAGCACCTCACATCCCAGGAGTTCTTCACCCTTCTGCCCCAGGCCGCGCCTCAGTCCGCATATCTCGTCATTGGCATTGACGGTTTCATGACCGAGAAGATCTGCCAGGGTATCCGAAGTATAGTCAAACGCCAGCTCTCACCCTTGGAAACTCTCACCCTTTACGGCGACGAACTGCTGCTCAGTGACCTCTATGACCATCTGGAGGGCTATTCCATCTTTGCCGAAAACCGCCTTATCCTGATCAAGAACGCCCACCGCCTGGGTGAGGAAAACAAGTTCAGGAAGAATCCCGAGCGCCAGAAAGTGATACTCGGAGCCATCGCCCAATATCTCTCCGATCCGGAGCCCGGCCATGTCCTCGTCCTGCTCGCGGAGGCGGCGGACGGACGGGTCGCGGAGTGGAAAAAGGTCCGGGACCAATGCCAGGTCATCGTCTGCGAAGCCATCCGCTGGGGAAACGAGATGCGCCACTGGCTGGAGCGTTCACTCCGCCTGCAGAACAAAACAATGGTGGAGCGTGCCAAGATCCTCTTCCTGGAAAAGGTCGAGCTGGATTTTTACACCGCTGAAAACGAGCTGGAAAAGCTGCTCATCTTTGTCGGAGAACGTTCCGCCATCACAGAGCAGGATGTCAATGTCACGCTCCCCACTTCCCGGATGGGCCCCATGTCCGATTTCTACCGCGCCCTCGGCAACCGCGATGCGGACAAAGTGACCGCCCGCATTCTCGACATGCTGGAAAACGAATGGGCGGACTTGCAGATCCTGGCCGTCCTCTTCAGGTTCTTCCTCGCCCTCTGGAAGATCCAGGCTTTGCGCAGCAAGCACATTACCCCCGCCGAGATCCTGAAATCGCACCTGAAAGACCTCTTTGAAAAACAGCGCAAGGATTACCTCGCTTATGCCTCCCAATACTCCCCCGACGAAATCGCCGGCGTCTTCCGGACCATTCTGGAGACCGACTCCGCCATCAAGCTCACCAAAGCCGATCCCGCCACGCTCATGACCGTCTGTGCCGTCAAGATCTGCCGCCGGAAATCCTGACTTGGACAAGCAGACCGGCGTCCTCCTCCACCCCACCTCGCTCTTCTCCCTCTACGGCGTCGGAGGACTGGGACGCGAGGCCTTTGCTTGCCTCGACTTTCTTAAGAAAAACGGCCACGTCTGGTGGCAGATCCTGCCGCTATACTATCCCGGCTACGGCGACTCGCCCTACAATCCGATCTCGACCTTCGCCGGAAATCCCCTCCTGATCGATCCCGGACTCCTCTTTGAACAGGGCTTGCTCAACCGCAGGGAACTCGATGCGGCCCTGCTCCCAGTCGGAAAAAAAGTGGATTTCCCGCTGGTGATTAAGGCCCGCGCCGACCTTCTGCGCAAGGCTTACGCTCACCAGGGCCACGCCCGCTGGAGGGACGTTCTGGCTGATTTCATCGCTGCCGAAGCGGACTGGCTCCAGCCTTTCGCCGTCTTCAGCCATCTCAAGGACAGATACCGCGGCCTGCCCTGGCAGAAGTGGAAAACGGAAGACCGGATTTACCGCCCCGGCCTGTTTGAGCGGCTCCTGGCCTCCGAGCCTGACCGCGTCCTTTACCCCGTCCTGCTGCAATATCTGTTTCACGGCCAGCTGGCCGGATTGAAAAACCGCGCTGCGGAGCTGGGAATCGGGATCATCGGCGACCTGCCTCTCTACGTGGCCCTGGACAGCTGCGACACCTGGTCCCGGCCTGAGCTGTTCGAACTGGACATCCGCGGCCTCCCCCTGCGCGTGGCCGGGGTTCCCCCAGACGCCTTTGCCAGGAACGGCCAGCTTTGGGGCAATCCGCTCTACCGCTGGGACGTCATGGCCCGCGACGGTTTCGCCTGGTGGAAAAGCCGACTCCGCCGGGCTTTCGCCGTTGCCGGCAAGCTCCGCCTCGACCATTTCATCGGACTCGTCAACTACTGGGCGGTGGACGCCAAGGCCAAATCCGCTCTGGAAGGCTCCTGGCTGCCGGGGCCCAAATACGCATTCTTCGACGCCATGCTCGGCGAATTCCCGCAGGATAAGTTCATCGCCGAAGACCTCGGCATCCTCACCGGCGAGGTCAACGCCCTGCGCGACCATTACGGCTTCCCGGGCATGATCATCCTCCAGTTCTGCTTCGAGCATGAGTTCAACGACGTCCTTGCCTTCCCCGCAAGCAAGGTCATCTACACCGGGACTCACGACAACCGCACCACCCGCGGCTGGTTCAATCATAACAAAAAAACCGCCCGGCCTGATAACGCCCATCTGGAAAATTACCTGCGCAAATGCGGCCTCCTGGCTGATGCGGAAAAACTCTCCGCCGCCGGCGTCTCCCGCCTCCTGATCGAACTGGCCCGCCTCAGCCCCTGCCACATTGCCATTGCACCCCTTCAGGACCATCTCGCGCTCGACGATTCCGCCCGCCTCAACATCCCGGGCCGCGCCCTCGGCAATTGGCGCTGGCGCCTGGATAAGCCCCTGCGCTGATCCGCCTGTAGTTCTCCGCCCCCCTGACCCGCTTCCCTCAGCGGTCTCAAGATGTCAGCGTTATCACTTTGTGCTTCTCTGTTTCTTCGTGTCTTTGCGGTGAGAATCCTGATTCTTGGAATATCTGTCCCTGTTTTCCGCGGTTAATCGGTTTCTTCCCTGGACTGCAGTTTGGACATTACCTGGGCGATCAGGATCTCGAACAGCTTGGTGATCACCAGCCGGAAAAAGATCTGCTCCTGCTCTTCGTTCAGCCAGGGCAGGTTGACTTTGGCGTTTATCTTGCTGGCCAGTTCCTCGGCCAGTTCTTCAATATAGGGATTCATGTTTCCTCCGATGCGTTTATTAGGTTAATAATGGAAAAGGGGGAGGGCGGGCTCAGCCGCCCCTGTCGATGCCCCTTTGCGCCCTCGCGCAGGTTGTGATCCGTTTTTTTCTTTTCCCGCCCGCCGCCCCGTTCATGGGTATGCGGTATGTGGTCTCACTGATCGGCTGTTTCTCACGCTTAACGCTTAACGCTTAACGGTTATGAGTAAAGGCGGAGCCCTGTGACCCCTTGTCTGCGGCGTTACTGATTTTTGGAACACCCTTCCGTGTTTTCCGTGGTTGTTTACGTGCCCTGGATGTCGTGGGTCAGGTCGCTGGCGTCCTCGATGGACGGCAGGAACTCCGCCGTCACGGCCCGGGCGACGGTCCGCACGTCCGCGTCCAGCGCCACGATGTCGGCGATGGTGACCTCCGTCAGGTCCACGTGCTCAGGGTCGCTCTCCTGCCAGGCGAACATCATCTTCAGGAACATGGAGAAGGCCGACGGGATCAGCGCGTCCGGCGCCACGTTCTCCTGCCCGTTGCGCAGGCAGTAGGCCTTGAAATCGGCGTTGTAATCCTCGTCCACCTTGGACCACACGTCCGCCAGGTTCTTGGTGATCGTCCCCTTCAGGTGGTTGTTCGCCGTCAGGGTCGGATACACGTACTCCCGGCCGATGCACAGGTTGTCGTGCCGGTAAGACCCGTAAACCATCTCGTCGACGGTGCCCGAATACGTTTTGATTCCGTACTTGAATTTGACTTTCATGATAAAAGCCCTCCGATATTTCAGTAGGCAGCGGATTCATCACTCATGACGGGTGATTTATCTTACTGCCTCTACTATATACGGACGACGTTTTTCCGGGGGGTGTTTTATATCTTTCAGGCGCTGAAACAAATGGAACATTCATGGAAGATAACATACTGTAATATATTAAGATAAGTAAGCCGGAAAAACACCGCTTTCGCCCTTGACAACCAGAGCGCCTCTCAGCATTTTGGCATCAGATCTTTATAGCGCCGGCCGGTGGGCGGGGGTGAACGGTTTTCCGGAGCCCGCTGCCGGCTTTATAGAGTGGATTTAAAGGTTCGAATTATGATTAAAGATATAGCCCGGCCCCGCGTTGCTGATTTCCTGGAGAGGCATTCCAAGCGCTGGGGCGCCAAAGTAGTGATCCTGTTGCAATCGATGCCTGACCGGCCTGTGCATGTGCTGGCGATCTCTCTTCTGATCGCTCCGCCTGAAGGCGGCAGCTTGTCTTACGCCCAGGTCGAGCGGCTGATCAGACAAAATGAGGCGATCCCGCAGACTGATGCGGTCACCCTTAAACAAGTCAATAACGAACTGAACCGGCTGATCAAGATCAAAGCCTGGCGCGAGGCAGCCGGTTTGCCCCGTGACGGCGGGATGGAAGCGGCGATCGATATGCTCTGCGCCTATCACCGTGAAACCACCCGGCCCAACGGCATGATCAAAAACTTCCGGCTCGAGACCGAACGCGAGTACCAGCGCCACCGGGCTGCGGTCAGGCGGCTGCTCAAGAAAGCGAAACTCGAATGCCCGGAAGCCTATCGTTGCATCCGTTCCCACCTCAAAACGGGCACCTGGTTCACCTGGAGCTCAGACCTGCCCGGCTGATTGCGGGAACCCCCGTCAACACACCTCTTTTGGCGCGGGCGGTTTATTGTCCGGAGTTCAGAACGCGTTTGGCTGATACCTCCGGCCGCCCCGATCCTCACCGTGAAAACGCAAAATATGATTTATCCGAGATAGGAGTCCGGATTAAGGATGTGTTTTTGCACAATGTGTGAAAAATGACAGCAATTATGAATGAAATCGATACCCCGGATACCGGCTTTAACGGCAGCGCCCTGAATGCCGTGAGCTGAACCCGCCACCGGTACGGGACAGGCGGGAACCTTTGAACTGGCCGACCTCCGTGTCCGTCCCGTATATATTTTTACCGGAACTCACCCCCTCCGGTTTTTATATATCGCGCCTTCAGGTACTGCAATTCTAAAACCATGTTTGCTTATAATCCTGTCTCTAATAAAAAACTAAGTTATACTGAGATCAATATAGATTTTTAATATTTTTCTTGACATATTTTATCATCCTGTTTTTTATTGATGCGTGAGGCACAAAATTAAAAGGAGATTTTCGATGAAAGCAACATTGATGGCCGCAATTCTGATGTCGCTGTTTGTTTCATTGTTTTCGTATGATTTGGATGACTATTGGGGCAGTAACAATCAGAGCAATAGTAATAGTTATGGCAGTTTATATGGAAACAACAACAACAGCAGTCTATATTCTACGCCAAAATACAACCCAAACTACCAATATAATTACAATAACAGTAATTTCGGCAAGTCTTATACAAAACCCTATAAAGATTCCTGGGGGAACAGTTACAGATATCAGGACAATCTGTGGAAAGACACTGATAAAGACGGCGTTATTAACTACTACGACTATAACGACAAAAACAAAAAAGTCCAGACCAAAAGTCAGTCTGATTACTACAAATTATACAAATGGTAGCTGATTAATCGGCTCATTAATTCGGCAAGTGTTTATATGGCAGGAACCAGTTCCTGCTTTTTATTTCACAAAATTTGACATAATTTTACCAATCCTTTTTATTACACTATGAAACCATTGATGAAATTCACCGGCTCTGTAGGGAGGATGAGATGATAAAACGGATTTGCGGGATAATCCTGTTACTAATGCTGTCTGCTCTGTTGTTGGGTGAGATTACTTACAGCGATTCCCTGCTCCAGGCTGCTGAGTCTGGGGCCCCCGAAGCGCAATACAATCTTGGGTATTGCTATTTTTATGGTAATGGTGTAGCCCAAGACTACAGGGAAGCTGTCAAGTGGTACCGTCTGGCGGCTGAACAGGGATATGCTAATGCGCAATTCAATCTTGGGTATAGCTATGCTCATGGTGAAGGTGTTACCCAAGACTACAGGGAAGCTGTCAAGTGGTACCGTCTGGCGGCTGAACAGGGGATTGCCGAAGCGCAATACAATCTTGGGTATTGCTATGATCAGGGTAATGGTGTTATTCAGAATTGGGAAGAAGCGTATTTTTGGTATTTGATTGCTGCCGCCAATGGAAGCGAAACAGCAAAATCAAACCGGCAGATCATTGCTCAGCTTCTGACGTCCGATCAGATACAGGCGATTAGAACACGGGCAGAAAACTGGTTTGACGATCAGGATGCAGAAACTGAGAAGAATTAGACAAAAACGGAACAGGATTCCTGGTCGATACGGGGGCCGCTTTTTAACTCTTCAGGAAATGTGATCGGAATTGTGACTGCAAAGATAACGCAAACCGGGCAGCCGATCAGGTATGAGGACTTGGGATCATTAAACGTATCAGGCCTGAATCCGCGCTTTTAATGAGAGGTTAAAAATCCCCTGCCTTCGATTTCATGAATTTACCGATTTCAGCCTTTGTCCGCATCTCTGATCAGCTTATTTGCAGATATAAAGAAAGAGATAGACAGTGAAATTCAGATAATTCGTCAATTCATAGGGAAAAAAGCGGGGCGGTATTTGCGCCGCCCCTGTCGGTTTTACTCTTCTGACCAGGACCGGTGGATGTCCGGATGCAGGAAATAGGTTTTGGCGATGTTGCCGTTGGCGGCCTGCGCGCTGCGCGCGTTGACCGCTTCCTTTTCGATCAGGCATTCGATGGCTTCCTTGAATTCCCGCTTGGGCAGGCGCGCCTTGACCATCAGCTGGCTGTGGGTCGCCACGCCGTTCGGGAAGCGGCAGAGGAAGCTCACCAGCTTGCGCTCGTTGGCCAGCTTCATGTTTTCGGACAGGTTGGCGAGGAACGGCCGCGTGTTCTCGAAGTAATAGCCGCACAGCGCGAACGCCTGCTCCACCGTCTCCGCCGTTACAGGATGGGCGGCAAAGAAGTCCCGCGCCCTGCCTTTGGCGGAAAGGTGCTTCAGCGAGCCGGGCCCTTTCTCCTCATTCCGCTCTTTCCGCTCTTTCAGGCCCAGCGCCGCCGCCAGTTCCCGCCACGCCTTCACCAGCGTGAACAGGATGCAGAACTTGAAGAAGTAGCCGTCGTAGATGCGCGCGAAATAGGACATCAGGACGTCGTTCTTCTGCGCCATCACCCGCTCGAACCTGCCCCGGTAGAGCTCGTTGCGCAGTTGCGCCGCCTCCTCGCCCAGCGTTAGCTTGAAGCTGCCCGGGATGCCGCGGAAGGCCGCGTACATCTCTTCATACCGCCTCAGCTGCGGGCAGGCCTCCTCGCCTTCCCGGTAGGTGAGGTCGATCTCCTCCGGCTTCACGTTCTGGATCAGGCAGAACAGGAACCTCTGCAGAAAGCCGCTCTGCTGGTCCGCCACGTCCTTCAGCTCCTGGTAGAACCAGCCCTCCGTGGAAGCGGCGGCGATGCTGAAGGCGGGCCGGATGATGCGCTCCGTGCGCTCCATGTTGGAGACCGTGCGGTCGGCGCCGTCGAAGAGGTCGGTCAGGGCCTGCTTCATTCCTACGTTCCAGTGCCGGTTCATCTGCCGCAGCCAGGCGCTGATCTCCATCTGCAGAAACACGCGGTTCGGGTTTTCGGAGAGCAGGCACAGCAGCTTGCTCATCGTCACGTCGGTCAGCACCAGCGTCTGTTTCAGGTATTCGTCGGTCTCCAGCGCGCTGACGGCTTCCTCGTGCGGCTCCAATGTCTGGCGCGCCAGCTTCAGAACGGTCGTCTTTCTGGAAATGCTGGACGGCCCGATGATGATGCCCCAGATATGCGGAAAGACGCGCGCCGAGTTATTGACCATATAGACCCGGTTGCCGATATTGGCGGCGAGGCAGGGCAGCCAGGCGGTGAGCTTGGCGCCGCTCTGCGCGTCCGTCACCGTATCCGTGAACTCCAGATAGCCCCTCAGCTCCCGCGGCAGCCGCGCGATGTCCAGCTCCACGTTCGCCGGGCGCCCGAACAGGTCGAGCAATTCCCAGTCCTTCTGCAGCTCCGCAAATTTCCGCGGCGGCTGCTTTTCGTGTCTTTCGTCCCCTTCATGTGTTTCGTGTTCCGCGTTATCGCAGCCATACGCTTTGGCGAGGTGGATGATGCTGCCCGCCGTCACCCCTTCGCCGGGCTTGAAGGACTTCCAGCGGCGGTCCAGCCCTTTCGGCGTGTCCCGGTAGTGCGGATTGTCCGCGAATCTGTCCCACAGCGGCTTGCCGTTCTCGCCGTAGGTGTTGCGCAAAGCCAGCCCGATGCTGATCCAGTCGCGGTATGCCAGCTTCTGCCGCGCCAGGTATGCCGCCGCGCTCTCCACCTCCGCGTCGGGAGTTTCCTGACTGACAGGGGTATGGGGTGAAACCCCATCGATGGGGGTGGTGGGCGGGTTTAGATTAGAATCTTTTAAACGGCGTTCATTTAAGGGAGCGCTGTCCACCTCGAACGGAACACACTCCGCGTTTTCATACAGCTCCGGATCGTAACTGACGAAACACGCCCGCGCCGGATCCGGCGTGCTGTCCGCCAACCAGGGGGCCGGAGGGCGCAGCCCCGCCGGGTGGCAAGGGCGGCGGGCGGGAACAGATAAATCATTTTTAAAAACAGCATGGTTCCCTGCCTGCGCACGGGCGACGGCTTCGTTCAAAAGAGCATCCGACTCTGTTTTCAGATGCTCAAACACCTCCCGGTATTCATCCCCGTCGGTGACGGGACGGTCAAAGGGAACGACCAGCTTGACCCCGTCGCGCGGGCTTCGGAAGGCGCAGCGCACCCAGGGCAGAACCTCCGAAACCAGCGTTTTAAAGCCGCCGATATCGGAGACGTGGTCATAGTCCAGGATGGCGCCGTTCATCTGTTTAAGGCGCTCATTTGCCCGCTTGCCGTCGAAGGTCCCGTAGATGAAATAGGGCAGGCCGGCCTTGATCGTCTTCGCCAGTTCCGGATTCGCCGTTGACCTGATTTTCTGCACCTCTTTCTCCCAGCGGCCGTTCCTGATGTCAGCCATGAGGGTGTCCAGGGTGGCGGTTTTGATGTCCTCCGGCGCCCGGATGGCAGTCCCGAAGGTCACCTGGTCAAGTTTTTGATTTGTCAACATGTCTTGCTCCTTCGGGGCGGAGGCGGTCAGTCGGGTGGGCGCCCTTTTCCGCTCTGCCTCTCCGCCCTCTTTGCGTTTCCGAAGGCCTCTGCATCACCTCTCCCGCGCCTCATGATAGCGCTTTTAAGAGGTGAACAAATGGCCCTCTGATTCATACGGACGACGAAAAGAGGGCGGCGGGCGGGAACAGATTAAACAAAGTTCATGTTTCCTGCAGAGCGAAGAAAAAACGTCGTCCGTATAATATAGGAGGGCGTAATGAAAGTCATCTTCAAGAACATGATCCAGGCGTATTCGGGCAAATGCGACGGCCTGGTCTATTACTACAACCGGCGGTTGGGGCGGATGTGCGTCCGCGAATACGTGAAGCCGAAACGGACAGCGCAGCAGAACAGCTTTGCCGCCGCCAGCTCCAACCTCAAGGCGCTGAATCTGTCCGAGGGCTATAAACAGGACCTGAAGGACTACACCGAGCTCTACATCCGCCGCCGCGACAACCGCAAGCTGCCCGTCTCCAACTGGTACAACCTCTTCATGATGCTGATGTGGAAACTGGCGGAGGACTATTCCCTCGACCTGAAATATATCACCCGCACCCAGATCTACGAACAGGACCTGCCCTGCATTTCCGTCAAACGGGCCGTGGAAGAGGAACTCATCCCGCCCGTCCAGGATTACGAGAGGCTGGACAATCAGATCTGATCAGGAGTTATGAATTGCGAAAAGCTTTTAACGCAAAGGCGCGAAGAGGCTGTAAATGCAGGCGCCCCGCCTGTACCGGACAAGCGTCCCCGCTTGTCCCTGCATCCGGACTGGCAGCTGAGGGAAACGGGGCGTGGGGCGGCGGGCGGAAAAAGATCGGCGGAGAATCCCGGCGCGGCGGGGTGGGACGGAAAATCCTTTGACAGGATTGGCAGAGATGAATTTACTGCATTACTGGGTGGAAAAGGAATGATAAAATATGAAACTCTTTGAAACACACGCACATCTGGATCTGCCTGATTTCGACGGAGACAGGGACGTTGTGATAGACAAATGCTTTCAGCAGGGGATCGAGTACATCATAAACATCGGTTTCAACAAGGAGACCTCGTACAATTCCCTGGAGCTGGCCAAAAAGCATCTGCACATATTTTCAACCGTGGGATATCATCCGCACGAGGCGCCGGATTTTGACGCGGAGGTGGTGAAAAAACTGGCGCGGGAAAAAAACGTGGTGGCGGTCGGCGAGACAGGGCTGGACTTCTTTCGCACCCTTGCGCCTTATCCTGTCCAGCGCGAGGTTTTCGCCAACCAGATCAGGCTGGCTGTCGAGTATGACCTGCCTCTGGTGATCCACAACCGCAACGCGCACCAGGAATGCTACAACGCGCTGAAAAAGGAGAAGGTGAAGCACGCCGTGTTTCACTGCTTCTCGGGGGACATCATCTTCGCCCAGCAGGTGCTGGACGAGGGCTGGATGATCTCTTTCACGGGCAACATCACCTATCCCAATTCCAATCTGGAGGACGTGATCCGCATCGTGCCCCTGAATCAGCTGATGCTGGAGACGGATTGCCCCTACCTGGCCCCCCAGCCCAACCGCGGCAAGCGCAACAGCCCCCTCTTCCTGCACCTGGTGGCTGAGAAGATCGCCGGGATCAAGGAGATCACGCCCGATGAAGTTGCAGAAGCGGCCTTTGACAACGCCTACCGCTTCTTCCGCATCCAACCCGACCCGCTCAAACCGGCACATCACAAGAAAAGGAAAACAAAATGAGATCAAGGTCCGCAATCATGGCAATCCTCCTGCTGTCGGCGTCAATGCTGACCGCAGGCAATTCCGTGTTTTCATTCGAAGGCCTGCCCTGCCAGTTTTACGGCAATGACATTTACGGCATTTCCATGGGCAACACGGGAATTTCAGACGTATTCAGAAAGAACACAGGCTTCGGCAATCCCGCCATCCTCGCCACGACGAACAGGACGCTGTTCTCCACCGGCCTGATGTTCGGCTGGACAGGCTATCAGTCCAGGGACGGCGTGAAAAGGTCCTACCGCGACAACTCGCTGGACTTTCCCTATTTCAGCATCGCCGTCCCCGTCAATCAGCACCATTTCGGCTTCCAGTTCAATTCCTTCGCCTCCGGCGTCGTGCAATGCCAGAATACCTTCAGCTGGACAGACGAATCGGTTGCGCCGGCCGACACCCTGGAGATTACGGAGCTTCAAAAAGTGGACCAATACATCTACCGGGCCGACCTCATGTATGCCATCCATTTCCCCCACCTGAATCTGGGCGCAGGCCTGAACTATTACATCGGCCATGACATCCGCCGGTTTTCCCAAAACGCGGATTACGGCATCTTCAACACCAATGAAAAACTGGAAAGCGGCTTTAAAAATCCCTCCGCCACAGCCGGCGCCACCCTTGACTATAAAAACGCGGCGCTCGGGGTGTATTACTCCCTGGGCTGCACGCTGGAAGGAAACGCGACCAGGACTTCCATACATGAAACGGAAGACATGGGAGAGGTAAAATTCTCCGTCCCCGGCCAGCTGAGCGCCGGGCTTACTTATAAACTGGCAGACGAGCACAGAGTAGCGGCGGATTATCTGGTCAGTTTCTGGAAAAACGCTGAATACGGGGACTACGAGAATAACGGCTGGAAAGCCGGATTGGGATATGCCAACGAACCCCGGGAAGGCAGCCACAAGACATTCTTCGGCAGGCTGGCCAAGCGGGCCGGGCTGTCCTACCGGCTGCTGCCATTCGAAGCAAACGGCAAGGCGGTCACGGAAACGGCCGTCTCCACGGGTTTCAGCATCCCGCTGAAGAACAGCGAAAACAGGCTGGACTTGGGCATCCAGTACCTGTGGCGCGGCAATCTGGACGACAACAGCCTGCAGGACCGCTCTGTCATGTTTCTGGTCGGCATCACCGGATACGACATTTTTTCTAAAGCCTTCAACCGCTCAGCTCCGCGCGAGATCCCCGAAGCAGAGGAGACCGGCGAATGAAAAAGACCTGGGAGTATCATGCCGATCCCGGCCAACCCCTGCTCCAACAAATCCTGCTGTCCCGCAATCTGACTGAAGGGGACCTGCACCAAGGCCTTGACGACCTGCCGGACGAATCGCTGCTGGCCAATATCCAGGCTGTCGCAGAAAGGATAACCAAAGCCCTGTATCACAACCAGCCCCTTGTGATCTTTGGCCATGACGATCCGGACGGCATAACTTCCACCTACATTCTTTACCGCTATCTGGAGTCCTGCGGCTATCAGAAACACCACTATTTCATTCCCAACCGCAACCTCGAACACCACGGCATCCAGCCGTCCTTTCTCAGGTTCGTAAAAGAAGCGCATTATCCCCTGGTGATCACCGTGGACAACGGGATCACGGCCTCGGAAGGAGTAGAGCAGCTCAAGCAACTGGGCTGTGAAGTCATTATCACAGACCATCACCTGGTGCAGCCTGATTACCTGCCAAATGCCTACGCCATCCTTAATCCGCAGCTTGAGGAAGACAGGTTTCCCTATAAGATGCTGGCTGGAGTAGGGGTGGTTCTGATGCTGATCCGCTACCTGAGCAGGATCCTGGAACATCCTGTCGAACCGGCCCTTTACTTCTGGACAGCCATAGGATCAATAGCCGACAAGGTGCCCATGACAGGCCTCAACCGGATCATCCTGCGCTACGTTTTGGAAAACTGGGAAGAGACCAGGGATAACACAATCGACTTTCTGCTGCGCAACTACAACCGGATATCATCAGTGACGGACAAGGCCGCCTTCATGCAGTACTGCAGCCGGCTGATCGCCAACGGCAGGGAGCAGGACGGGCAGCATATCGCGATGCGGTTTCTGCTGCAGTTGAGCGATGAGAAAGCAAGGCTGTTCCAATTGCTGGAAGAAGAGAAAAACAACTGGGAAAATGCCCTAAACAACGTATTCAAGCTTGTGGACACACTGTTGGAGGACTTCCGCGGAGACGCCTTTATCTACTATGATGATGAAGATCTGATCCCGTATTCGCTGCTGGGCACTGCCGCGACTTACGTGGTAAACAATTCCGGCATTCCAGCCATTTTCCTGAAGAAAAGAAACGAGGTCCTGGTCTGCGAAGGGAGATGCAGCGAAGGATTTAACATGGTAGAGGCTTTCAGCTACTGCAAAGACGGCCTGCTGCAGTTCGGAGGCCATGCCAGGGCGGCCGGATTTACGATGGATCCGGATAAGTATGACCTGTTCATTGAAACCTACAATGATTTTATCAAGCTGCATTCGGAAGCATTAAAACAGATCAACAGGATAAAAATCGACGCCATGATCAACCCCGACCAACTCCACGGAAGGCTGTGGCATGATCTGGAACAGCTTATCCCATACGGCCAGGAGAATCCCGAACCGGTACTGGTGGTCCGGAATTGCAGCCTCGACCAACTTTACGACAAGTTCACCCTGGACAATACCTGCACTGCAATACCCCCCCAAGAGAAGTGGGACATAGC
This sequence comes from Cloacimonadaceae bacterium (SeqCode), assembly GCA_034678545.1. Taxonomy (GTDB): domain Bacteria; phylum Cloacimonadota; class Cloacimonadia; order Cloacimonadales; family Cloacimonadaceae; genus UBA5614. The sequence goes on along the minus strand of JAXDBS010000088.1, from coordinate 855 downwards.
AATTCAGCTCAAGGGAGTCAACCTGATCAAAATCCTGGATTACCGGCCGGCCACATCCTCCTGAGCGCAGTGCCGCATCACATTGAGTAAACATACGGGCAGCAAAAACCGATATGGCCTCACGACAACTCAGTGAATTATCGCGCAAGGCAATTCATATAGGGTCGCTTGTCATACCCCTATCTTACAGGTATCTGCTTGATTTCAACCGCCTGAAAATGGCCGCCATCCTGCTGGTAGCGCTGATCTTGTTTTTAGGCGTGGATTTTTTCCGCTTCCAGAGATCGTCATTCCGCAGGCTTTTTCACAAGTTGTTTGGCAGCATCCTGCGCAAGCACGAAAAACTTGATTTTACAGGAGCGACCTTCTTGATTTTCTCCAGTCTTTTGTGCGTCGTTTTTTTTAAAGACATCATCGCTTTTTTGGCCATGAGTTTTTTATCTCTGGGCGACACTTTGGCGGCGCTCATCGGCATCATGCTGGGCAAGCGCAGATTCGTGAATCAGAACAATACGCTGGAAGGCAGCCTGGCCTGTTTTACCAGCATCCTGATTTACTCCATAGTCTTTGCGGGCAAGCTTATCAGCCCATGGGTATATGTTACCGGAGCAGTCGTGGCGACCCTGGCAGAATTGTGGAGATTCCCCCTGGATGATAATATCAAAATACCACTGCTGTCGGGCATAGCAATGTCTCTCATTCCCTGAATATAAAAAAAAGCAGGAGACTAATGAAGATATCTTACGTGATCCCGGTTCTCGATGAAAGTGAATCTCTCAAAACGCTTTATCAGGAGATTAAAACGAACAATCCCGGGCCTGACTTTGAAATCATCTTTGTCGATGACGGAAGCAG
>JAXDBS010000087.1:0-2663 GCA_034678545.1 Cloacimonadaceae bacterium (SeqCode) | reverse complement strand
CCAAAGAGGGCGTGAAGTTCCAGTCCCACATCGACGGCTCCTATCACCTCTTCACTCCGGAAAAGGTGATTGAAATCCAGGAAGCGCTGGGCGCGGACATCATCATGAGCTTTGACGAATGCCCGCCTTTTCCCGCGGAAAGGGAATATGTGGAAAAGAGCCTCAAGCTCACCCTGAACTGGGCTGCCCGCGGCAGGGAAGCCTTTACCAATCATAAAAAACAAGCCCTGTTTGGCATCGTCCAGGGCGGCGTGTATGAAGACCTGCGCGAAAAAAGCGCTTTGAAGCTGATGGAAATGGGCTTCGACGGCTACAGCATCGGCGGCCTGGCCGTGGGAGAACCCAAGGCCGACATGTTCAGGATCACCGAGTTCCTCAATCAGATTTTGCCGGAAGCCAAACCGCGCTACCTGATGGGCGTCGGCACACCTTCCGACCTGTTGAACGGCATCGCCCGCGGCGTGGACATGTTCGACTGCGTGATGCCCACCCGCAATGCCCGCAAAGGCAGCATCTTCACACGCTACGGCAAGATGATCATCAAGGCGGCCCGTTACAAGGAGGACTTCTCGCCCATCGACCCCCTGTGCCAATGCTACACCTGCCGCCATTTCTCCCGCGCCTACATCCGCCACCTCATTACCATGAACGAAATTCTGGGCATGCGCCTGACCACCATCCACAGCCTTTTCTTTTACCAGGAACTGATGCAGCAGGCCCGCCTGGCCATTTTGGAAAACCGCTACGACAGCTTTTTGAACAGCATGCTGCCTGTGTTGGACAGGATAACCGAGTAAGTTTTCCCGGCCATCTTTTCCTGTCTGCCCATCCCCTTTTTTTATTGTAGATTTATCTTGACATCTGAATCAACTTCATGATATAAGTTTGCAATCTAAATTAGGGAGGACAAAGCAATGAAGAAACGAATTTGGATTCTGCTGATTGTGCTGCTCCCGGTTTTTCTGTTGGGCAGCATTCCCGATTTTTTTTCAATGTTCAATTACATGCAAAAACCCCGGGCTGTCTGTCCGGACCGTACCTGGCGCTTGAACCAGTATTTGGCGGAGGATTATGAAGACAACGCCTGGGAAAACGACTTAAAAGCCATTTACGTTTATAACCAAACTTATCCGACGAGGATAGACACACTGAAAATGTACTTCTATAATTCCACTGACCAGTCCTGGGTTCTGGGAGTCAGGCTTGACTACACTTATGCTGCCAATCATGAGGACTTGATGCAAGTGGATTACATCTATATCATTAGCGGCAATGAGATGCCCGTATTCAGGTATCAAATGGAGTACAACAGCCAGCACCGGCTGATCCTGACAACGGTTGACAGCCATAATTTTGCCACTGGCATCTGGTCACCCTGGATGTGGTATAAAATGTTCTACAATACCAATTCGGTCAATTCCATGGTTGGATATGTGGCTGCCGATGAAGAACCGCAGCAGTGGACGCGAATTACTTTCACCAATGACGGGCAGGGCCGGCCTGCTTATACCGTTTCAGAGGTCTCGGCTGATTCCGTTAGCTGGGTCAACGACAGCCGCACTGAATATACCTACCATCCCAATGACACTTCCACCGGAGAGGACTACATTGAGGGCATGAAACACATGTTCTTTACTTATGAATCTGCGGGGGCCGGTTTCACCATGGGAAATGCGATGATATCCGAAACAACGGATTATAACTGGAACAACAGCTGGGAAAATGAATGGTATGATGTTTACACCTACGATGGCCAAAACAGGCTGATTGAACAGGTTGAGTACACCTGGGCCGGGGGTTGGGAAAACCATGAACGATACCAGTATTCCTACGATGTTAACAGCAACTGGCACCAGAGCCTGAAAACGGAATGGAACGGTATGGACTGGGATAATTCCAAGAGATATACATACGCCTGGGGTTTGGACACAGCCCTTGATGACGATGTGATACCGTCCATTGCAGGTATCAGGCTGCAACCCTCCCCCAATCCCTTCAGTTCGGATGTCAGCATCAGAATTATGTCCAAGACCAGCCAACCGGTTGAACTGAACATATATAATGTCAGGGGCCAGTTAATCAGGACATTGCAAGCCCGGGCCAACACCCCTCTTGCCTGGGACGGCAGGGATGAAACAGGCAGGATGGCCGCCAGTGGCATATATCTGCTCCGCGCGGTTTGCGGAAAAGAGTCAGATGCAGCGAAAGTCTTAAAAATCAGATGAAGTTGAGTAATAAAGAATTGTGTATTATGCGCAGGCAATTACGCCTGCGTTTTTTTATTGACAGGCTGAATGGGCATCATTAAATGAGGTTCAGATAGGAGAGTGCAGTTATGAAGCTATTTACGATAGTCCTTTTTAGTCTGCTCATCCCTGTTTTTCTGATGGGCGATCTTGTCTCCGGCAACCCCTTTGCCAGATTTGACCAGGTTGCGGCCCTGCGCTCAGCCGGCCGCCCCTGGCGGCTGAACCAGGTGCTGGAGGAGCATTACTATCTCAATCAGTGGATGGTGTACGGCCGGTTCGATTACTGCTATGACCATGACCTCACGACCCGGCTGGACTCCGTGGTATTCAGTATCTGGGGCGGCGGCAATCCCAACGACTTCACCCCGGCCCAGACCATTCGCTATGCCTACGACGGCACCAACGAGTATGTCT
>JAXDBS010000086.1:0-7387 GCA_034678545.1 Cloacimonadaceae bacterium (SeqCode) | reverse complement strand
CTGTTCCATCTGCGATCCAGAAACGCGCATTGGGGTGAAAAAAGACCCCCGCAGCGTGGCCCGGCGGGCGCACGAATACCTGCTCAGCACTGGCATCGCCGACACCTCGCTCTGGATCCCGGAGCTGGAATTCCATCTGCTGGACGGCGCTGAGTATATGTACGACGAGTTCAGCGCCGGTTATAACCTGTCCTCGACCGAGAGCAAGGACGCCCTGCCGGACGAGTTTGACGACGGGGACGCCGTTTCACAGCAGGACGTGAAAGGCTATCACATGAACGTGCCTTTTGACCGTTTCTTCGAAGTGCGCCAGTCCATGGTGGACGTGATGGAAGAAATGGGCATCAATATCCGCTACCATCACCACGAGGTGGGGCTTTCCTCCCAGCAGGAGATCGAGACCGAACTGCTCGGCTTTCCCAAGATCTGTGACGACACCATGGTCATGAAGGACATCATCCGCCGCACTGCTCTGGCCAACGGCCTGACCGCCACCTTCATGCCCAAGCCGATTTACAACCAGGCCGGCAACGGGATGCACTTCCACATGATGCTGCACAAAAAAGGCAGAAACGTTTTCTACAAAAAGGGCGGTTATGCTGACCTCTCCCGGGAAGCCCTGTATTTCATCGGCGGCATCCTGAAGCACGGCCGCAGCGTGGTGGCCTTCACCAATCCCAGCACCAATTCATACAAGCGGCTCCTGCCGGGTTTCGAAGCTCCCGTCAAGCTGTTCTTCGGCCTGGCCAACCGCAGCGCCGCCATCCGCATCCCCAAATATGTGACGGACCGGGAATCCAAGCGCTTCGAATTCCGCACCGGAGACGCCACCTGCAATCCTTACCTGGCCATGAGCGCCCTGCTGCTGGCCGGCCTGGACGGGATCAAAAACAGGATCGATCCCGCCAAGCACAATTTCGGCCCCTTTGACGATAACGTCTTCGCCTGGTCCGAGAAGAAAAAGGCCACCCTCGCCTCCATCCCCGCCGACCTCAGGGAAGCGATGCAGGCCTTGCGGGACGACCACCGCTACCTGACCGAGAACGGCGTCTTCAATGAAGAGCTGATCGAAAGCTACATTGCCCTCAAGCTCAAGGAACATGACGCGGTGACCAACCGGCCCCATCCCTATGAGATGGTTCTCTATTATAATCAATGACCTGACTGGCTTGAACCCGGTTTTCAGGCCGGGTTTATTTTTGTCCGGTTATTTGCTACCCGATTCTTCAGGCGGCCGGGAAGGTTTTCATCATGAAACTGAAATTGATAAGCAAGGCTTCATGAGCCTTGCTTGCAACCCGGGATTAAAGAGGGCAGCACCCCGAATTCTAGTTTATCCTGATGCAGTGAGGCAGGCTGTCAGGGTCGGAGATTTCCATGAAGATAACTGACCTGATGGTGCGCCAGGGCAACTGGCTGTTCCGGCGCCGAAGCTATCTGCCGCTGATTTTATTGGGAATGGCTTTTCCCACCATGTGGCTGAACAGGAAGACTTTGGGGACCGAATCCATTCTATTTGATTTGTTGTGCCTTCTGCTGTCTGCCTTGGGAGAGACCGTCCGGATCATCGCGGTGGGTTATGCTGCGGAGCGGACTTCCGGACGCAATACCAGGCAGCAGGTGGCCGACGAAATAAATCAGACCGGGCTCTACTCGCTGGTCCGGCACCCCCTCTACATCGGCAATTTCTTGATCTGGTCAGGGATCGCGCTGTTCTGCCGGGTCTGGTGGCTGATCGGAATCTACGTATTTGTCTACTGGCTGTATTACGAGCGGATCATCGCGGCGGAGGAGGACTTCCTACAGTCCAAGTTCGGGGAGGCCTACGGAGAATACGCCGGGCGCGTTAACTGCCTGCTCCCGCGCTGGAAGAATTATCAATCCCCCAGATACCGCTTCCGCCCGCTGCGGGTGTTGCGGCAGGAGAATTCCGCCATTTTCGGTACCATCCTGACCTTCGTGGCGGTGGAGTTTTTCCAGGATTATGTCTCGGCTGGCAGATTGCATCCCGAAGTTCATTGGCTGATTCTAGGCGGCCTGAGCCTCGCCTTTTACCTGTCGGTCCGGTGGCTGAAGAAAAAGACCCGCATCCTGCACAGCGACAGGCAACTGGAAAAAGTTCAGTAGCAGGAATGAGAATTGCTTTCTTTACAACATATTAAACTTGTGTCTTGAGAGGAAAAACATGAGAAAAACAGCCCTGCTGATCATGGCTGCGGCTCTGCTGCAGATGGTTTGCCTTTCCCTTTGGGGAAATGACACAGCCAAATCCTTCACGCTGGGAACCCGGGATTCCCGATCCATGGTGATCACCTTCCGGGTGCCAGAGTATGAAATTGAAAAAGAGCTGGCTTCAGGCAAAACCTGGGACCGGATCAGAGTAGCCGACGGTGGCTACCTGACCGAGACGGGACTGCCCGAGCTGCCGGTCATGGCCACCATGGTCGCCATCCCCAATCACGGGCAGGTGAGCGTGGAAATACTCAATGCCCGCACCAAAATGATCGAACACATCATTCCCTATCCCTCTCAGGACGACGGCGGGGAAGAGCCCCCCAAGAACCTGTTGGTCAATGATGCCTTTTACCGCAGCGCCGAAACCTATCCGCAGGAAACGGTCAAGTACAGCGATCCGCAGATCCTGCGCGACTTCCGGCTGATCACGATCCAGATCAGGCCCTTTGCCTGGAATGCCGCCACGCGGCAACTGGAAGTCAGGGAGGAAGTGCAGTTCCGGCTCAATTTCTCAAGCGCTCCCGGGATCAATGAACTCTCCGGCCCCCAGACCATTTCCCCCGCCTTTGCCAATATATACGAATCCCTGATCCTGAATTTCGGCGACTACCGGGGGGCTTTGATGGCCAATACACCGCCCCGCTACCTGATGATCTACGGCGCTTACTCGGACCAGACTTTCCTGACTAAGGTCAGTGATTTCGCCTTTTGGAAAAAGCAGAAGGGCGCTGACGTCAGGCTGGTCAGCACCGCCGTCACCGGAACCACCAACGCCGCCATCAAGGCTTTCATCCAGAATATTTACAACGATGTCAACGCCCGGCCGGACTTTATCGTCCTGATCGGCGACACCTCCGGCTCGTTCCCCGTTCCGACCTGGCCGGAAAACTTTTCCACCTACAACGGCCAGGGTGATTACCCGTACCAGCACCTGGCCGGCAACGATTACCTGGGCGATGTCTTTTTGGGGCGCATTTCGGCTGAAAACACATCCCAGCTCGATATCATCCTGTCCAAGGTATATTTCTACGAAAGGTACATCAACGTGGGTACGGCCCAGTGGCTGAACAAAATGCTGCTCGTGGGGGATACTTCTCCCTCCGGCCAGTCCTGCGTGTATACCAACAAGTATATTAAGGAGGCCGGATTGCAAACCAATCCGGACTACACTTTCACTGAACTCTACAGTGACAATCCTTCAGTTGACCAGATGAACCAGGCGATAAACCAGGGTGTAGGCTTTTTCAATTACCGCGGCTATATAAACATGAGCGGCTGGGAGCCCACCCCCAACCTGATCAACGGGGTCAAACTGGTGCATTCCGTGATCATTACCTGTTCCACCGGAACCTTTTACAGCGGGACCTCGGACACCGAGGCCTTCATCCGGCTGGGCACAGTCTCGGTCCCGGCAGGGGCGGTGACGTCCATCGGCATGGCTACATCAGGCACGCACACGATGTATAACAACGCGCTCTGCCTCGGGATCTGGAACGGGATTTTAGTCCACGGGATGCGCACCATGGGAGAAGCGCTGCTGAACGGCAAACTTGTCCTTAACAACGTTTACAGCCAGTCCCATCCCAATACGGTGAAGTATTTTGCCCATTGGTGCAACCTGATGGGTGACCCAACCATGGAAGTCTATACCGGCATCCCCGGCACCTTCGTTTCCAGCGTTCCGGATTCCCTGCCCATGGGAATGGCCAATCTCGGCCTGGTCATCCTTGACCAGACGGGCCAGCCGGTCCAGAATGCCTGCGTTACGGTCAGCCAGGGCAACCTCATCCTGGCCCGAGGCTACACGGATGGGGCGGGCCACGCGGTCCTGTTTTTGAATACGCCGCTGAACAGCGGACAGGCAGTGATAACTGTCTCCAAACATGAATTCAAACCGCTGCAACAGACGATCAGCATCTATGGCGCCGGTTCGCTGGTGGCCAGCCAGCCCATGATCGACGACGATAACATAGGCGGCTCCTCCGGTAACGGCAACTATTCAGCCAACAGCGGCGAGACCCTGGAGATATTGTTCTGCGTCCGCAATACCACTATCAGCCAGATCAGCAGCGTAACGGGAACAGTCAGTTCGGACAATCCGCATGTAACCCTGGACAGCAACACCGTGAATTTTACCACTGTGGACGCGGGCGCGGCCAACTACTCCCTGATTCCGGTCCAGGTGCAGATCTCTCCCGCCTGCCCCAACAACACAGTGGTCAGGTTTGATCTGATGCTGACTGACGGAAGCGGAAATTCCTATGTTTACCCTGACTATGTCACAGTGACGGACGCCTTTATGAACTACGTTTCCAGCCAGGTGTCGGATACCAATAACCAGATTCTCGATCCCGACGAAACGGTGACTTTCAGCATCACGGTCAAGAACAACGGCACGGTGCCGGTCAACGATCTGTACGGCCAGCTCGTCACCCTCAACGACCTGATCCAGGTGATGGACGACACGGGCTTTTTCGGCAATCTGGCAGTCGGGACCCAGGCTGTGTCGGCGGCCGACCAGTACCAGCTGAGGGGCAGGGCGGAAATGCTGCCCGGCATGGTCATCCCGCTGCGCCTCAGGCTTTACAACGCCGCAGGCTTTGTGCAGTGGATGGATTTTTCGGTCACGGTCGGCCAGGTGGCCTCCACCGACCCCCTTGGCCCGGACGCATACGGCTATGTGATCTATGACATCACGGATACCGGATATGAAGACTGCCCCGTATACGAATGGGTGGAAATCTCGCCCTCAGCTGGCGGTCCCGGTACCTCGCTCAATCTGAGCGATACGGGGTCCTCATCCGACGAAGGGGATACGGTCGGCGCTCAGTCCCTGGGCGTGGTGAATCTTCCCTTTACTTTCAGGTTCTACGGCGAGGAATACAACCAGATCACTGTCTGCAGCAACGGCTTCATCACCATGGGCGTAACCGAGAACGGCAACTACAGGAATTTCCATTTGCCGGGCGGCGTTTCCGGCGGCGGGGGAGCCCCCAGTCCGCTGATCGCGCCCTTCTGGGATGACCTGATCACGACCGGCGGCGGAGTCTATAAATGGTACGACGAGAACAACCACCGTTTTATCGTGGAATGGCACAACTGCAAGAACGGATATGTTCAGACGGCTACTGAAACATTCCAGGTTATCCTGCACGATCCTGTGTATTACCCCACCACTCTGGGGGACGGCCCCATCAAGATCCAGTACCATACTTTCAACAATGTTGACACAGGGGGTTCCGGTAACGAGTACAGCGGCAACTACAGCACCATAGGGATCCAGAATGCCTCTCAGACCATCGGCCTGGAATATTCCTTCAACAACACGTATCCCACTGCCGCCGCGCCGCTGGGCAACCAGAAAGCTCTGTACATAACCAACATGCCGGTTTATCATTATACGCCGCACCTGTTGTATGACAACGCCCTTGTCCTGGACAACAACAACAACGTTCTGGAACCCGGCGAAACGGTCGACCTGTATGTATCCCTGATCAACATCGGCGAGCAGACCGCTCAGGAGATCAATACGACTCTTTCCTCAACCAGCCCCTATGTCACTGTCCTCGACAACGCGTCATCCTACGCCCCCATACCTGGAGAGCAGCTGGGAAGCAACATTGTCCCCTTCCGCTTTTCCGTATCGGGTGACTGCCCGGACGGTCAGCAGCTCGGCTTCAGCCTGCAGATCACGACCGGCACCTATTTCTGGACGCGGACGTTTAACCTGAGCGTGGAGAAACCGGAAGTGGGGTTCGCCTCCTTCCTCATCAATGACATGGCCGGTAATAATAACGGCGTTGCCGACCCGGGCGAATCAGTGACTCTGATAGTGCAGGCTAAGAATACCTCACCGGTGGACGCGCATGGCTTGACCGGAACGCTTTCCACCACCCAGTCCGAAGTGAACATAACCACCCCGACCTTGCAGATACCGGCGCTGGCGGCGGGGGAGACCTTCCAGTTTGCTTTCCCGGTCCAGGTTAATTCCAGCCTGCCGGCCGGCACGAACGTGCCCTTCAGCTTTTCCCTGACCAGCGCCGACGCCCCGGCCGTAAATCAGAACTTCAACATCGGCTTCGGCACCGGCGGCATGGTTCTGGACATGGAAGCGACCGACGGATATTTCGTTTCCCAATCCGGCTGGGCTCACGGCACGCCCCAACAGACCGCGCCTCATTCGGGCAGCAAGCTTTGGGCCACCAACCTGACCGGCCAGTACAACAACAATGCCATGTACATCCTGACCACGCCTGTCATCGCGCTGGGCGACAGCGCGACCCTGACCTTCTGGCACATGATCTCCTGCCAGAATTACTGGGACGGCGGCAATGTCAGCATTTCCGCTGACAGCGGTTCCATGTGGACAGTGCTCTACCCCGTGGGCGGCTATAACACTTCCTTTACGATCAGTTCCCTGGGCGAACAGGGTTACACCAACGTTGTCAACTGGGCCCAGGCCACTTTCAACCTTAACAGCTATGCCGGCCAGAATGTGATCCTCCGCTGGCGCTTCGGCTCGAACGCCTCGGTGCAGGGCACCGGCTGGTTCATTGACGACGTGATGATATCGGGTTACTTCATACCGCCCGGGATCGCCTCCGGCCTGGTAACCTTGGATTCAGGACAGGACCTGACAGGAGTCAGGGTGCGCAGCAGCAGCGGGCTCGTGACGCATCCCAATACAGCCGGTCAATACAGCATGTTCCTGCCTCAGGGTGCCCATAGTCTCACTGCCGGCCTGCCGTATCACACCTCTATGGATTCTCCCGAATTTTCCCTGTCCCCGGGGCAGCTGGCCTATAGCTTCAACTTCGATCTGGATTATCTGGCCCCGCCCTCCGGACTGGAGTATTCCATGGCCGTCAACGACTCAACCGTGCATCTGACTTGGGCTCCCCCGGTTCCCGGAGAGTACGAGGTGCTGAGCTATAATATATATCGCAGCTTTGGGGATCACCCCTACCAGCTGATGGGGCAGTCCTACTCCGCCACCTGGTCCGAGTCCCTGGCCGAAGTCGGCACCTATCATTATTATGTGAGACCGGTCTATTCAGTGGGGGATGGCGCGCCTTCCAACGAGGTCGAAGTCGTATACAACGGTGTGGCCAACCCGGAGGAGAACCTCCCGCCGGCAGTCAACTCCCTGGGA
>JAXDBS010000085.1:0-11336 GCA_034678545.1 Cloacimonadaceae bacterium (SeqCode) | reverse complement strand
TTAAGTTTGTTTCCAACGAACTGATGTATTTGGAAATCATCAGATGTGTCCTGATGATTTGTTCTAACTGGTCGCCTCTGCCAAAACGGTCTATAAGTATTGATACAACAGGAGAATCACATCGGTCTAACAATTCCATTATGGCATTGTCAATTTCCTCGTCTGATACCTCTGTTCCCTTGTCGATAGCCTCTTTGAGTAACAGATAACGGTCTACAAGCCGGTTGATTGCCAATGCCCGGATCTCAAGGGGATTATCATCATTATATACATAACTGATAATACTCTCCTCGAAATCAAGCTCTGTCTTATAGATGTTCCAGTCATATATTTTAGCAACTAGTTCCATTCAATTCCCCGGAAATATACTGCCGAAATAGCGCATCACCGCATTCCTGACATAATCTATATTAATCGAGGATGGGCTTCCTGCCAAATGATATTTGTACTTTCTGTACCAGGTTACCTGCCGCTTGGCATAATTCCGTGTATGTTGGCAGGCTTTAGATATACAGAAGTCCATTGTTGATTCATTATCTATCAGTGGGCGAAACTCTTTATAGCCGACACTTTTCAAACCCGGATCAAGCCAGTTGTAACCTTTGTCCAAGATTGATCTGATCTCATCTAACAAACCGGCCGCAAGCATTTTTTGTACTCGGTCATCGATCTTTGCATACAGTTTGGAGCGGTCTTCTACAAGTAGAATTCTATATGCCAAGAAATCTGAAGAGCGGTTCTGTTTCTTCCAGTGTTCGCTGAGAGTGGTGCCGCTTTTTTGGATTACCTCTAAAGCGCGAATGATGCGCTGTTTATCGTTGCTGCTTATCCGTGCTGCGCTTTCAGGATCGGTCTTCTTCAATTCTGAATATAAAAATCCGAGTCCATGTGCTGAGTATTGATGTTCCAACTCGGTTCTGATCTCCTGGTTGTGGCCGTTATCGGGAAATATCCCCTCTACCAAGGCTTTTACATATAATCCTGTCCCGCCGCAAACAATCGGGATCATCCCTTTCTTGTTAAGCCCCTTGATGATTTCGGAGGCCGCTCTGACAAAACGGCCTGCGTTAAAGGATTCGTCCGGATCGATGATCCCTATCAAGTGATGTTTAACGGCATTCAGCGCGGCAGAAGATGGTTTGGCTGTACCGATATCAAGTAACTTATACACCTGCCTGGAATCGGCGGATATGATTTCAGTACCGAAGTGGAGAGCCAGTTGGAGGGCAAATTCTGATTTGCCGGAAGCTGTAGCGCCTTCGATGATGATAAGAGGTATCATAGCACGCGTTTAAAGCGCTTTTCAAATTCCTGCATGGTCAGTTTTATCATCAGTGGTCTTCCGTGTGGACAGAAATATGGGGTCTGGCAGGCAAACAGGTCGTTGATAAGGCTTAGCATTGCTTTTCTTGTTAGAGGTTGGCCCGCTTTAATAGCGGCCTTGCAGGCTATGGATTTCGCCAGGCTGTCACGGAAATCCTTGTTTTCTTCCAGCTCTTCCTGAAGTTGTTTGAGGATCTCTATGAAGATCTTACCGCCTTGCCAGTCATCTAGCTCAGCTGGAATTTCTTCTATCACTACAGATGTACCGCTGAATTTTTTCAGGGCAAATCCGGTCTTTTCGAGCAGAGGTATGTTCGCCTCGAGTTGTCCCTGTATAAGCGGCAGGATAAAAGGAGGAATATCGATCACCAGCGGAAAGATAAGCTTCTGCCGGACTGCCGGAGCACCTGCCGTACGGTGAATCATCTTTTCATAGATGATGCGCTCATGCGCAGCGTGTTGATCAATCACTACTAATCCATCCTCCACCTGAATCAAGATGTAACTGCTGTGCAGTTGCCAGGGATTGACATAATCTTCTTCCTCGCGCGCAAGCAAAGGTAGTGATATGGAATCATTTGGCAAGTCGGGTAAGATTTCCTGCTGCGACTCATCGGCTTTTTTATCCGGATTGACAAAGGGCATTGTTACTTGTGTTTGATCTTCTCTTCTAAACAACTCAGGTTGATACATGTTTCCCCGTTCTTTTTTATAATCGGCAAAGCGGGGAATATCTATTCGGCTTTTATATATCTCGCGTTCCACATATGTCGCCTTCTCCACTGCCGAGGCATGGTGAAATTTCTTTTTAGCGCTCTCGAATTTCTCTTCTTCATACCGGCTCAGAGCTCGGGTTATGGAGTTTTTTACAAATGCATGTACCAACTGCTGATCTCGGAAACGCACTTCCAGCTTAGCAGGATGCACATTAAAATCGATCAGTTCTGGAGGAAGATTGAAAAATAGAATATAAGGGGGTGTGGAACCTTGAGCCCATATTCGTGTCTTGGTGATAAAAGGTGCATATGCCTTTTTGATACTGTGATAGATTGTTCTGTCATTAATGAAGCGGCCGTTGATAAAAATGTAGCGGTCAACCCAGAGATTTGATTTGTTTTCTTCCAAACCGCAAATGTAGCCGCTGACGGCAAGTCCATTCTGACTTTCGTTCAAAGGAATGATATCAAGCTCGAAAAATCTGCTGCCAAAGACATCCGCCATGCGTGATTGAATATCTCCAGCCTGCTTGTAATGCAGTTTTTCTTTCCCATCCACAATCAAGCGGAAGGTGATCTCCGGATATAGAAGGGATTGATAATGAAAATACTTTAATATGTGCTTAAGTTCGGTGTCTTCTGACCGGAGGAACTTGCGGCGGGCTGGAAGATTTTTGAACAACCCCCGCACAGTTACTTCGGTTCCGGGATTTGCCGATGTTTGTTTGACTTCAATCAAACGGCCATCAGAAAAGTCAATCTGAGTAGCCGTGGTGTCCGAAGACGATCTGCTGATCAATGTCAATCTGCTGACTGCGGCAATACTGGGCAGAGCTTCGCCGCGAAAGCCCAGCGATTCAATATGCGTTATATCGGCGACTGTCCTGATTTTGCTTGTGGAATGCCGCTCAAAGGCGAGTAACGCGTCGTCAGCATTCATGCCGATGCCGTTATCTGAAACCTGAATGGAATCTTTCCCGCCATTTTCAATTGACACGGTCAGGATAGTGGCTTTAGCGTCGAGTGCGTTTTCGACTAGTTCCTTGATCACGGAAACTGGCCTTTCTATCACTTCTCCGGCTGCAATTTTATTGCGCACATCTTCACTGAGGATATGTATTCTGTTCAGCAATTTATTCATCCTTCTCCTTGATCAGCCATTCCAAAATTCACTCCGGCCAGTTTTTTGTCAAGCCGCATCCCCGTTGGTTTCATAATTAACACCTGTAAATCTTCATTGCTCCTGATGTAGCATGCAGCTCTTTGTATATGAGCTTATACTGAGCTTGAAAAAAGATTGACCACGGCTGAGGTTGTGGATAATTCGGAGTGAGTTATCATTTACAAATGTGGAGGATTCGGACTCGTCTTCTGGGAAATAAAAACCATTATCAGATATTTCACTGTGATACAATTCATGATGTCATTATTGGTCGGTTGTCTTTTCCTTATCTCTGTCATGACCATCTATATTGCCCGGCTAGATCCGCGTCAGATAAGCTTTCAATGATTTTTCAATTAACAAGCACAAAATCTGATGAGGTGATGCGCGATAACTGTAAAACATAAAATCATATGCGGTTTTTTTCGCCAGTCAGTTCTCAGATTACAGAAAAAACATACGCGGCTCGTTTTGGTATATGTATTGAATACAATATGTTACAGCTGCCTGATAATTTTTTGTTGACAAATAGTTAGAGCACTAAACAATTACTGTGTAAAACGATGGTGATGCCCAGATGTTCGCTGCGGGATTCATATTAAGGTCTGCGCAGCTAGAATAAATAAAGCAAGAGGGGTAAAGGAGTAAATATGAACGCTAAGCCAAAAGCAAAGCCTGTTGTCAAACCGAAACCCGCTGTAAAACCGAAAGCCAAGCCGGTGGCTAAGCCAAAAGCCAAACCGGTAGCGAAACCGAAAGCCAAGCCGGTGGCGAAACCGAAAGCCAAGCCGGTGGCGAAACCCAAAGCCAAACCGGTGGCCAAACCCAAAGCCAAGCCGGTGGCGAAACCCAAAGCCAAACCGGTGGCGAAACCGAAAGCCAAACCGGTCGTAAAACCCAAGGCTAAACCGGTCGCGAAGCCCAAGGCAAAACCAAAGCCCAAGGCTAAACCGGTGGTAAAAAAATAATCATATAGCCATCACCCCTAATGCGAAGCCCTCTTTAAGAGGGCTTTTTTTACTTATTCGTTGATTCCTATGATAAAAAACGGTCATACCTATGCATGTTGTTCATTGACTCCTGTTAATGTTTCTGAGGCGCAATAAAAAAGCCGGGAGATAGAATCCCGGCTTCGGCCGTGTAATCTTATGATTCTAGTTCTCTTTGTTGGCGGCTATGGCGTCGGACAGCATCTTGGCAAAATCATCAATTGCTTGCTTGGGTGTCTTTTTGCCCAATAGCGCCATTTCGATTGTCTTTTCCAGCTCCGGGCGCATGGTGAACCACTCGGGGATTTGTGGTTCTGTTACGGCATGGTCCAATTGGGCATAAACATCTTTGTATTGGGGGTGGGCAGCCAGCAAGTCCTGCATGGTCTTGGTCTGCATGGCACTTTTACGGACAGGCATGTAATTGGTCAGAGCGCTCCACCTGGCTGTTTGTTCGGTACTGGTAAACCATTTGATGAAGTCCCAGGCAGCCTTTTCCTTTGCCTTGTCTTTATTGCGGAAAACAGCAATGTTGGTGCCGCTGATAGCGCTTTTATCGGTCCTGAATGTCGGTAGCGCCGCGTATCCCATGTTGAAGTTTATGGTCTGCTGTTTCATGTGGGTGATGCTGACGCTGCTGCCTTCATACATGAATACCTTGGATGCCAAAAAATCATTCTGCCCTTCATAACCTGAAACGGTATAGACTGTTTTATCCTTGTTGATCAGATCGGTTATGAAGGTCAGTGCTTCCACTCCGGGAGCCTTATTTATCACCACTTGGCCATTTTCGTCAAGAATTCTCCCGCCGGCCTGATAAAGCAGATTAATGAATTGCCAGGCTGCGGGGGCGTAATTCGTTCCGAAGGTGTCAGGCTTTTTGTCGCCGTCGGTATCCTTGGTAAAGGTGCGGCAATAGGTCCGGAAAGCATTCCAGTCAGCTGGGGGCCGGTTGGGATCGAGGTCGGCTCTCACAAAAGCATCCTTGTTGTAAAAAATCATGCGCACGCTCTTATTGAAGGGGAAGGTCATCAGCTTTCCGTCGAATGTATTGCTCGTGATAAAAACAGGGTAAAAATCCTCCAGTTTCTTGTCCGTAAAATCATTATCGGCGGCTATCAAATCCTGGATCGGAACTATCTTGTCAGCTTCGATAAACTTGGCTGTCCAGCTTTCGTATACCTGGGCAATATCTGGCTGTTTGTCAGTTTGGATCGATGCCATTAATTTCTGGGATAACGCTTCGTAGGTACTTACGGGATTCAGCACGACTTTCATGCCGGGATTTGTCTTGTTGTATTCATTCACCATCTCGTTCAAGGCGTCTCCCAAAGGCCCCCCCAGGCCATGCCAGAATGAAATTGTATTGGCTGAAGAATCCTTCTTCCCGCATGACATGGTCAATGCCATCACTGCGATTAGCATGATGATCGCTGATTTTCTCATCTTAACTCCTTTGCTGTTGTGATAAGATCATTGTTGCCTTCTGATCCTGATTGACAATATTCATAATCTCTTGGGAATGGTATTTATGTCAATGATATTCTGCCAAATTTCTGGCAGCTGGATATGGATGGACAGGCTTGATTATGATTGATTGGGAGAAGAATATGATGCAGCAGACAGCATTCCCTAATGCCTATTCGAGGATACATCTTCCCGCCAAGGTCATTTTGGCTGTAACGGAGAAACCTCTGGGCGGATACAACCTGATCACCTTGGAGTGGTTCATGCGCACCTCAATCCAACCGCCGATGTTTGCCATCTCGATCGGTAATTCCCGTTTCTCCAAAGAATGCCTGGAGGCGAACCGGTTTTTCAACCTTGTTTTTCCCGGCCCCGAACTGCATCCTCTCTGCAATCTGGCCGGCTCCAACTCAGGCAGGGAAATGGATAAGTTCAAGGAAGGCAAAGTTGAGTATTTTCCCGGCAAGCTGCATAAGCTGCCGGTCCTTATTCAGAGTGTGGTTACCATGGAATGCGAGGTGATAACGCAAATCCTGAGCGGAGACCACACGATCTACATCGGCCAGGTTCATTACTCCTGGCTGGATGCGGACAAGAGCTTGTATTATTTTGAGCGGCAAGAGTAAATACAGGTCTTAGGGATTGTTTTCAAAACGGTAAATTCCCTTCACCCTGTTTTTCATGCTCAGGGTGGCAAGCCTGCCGTCTTTCTGAAAATGAGCTGATAAAAAATCTCCGGACGCATCGTTGGAAAACATGTCCTTATCTTCCTGCTTGGCCTGATTGTAAAAATAGGTAACTTCGCTCTCCGCCTCAAATTCCTGCAGGTAATCATTCTCAATTTCCATGGCAATGTATTTGGCCTTCACCCAATTGGTCTTGGCGTTCCCTTTTTCCTGGGCGAACCATACCAGGCAGCTGTCCTTTAGTTCTGCCCGGTTGAGCTTTCTTTCGCTGAAATAAAGATGGAATTCTGTGGCAGAGGCGTCAGCGTAATCTGAACTGAAGTTTGGCTTGCCCTGGAATATCGCTTTGTCTTCATTGAGGAAATAGAGCAGAAAATCGCTGGTCGCGCTATAATCCTTCGACTTTGCCAAAACGTTGAATGTCGCTATGATTCTGTGATCGGTATCAAAAAACTCCATCTTCTCGGACCTCACATAAAGCGTGTCCTGTCCCTCGGACCACAGTTCTGGCTGTTCGATCAGGTATCCATAGCCGTTCTTCCTGTCCCAATAGGCAAAGTTGCATTTGGCCCGGGCTTTTTCGGTCTCGCTGTAACCTGTGACCCGCCCTGCCGAGGTGATCACCTCGTTGGCTTTGTCATAACTACCTCTGTCGCAGGTGATGCGGTTAAACACCCTATCCTTATCCTTCTGCTCCGTGATGACGACATTGCCACCCATGTTAAGCAGATTGGGGATACGATAATACGCTATGCTGTCAGCCGTTACCATGAGTGTGTCGTTGCTAACACGCACTGACCCTATCAAACGGGCTATCTTCTGAGTGTCATAGATCATGGCCCGGTTGCTGAAAAATTCCGTTTGTCCATAGAAGAAATGAACATTGCCAAACAGCTCCAGGACGTTTTCCTGGTCCAGGTTGCTCAGGAAAAGCTTGTCGGCGTGAATGAGGCGGAACCTCTCATTGCTTAGGGGCTGCATGCCGGGAGCGGCTGCTAATGCGGCAATTGCAGGTGCGAACAAGGCCAAAGCCAGGCAGCATATCTTACCAGTCAATCTCATCTCGTGTCACAGTGCCTTCAGCGGTGATGTCTGTCATCTCAGCATAGCTGATATAGGAATTTGTTCTCAGATCATTGCCCCTGAGCGTGTTTTCTCCCCGGATCAGAGTTACCTGTTCGGGACAGAAGATCTCATCAATGTTGCGGTCCCAGTTGATTACGCGGGATTTGATCGTTCCGTTTGGTGTGGCGAAGATCACGTTCCCGCGTGCCTGGATGAGGTTCCTGGCTTCGTCTACATAAGCGGTGTCGGCAACTATTGAGCTTTGCGCCTGCTTGTTTTCATCATAAGTGATGATCTTGACTTTCCAGGCATCCAGCTTGCGGGACTCGTAATAGCGTTCTATCCTGTCGGCGGTTAATATGTAATCTATCTTATCCTGTTTGTATTGATAGATGCTCACTTTTTTGCTCGCTTCGTCGGGCAGCCCCCGGTTGAGTGTTTCCGTGGCCTGGTCCAGAACGCTCTGGTTACAGGCGGCAAGAACAGTTGCAAAAACCAACAGAAAAGCAATGTATCTCATGTTGCTCGTTCAGTCCGAAATATCTTGAAGATAGGCTTCGACCACCTGGTTATAAATGCCCTTTTTGTTGAGAATATGCTCTATCAGATCGCGGGCTGCGCCTTCGCCGCCTCTGTGCTGGACAATCAGGTCGGCCAGTTTCCGGATCTCTTCGGGCGCATCTGCCGGACAGGCTGAAAGAGCAGCTTTCTGCATGCAGGGGATGTCATTCCAGTCATCTCCCATGTAAACCGTCTGGCTCCACTGTAGTCCCAGTTTCTCGATCAGCTGTTCTGCCTTGGCCAGTTTATTCTGCACTTTCTGAAAAACAAATTTGATGCGCAGATCCCTGCACCTTTGCGAGAGGGCAGCCGAACTCCGGCCCGTGATTACAGCAGGGATCATGTCTGCCAGGTGCAGCAGGGTCAAACCCATTCCGTCATGGGCGTTAAAGTTCTTCAACTCGATTTTTTCCATTCCGTTTTGCAAGCCATAAATGATTTTACCGTCAGACAGTACTCCGTCACAGTCGAAAATGACCAGCTTGACTGCCTGCCAGTCAACGCCGGGTTTTATCGCTTTTCTCATCCTTTCAGTCCTTCCCGGTTTGCAGTCTGAGGCAGCGCTCCAGCAAAGCCGGAATATATTCCAGTGGGATCATGCTGGCGGCGTCGCTGAGTGCTCTGCCCGGCTCAGGATGTGTTTCGATGAAGAGTCCGTTGACGCAGCCTGTGGCGATGGCGGCAGCTGCCATCATCGGCGCCAGCTCGGGTCTGCCGCCGGACTGTGTTGAAATTGACGGTTGCTGCAGGCTGTGCGTGACGTCATAAACAACCGGATATCCAAGCTGTTGTAGGAGGGAAAAACTGCGGAAGTCCACCACCAGGTCATGATAGCCGAAGGTCGTGCCTCTCTCGGTCAGCAGAATCTTATCATTGCCGCAGGAGGCAACCTTCATGGCGGCGGGTCCCATGTCTTCGGGAGCCATGAATTGGCCTTTCTTGATGTTTACTATCTTGCCGCTCAGGCCTGCGCACTCGATCAGAGAGGTCTGCCTGCTAAGGAAGGCGGGGATCTGGAGCACGTCACAGATTTCCGCGGCGGGGGAGACCTCCGAACATTCATGCACGTCGGTCAGAATGGGTGTCTGAAAGCTGTCCCTGATCTTCTGGAGCAAACGCAATCCCTTATCCAGCCCGGGTCCGCGGTAGGATTGCGGAGAGGTGCGGTTGGCTTTCTGGAAAGAGGCTTTAAAGATGAGAGTCAGGTGACGTTGTTCTGCTTCGCGCTTTAGGAACTCAGCCGTCTGCATCATCGTAACCTCATCTTCGATCACACAGGGTCCTGCGATCAGAAAGAAGGAGCGGCCATTTTTCATTTTACTGTATAGATCTTCAGACATATTCCCGGTCCTGATTTGCGTTTCAGTCATATCCATTTTTTTTAGAAATCCAGTTTGGTCACTTTTTCCCAGGTCAGGTCAAGGTCCAGCCGGCCGAAATGACCGTAACTGGCGGTCTGGCGATACACAGGTCTGCGGAGTTTGAGATAATTGATGATCTCGCCCACCCTGAGATCATAGTTGCGGGTTATGATCTTTTCGATCTCACCATCGGCAAGCTTGCCGCTTCCGTATGTGTGCACCATTATGGAGACAGGCCGGATTTCGCCGATGACAAAACTGAACTGGATCAGGCATTCGGCGGCAATCCCTGCTGCCACGATGTTCTTGGCTATATGCCTGGCCATATAGGCAGCGCTGCGGTCTACCTTGGTGGCGTCCTTGCCGGAGAATGCTCCGCCTCCATGCTGAGCCCAGCCTCCATAGGTATCCACTATGATCTTGCGTCCCGTCAATCCGGTGTCAAAGGCGGGACCCCCGTCTTCCCATTTGCCCAATGGATTGACCTTGATCACGCATTTGTTGACTCCGAAACGATGGATGCTTTCCCGTTCGATCTCTTCTATGGAGGGTTTTACCACCAACGCCTTGATCGCTTCCTTCATGTCTTTGAATTGATCGGGGCGCAGTTTTTTGTGATGGGTCGAAACAACGATCGTGGTCAGCTCCCGCGGCAGCCTGTTTTTGAACCGGAACGTAACCTGGGATTTGGCGTCAGGCATCAGTTCCGGGATGGCTCCGTTCTTTCTGGCGTCAGCGAGTTTCTGCAGCAGCTTGTGGGCCATGGCGATGGGAATGGGCATCAGGTGCTTGGTCTGGTCGCAGGCATAACCGAACATCAGACCCTGGTCGCCGGCCCCGATCTCTTTCTTTTCGCCTATCCTGCGCAGGGCGCTTTCCTGCTGATGGAGCAGATTCGTGATTTCGCAGTTGTCGTCAAAACCAATACCGGGTTGATCGTATCCGATTTCCCGGATGACCATGCGCGCGACTTTTTCAATGTCGACATGATTTTCTGAAGTGATCTCCCCGGCGATGATCAACCGGTTCGCCGTGGCCAGGGTCTCGCAGGCCACGCGGGAAGTAGGGTCAGACCTGAGGAACTTGTCCAGTATGGCATCAGAGATCTGGTCGCACAGCTTGTCCGGGTGGCCTTCCGAAACCGATTCCGAAGTAAAGGCATAGTCGCCGTAAAGCGAATTCTTATGCGGGTTCTTTTTATTCATGCATAACTCCTTGATGTTATAAAAAAGCCGGCGCTAAAGCCGGCTTCCAAAAGCACTTTAGCACATTTCTTGGGGCGGAGCAAAGAGCAAATTACCGCACAATTATTTATCTCTGTCAGAATGCGTCCATTGCAGAACAGCAATACCTGCGGCATCCCAACCGGTATATTTGGTACATCTTCGGGGACTCGAACCCCGGACCCACTGATTAAGAGTCAGTTGCTCTACCAGCTGAGCTAAAGATGCTTAACTAGAGCCTTTTTCTGCTGATCGGCTTTTCTGTCAAGCCGAATGTGTCTCCCGATTTTTTTCTTCCTTAATTACTGCCCGGGTACATCCCGGGAACCTCCCGGGGACTTCCCGGGCCAAACCCGGGAAGTGCCAAGGTTGAACTTGGGAAATATTCGGGCTGGAAGCAAGCCCCGGGAAAAAAAGACGCATATTGGATCATCACGCTCAGGCTTGCCGCCTATTGGACAATGTATTTTTCGTACAGGTACTTTTCCTCGCCGCTGATGACAATGGTCAGCAGGATGCCGTCCTCCCGGTATTCTTCGGACAGGACCTGGGCGGTTTCATACAAACGCGAAACCAGGCGGGCTTCCGCAAAGGGAATAACCACCCGGCATTCCATAGCGCGGAACAACTCCCCGTTGATGCGCCGGGTCAGAGCATCCAGGTTATCACCGTTTTTGGCCGAGAGCAGGACAGCGTCGGGATAACGCTTTTGCAAAAGTCCGTTGAAGACAGGATCGATCTGGTCAGTTTTGTTCAGGATCAGCAGTTGGGGAATGTTATCAG
>JAXDBS010000084.1:0-3285 GCA_034678545.1 Cloacimonadaceae bacterium (SeqCode) | reverse complement strand
TTTGGCGAGCGGGAATATGACAAATGCATCCATTACCTGGAACTGGCCGCGGCCCAGGATCACCCCGGCGCGCTGTTCAAGCTGTCCTGCTATTACAATTGGGGCACAGGAGTGGAGAAAAACGTGCACAAGTCCCTGCGCCTGCTCAGGCGGGCGGTCAGGATTGGCAATTACAGCGCTTATTGAGCCCTGGGCGACTGTTACCTGAACGGGACCAACGTCAAGCAGGACCTGAAAAAGGCTGCCTATTGGCTGCGCAAAGCGGCCCGGGGCGGCGTATTCGGAGCTCAGTACGAGCTGGCAAAGTGCTATTTTTAGGGGTGGGACGTTAAAAAAAAGACTATAAAAAGACGCTATTCTGGATCTATGTCGCACACCCGGACGAGTTGGAAGCGTGGGACGGTTTCCTGTACGTACTGGATGAATTCTGCGCCACGGTTGCCAATGCGGAAAAAGAAAAGATCGCCCTCAAAGCCCGCAACTGGATTATTGAACAGGGATTTATTAATCCTGACCCTCCCCCCAAGGAGCGCAGGCGCAAAAAATAAAAGCCTCTGCCGGAAACATGGGCGGCAGACTGCGACTTCATCAGATAATCATGATTATCTGTGCTGTTTGTAAACTCCGTGCCTATGGCAGCAGGGCTGTCACCCGGTAGAGGCAATGGGTGCCGGGCAGCACTTCCGACCAAGTGGTGGAAGATGTGGTGCCGGCAAGGGTGAAAGGCCCGTCCGAAGAGGCAGCGCGGTAGATATTGTAGCCGATTGGCGTTTGGCCGTAATCATAGGCCCAGGTCAGCCGGATGCTGTTGGTGGCGGGCAGGTACTCGATGGCTGTGATGTCCGGCCCGGCGGAGATCCAATTTATGCGCCCGTAGGGGTCCTGTTCACAAGCTGCCCCGCTGTAGCCGCCTGAGGCGTTGATGAAGTTGACACTGCCGCCGTTTACTGTCTTGCAAGCATTGTGCGCACCGTTCCAGATGTTGGAGGGGAACTTGGCGCTTGTTATTGTGATATCCTGGCTGTTGTTGAGGGTGAGCAGGTTTGCGCCGACTGAGGGGTAACCGTAGAAGGTGCAGTAATTCAGGCTGTTGGCGGCATCGACCGTTGAGCCGGGTTTGAGGAAGATGCCATTGGGGCCCAGGTCATAAAACTGGGTATGGCCGGCGGCCAGGGTACCGCCGTTTTCGATGTTGATCGTGCAGTAAGAGTAAAGGTAATTCCCAACCACATTGCCGGTCGTGCAGCTGGTGTTGAGGGTTCCCCCGCTTTGGACAGAGACATAATCACAGCTGAAAACGCAGGCATTGTCCATGGTGAGGGTGCCGTGGATATCGGTGGTGCCTGACACGGTCAGGTTCACGGTGGGGTAGAGTTGCAGGTTTCCGGCAGCAATGGCAAGATTGACACTTTCACCCGTGCCATAGTTGATCAGTTCCAGGTCTTTCCAGACTCTGCAGGTGTTGACCTGCTGGATGGTCAAACTGCCCCTGACATGGCAGGTTGCACTGTTGTAAATGTCCAGATTATGGCCCGGAAGGTTGACCACCAGGTTATGAAACCAGCTGGAGTTATGCGGATAGATGCTTGCGTCGTCGGAGCCCGCAATCTCCACCGTGCCGCCGGCGGGGTCAAAAACGCCTTTGTAATCGGCAAAGTCGCCCGTAGTAATTTTACCGCCGGTAATATCGATGTTACAGGGGGGCGTGTTGTTTAATATGGTCAGGCTGCCGTGCAGAATGAGTTCGCCTGAATCCATGGACAGCAGGAAATCAAAGGAGGGAAGCTGGGAGGGAAACCTTATCCCATTGGTCAGTTCCACGATGCCGTTCTGGGTAATGATCAGACTGCCGTCCAGATAGCCTCCGAACATATTGTCTGCCAGGGTGCCGACCAGATGGCCGCCGCTGACATTATAAATGCCGCGCATCCCGCCTGTGTCTGCGAAGTTATCAACCAGCAGATATACACCGGCAGGCAGATTGAGAGTCGCCGGGCCATAATAGTTATGGATGCGGTTATGCCCTCCATATAGATTAATGACCGTTGCATAGTCGTTGTAGAAGTTACCGTTAACGGTAAGGGAGTCATGGAAGACGGCGTTATGGTTGAGGGTCAGTTCCTGGCTGAAAGTGACAGGGCTGGCGCAGTCCAGGGAGCCGCCTGTGATGGATTCAATGACCTTGTCAAACGTGGTCCTGCCGCTGATGTATTGGGTCACACCCGAACCGTTTAAAGTGAGAGTCCCGAAACCGGTCAGTCCTCCGGAGCCGGCATTGTTGGTGAAATTGCCTTTCAGTTCCCAGTTGCCAGAGGCGTACAGGTTGCCGGAACTGATGGTGAGGTTGCCAAAATAGCGCACTCCGCTGCACTGGGTAAGCCTGCCGGTTCCCTTGTTCACAATCAGTCCGGGCATATGGCTGGAGGCGGGATAGGTAAAGGTGACGGCTTTGTTCACGGAGCCGTAGAATTCCATATTGCAGGCTCCGGAAGGGGTAAAATCATTCCTGGAGCAGTCAAAGTTACCGTTCAGGCGGATGGTCCCGCCGGTCAGGCCGGCCGTGAGGGTGTAACCGCTCCAGATGCGCAGGCCGGGGCCGCTGATGTCCAGGGTGCCTCCGGAGACGGTGAAGGAAGCGGCGCTGGCTGAGCCAACCGTCAGGTAGGCGTTGGGACTGTAGATTTCGCAGCTGCCGCCGGAGATGGAAAAATTGCCGCAGAGGTTGTTTGTGGCAGCGTTCTGGTAAAGTTCCAGATTTCCGGCAGTTACAGTGACGTTTCCGTAGATGCCGGGGTCAAGCAGGTTCTGCAGGACCACCAGGCCGCCGTTCACGGTGAGGTTGCCGTTTTCCCAGTCATAGTATTGGGCGCTGACCGTGCTGCCGGGCAGGTTGGACATGGTGGCAGCGTTTTTGTCCAGGCGCAGCGTGTAGAAAAATTCGGTGGAGATTGTACCGGATAGAGAGCCGTCCAGAGTCACTGTGCTTGTGCCTTCCAGAAAGTTTCCGGCTCCGGCGGGATTGTTCCAGTTGCCCCCCACGCTGATGGGCTGGGAGTTGGAAATAAGGAAGCCGTTGCTGATGGTCAGGTTGCCGTTTACATCCAGATAGCTGAGCAGGTTCACGTTGATGCCGCCGCTCTTTTCGATAGTCAGGTGGTTCAGGTAGGAGCCGGCGTCCGTGAAGGTCAGGTCAGTGGCAGAGCTGCCCTCCAAGCTCAAGGTGCCCGCCGTGAAGTGGCAGGCCCCGCCGGAAGCCACGGTTAAGTTCCCTTTCAGGTAGGTCGT
>JAXDBS010000083.1:0-10312 GCA_034678545.1 Cloacimonadaceae bacterium (SeqCode) | reverse complement strand
TCAAAGTGGCGGTCCCCACCAGCTACGCGGCCGTGATCGAAGCCATGGGCACCGGCGAGGCCGATATCGCCTGGCTGGCCACCTATGCCTACATCCTGGCCCACGAGAAATACGGCGCGGTGGTGAGGCTGATGACGGTCCGGAACAGCCTGGACAAGTACCGGGGGCAGTTCATCGCCCGGACGGACAGCAAGCTGGAAAAGCTGGAGGACGTCGAGGGCAAGGTGATCGCCTACACGGACGCGGCATCCACCTCCGGGTACATCTACCCGTCCGCCATCCTGCAAAGCAAGGGCATCAAGCCCGGGGAATATTTCTTTGCCGGCGGCCATCCCCAGGCCGTGCTGGCGGTTTACAGCGGCAGGGCGGATGTCGGCTGCACCTACTGGTCTCCTCCAGACCAGAGCGGAGTCCCTCAGGATGCAAGGCTGAAACTGATCGAGACCTATCCCGACGTCCTGGAAAAGGTGTCCATCATCGGATACACTGACTGGATCCCCAATGACACTGTCACCATGCGCAAGGACATGCCAAAAGGCATGCAGGACAAGATAGTCAATACGCTGAAACGCTTCGTGGCCACTGCCGAAGGCAAGAAAGTGATGAAAGAGCTATATGACATAGACGGGCTGAACGATGCCGCTGACGAGGACTACAATGTTGTCAGGGAGGCTCTGCAGGCGTTGGGGATGAGCCCCGCCGATTTTCTGAAGTGACTTTCGGCCCCATGCTCTTAACCATACAAGGCCTGAGCAAAAGCTACGACGGCAAGTCCTGGGCTCTGCGGGATATCTCGCTGCAGGTGGAAAAGGGGGAGTTCCTAATCCTGCTGGGTCTCTCCGGATCAGGCAAATCCACCCTCCTGCGCTGCATCAACCGTTTGGTGGAGCCCACCCAAGGCGAGATCACCTTTGCCGGAGAGAATGTCCTCTCTGCCAGCCATGCGGGCTTGAGGCAGATCCGCAGCCGGATCGGAATGATATTCCAACAGTTCAACCTGGTGAAAAACCTCTCCGTATTGACCAATGTCCTGACCGGGCGCCTGGGCTATCACTCTCCCCTGGCCGAGTTCAACCACCGTGACCGGGAAATGGCCATGCACTGCCTGCAACGGGTGGGGCTGACCAACTTCGCGGCTCAGAAAGTGAAAAGGCTCTCCGGAGGCCAGCAGCAGAGGGTGGCCATTGCCCGAGCCCTGATGCAGGAACCCCAGCTCATCCTGGCGGACGAACCGGTCGCCAGCCTCGATCCCGCCACGGCGGACAGTATCATGCAATACCTGGGGGAACTCAATGCCAAGGACGGCATCACCGTGATCTGTTCTCTGCATTTTCTGTCCCTGGCCCGCAAATATGGCACCCAGGTCCTGGCCCTGAAGGACGGCCTGGCTGTTTACAGGGGAAAACCCATCGATATTGACGCGGTGCGGTTCAGGGAGATCTACGGGCAGGAAGCGGAGGAGGTTGAAATCAGGTAGCCCGCAAGGCAGTTTTCCTGATCAGGCTGATCTCCGGCAGCAGTTCAGACAGCAGAACATAGGACTGCTTATCCTTCATCAGGTTCTTCAAAAGCACCTTGCCTTCCCTCAGGTTTTCCGATTTGAGTACCACCATGGCCTGGCATCCGTTTTTCAAGGCTAAGCTTGTCTCTGTCTCCGTATCCGCCTGGTCGGAACTGATCACGGTGGAGATGCCTTTCTGGTACAATTCCTGTACTGTCTGGAGCAGGATGATCTCAGTCTCCTTTGACTGGGAACAGACATATACCTTGAAGGGCTGGGCTTGGTCGTGGAAGAGGTGACGGCGCTGCAGAATCTCATACAGCAGGTCAAGATTGAAATAGAATCCCACTGCTGGAATCTGTTTTTTTGTGATCTGATTGGATAGGTAGTCATACCGTCCGCCTCCGCCGATGATCTCGGTCCTGCCGGTGGCGGGCAGCACGAAATTGAATACTGTCTCGTTATAGTAAGCGTAATTTTTTATGAGGTTATGATTGACCTTGTAGTTGTTGCCGAGATTGGCTTGGATCTGTTTTACGCGCAGGAAATTCGCCTTGCACTTGGAGCACAGATGCTCCTGTATCCGCGGCCCCTGTCTTAGCGTGAGAATGCAACTTTGGTCCAGGCATTCCGATGATTGCAGCGGATTGCGGTTCAGGGCCTGGTAGCAGGACTCGCAGATGTTTGCCTGTTGTTCGCGGAGATACTGGCGCATGGCTTTTATGTACTTGGGTCGGCAGGCATTGCAGCCGAAGCTGCCGATCTCCAGCCAGGCATCCTTCAAGCCCAGCTGATCGCAGATCTTCATGCCCAGGCTGATCACCTCATTCTCGCTCAGGATGCTGTCGCTGCCAAGCAACTCCACGCCCAGCTGATAAAACTCGGCAGGTCTGTTGCCGCTGTCTCTGCGGAACATGGGGCCGTGATAAAAGATGCGGTGAATCCTGTTCTGACTGTGGCCTGCGGCTACATAATGGATGATGTTAATGGTGCCTTCTGGCCGCAGGCAGATCTTGGCGGCAGTCTCCTCAGTCTGAGCCAGGCTCAGTAACTGCCCATTGATGTGCTTTTCCTCTTCGGGTTCCAGCAGGGCCGTTATGCCTTTGGTGAGCAGGATGCTGTCCTGCAGGACGGGCAGCCTGATCTCTTTGTAATTGAAGAGGCCTAAAACCTCTTCCATCCTGCTGATCAGGTATTTCCATTTCCAGGAGTCATCCGGAGAAATGATCGGGGGCAAGCCCTTTTGTTTCATTGGCCGTTCCTTATCATTGGAAAGACCTGGCTATCCAATCCGGGAGTCAAGGCTTCACCCGTTCCAGGCCTGACGTCTGCACCCAGCCGGCTCCGCCGTTGGGCAGGGTGATCAGCGCCCAGTCCTTGTCCGTCCGGTCGATGTGAACGACCAGGGCTTCGTTTACGGTGAACAGTTTGCCGAACTCGGAGCCGGGACCGCCAAAACCTTCCAGCTGTTTTTCCATGACGACTGCCTTGCTGGAATCCTGGAAAAGGTGGTACTTGAGTCCCAGCATCACTCCAAAGGTCAGCAGCAGAAATCCTGTGATCAAGAGCCAGAGCACCGGCACATTGCGTTCCCGGTCCGGCGGCAGGTGCATCAGCCAATGCAGGCAGCCCGTTGTGAGCAGCAGCATGATCAGCGTCAGCACGGCCAACAGGTTCAGGCTGAAGAAATCCAATATGCCCCTAAACAGGTTCCCTATAAAATCAGGCTCGCC
Organism: Cloacimonadaceae bacterium (SeqCode); assembly: GCA_034678545.1. Classification (GTDB taxonomy): domain Bacteria; phylum Cloacimonadota; class Cloacimonadia; order Cloacimonadales; family Cloacimonadaceae; genus UBA5614. The sequence goes on along the minus strand of JAXDBS010000083.1, from coordinate 7,078 downwards.
GTAGAGTTCCCTGTCGGCGGATTTGGCCAGCACGTACGTGTGGTTGTTTCTCGCTTCGCGGTGGTTGCTGTTCAGGCGCAGGGCCCGCAGGAAATAAAGCATGGCCTGGCCGGCCTCGCCCTGTTTGTAATAACTCAGCCCCAGCTGGTTGTAGAGATCCGGATTGGACACACCGGAACTGAGCTGTTTCAGCAGATCCGCCTGCAGGGCGGATATCCGGGCGAGCGAATCAGCTTCCGCCGCCGGCAGTGTAACCCCAAGCACAGCCAGCAAGGCTGCCAGAATCACCAATCTGTTCAAAAGCTTATTCATAATTACCCCGCACAGGCATACCGGCCTTTCTGGGCTGGCGGAAAAACACCCTGATGATCTTTTTTAAAGTTTCCATGTCCTCTGACACTTGCTCCCTGTTGAACCCCCCCGGCATGAAACGGGCCTGCTGGCAGCGGTTGAGAAACTCCTCCAGCTCAGTGATCAAAGCGCTGTCCAGGCCTTTCATCTGTAGTTGATAAAGCTTTTCAGCTGTGGAGAACCTGTGCGGGATGCGGTATTTATCGCTCAGGTAGCGCATTAGACCATGCTCCGCCTGGGGGTAGAAATCGGGGGAAGCGTTTTGGGTTGATTGGTCCGCCTGGCGCATATATCTGCGGAGTACGCGGGCAGAGCCTTTCTGGGCCGCCAGTTCCAGATCGGTTTCCTTCAGCTTTCTATTCCGGGCATAAAGCCAGGAGGGAAGCAGGGTCAGGGCGGCGCAGATCGTTGCCACCCAGTATAGAAGAGAGTGGACGTAGATACTGCGGTTGCTGTAGTCGCTGCGCGGGTTGAAGGCTGAAAGCGATATTGATGTGTCCCGTTGAAAGACGTTGGAAAGATAGGTCAGCACGTTGCCCGGCTTGACGGTCACGGTGCGGGGCGCGCTGCGGAAGGATTTATATGTGCCGGCGTCGGGATCGAACCAGTTGAAGCTGATCCCCGGCAGGGTGAATTGCCCTTCCGTTTTCGGGATCAGGGCATAGGTGATGGTGCGGGTGCCCTGAACTCCCGCTTGGATGTCATTGTTTGTGGCCGAGGTGGAGATCCGGAATTCATCCTGGGCGGGATATTCCGGATTGCTGAACTGGTTGAAGTTTCCCCTGCCGCTGATTGTCAGTTTATATTCCAGGGCTTCGCCGATCCGCAGGGCGGTGCGGTCCAGGGAATCTGTCAGCTTGAAGCTGCCCACGGCGCCGCTGAAATCGGCCGGCTTTCCGGGCTTGGGAAGGTCCCTCACAGTCACAAGGACCGGGTTGCTTTGCAGTGTTTGCGCATACAGGCCGATGTATCCCACCTGCACGTCGGCGGTCAGGCGGGGCAGTTCTATTGTGCCCGGCTGGTTGGGCGAGATGGCGAGGGTCTTGATCTCCGCCATTTGGAAGCGCCGGTCTTTGTAACGCACCTGCTCATAATTCAGGCGCGTTGGATCGTTATACACTTCCTTGCCATAACCGCCGAAGTCTTTTTCCTCTCTTTGCTCAAAAGCCGTGACTGGCTGGATCGTATAGAGGCGGTATGTGACCAGTAACGGCTCGCCCAGATACACGGTGCTCTTATCCGGGAAAGCTGAGATCTCCATATCCTGCAGGGTCTTGTAATCCGGGCTCAGGCCGAAGGGGTCAAAAGAGAACAGCGAATTGTTCCAGCCCTGGCTGTAGGGGTTGGATTGGGACTGGGGACTGCCCGCCTTGGGCTGGTCCAGCACTCTCACTGTGGCGGGTTGGGTGGAGTAATTCTGCCCTTCGATTTTTATGTTGAAGGAGGGAATGCTGAGTGAGCCTGACCGCCTGGGCAGCAGCTGGTACTGGTAGGATTTGGTCAGCGTTTCGCTGTAACTGCCGTTGATTATGGAGAACTCCGAAGAGGATGATTCCTGCATGCCGTATTGGGAAAAGTCTTCCAGTCTGGGCAGGACGGGGGCCTGGGTCTTGATTTTTCTGTCGCTGGTGATCCTGATCGTGAAAGTGACTTTTTCATCCCTGCCGATGGTGGACGGTTCAGCGCTCGACCTGACTGTGATCCGCGCCTCCAGCCCGGCCGCCGCCAGCAGAATCAGGATTATAAAAAACAAGATGCCGTTCTTTCGACTCTTCATTCTTACCACCACTTTTCACCCCGCACTCGCTGGGGGCTGCCCTGCTGCTTCTGCTGGTCCGAGATTTCCTTTTGCTCCAGGGCTTTTAAAATCCGTTCCGCCGATTCTCTTTGATCTTTCTGCTGGCTTTGTTCGGGCTTGGATTGTTTGTTGCCTTGCTTATCCTGGTTTTGATCTTGTTTCTGGTTCTGTTTCTGTTGTTTGTTTTGCTGTTGCTGGTGGAGCTTGCGTTTGGCCAAATCGTAATTGGACTTGGCCGAGCGGTTGGTTTCGTCTTCCAGCACCGCGCTGAGGTAGGACTGCATGGCGTCCTGATACTGGCCTGCCTGGAATTGGGCGTTGCCCAGGTTATGCCAGGCCCGGCTCCTCAGTTTGGGATCGTTGCCGCGCAATGCGTTCTGCCAGGCGTTGGTCGCGTCCTGGTTTTTCCCCATGCGGTACAGGGAGTTGCCGTGGTTGTATTGAAGCTTGGAGTCCTTGGGGTGATTGAGCGCGTTGCGGCCAAAGGTTCGTTCCGCGTTTTCATATTTCTCATGCTTGTACTCGGAGTTACCCCTGCTGTTGGACAGGGTTTTGGACCAGGGCAGTTGCAGGGCCTGCAGGCCGGAGGCGGGTCCGAGCAGCAGCAGGGCCAGCAGTACCGCCGCCGCGGTTTTGGAGATCCCGTTTTTGTCGTTCCGGGCTGCGCGTGTGCCCAGCAGGGCTTCCAGCAGCAGCAGGAACAGGGCGGCAATGGCGAACAATTGGAACTGCTCTTTGAACAAAGTCAGTTTTACGGAGGAAAGGCGGGTTTTTTCCAGCGACGCGATGTGCTGGAGGATGGCAGAGATTTCGCTTTGGTTGGGTGTGATCATGAAGAATCCCCCTCCCGCCAGTTTGGCGATCTTTTCCAGGGTCTCATTGTCGAGTTTGGTTATTGTCTCTGATCCCGACTGACTGCCCCGGGCCTCGTCCCCGGACAGTGTGATCCTGGTTCCGGCCGGCGTTCCCACGCCCATGGCATAAACGATGATGCCCTGCCTGGCCAGTTCCCGCGCTGTCTTGAGCGCTTCCTCTCCCAGGTCTTCGCCGTCGGAGATCAGAACCACCACCTTGGTCCTGGTATTCTTGTCAAACACGCTGCCGCTCACCTGCAGGGCCTGCCCGATATCCGTCCCCCAGACAGGCATGGAGCTGGTGGTGAGGCTGCTCAGCAGGATGCGGGCCGCCTCGTAGTCATCTGTCAGGGGGCACTGCACAAAGGCCGAACCCGCAAAGGGGATCAGCGCGATCCTATCGCCCTTCTGCTCATTGATGAAAGAAGTGATCTGGTCCTTGGCGCGCTGCAGCCTGCTGGGCAGGATATCCGTGGCGTCCATGCTCTTGCTGGCGTCTATGCAGATGGCGATGTCCACGCCGCTGCGCCTGATATCCTGCGTTTCCCTGTCCCACTGCGGACGCACCATGGCCAGGATGATCATAGCCAGGGCCAGCAGCAGCAGGATGAATTTCAGCCGCAGGAAAAAGAAGGACCACTGCCCGAAGTAGAATTCCCAGAAGCCCTCTTCAGCAAACTGGCTGAACCGCTTCTGATAGCGTTTCCTGATCAGGATCAGCAGCACCGCCAGCGGAATTATCAGCAGCAGCAGAAACAGCAGGTTGGGATTGACCAGGTTCATCTTATCTCACTCCGGCAAAATCCTTATCCAGGCCAGTTTCAGGGCCAGCTCGCCCAGCAGCAGCAGGAAGGCCAGCCCCAGCAGATAAGGGAATATCTCATTGTAGTCGTAGTAATAACGGATCCGGTAGCGGCTTTTTTCCAGCCGGTCAATGTTATCCATCACGCTGGCCAGCTGCTCCGTACTCGTGGCCAGGGCGGCTTCTCCCGTGCCTGTGGAGGCCGCGATCCGGTTCAGAGCATCCATGTCCATTTCGATCCGCACTTTCTGGTAGCGGGTGCCGAAGATGGGGTCGGTCATGGGGAAATCCACCAAACCATTGCTGCCCACGCCCACGGGATAGACCTTGATGTTAAAGGCCTGCGCCATGCCGGCCGCCGTTTGCGGATCTATTTCGCCCGTGTTGTTGACTCCGTCCGTGATCAGAATGATGACTTTGGAAGCGGCCGCGGAGTTGCGCAGCCGCGCCACTGATGCCGCCAGGCCCATGCCGATCGCAGTGGAGGAAGCTTCCTGGTTGACCTCCACCTGCTTGAGCAGTTGCAGCAGGGCGCTGTGGTCATGCGTAAGCGGGCAGCGCGTCAGCGCGTATTCGGAGAAGGTGACCAGCCCGATGCGGTCGTGCTGCCTCTGTTTGACAAAGTCGGAAGCCACTTTGCGGGCGGCCCCCAGCCGGTTTTCCGGCACGAAGTCCACAGCCAGCATGGAACCGCTCACGTCCAGCGCAATGATAATGTCAACGCCTTCACCCTGCACGTCCTGCCTGCTACGGCCCACCCGGGGCCGAGCGATGGCCAGCACCAGGCAGAGGATGGCCAGCGCCCGCAGCAGCGGATAGATGATCTTCCAGAACTGAGAGGGCGGCTTCAGCCGCTGCAGCAGGGAATAGCGGCTGAAGGGCAGGCTCAGCCTCCTGCGGTTTTTGACCCTGAACTCATAATATAGGTAAAGCGGCACCAGCAGCAGGCCCGGCAGCCACCAGGGGCTGTAGAAATTGATCATTGCCCGCCCACCCGCGCTCCGGCCTTTTCAGCTATGGTCCGCTTGCCCATCAGCCAGCGGAACATCCAGTCCAGGCTGGCCGCGCAATCCTCCAGGCTGGGTACATGCCTGGCGAATTTGACCCGGTCCCCCTCTTCCAGCCAGGAAAGGATCTGTTTCTGTTCCTCTGCCTCCAGCGGATTGTGCTTGCTGAAATATGCCTTGATCTCCCGCGTGGTCATTTCACGGGCCGGAAAGCCGTAATCGGCCTCCAGGAACTGCTTCATGATCTCGGACAGGCGGAAGTGGAACTGGATGTATTTGCCCTGCTCAGGCAGTTTTTCCTGCTTCAACTGGTGCAGAGCTTCCAAGGCTTTTTTCCAGTTCGGGCGGTTGTCAGCCATGACAGGAATGGGCTTCAGGGACTGCGCCTTGTGCTTTCTGTATCTGCGGATGAGCAGGATGGCTACTGCGATGAGGGCCAGGGCAAGCATGGCCGCGATGGCCGGATAAGCCCAGTAGGGAAGCTCGCCCTTGAGCTTGCTGGTGGGTGCGATGTCTTCCAGCAGCGTGTCAGCGGGCGCTCTCGTGGCATGGACCAAAACGCGCAGCGGCATGCTCTGCAGGGGCTCTGCGGAAGCTTTGGCGGTCACCAGCTTGAGGGCGGGGAAGACCAGCCAGCCCGTATCGGTAGGCGCGATGGTCAACCTCAGCCCTGGTTGGTTTTGCAGTCCGGTTGTCTTCTGTTTGGCCAAAACCTTGAACCGGTTCAGCGTGTCGGGCACGATCGCGTCTTTGATCCCGTCGGCGTGTTCCAGGTTTAGGTAAAAGCGGGTGCCCAGAAACAGGGAGTCCGGCAACTCCGGGACCTGCTGCACGGCGGCAGGCAGCGATACGAAAGTAACGGCCAGCCACAGTAAAAACAGCGGCCCCGCCAAAGCTCTGTCCGCCGCGGCAAATCTGCTCAGGCGGCCGGTAAAAGCTTTGCAAGGCTGTCTTTTCTGCACTTTTCTAACCATACAATAGCAAGAATATCGCGGCTTGTCTATCGTCAAGAGTAAATGCTGGCCGGTCTTGTTGCGCCCGTCCGGATCCGCTGTTCCGTTCCCCGCAGTTGGAAGCTTCGCCTTTATGGCCGGTTCATTTTCTGCTTGCCTGGATTGGCGGTTTCAGATATCTTGACCCGAAGAAAAACACGTATCTGACTGGAGGTAACTTTATGCCTGAACAAACATCTCCGCCCCGCTCCCGACGCTGGCTGCGCTATCTGCTCATTGTCGGCCTGGTGTTGCTGGCCCTGGCTGTCAGCCTGGTCGTGCCCCGATGCCGGAAAGCCTCCCTGGATAAAAAGGCCGCCGAGATCAGGGTCGCCCTGGAAAGCCTGCAGAAGGCCATTGACAAGGCCTGGACTCAGAACAAAACCATCAGCGGCATCACGATCGAACAGGCTCTCACGGACGCCGGGATCAATGACAGGCTGAAAGAGCAGTGGCAGTTCGCCGTTGCCTGGAAGGCCACCGAAATCTATACCACTGAGAATGTCCAGCAGTTGAAAGATATAGCGATCAACGAAGTTGTAGTCGTCAAGCCCTACCGGATGATCATGGCCTCCGCCACGGAAAAGAACCGCCTGCCCGTCGGCACCAAGCTCTGGTATGACGATGCCAGCAACGGCTTCCACGGCTTCGGCGTGGACGATCTGAAAGAGCCGGATTGGAACCAGGTCTTTCCCAATCCCTGATTTACCTGCCGGTCAGTCCGCCTTCGGTCTGACCGGGCAACTCCTTGCTCCTGGCTTGCTTCCAGTCTGCGGGAGTAACTAGGTAACGGTATTTTGCAACATCGCTCCTTTCTGGGGCATAACTTTTTAAGTCCGAATTTCCAAAGCTGATCCGGAAGCCTGCATGATTCCTCCAGAGCCCGCTTCCGCCGCCGGAAATTCGGACTTTCTTCCTCTCTGCCGCATCCGCTTTTTTATACCCTGCAATCTGAACAAAACAGATGAATCTGGTGGCCCTGCCGGCTGAAACCGGTGCTCCATCTTTGTCGTCTCCCATTCTGTTTATCGTCCCATCGGAGGTCGGTATCCAGTTTCATTTTTTCCCGCCCGCCACCCTTTAATGGTATGGGGCTCCGCCCAATGCCCCGGATCTATCAGGATGTCATTCCCGGGACGTAACGACAGACGCCCCCGTCTGTCGACCCGAACTGCACAGACGAGGCGTCTGTACTTACTTTCCGTCGTTCCTGCCCGCGATGCAGAAACAGACAGGATTGTCTGTGCCGCCAATGTCAATCAAACACCTTGTCA
>JAXDBS010000082.1:0-13103 GCA_034678545.1 Cloacimonadaceae bacterium (SeqCode) | reverse complement strand
GTTGGGAGGCACGAATCCACTAGTTATTATATCAAGATTCAGTATATTGGACGACTTGACTATCATATCCAATTGGATGTCGGGATCTATCAGATAATCGCTGGAGCCGTTTTACTTATCCAGCATGAATTTAGTGTGGAGCATGGGACGTCTTAAATCCAGGTCAACCAGGATAACTTTGGCATTCATCTGAGCCAAAGTGATGGCCAGATTGGCAACTGTTGTGGACTTACCCTCTTTGGGACCGGATGAAGTTATGAGCAGTGAAGAGGGTCCCTCCCCCTTTTTGGATATTATGTTGGTCCTCAGGGTGCGGTATGATTCAGCGACGGGGGATTTGGGTGCGTAATGTGAAACGAGCTGCATTAGCACATAATGTAAAGACTTGGTCAGTTGTTCCCGGTTTTCCCCTTCAGATTGTTCAATCATTTTATTGAATTCATCGATTCTGGATTCGGACTCCTGAATAATGGGTATGGTTCCCATGATGGGCAACTTTACATAGTTCTCCATGTCTTCGAGAGTGCGGAGCTTGGTATCAAGTGAGTGGACCAGGAATGCAGTGCCAAGCCCCAAACCCAGACCTAAAACTATACCAATGAGTAAATTTGTGGATATTTTCGGTTTGAATGGCCGGCCGGGTACCTCTGCCCGCTCCAGTATCCTGATATTTCCCATTTTTGCCTGTTCTGCCACTTTCGCGTCTTCATACTTTTCAACCATCATGGTATGGATTTTTTCATCCAGCATCATGTTTCTGGTCAGGCGGGCCAGTTCCAATTCCGCGTCCGGTAGCAGGGCAATTCTTTGCTTATACTGATCGCTTATACTTTTCAGTCCCTCAACCTTGGCATTTGCCATTTCCAAATCAACTTGAGTCGTGATAATCTGGCTCAGAGTTTCGGATCGTCCTGATATCGGATCAGCTCCTGCAGTTGTTGTAATCATTTTCTGGATCTCTGCATTGAGTTTGGCCCTGGCATTGTCAATTTCCTTTTTGTAAGCGACTATCTGCAAATGGTCTTCAGAGTAATTGCTCTTGGTGACCAACTGGTTGATTTTAGTCTCTGTATCTACTATTTGCTTGCGTAGCTCAATTATAATCGGTGTAGATAGTATGTAATCGATGTTCGTTACCAGGGTGTCCTGCTCCTGAAGTCTCCTCTTGAGAAAATCCAAGGTTCTTTGCTTGACCATGGCCTCTGTTCTGGCAGACTCATATGCTGCTTCCGTTTCTGCTGACTGATCGATCAGGGTTTTGGTTTCTGATGATAGCTCAACCATTCCGGCGTCAATTTTAAAAGCTCTGAGGTCTTCCTCAGATGTCTGTAACCTCCTGGTTATGGCATCGAGTTGAGATTCGAGGAATTCCCGTATGTTTGTAAATTCCAGACGGGCAAACTGAGTGTTCTGCTGTTGAACAGCTTCTGCTATCGAATTGGCGGCAGCCATCGCTTCAACGGGGTTTGTCGAAGCAAAGCTCAGAGTCAGGATCTCCGTGTCCCTTTTGGATTCAACTTTCATGCCTCCCCGTACGGCGGCGACTGGATTGGCATAATTGCGGATCGGAAAAGTGTCGGAATCTTTGTATTTCTGCATAATCTGCCATGCTACTGCTGCCACCGGCGTGCTCTTAATGATCTCGATCTGATTGTTGATCGATGTCGCCCCAATCCCCGGCGTAGCTACCAGCATCAATTCGTTCTTCCCTTTCGTATCCTCTAGTAGTATCTTGGATGATGCGGAGAAATATTTATCTGCTCTGACTGTGTAGAAAATCGTTAATCCCAACACTATCAAGAAAATAGCAAGCACAAGGTATCGGTATTGAAATACTATGCGAAGATAATCCGAAAGTCTGATCTCATCTTCTCTTTTTACCTGTTGATTGAGAGTATCCATTTAATATCCTTATATATTACAGATTGGCTACCAGGTTATAAGCGCTTAGCACAATTACAACTTTGTACAGGAAATCAGCCATTTTGGAAAAGGCATAATAAACCGTTCCAGAAACAACAACTGTATCTCCCGGTTTCAGCACGGGTATCATTTTTTCGTTTCCTGTTTCAAGATATTTCTTGATGTTAACCCAGATAACGCGTTCGCCATCCTCGGTCGGTCTTATGATTCGCACCTTGGTCAGCTTCGCATCTTCACTTGGCCCGCCAGCCAACGATAAAAGAGTCAGCAGGTCTGTATCGTCGGGGACGATATATAATCCGGGATTTCTGACCTGTCCCCAGATATATGTATTGATTTTCAGTTTGGCTGCATCAGTTCTAGACCCTTCGTAAGAGTAGGCGGAGGCATTATTGGTGGGTGTAAAAGTCTGAGTCTGGGCAATAAGGTTAACGGCTATCAACAATATTGCGAAGAGCAGTAATTCCTTTTTCACGGAAACCCCTTTACCTATTTTAGTTATGAAATTTGGTCAAGCTTTTCAGTCAAGCAAATTCTCTTACCAATATAATGTACAATTAGTTACCAGCAATTTCCGAGGCTTTGTCATGGGCATACAATCGCCAGGATGGATCGATAGTCAGGTTATTTTTGAGCTAGATAAAGGCGCCGTTCATTTGATTCCGATCCAATCAATATATCCAATTCATAATCTGTGTCAAAGGCATCTACACGCCAGTAGATATGATCTGACTCATATTCCTCAAACAAGCCCACTGGGGCTGCAACGCTAAAGAAATCAGGTTCAAAAGCCACATCAATATCATAATGCCAGTACTCTTCATGATTATAATCAAAGATAAGCAACCGGAATTTGCTGACAAATCCGCTTTTTTGCCATTCGAATGTCAGGTTAGATGGGTCGGTCACCTCGTCATATGCGGGACTGGTAAGTATCTGTTTGCTTATCAGAGCATATGTTACTGTGTCTGAAACAGCCGAATTTCCGCTTTGATCTATAGCTTCAATGAAGTATGAATACTTGCGGTGGGTGAACAGCGTGTCGGTATCGTCAATATAGTAGTCAATATTGCTGTATTTAACAGAATCTATTAACATCGGTTGATTATAGATGTTATCAAACCTGAAAATTCTGATGTAATCCAGATCAGTGTCAAGCAGATGTTCCCAGCTGATTTGAAACCAATCCTCATCAGGCACTGCATCAATTCCATTGTTATCTTCGTTCAGGTATATAGTCTGATTATTGTGTTGCACAAAGCCATCGCCCGTATCTCCCAGATGAGGTATCATGATCGGACTGACAGGAGGTATCTTGTCAACCGTAATTCTGTCCTTACCTGAGCATCCAAGTAAAAGCAGAATGCCCAGTATTGTAATTAAAGGTAAACTACGCATAAGTTTTTCCCCTTATCAGAAATTAAATCTGAGGCCGATGCGGTTGGTCAGCCCCAAGGGATTGGTAATGGCGGCATAGTCGACATAAATGCCATATACTTTGACAGAAGCTCCCACCGAGTAATTTTTACCATAATAACCGAATCTTAAGTTCGCCTTGGAATTGTAATCCCAGTCGAAACCAAAGTGACTGACGGTATCATAAACATAGTCTACATCATATGCAACTGTTAAAGCTGATTTCAATTTGTTGACAGGCTGAACGATGGCCACGCCAATCTTTGTGTTAAAGAGGATTTCGTCTTTGTGAAAATTGTCAGTTTCGCCCCAGGTTATTTCTGTTCCGGCAATATCCTGCAGATTTGTGGCAAACCTCAGTTCTCCCAATTCGTCAATATCCAACAGCACAGATAAGTCTGTCTTCAACAGGAATGATAAATCGAAGCCAGTGCCTGTACCGATCGTTTCGTCAATTTGTCTTTTTATGTATTTGATATTGGCCCCTATGTAAGCATCAAGGGGTACTTCAAAGAACAGCCAGCCCATATTTATGTCATAATGCAAATGCTTGCTGAAGGCAAACTGGAATAAGTCGTCTGTGCTCTTGATGTATCCGTCAGGATCTCCCGGCAGATGATATAGACTATTATTAATCCGCTCATCCACATTGCTGTGATTGACGAGATAGCTTTCACTGAAGAGAGGAATGTCATCTATGGTCAGGCGTGTTATGTTCAACCCGATTGTTACTTCATTCGGCAGTGGCTGGCAAAACGAAATGTTGTCATAAGCTGCTACTCCCTTGTAGAGAAAGGCGTGCATCATGGTCAGGTTTGTTTCTCTTATCTGGGCAATTCCTGACGCGTTCCAATAGATCGCGTTTCCGTCATTTGCCACAGCGGCAAAAGCGCCTCCCATGCCCGATGGCCTGACTCCAGAGCCGATCATCATATAGTCACCTGCGTATCTGCCTGCTACAAGTCCGCAGCAAGCCATGGAAACGAGCATTGTCAAGATCATTTTGAGCTGTTTCATCTGACCTCACTTTAAGATCGCCATCTTCTGAATTTTCTCAATTTTCTTATTGCCTTTCTTGGCCATTATCCTATAAAAATAGACTCCGTTTGCCAGATAAAATCCCTGTTCGTCCTTGCAATCCCAAGCGTATACGGTTCTTGGATATTCGTGATAACCCACGCCTGTAGGAAGATTGCTGAATGTTCTGATCAACCTTCCAGACACGGTGTAGATCTTGATGTTCACCTCATCTGCGTCATCGGTCAGCACATAGGTAAAGCGGGTCCTACCCGCGTTCTTTGGATCTTCAGTCTTTCCTATAACAGGATTGGGATAATTGGCAAGGTTGATAACATCAAACTGGTCATTGACGACAAACTGAATGTCTCTGGTGGCGAAGTTACCGTTTAGATCCTTGCAATCAACGACTATGGTATAATCCCCTTTCTGAAGATTAAGCTGATATTTGATCGGGATCCGGTTAATATCATCCTTATTAACTGTTTTAACCCATTGATCCTGAGGGATCTCTTCACCCTGGAGGAATAACTTGATAGTGTTGTCAAAAACATCTATGCCGTTAGCATCGCTGAGAAGCATTGAAATGGTGCCTTTCCCCGAGATATATCCTCCCACTGTGAATTCCTGGTCTTGGACGTTGACGTCTATTGATGGCCTTTTCCTATCCTTGTTCATCATTAGTGTGTATATGCCTTGCCTGTTGACTTCAAAGACCACTTTGTCCTGGGCCAGGGAAATGTTCCCTCCCTGGAAAATCCATTTCTTGTAATCGGGTTGCCATCTGTATATAATGTAGTTGTTGTCGCCTTCGTTGGTTTGTGTCTGTTCATCAGAGCTGCTGTAGTGAAATGTCAGTTTGACTTTTTTACCATTTACAAAGAATCCTGATGAATCAACCAGCTCCGGGTCTATGGTTCCAATCTCGTAAGGTATCGATGTGGCTCCTGATTGCAGAACAAGAGGCGTGATATCAGGCTGTTCATTTGCTGTTACTTCTTCCAGCGTGTTTATGTAAAAAACCGCTGTATGCCCGGACATTATCAGATTTGTGGGTATTTCGCATTCCAGATTGCCGTCAAGGCTGTTGATTGCCCCCCCGCCTGAATCAAGCAAGTGATAATTCATATCCAGGGTCAGGGAGTAACTGTTATTCGATGTATATGGGCTCCATTCCGGAAATAGGTTGGGGATGTTAACACTTGCCTGCAATAAGACCGTATCCGTAAAAAGAGTATCGATCGGCATCGTAACCACCCTTGATTCATTTATGCCCAACGGTTGGAAATCGTCATTATATATCAGGACGGAGGGTAAACCCTGTTGAAATGCAGTAAGCGTGATCGTGGTCAAACCCGAAGCGCTGTTGCCGATATTCTTGGTTTTTACGCTAACGCTTAGAGCGTTATCATGATTGCTGATCTGCATGTCTTCAATTAGTAATTCCGGACCTGCAACCACTATCGTATTCAACACAGATTCCTGAGTCTGATTATTGGCAAGGGTAGCTCTGTATTTATAAACAAATTCTTTTCCCGTAGGCTGGGCAGCCAATCCGTAGGCGGTTTGATACAAGGTTGTATCCGCCTCTGTCCTCACCATCGGTATCGCAATCCAATCAGGGTTAACATCAAGGGAATCGAGTCTGATTCTGCATTCAACGTTACCGATATTATTTTGGATACTGCTGACTCTGGCCTGGAAATATATCGAATCCTGCCATGAGGGAGACACCGGAATCGTTGCTGCGTGGGATAACAGGCCTGATCCGATGGCAATCTCCTTGATGCCGTAATACTCGCCCTGGTTGGAGTATCCGCTGACATGAACTCTCCTGAGGTATTGGTCGTCAGACTCCCCATTCAATGCAAAACTGTAATTGTACGAACCCTGGATTACCGGAAATTCATTGGGGGGATTAATTGCAATTTCAGTTGTTTTCATCACGAATGTTCTGGCGGCATTGGTGTTTGCCTGGAAGGCGGCTGAAACTCTGAGAGTGTCATTATACGCATAGCTATCCTTGTCTGTGAAGACAATGATTTTCTTCTGCGGTTTTATTATCTTAACGTTGGGATCCCCCAATAATGCCCCGCCATGGGTCAGAGCTCCCTGTGCAGCCAGGGAACCTGTGTTGACGTAGAACTTTGCCTTGGCGACGTTCATCGCTTCACCCAGAGAATCGAAATCATATTTGAAAAGACACTCGTTGATTGCCAATCCCATATCAAGATCGTTATACAGGTATCCCAAACCTGAAAACCCGAAGGCTGCTATTGCCCCTTTGTCAGGGGCTAGAATCAACGCCTCGCTGATGGATGCCGCCCCGTCAGTGTCAAAAGCGCCGCAATAACAGGCAAGGCTCACAACATAAGGGTAGTTTTCATTGTTAAGTGATGACACATTGTTAAAATTGAACAAATTATAATCTGCCCAGATCCTTCCCCCTCCGTGCCCCATGAATTGGAGATAGATCGCACCGTCATTGATTTTACTCATTAACGTAGACGTTACACCGTAAAACTCAGGGCTTACTGATTGTGTATTTGTATACACTCTGGATGCTCGAATAGAATTAGGTATTTGGGTTCTCCTGATCTGCTCTGACTGCTGAGAGAAAATGTCATTTCCATCTGATTGCTTGCCGCCGGTAGACAGTATCAGGTGGCCATGCCACAGATCATTGAAGTTCGGCTCGTTGAAGTATGTCTGGCTCTTCTGAGCCGCCGTTAGTATCTGATCGCTCTGCCATATGTTGATTCGCGATATTGAGATATCGGGAATTGGATCGGTGCCGACTATGCATGCATACCAATTATCACAGGCTGTTGCTCCATGCTGATATGTCCAGAGTTTTTTTACTGGAACAATGTTATACTTCCGGGAACTGCTGTGGTCGCGCTCATCCGTTGTGCCATCACCCAGTAAAACCACGCTTTTCAGCTGTGGTTCGGACCAGTTGTTGTAAGCGAAAGTCAGGAATTCTTTGATCGCTTCGGCGGATCTTATACCGAAATTGAATTCGTCGTAGATGTCTTGGATGTCAACTACATCAACCTGGTATCCAGCGTTTTCCCATATTTGCTTATATAGTAATGTGCCGTCTGAAGCTGTAAATTGAGATGCCGTTATGACCACGCAATCGGCTGCATTTTGTGCTGATCTCAGGGTGGACGGTATGTTTACAACGAAGTTCTTCGGTTGTTTCTTGCCGGCTTCTGTCACTGCGTAGTAATTGACATCATTCGATACCACACTGTCCTGAAAGGTCACAGTCCAAGGTTGCTCTCCGCTTAGCGTGAAAGACTCGACCTGCAAATTGTTCATAATGCTGGAACCGATTTTGTAAACAGATACTTTGTCATTCGAGAATCCTTCGATCTGAAACTGGTATAGTCCAAAAGGCCGATTGGAAGGCTTGGTGAATTTGATGAAATCCTCGCTGGTTTTGTATTCGCGCCAATAAGTTAGATCTATGTAATCCAGGAGGATCTGCTCTCTGTCTTCCATCGGTGTATCTCCGTTCATGCTGATGTAGTAATAATTGGTCCCGTGGTGCAAATATGAATTTGGAATCGGACTGCTGTTCTGGAAGATCTGCTCAGTCTGGTCCCTCCAGGATTTTGTGTCGATCAGTGATTGGTTTAATCTGATGGTGGCTTTATGATCATACTGGCCAAAGGGTAGATTATCCATGTAGGTTAAACCGTACAATGCCACTTTGGTTGAAAAAGTCCTGATCGTGGTATCCTTCGGGTATTGTAACTCAAAGGGGATGATCTCCAGATTGGGTGCTGTGATCTTTTCCCAGAACCATAAGTCCTCCCTGTAAAAACTCGTGTTGAGTGACCAGCTTCTCCCAAGTTTCTCTGGTATGATTTGCTGTTCCAGGTGGATGGTGCTTTCGTAAGCATCGGGAACGATATAATTCGACGCTACGGATACAACCAAACCTCCGTTCTCGACAGCCATCCTGGCACCCAAGCCGTCAGTAAGGGAAAGTGCATATACATTTTCTGCCGTATAATCATCCGCGTAGCTTATCTCGCCGTAATGCCGTTCGCCATAAAACTCGAAGTAATCTTCCGGATCGAAGGAACCGTCAGACTCCCCGGAAAAAAATACTGCTACCGGTCCGAATTCATCGGATAACTGCAAGTAGCGGGGATCTACGCTTCTCGTATCCCAATTATACTCAATTCCCAGAGAATCTGCCATGAGTTCCATTTTGGCAGTAAGGTATTCATATGTGATTTTGTAGATCCCCTCTCTATCAACTATCAGCTGCACTTCATTTACAAGTTGGTTTGAGGATTTCGGGATCTGCGAGGTAAAAGACATGGTTTTGGATAATCGCCAGACTTTGGATGTCTGATTATTCAGAAAAAACGAATCGCCCGCATCATCAATATAGTTGGAAGTCTCCTGCCAGTTTCTGTTAGGGCTCTTGTCACCATTAATCCTAACTATGATTTCGGCTTCTTCAGTGACCCACAATTCTTTGGCTTTTGCGTTGTATCGGAATGGGAAGATCTGTAACGGTATCATATGCCTGTCGCCGACGTAGGCGGATTCGCCCTTTTCTACTAGTGTGCCGGGATACAACTCGCTGTTTTGGTATGCTGCACGGTCTTGATAGAATTCATAGGAGATATCGAATTCGCTGGCTTCAGCTTTTTCTGCCGGTTTGATGTTGATATTGGGATAACTGCTTGTTGCCTGTGATATGACCTCGATGTTGATGTCTCCGTCCACGGGTATACCGATTGCGTCTGAATACTGTCTGAGCAGCGGAAAGCCTTCCTGGGAAAGGATCGAACCATAATCGCAGTTTATCTGTTGCCATTGCTGACCATTTTTTTCAAACTCCTGCAAATGCCACTGTGGCAGTGTAAATCTGACCCTCAGGTAATCCGGAGTTTCTTCCAAAACTGTAAAGGATGCTGCGGCCAAGGAACTGCAAAACAGCGTCAGCGCAAAGCAGAAGATCGTTATTTTCAAGTATCTATTCATTTTTTAACCTCAGATTCATTATTCCCTAATGCTGTTTTCCCGCAAACCGATGTCCTTGCGGTAATGCATTCCTTCAAAAAACACTTTGTTCAGGTCGTGATAACACTTATTGCGTGCTTCATTCATCGAAAATCCAATCGATGTAACTGCCAGAACCCTGCCACCCGCGGTGACAAGCATATTGTCTGTTAGCCCCACGCCTCCGTAAAAGGCATGAGAATCCATGTGAGCCGTGAATGTGATTGGCACGCTCTCGGACCTACTTTTTGGATAAGATGATGTGACTGCATAAACGCAGACAGCACTTTTGTTCATCCATTTCAATTCAAGGGTGTTCACTTCTTGCTTCAGAATTGCTTGGCAGATATCCACCAAGTCTGTTTCCAGCAGCGGCAGCAGGGTTTGCGTTTCCGGATCACCAAACCTGCAATTATACTCGATCACTTTGGGTCCGTTCTGCGTTATCATTAGTCCGAGGTATAGAATCCCCTGATACGGAGAGCCCTCAAACTGCATAGCATTGATGGTTTTTTCCACTATGTTTTTTTCAATCTCAGTTCTGAAAAGTTCTGCTTCGGGCACAGGCGCATAGGCACCCATCCCTCCTGTATTGGGTCCTTCATCCCCGTCGTAGAGTTGCTTGTGGTCTTGGGAAAAAAGCGTCGTAACAAAGTGCTCACCGTCTGTAAATGCAAACAGCGAGACTTCCCACCCCTTGAGGTAATCTTCAATAATGATGCGGCTGCCGGCCTCTCCCAGAGTCTTGTTCTGCATCAGGTCAGTAATGGTTTTTACCGCTTCTTCCTGACTATGCGCAATATATGCGCCTTTGCCGTATGCCAGACCGTCAGCCTTGATCACGATAGGATAAGACCTGTTCCCAAGCGAAGAAAAAGCTGCCCCGATATCTGAGAAAACCTCATACCCGCTTGTGGGAATGCCGTATTTTGACATCAGCCCTTTGGCAAAAATCTTGCTGCTTTCAATTCTTGAAGCTGCTCGGGAAGGTCCTATTACCTTTATTCCCTGGCCTCTGAGATGATCTGCCAGTCCTTCAGCCAGAGGTTTCTCTGGTCCTACGAATACAAAGTCTATACCTTCGATGACGCAGAAGTCCTCAATATCTTCAAAGCTGGAAAGCTCCTCGGTCTCAAACTCCCGTCCGATTCCCGGATTGCCTGGCGATACTATGATGTGGGGTTGTTGGGTACTGCGGCGAAAAGCTTCGGCAATCGCGTGTTCCCTGGCTCCGGACCCGATGATCAAGATTTTCATGAGTTGCTCCTGAGTGCCTTTATTAACATTAAGATCACGTATTCAGCCGCTTTCAATCTGACTGCTTCCCTTTCACCGTTGAAAACGACCCGCTTTGTTGTCAGCCTGTCCCCAATGGACATGCCAAACCAGACTGTTCCAACCGGCTTCTCTTTGCTGCCGCCTTCGGGTCCGGCAATGCCGGTGACTGCCAGGCCAAGATCAGATTTCGATTTATTGCGGATTCCGAGAGCCATCTCAGCGGCGGTTTGTTTGCTGACGGCGCTGGATTTAACTATGGTATCGGCCTTCACTCCCAGTAAACTGATTTTCATCTTGTTGCTGTACGAGATCACTCCCCCCCGGAAATACTGGCTGGAACCGGGAATATCCGTTATCAGCTTGCCCAGGTATCCGCCCGTGCAGGACTCGGCAATCCCCAAGGTCAAGTCCATAGCGATTAACAACTCATGTAAAACTGATTGGGGTGTGTCTTCATCCTGGCCCCAGACATTTTTGTCTACCATGCTTCTCAGCTTTTTTTCAAATGATGATACCTTGTCCGGGTCAGGTCCGTAGATCCGCAAGTCCACTCTGCCTGTTTGGGGCAACCAGGCGAATTGGATTCCCTGCGGGACTTTCAGTTGGGACAATTTCTCGGCTAATTCAGATTCGCTGATATCCCAGGTATGAAGGGTGGTGATCGATAGTGGCCTGTTCTTGAAGGTATTTGTTAACTCCAATTTTACATATTTACTAAACAAGTATTTCATCTCTCTCGGAACGCCGGGTAGAGCAAAAAAGTGTTTCCCCCCTTTCTGATAATGAAGTCCGGGAGCAGTTCCCAGCTCATTTGCATAGGCTGAAAAATCCTTTGGCACCATGGCTTGAGACTTGTTTATCAGGGGTGTCTTTATCCCTCTTCGCCTGAATATGCCATGCACCTGTTCCCAGATTTCCGGGCGGTATTCCAGCCCCTTCCTGAAGAATTTGGCTATTGCATTCTTGGTAATATCATCATCTGTTGGTCCCAGACCGCCGGTCATTATTAGAATATCATTGTCCCGCCAGGCAGTCCGCAGAACTGATTCTATTTCTGCATCGCTGTCTTGGATTATGATGGATCTGCTGACAGGCAGGCCTATGGCTGCCAGTTCCTTTCCCAGCCAGGCTAAATTTGTGTTTACTGTCCGCCCTAAAAGCAGTTCGTTTCCGATATTGATTATACAGAGCCGTTCTTGCATCAGGTTCAATATGCCTTGGCAAAAATGACCCGTCGTTGGGACGGTTTACCGCAGTTTATGCAGATGCCTGTTTCTGGTTCAGCGTTCAGGGGAATGCAGCGGACTGTCACCTTGAGACTTTCCTTGATCTGTGTTTCGCATTCCGGACTGCCGCACCAGTGAGAGTTGGCAAAGCCGCCGTGTATCTCGGGTTGCTCCTCGTTTTTAGGTGTAAAGTACTTTAAGAAGCTTTCCCTGTCATCAATTTTCACGGTGTTTTGCTGTCTGTATTCCTGCGCTTTTGTGAATATGGAATTCTGGATATCATCCAGGATCACTGGCAGCGCTGATGCCAGTTCCTCTAACGGGACGGATTTTTTGTCCTTGGGATCTTTATCTCGCCTGCTCATGTAAACGCTCCTCTGCTGGAGGTCCCTGGGGCCTATCTCCATTCTGACTGGGATGCCTTTTTTGATCCAATGCCAGCCTCTCTCGCTGGAAGTCAGATCCCGGTCATCCACTTCCAGGCGCAGGTGGATATCATCGTACATCACTTTTTTCAGGACAGATTTGATCTCGTTCACAAAATCCATGATCTGTTTGCGTTCTTCCTCATTCTTGTAAATCGGGATGATCACAGCGTGTGCGGGGGCTATTCTGGGAGGCAGCACAAGTCCGTTGTCGTCGCTGTGGGACATGATCAGGGCTCCAATCAGGCGTGTGGAGACTCCCCAGCTGGTGGTCCAGGCATATTCCACTTCGCCGTTGCGGTTTTGGAATTTGATATTGCTCGATTTGGCGAAGTTCTGGCCCAGGAAATGCGAAGTTCCGCTTTGGAGCGCTTTCCTGTCCTGCATCATGGCTTCGATGCTATAGGTTGAGACCGCTCCCGGGAATCTTTCGCTTTCTGTTTTTTCGCCCTTGATCACGGGAATTGCCAAATACTGCTCGGCGAATTCCGCATATACATCAAGCATTTTGAGTGTTTCCTGCATGGCGTCTGATTCATTCTCATGCACCGTGTGCCCTTCCTGCCAGAGGAACTCGGCGGTCCGCAGAAACATCCGGGTCCGCATCTCCCACCGCACTATGTTGGCCCATTGGTTGATCAGGAGCGGCAGGTCCCGGTATGAGTTCACCCAGCGGGAAAAAGATTCGCCGATGATGGTTTCGGAGGTGGGCCTGACTATGTAAGGTTCAGTCAGTTCGCCCGCCAGTTTCAATCCGCCCTTGCCGTCGTCCTCGAGCCTGGAATGC
>JAXDBS010000081.1:0-28376 GCA_034678545.1 Cloacimonadaceae bacterium (SeqCode) | reverse complement strand
CAACGACATCATCTACGTGGTCCCGGAAGCGCCTTATCCCTTTCTGGAAGGGACGGAGCAGCGTTACAGCTGGATGCCGCTGCTGGACATGTCCGATCCCAAGGTGGAAAAGGCCTACTTCCTGCTGAGCGATTACCTGGTCCGGCTGACCAAATCCCTGGAGAAGCGGTATAAAATCAGGCAGACCTGGCTGCTGGGCTTTTCCCAGGGCGCTTATTACGGCTACATGCTGTCCATCAAGAATCCCAAGGTGTTCGATGGGCTGATCGCCTGCGGGGGCGGCCTGATGACAGAAGTCTTCAAGAAAAGTGACTACAAAAAGGCGAAGCAACTGGAGATCATCATCAGCCACGGCAGGCAGGACGAGGTGGTCCGGTTCAGCGAAGCGGAAAACGCCTACAGCGTGCTCAAGGGCAAGGGGATGAAGGTGAGGCTGGACGCGTTTGACGGCGGGCACCAAATCTCCCCGTCCGTGATTCCGGCCTTTCTGGACCGGATCAGATGATCCTTTGCATCAGAATGAATGGCATAAAGAAGACATTAGCGCCAAGTCCTGCGCGATTGTCACAGGCATGGCTATGATCGTTCTTTGCGCCTTGGCGCCTTTGTGGAGAAATAGAACTTATCCCAGGAGGAGGGGAAATTGAAAGTCAGATTTCAGAACATGCTGCAGGGTTACACCGGCAAGGCCGATAACCTGATCTTTTACCGGGACAGCCGGACGGGCAATATCTACGCGCGGCGGACCTTCAAATTCAAGAAACACCCGGCGCATCCGGGCTTCCGCCAGGCGCAGAAGCAGATCTACGCGCTGCAGCCTTCCGAAGAATACAAATACAACCTGCTGGACTATTGCGCGCTCTATAACGCGCTGCCGGAAAACCGCGAAAAACCGCTGTTCACCTGGTGCCAAGTGTACAACAAGCTGATGTGGGCGATGCAGAACGCGCTGCCGGGAGAGGTGGACCTGAAAACAATCACGCGGCAGCAGATCGAGGAGGAAGGCCTGCCCTGCCGGACGCTGAAAGACGCCATCGAGGCCGGGCTGCTGCCCGAGGTGGACGGCTACACACGCTGGGACAAGCAGATCTGAGCCGCGGGCTCAGTCTTTGCGCGGCAGGGAAAGACGCAGCAGTTCGGCCAGCCGGTCGCGTAAAGGCAGCCCTTCGCTGTTACCGACCGGCCCTGAAAAGTAAGCTTCACGTCCCAGGAAAATGATCGGCGTGGCGTTGGCCTCATCGGTGGAATAGAGTCCGGAGCAGGGGATGAGAATTTTCCTGATCAGATATTTGGGCGGCTCCCGCACGGAGAGGACGAATTCTTGTGCAAAGGTGAGCTCGAGGCACAGGCCGTCTGTTTTGATAAAGCCGATCAGGGAGTCGGGCACTGCCAGCCTGTAGCGCGAGTCACAGCCTGCCAGCAGCCGGCCCGCGAGGCAGAGGATGGAATCCGCCTCCACAGTGACGGGGCCGGAAGCGTTTTTATAAAAATAGCACAAGGCTGGGGTCGCCCCCTCAGGCCAGGGGTTGGATGAATCCGCCGCCAGTCTGAAAACAGACGCCAATAATAAAACCGTAAAGATGTATCTAGGCAAGGTCATGGGTCATTCCCTCCGGGACGGGATGATTAATCATCCGGAAAACTCTGCCGGACCACACGGGCTGTCAAGCAAAAACGCGGCGGTGGCTGTTGGTGTCAAGTCTGCCAAAATGGGTTTGACAATATACCCCGGCAGAAGGAGAAGGATTTGAACATAGGATTTATCTAATGTGGCAATACGACTTTGACACTGTTTACGACCGGCGCGGGACAGGCTGCTTCAAGACAGACGCCCTGGAGATGCTGTACGGGAAGGGGGAACTCCTGCCCCTGTGGGTGGCGGACATGGATTTCGCTGTCGCGCCGGAGATCCAGGAGGCGATGGAGGAAAGGCTGAAGCATCCGATCTTCGGTTACAACCTGCGCCTGCCGCCTTACTACGAGGCTGTAATTCACTGGGTGGAAAAGCGCTATGGCTGGCAGATAAAGAAGGAATGGATAATTAATACGCCGGGCATCGTCACCGCCGTCAATATTGCGGTGCTGACGCAGACCAGCCCGGGTGACGGCGTGCTGGTGCAAACGCCGGTGTATGATCCCTTCTTCGAATCGGCCCAGGGCAACGGCCGGAGGCTGGTGACGAGCCCGCTGGTCCTGAAGGACGGGCGCTACGGGATAGATTTTGATGATTTTGAACAGAAGCTGAAACAGTGCAAACTCTTTATCCTGTGCAGCCCCCACAATCCGGTGGGGCGGGTCTGGACGCGGGACGAGCTGCTGCAGATGGGGCGCTTGTGCGCCCGGCACAAGGTCAGGGTGGTGGCGGACGAGATCCACGCCGACCTGGTCTATTCGGGGTATCAGCACATTCCCTTCGGAGCGTTGGAGGATTTTTCCGGTTTCACCCTTGCCTGCTATTCGCCCAGCAAGAGCTTTAACCTGGCGGGGCTGAGTAATTCCGCCATCGTCATTCCCGATCCGGAGGTCCGCCAAGCGTTCAACGATTACGTCCAGACCATGCATCTTTTTATCGGCAACACCTTCGGCATCGTGGCCCTGGAGGCTGCTTACACGAAAGGCGAAGCCTGGCTGGAAGCGCTGCTGGAGTATCTGGAAACGAGCCGGGATGCCCTGTACAAATTCATGCAGGCAGAGTTTCCCAGGCTGAACATGATCAGGCCGGAGGGCACTTTCCTGTCCTGGATCGACTGCCGCGGCCTGGGCCTGAACGATGACGAACTGCTGCAGCGGCTGGTTCGCAAAGGCGGGTTGGCCGTCAGCCCCGGCCGAATCTACGGTCAGGAAGGCAGCGGTTTCATCCGTTTGAATTTTGCCTGTCCGCGCGCCATACTGGAAAAAACCGGGCTGGGATTGCTCAAAGCGTTTAAACAAGAGGATAAAACATGGAACTGAAGGAAAGAATCATCGAGCTGTATGAGTCCGGGAAGGCTGACTACGGACAGGCGGACAGGGAACTGTTCGGGGATTTCATAGCGGCCTTGAACGAAGGCCGGATAAGGGCCGCGGAGAAAACCGGGGATGACTGGACCGTCAACGCCTGGGTCAAGCAGGGGATCCTGCTGGGCTTTAGGATGGGAGTGCTGGCCGAGATGCCGTGGAGCGGACAAAAAAGCTTTTTCGACAAGGACACGCTGACGGAGAGGCAGTTCAGCCTGACAGAGCGGATCCGGTTGGTGCCGGGGGGAACGTCCGTCCGCAGCGGCTGTTATATCGCGTCGGGGGTGGCGGTGATGCCGCCGGCCTTCATCAACATCGGGGCTTGGGTGGACAGCGGAACTTTGGTGGACTCGCACGCCCTGGTGGGAAGCTGCGCCCAGATCGGCAAAGACGTTCACCTCTCGGCCGGGGCCATGATCGGGGGCGTCCTGGAACCGATCAACAGCCGCCCCGTGATCGTGGAGGACGGAGCTTTCATAGGAGGCAACAGCGGACTGTACGAAGGCGTGCTCATCCGCAGCAGAGCTGTGATCGCTTCAGGCACGATCATTACCGGCTCCACTCCCGTGTTTGACGCGGTGCGGGGGGATTTTCTGGCCAGGCCAAGCGGACAGCCGGTTTGCATCCCCGAGAACGCAGTGGTCGTGCCGGGCAGCCGCCCGCTCGGTGACAGGACAGGGTTTGGGATCTATTGTCCGGTCATCATAAAATACAGGGACGCGAAAACGGATCTGTCGGTGATATTGGAACAGGACCTGAGGGGCGAGCTGAAGGGTTAGCGGATGCTGCTTTCCAACTCGTCGGGCTCTGATTTGTCGGGACTGGTGGCGTTGGTGAGGGTGTCGGTCTTGAGGTTCTTGATCATGGGTATGGTGTCGTACATGGAAGGCAGGTTCGAGAAATACTTGCTGTATAGGATATTTACGTAGCAGCTGTCATTTTGCAGGGCTGAAACGTCGCTCATTTCGTAGATTAGGTCATAGTGGCCGTTCGGGTCGATCGTGGCGATTTCATTATCCAAGGTGCGGACAAAGTTATTGTTTTTATCAAACAGCCCCAGGATGAAATAGCCGGTGATGGAGACTGGCAGGGTGTTTTCAATCCTGACATATACGTCGGCGGGGCGGGGAGATTTAACCAGGTCGTAGAAGAGGTATTCGTCAGAATCCACAGGCACGACCTGGATGTCGCTTTCCAGGTCGAAAGCTGCTTCGTCCAGCCAATTGCCTGAATAGGAACGGGCTGCCTTGAAGCCGCCGAAATGGGCCAGGGTGCGGTGTTTGTAGGTTTCCATGCCGGGGTCGTTGATGGTGTAGGAGGAGGCCTTGTTGTAGGGTCCTTCCTGCTTGGTGACCAAAACCCAATGGCTGCGGCGCCCCGCCACCTTGACGATGACCTTGTTGCCCTGGGCCAGCTGGTCGCTCAGGAACCTCCAGTTGTTGGCTTTTTTATCCTGGGCCACGAGTTCCAAACCGCAGCCGTTGCCATCCATCTCACCCGGAACCTGCCAGCGCATGTTGGCACCTGCAAACCCGCCGTTGCGGCGCAGCCAGGAATTCAGTTCGTCCGGCGTGATGTGGGGATTGGAGGCTTCCGCGTTGAGCAGCATGGAGAGACAACTCAACACGCAGCCGCTGCGGCCGATCGTGGTCCGGGACCTGCCCAGCCTGTCCTGTTTCCATCTGTCGTCACCCTGAGAATACCAGGGGAAATCCACGGCAGCCAGATTGACGAACAGCAGCAGAGCCCAGACAATTATATTTATTTTTCTCATGTCAGATACCTAAGTTAATGTCTAATATAATATTCCATCTTTATTCAGGAGCGGTTTTTGTCAACCTTAAATACACACAGCGGCGGGATTGACTGCACAAAAAACATTGACAGCATAAAGCGGACTTTTTCTTATCAATAGAGTGGAAGGATTATGAAAAGGAAACTGCTGTTTGCCCTGCCGGTATTGCTGCTTGTGGCGCAGTCTGCCCTGACGGGAGTGATGTTGCCTGTTTATCTGGATTGGAGGAGCTCCAACAGCTACAGGTTCTTCGATCTGGCTGAGGACGAGACGGGGAGTTGGATCGAGTCTTACAAGGTCGGTCTGGGTTTCAGCTATGACCCCGGAGGCCCAGTCAGAGCTGAGTTGGAACTGACAAACCAGGAGGAGGGGTTGTTCTCTCAGGTGCTACTGGACCATGCCGCCATCGGCCTTACCTGTGACGCGCTCGGGCTGGAACTGGCCATCAAGGATTACGGGTACGGGCGGGATTTCCTGCTTTACAACCGCAGGAACGACGATCCGCTAAGGGGCCGGAACGCTTTGCTGAATTACCGCTGGCACGGTCTGCGGGCTGATTACGCATATGGGAAGAGCAACTGGCACGCAGGAGTGGCCAACAACAGCCGCAATGTCTTTATCTCGGAAGCCGGGTATGAATTGGAATCGGGTGTATGGGATGTTGATGCCTACGTTGTTTATGCTTTGAAGGACGACCGGTATACGAATCAGGTCTGGCATGGGGGGACGCAGTTTAACTGTTGGGGTGGAGGCACCGGACTGAAAGGCGGGTTCGTTTATGATTACTTGCCTGAATCAGTCAATTTCGAAACACTGCGGAGTTGGCACTCAACCCTCGAGTTTTCGCAAAGGCTGATGCCCGGACTAAATGTGATCCTGAGCACAGAACTGGATAAACCGACAGACTCAAATACGGCTGATCAGACCCATGAAGCCTGCCTGGAGGCTTCCCGGAACCGATGGCACGGCTACACGGGTCTGAGGTGGCAGTCCCTGCCGGGGGAGGAATCACGCGGCTGGTTCCTGGACGTGGATTATTCCCCTGTGCCGGATCTGACGCTGGGCGTCTTGTTTGATTATTATGATCTGTCGGAAAGCCGTGATTTCTACAAGATAGGTTTCCAGACAGGCTATGAGCTGCATTAAGCAGATTAAAAAACTACTGCCGCTGGTTTGCGTTCTCCTGCTTCTGCAAAGTTGCCGCTGGGTCAGCCAGGTGCCTGAAAGAGAGCTTATTGTGTGCCTGACCTTTGACGACAACGCGTTGGGCGTATATGAGAACGCCCTGCCTGTCATGCGGCAGCACGGCATGAGCGGGACCATGTTTGTCAACAGCGGTTGGGTGGGCCGTCCGGGCAGGATGTCCTGGGCGCAGCTTGACTCCTTGAAACACAAACACGGATGGGAGATCGGTGGCCACACCCTGAATCATGAATTCCTTTCCCTGCTAACAGAGGAGGAAGCGGAATATACGATTGCAGCCGATTTTATCAGTCTCAGCAGCCACGGGCTGGAGCCCAGGTCCTTTGCCACGACCTTTGGCTACTGCCCAGTAGATTATTATGGCATAATAGCGGAATACTACAGAAACATCAGGACCTGTTTCAACACATCCATGTCAGTTCCTCTGGACCGTACGGCTCTCGGCTCGTTCGGAGCCCTGAATGACATGACCGCCATGGACCTGCTCAGCCGCGTGACTCAGGGCGGGGCGGCAGGCGAAAACCTGGTCATCTTCCTGTTTCACGACATCAGGATTGACAATCAGGATTACAGCAGCAACATCCATCCGGACGTCTTTGCCGAATTCATTGAATTGCTGCACGGAACCGGCTTGAAAGTCTTGCCTCTGGACGAAGCGGTGGAATACTTTACTGAGTTTTAGCTTAATGCAGCTACCATTTCCAGGGCACTAAATAGTCCTTGATCTCCTGATTGAAATAGCGGTCCGTCATGGTGGCGATGAAATCCCGCACCTGTTCGGCGGGGCAGAATCCGTCCCGGTAATTGGGATGTTTATAATGTAGAAAGTGGGTGTAGATCTTGGACTCTTCGTTATGTGATTCCAGGTCTTCCATGTATTTTTCGAACAGGATTCCCATAGTGCGGTAGATTACCTGGTTGGATTTTTTTACGTCCTCGTCGGTGTAGATGCGGGCGTAGTTGAACTTCTTCAGCTTGAGCAGATACTCCGAGGTTTCTTCGTCGAAGGAGATGTAATCCCTGTCAAAGCTGTTGACGATCACGCTCTTGACCAGCGTGTCAATGATCTGGCTGTTGCGGTCGCCCAGGTAATCAGTGCAGTCCTTGGGCAGTTCTTCGCGTTTCAGGATGTTGTAGCGGATGGCGTCCTCGATGTCCTGCCCGATATAGGCTATGGTGTCAGTGATCCTGACCACGCAGCCTTCCAGGGTGGCGGGCATCCAGTCAACCTTTTCCCCCGCCTTTTTACTCGTGATGAAATCCGTGATGTCCCTTTCCGTCTTGGCGCGCTTGGGGATGAGCTGCATGTTGTGGACCTCGCCGTCGTGGGAAATAATGCCGTCCCGCACCTGGAAGGTCAGGTTGAGCCCTTTGCCTTTGTTGGAGATGTGGTCCACGATGTGGAGGCTTTCTATGTTGTGGTGGAAATGCCCGATCCCGTGCTGGACGCAGCATTTGCTGAGCGCCATCTCCCCATCGTGGCCAAAGGGGCAGTGACCCAGGTCGTGGCCCAGGGCGATGGCTTCGATCAGTTCCAGGTTCAGGCCCAGGTATTTGCCGATCGTGCGCGAGATCTGGGAAACGTACGCAATGTGCAGATTGCGGTTGGTCATTTCCTCGTCGAACAAGTTGGTGAATGAGAACACCTGCGTCTTGCCGTGGTAGCGGCGGTAGGCGCCGCTGTAGAGGATGCGGTCCCGGTCAATGGCAAAGCAGGAGCGCAGGATATCGGGCTCTTCGTCTTTCAGCCTGTGCGCTTCCGAGCAGGAGGTGGCGCGCTCGTTCAGCACGCTCTCGTATTTGCTCTGGATCTCCCGGTATATTTCATTGATTTTTTCTTTCACGATTTACCTCTTTTACAATAAGATAATCCGGCTTCAGCGCTTTTCAAACAGCATGTGCCGGGGCTCGAATCCCAGCCGGCGCTGCTCCCTTTCGTAATAGGTGACAATGTGCTGCTCCAGCAAGGGTACGGCACTCAGCCCTTCCTTGTTGACAGGCTGAAAATCCTGCCGCCGGGAAAACTGGTTCCAGATCCACTGCGCGTATTCGCCGTGGTCGGTCGAGACCTGGATGAATCCGCCCGGCGTAATGACCCTGGACAGAGCGTCCAAAAAGTCCTGCTGAACCAGGCGGCGTTTGAAGTGCCTGCGTTTGGGCCAGGGATCCGGGTGCTGGATGAACACGCCCTGCAGGGAATTTTCCGGCAGGTATTTAGTGATCTGGGTATCGACCTTCAGGGCGGCCAGCCTGACGTTGGCGTGTTTGTCAGGATTCAGCTTGCGCAGAACGATGTCCACCCGCTTGGATTTCAGTTCAAACCCGATGAAGTTCAGTTCGGGATGCAGCAGGGCATATTCGGAAATGAACTCCCCCTTGCCGCAGCCGATCTCCAGGCAGACGGGGCGGCCGTTTGGAAACAAACTTTGCAGGTCAAGCCGCCTGTCCTTTTCCACTTGGATGAGGAAGAGGCCGCGCCTGGCTTGCAGATCGGTATGCTCAGCTTTCCTGTTCATCGTCTCCGGCGGGATGGTATTCGATGTCAGGGCTGGTTTTAAGTTTTTCACTCTTTACCATTTTCCGCATGACCAGTTCAGCTATGGACAAACCCACGCCCAGGAAGATAAAAAGCAGCAGGCCGCTGAAAAACTTTGTCTGAATGAATCCCGGTTCTACCGGCAGTTTCAGCAGCAGGAACATCAGCCAAAAGGCGATCGAGAAAGCCGCGGCGCTGAACAGGGCAAAGATGACCAAGCGAAATGCGCGGACCAGCGGATTGAGAAAGATAAGTTTCAGGATCGGCCACATCAGCAGGAAAAACAGCAGCAGCGGCGCCAGATAAGCATAAAGCGGCCGGTGCGCGGCAGGGACCGTTCGCTGCAGCGAGAGCGCGAAGGCCAGCGAGACCGCTCCCAGGGCGATGAATTCGTAGCCGGCATAGCCTTCCCGCATCAGGAAAAACATCAGGGCGATGACGAAGGCCAGGCCATAATAGATGACAGCGGGGCCATTGGCAGCAGTCGTTTTCGATTGGGGTCCCAGGGAGAGAAAAGCGCTGAAGCTGCCATACACGATCAGGCCTCCGAGCGTGACCAGCAGCAGCGGTGCGGCAATGGAGACGATCAGCCTGGCGTAAGTGATCCGCGGATCTTTCCTTGTGTTCATTCCATTTTTCATTTGACTTCAAAACCTTTAATTCAATTTTAACCCCATTGGCCCAAACGTCAAGACAAATAGCATTCAGGAGACGCCAGATGTTAAAATTCGTCCGCAACCTGCGGCAAAAGATCGCCCGCACCAAGAATTCCTTCGTCGGCAGGCTGGCTGAAGCCATCCGCCTGCGCGGCAAGGTGGATGACGAACTGCTGGAAGAGCTGGAGGACATCCTGCTACGCGGCGACACCGGCGTGGAAATGTCCGCTCTCATCATGGAACGCCTGCGGGAGCGCATCCGGGTGGACAAACTGACGGAGGCCGAACAGGTCCAGGACGCCCTGCAGCAAATCATGGGCGACATCCTGCTGGCGGATTATTCCGAAGCGGAGGACTTTTACGGCACAGCCTTGTCCAGGCCCCACGTGATCATTTTCCTGGGCGTCAACGGCGTGGGCAAGACCACCACCATCGGCAAGATCGCCGCCCGCTTCAAACAGCTGGGCAAATCCGTGCTGGTCATTGCCGGAGACACATTCCGCGCCGCCGCCATTGAGCAGTTGGAGATCTGGGCCAATCGGGCGGACGCTCTAATCGTCAAGACCCAGCAGGGCGCGGATCCCGCCGCCGTGGTCTATGACGGCATCCGGTCCGCCCTGGCCAAAAACATAGACATCGTGCTGATCGATACGGCCGGCCGCCAGCATACCAAGTCCAACCTCATGCAGGAACTGGCCAAGGTCATCCGCACAGCCAGGAAAGTCATTCCCGAAGCGCCACACGAAACACTCCTGGTCCTGGACGCCAGCACCGGCCAGAACGCTGTCTCGCAGGCTAAAACCTTCCACGAGGCAGCCAATGTCACCGGTCTGGTCCTGACCAAACTGGACGGCACCGCCAAAGGCGGCATCATCCTTAACATCAAGCACGCCCTGGGCATCCCCGTCAAGCTGATCGGCGTCGGCGAGCAGATCGACGACCTCCAGCCCTTTGACCCGCCCGCCTTCGTCCAGGCCATGTTCAGCTCCGACCGCTCCAACGATCCTGATCAGCAGGATTTTGATCCCGATATAGTGTAGGGTTATTACTAAATCTATGGTTCGGTGTAAGGAAGAGATGTTTGAGTTGAGATAACAGGCACAATCCCTAATAGGTACTGTCTTAATTATTAATTTGTTTACAGCAGATTGGCATTTCAATGAATTTACCTTGACACCAAGTCTCTAAACATATTAGTAAGTACAAACAAGCTAATGGAGCTCAAGTTAAAGGAGAAAAAATCGTATGAAAGTGTCTTTCGCTGTAATTGCTGCTTGCATGATTATGCTTGGTCTAATATCATCAATCTATGGGAAAGCCAGTTTTCATTATTCACCTTTCCAAGTTGCTGTTTCTTCCAAATATCAGTTGTTTAACAAAAAGTATGACATTTATGGGCTTCGGTTTAACCTGCTTTACAGTGAAAACAATAATGTCATTGGCCTAGATGCTGGAATTTGTGGAAAATCTAACCGTCAGACTGGTGCGGCATTAAACCTTTTAAATGTAACATCCAGTGATATGGCTGGTCTACAGGGAGGACTATTCAACTTATGTCAAGGCAGGATGACTGGCTTTCAGATTAGCGGGGGTAACTACGCTGATTTTCTTAGAGGTATACAAATTGGGCTATCCGGGAATATATGTGGTCCATACAAATCTAATTCATCTGATATCGAATCTAGTGGATTGCAAATAGGGTTAGTAGGAAATGGCTGCGATGGGACATTTCAAGGTATGCAATTGAGTGCAATGATGAATGTCAGCCACGAAGAATTCACTGGGGCGCAAATATGCTTCTTACTAAATTATTCTAATTCAAATTGGAAAGAAGAGCCATGTAAAGGAATTCAAATTGGTTCTGTCAATTTGACAGGTGTTGGTTTCATTGGTGTTCAGATCGGGGGGGTTAACAGCACACCAGATGCTTTACGAGGTTTACAAATTGGGTTGCTCAATAGTACAGGGGAGTTGCACGGAATACAGATTGGTCTTCTGAACTTTGCTAAACAGGCTCAATTTCCCTTTATGATATTAGTTAATTTCGGTAAGTAAAGAATATACTCTGTTAGTTTTGTGTTGATTCAGCCAAATCTATATTTGCAGAGATAATCACAGCTTTTTTTTGCGATTAGTTCCTAATTCCCCCTTGCTTGCACTACTTACCCATTACGGACCCATTACGGATGAAGTCCGTATTGGATCCGTAATGCTATCAGGGGCGAAGCAGGAGTCAAAGGCGTAACAATATATGGAGGAAATAGATGCGGCATTGCTGGAAACCGGGCTTAAAACCGGGAATGGAGACGTGGGATCAGCGGCCGCTTTAGGGCTTGGTTGGTTTCCAGCACTCGGAGAGCAGGTATTGGATGACGGCAAGGCCGCCCAGGCGGTCGGCGGGGCTGACCGAACGGAAAGCTTGCCAGTCCCGGTTGGCAAGGGCCCCGTCGGCGATGCGTCCGGATTTGTCGGCCAGGTAATACGTGACGGCGCGGACTTCGGTTTCGTCGCGGTTGCAGAGGATCTCAACCAAAAGGGCGTAATCGGTGGTAATGCTGTCGGCTTTGACCTGCGCGGAAAAGGCCTCGGCCCCGCGTTTAGCCAGGGCGGACTGGCTGGAGCCCCACCTGAAAGCATAGGAGAATTCCCGTTCGCCCGGAATTGGCAAAGCCAGGCCCTCCTCCTCCAGATAGGTGGCGATCAGGGCGGTGAGGCTGGCGTCGTGGGTGATCTCTTCATCCAGGGCGACATGGACGGGATAAACCGTGACTGAAAAAGGCCCGGGACGGCTTTGGAACTGCTTGCCGGCGGCCTTATTGACATAAGCCCAGCAACCTGCCAGCACCAGCAGGGCAAGGGCCGGGGCCAGGACGGAAACAGCCTGGACAAGCCTGGGGAGCGGGATCTTCACAATCACCTCCGGTCAAGAATCAGATTAAACATCCGTCTGATTAATGCCGGGAGCCGGTTGCGCTCGTCAAGAGAAAAATAACATGAAGCTCCGGCAGACATGCCAGGCATACGTTTGAAGGCAGCAGAGGCACGGGCTGTGGAAGCGGGGGGCGGGAATAAAGAAAAGGCGGGGACGCATGCATCCCCGCCACTGCTGATCAAGGTTTGGCCTGACGCCGGGCTGGCGCGTTCCGGATCCAGCAAGGCCCATGAGATCCAGTTTTCCGCCGTCATGGAATACACGCCGGAGAAGTATACGGTGACAGTATCATTGGCATTGAACGGAACGCAGGTAACAACATCATCTCCCATAACAGACCAGCCCGGAGAGGTTGGCCTGTTCCTAAACAGGTGAACGCTGAAGCTGCTGCCGGTGGAGTAGGAGGAAGCATTCAGAACCGTGACTGAGTATGTCACCTGGTCTGCGACTTAAGGGGTGTAATCTGAAACCATGAAGGAGGTTATAGTCAGGTTGGGCATAGCGAGCTGTCAATCGATGCGGCCGTAGGGGTCGTTTTCATAGTCCTCGCCGGCAAAGCTGCCGGAGGCGCCGTTAACACTGATTGTCCAAGCGCTATTTGTCTTGGCAATGTTGTAGGAGGCTCCCGAGGAGGAGGGGAAACTGATTCCGTTTATGACCAAATGCCGGCTGTTGGCAAAGGTCAGGAAGGTGGAAGTTCTCACTGACACAAAACAGAATAAACAGTTTGTTTGATGTTCACTCAATAGCAAAGTTTCATCTGAAAGAAATGGAATCGGTGTTTTTATGTCAAGGGATTTTTTGACGCTTTTCTATCCACGGGCCATAGAGGAATGCAAATGTTGATTATGAAGGACTGTTCAGATTTTTCCCAACACGCTGAGAATATTGTCTTTGTATTGCTCGAAAGCGATCCTGCCCCGGCGGGTCAGGCGTACCAGGGTGTGGGGGATGCGGTTGACGAATTCCTTGAGTATCTCCACGTATCCGTTTTGTTCGAGTTTCTGCAGATGCACCGAAAGATTACCCCTGGTGAGGCGGGTCTGGTGCACCAGGTAAACGAAATCAGCCTTTTCCACCACGTAGAGGTAGAGCATGATATTGAGCCTGGCCGGCTCATGGATTACGCGGTCTATCTCCTCCAGGCTGATGCTGTCCGTAACGGCTTTAGTCTTCATCTGGCAGCACCGGGTGCTTTCGGATGAAAACCAATAGGGCTGTGCTGCCGTAGATGAAATTGAGCAATCCGAAGCAGAACAGGATCAGGTGAGTTACATCATTGCTGAGCTTGAAGAGCCATACGGCCAGGGCAAACAGCAGGATGAAGCCCGCGTAGAACAGCAGAATGGAATTTCGCTCCCGCATGTAATTGAGGGCCAGCAGGGCCAGCACGATAAAAGCGATGAAGGCCAACGCCCAGAGATGCAGGTTCACCTGCACAGAGGGGGGAAGAAGATGATTTTGCACCGCCAGCATGACTGCCAGACCCGAGAGGAGAAGTCCTGCCACCAGCCACAATCCCTGTTTTCGGAAGGCTGCTTTGTCGTGCAACTCGGCATACCCGACCCGGGGATAGGTGAATCGTTTGCGCAGGATGTTGATGACCAGCGGGATGAAAACTATGAATATGCCAAGGAAAGAACCTCTGCCCTGCTGCATAAGGACGGCGATGAACATCAAAAACAATCCCATCGCGATCTGGGGAATGCCATCGCGGTGCTTCTGTTCGTGCATAACATCAGTTTCAACCTGTTTGATTGGATCGTCTTTCACGTCGCCTCCTTAGGCACAGACATGTTTATCATGCAAACATATCTGATGCAGTATGATTGTCAAGATAATTCTGCATTTCATTCAAAGGCGGGGGCGAGAATGTCAGCCTGTAAAGGGGGAAGCTGATTTTACTTTTGTTCCTTTTTTTGCTTTAAAACCTGAGCCCGTGTATTGAGTTCTTCGGCCTCAGATTTTCGGCCCAAATGCTCCAGGACATTGGCATAACCGGCAAGGGTGGGGGGGAAGGAATCGCTATCCGGGGCTTTTTCCTCGAAGAAGGCAATTGACTCTTGGAAAAGCTGTTCCGCTTCGGCCCAACGTTCCTGCCGCAGGTAAAATTCTGCCAGGCTCTTGATAGCTACCGCCCCGTGGAGGGTAGATGACTGTCCGTCGTTACGCATGTCATTCAGAACCTTGAGAAAGATATCCTCGGTTTCCTTGAACTCGCCCTTGCGTTCATGAATACTGGCGAGGGTGATCAGGGTCGAGCGTTTCAGGCCTTCCTGGACCCCGGGATTCTCTTCCCATATCTTCAGGGCTCTGCGCACCACTTCTTCCTGCTCCTCATACTTTTTCTGCCTGCCAAGTGAATTGCCAAGATGGCTAAGCAGCCTGGCTGTATAGATGTTATCAGGGTTTTCCTTGGACGTTTGCACGGCCAGAACTTCCTTCACAATCTGCTCAGACTCGGCAAGCTTATCCTGGTAGGCGTACAGAGAAGCCAGATTCATCAGCGCATGCTGGGTACTGTTGTGGTTTCTGCCCAACCTGGCAGTACCAATGTCCACTGCCTTCTGGAAGTACTTGTCTGCTTCGGGATAATTTCCCAGGTAGCAATTGATGGTTCCCAAGCCGGATAGGGGGTGTATCAGAGACGGGTGCCCGTCGCCGAGAACCGACAGCATTTGTGTGTAAGCTTCGTGAAAGAGCTTAAGCCCTTCTTTGTAGCGGCCCAGGGAGTTGTAAAGAATTCCCAGGTTGACCAGTGTACTGTTGCGGTTGCTCTTAGCCTTGTCGGTGCTTAAATCAGGAATGGCAAGTGCTTTCCGGTAGCACTCTTCGCTTTCTTTGAACTGCTGTTTTTCATGTCGTACCAGCCCCTGAACGGTGTATACAATGGCCATCTGGTAACTCTGCTCTCCGAAAGCGTGCAGTACCAATTCCCGTGTTCTTCGAACATATTGTTCGGCTAGGTCCGGCTCTGCTCCCGGATCAAAGGAAGATATTATTCTGTAGAGCAGTGAAAAACGTTTTTCGTTATCGGGCGGGGTCTGTTTGTCCAGTTCTTCCAATTTGGCCAGGGCGAGTTCACGGGCTTCCTTGTGTTGAGCTGTTTTATTCAGGTTCTGGATAAGGTCTGCCAGGGCGTCGAAATTGTCTGGTTCCAGGTCAAGGATCTTGCGGCACCACTTGATCGCTTCGTTGTAGTTTCCATTGCGATACTCATTCATCTGACGCAGATAATAAACTTCGATGAGGTCATGCTCCTGTTTGGCGATCTTATCCAGCAGGTCGTCCGCCCTATCCTTTTCCTTATCGGCAATGGCTTTCAGAGCTTGCGCGTGGTTGGAGTCCTGCTCGGTTATTGCGTCAGCGGCCGCTTCAATTCTCTGCTCCAGGACAGCCTCTTCCATGTCTCCCAGAGAGCCTTTCTGGGACTGAATGATGAGTTCATACAAAACCCGGATTTTTTCCGAATCCTGCAGGTGCAGTTGCTCTATCCTTTGCAGCTTGGAATCATGCTCCTGTTTGTGAAGGCTGGTTTCCTTTTTCTGGATGCGATAGATGACATAAGCGATGATGACAGTAACGATGGCGCCCAGGAACAGGCTCAGCCACATTTCCCAATGACTGGCAAGACCGGACAGTGCACTGTTCAGAACAGTGTTAAGGTGCATGAATCACCTCTTAACTTCATTATGGCAAAACAAAGTTTTTATTGCGAGGCAGCAATCAAATTGTCAATAAGATTGTTTTGGCATTGCTCTTTGTAGGGATTGCCGGCTGGTAAAAAAAAAAAGAGATACTCCCGAAAGAGCATCTCTTTTTTTATTCTGTTGAGGTTTATCTGGTCCTGACCAGCTTACGGGTCTGGGAGACTCCGTCCGAAGTAATTCTGCAGAAGTAGAGGCCGGCGCTGATCGTAGCGCCCTTATCATCTTTGCCGTCCCAGGAAAGAACATGGCTTCCTTTGCCCAGATTCTGATCAGTCAGGCAGCGGACCAACTGGCCTTTCAGGTTGTAGATATTCACGCTGACAGGACCAGGCTGCTTCAGGTCGAAGGAAATGTCCGTCTGCTGCACAAAGGGATTGGGATAGCTGTTCAGGTTGCTGACAGGAGTAATATCGACATAGTCGTCGCTGGCAGAGCCCCAGCTGACCAGGGCGCGGATCATTACATCGCCTTCGGTGATCGGAGTCCAGGCTCCGCTGGAGGTGAGCCGTTTCCAGCTGTGACCTGTATTGTTCGTATCCAAGGCAAAAGTGGGAGCGCTGGCATATTCGACCACGGCTATGTAGAAAACACCATCCGGATCGACCACAATGTTGGCTAAGGGCAGGGGAAGGTTGTTCCAGCCCGGGGCCAGTGTGTTGACTGCCGCCGTATACTGCAGGAGCATGGTACCGGGCAGCCCGCCCGTTCCGTCCGCGTCATAGATTCTTATGATCAGGGCACTGTTGCCAACAGCATTCAGATAGACCTTGGAATAAAAGATCTCCGCATTGGGGTCGGTGACGAATTTAACGGCCGAGGAAGCGGAGGCTCCCAGGTTGAAATTCTGGTCGGAAGTTCCGTCATCATTGAAGATTTCAGTATATAGCAATCCGATCAGGTCGATGGAAACGACATTGGAAGGTTCTGACTCATATGTGTCAAACACGCCTGTAACGTAGTAATAATTGACCTGTCCGGCTACAGGGGTAGTGTGTTCATAGCTGACATTGGTGCCTCCGACGATGGTGTTGATCAGGTCGAAGGGACCGGCCATGGTAAGAGAATGATAGACCTTGAAGCCTGTCAGGACCGGGGCAAAGGGGTCGTCAACCCAATAGGTGCCGGCCAGGGCGCAATTGGAGAGGCCGTCATATGTATTCCCCAGGGTATCCCAAATGCCTTCAAAGAGGGCAAACGAATTGGGCACGGTGCTGGTGGAATCGCAGAGCAGGCCCTGATCATCCACATCGCTGACATTGCTGATGCCGACAAACACAGCTCCGTTGGCGGGGATCATCACGTTGAAGGAAGTGATGTCCACCTCTTTCCAACTCCAGTTGGGGATGTTGGTAACGCCCATGACGGTAGCGATTTCAAGATCGGGAAAACCGCCCGCCTCGCTGTAAACATGGATATTGGGATTACCTGAGATGGGGGCGCTGTTCTGGCGGTAGAGCATGAATTTTACGCCGTGCAACTGCAGGGGGGCATCGAAGGGATTCACGATCTTCATGGCATAACTTTCGGCATCGGAGACATAGGATGTCCAATCCGAATTAGTAGATGTAATAGTCTCAGTGGAGAAACCGGAAGGCGGCGCCGTCCAAGCCAGGTCGACGTTCTCTTCGTCCAGGGTGGCGGTCAGGTTGGTGGGGGGAGGCAGGAAAACATCATTGTATATGGTAAAGTTGTCGATCATGATGCCGGTTCCTATCGGAGTGTCTGCATCGGACTTGAAACAGATACGGAACTTCACCGTATAACCTGCATAATCACTGATGAGGCCGTCCAGGCCGGTGTAGCTTTCCGTCACAAAGGACCATTCTGAAGGAGCATCGATAAAGACATAATTGATACCATTGGGATCGTTGTAGGGATTGCTCATGCGGTACCAGTGCAAGCCGTTGTCGGGAGAAATGTCCCAATACCAATAGTCCGTCACGGCCGCGCTGGTGGGCGGATTATTGGGATCGTCGAAGTTCCCCTTCATCATCAGGTCGGCTTTGATCCCGCCGGACAGGGGCAGGGTAATCGACGGAGAGATCAGATAATTCAGCATGCTGGGATTATAAGTCCCGCTGGCATTCTGGTTGACCATGGCATGCGTGGGAGACGGCGCGTCATTAACAGTATCCACATGCCAGAGCTGATTGGTGCCGGAAGTCGGCGAGAAGGTCCAACCGGTAGCGCCGGTTTCAAAGGTTTCCTGGTAGGCGATCACTTCCGTGCGGGAGCGGGATGGCCTGCGAAATGACTCTCCCTGAGCGGTCCTGGCCGTGACGTCAGCCAGCAGCAGAACCGCGGCAACAAGGAAGAGGACGGTGATTAGCTGTTTCTTCAAGGTATCCTCCTAGGGACGTTTTTTAAAAAATCACTCTTTGGAAGAGCTAGGGATTACTGCCCTCTGTTCAACAGATTTCAGTTTACTTTTAGAATGGCTTAGATATGTCAAGCAGTTTTTTCCGGCGGCAATGCGGCTGGCTTACGGGTTAGTAAAAATTTGTCTGTTTGCCGGATTAATAAAAAAATGGAATGTTAATTGCTGTAAATCTAATCAGCCTTTATATTCGCGGCCTTGTGGCGCAAGACCAGGAAACAGGGAGGAATAATGAAACGCATGTTTTTGGCATTTGCCATGGCCAGCCTTTGTCTTACGCTTTTCGGTGCTGGTGTTGTCGTGAACGCGGTGCTGAACCCACTTCTCAACACAAACCTGCGGCGCTGTTCCTATGATGTGAATGTAGAGAATCAGATCGCCGTGGTCACGGTCAGGGAAGTATTCTTCAACCAGTACAACTCGCCGATCGCGCCGCGCTATTATTATCCCTTGCCGGACGGTGCCAGCGCCACCCAGCTGCGCTGGTTCTGGAACGGGATCTGGATGGAGGCCAATGTGTCCGCTTCAGGCGGCGGCGGCAGCGGAGTCAACCAGCTCCCATACAATTATCAAACCTATCTGGGACCTCATCCCCTTAAATTTGATTTCAACACTTCCTTGCTGCCCTCGGACAATTTGTCGATCGAGCTGACCTATGTGCAGCTTTTACCCTACGCATATGGCAATGTGGACCTGTTACTTAGAAACAACAGCACCCAGATCTCCTATGCCTCCATCCAGACCCAGGCTTTGGACCTGACCCTGCATTCCGTCAGGACCATCACGGGATTTCAACTGCTCAGCCACACTGGCGCAGATGTCGGCAACGATGGGCACACGGCCACGATTCATTATCATGCATTCAACCAGATCCCTAATCTGGATTATCAGGTGCGCTATGCCTTGAGCGCGGAGGAGCTAGGACTCTGGGCCATGAGCACCATGATAACGAGCCCTCCCGACACTTATGGCCACGGATTCTTTTCCTTCATCGCCGAACCTGACCCCTCCAACATCACACAGGTAATCAATAAGGTCTTCACCCTCATCATAGATCGCTCCGGCAGTATGTACGGCAACAAGATGCAGCAGGCTAAAAGCGCTGCCAGCTATATCGTCAATCATCTCAATGACGAAGACCGCTTCAACCTAGTTTCCTTTGCCACGGATGTGACTTCGCTGTGGACGGGCCATCAGCAAAACACGCCGGCCAATGTCAGCCAGGCCCTCAGTTGGATCAACGGTTTGACCGCCACAGGCCTGACCAATATATCCGGAGCCTTTTCCACTGCCGTTCCGCAGTTTGACACGGCTTCCGACAGCACCGCCAACATCATCATTTTCCTGACCGATGGCCAGGCGACCACAGGCATTACCAATACCCAGCAGCTTGTGAACCATGTTGATAATCTTGTCAACCAGACGGAGACAGGCGTTTTCCTTTTTAACTTTGGGATCGGAAACGACGTGAACCGGCAGCTGCTGACCTTGCTGGCAACGCATCACAGCGGCTTGGCGACCTTTCTGGGTGACAGCAACCTGAACCAGGTCCTGACCGATTTTTACAACAGCATCCAAAATCCCGTGATGCTGAACCCGACCTTTACCGTGTCTCCACCCGATGCTGTTGCTGAGGTATATCCGCAACCTCTGCCCAATCTCTATCTGGGCAAGCAGATGATCGTCAGCGGACGTTACAGCCAGCCGCAAACAGCTTCCATCACCTTTTCCGGCCAAGCCTACAACCAGCAGGTCACCTACCAGTATCCCATCTATCTGACAGAGGATTCCGTCGCCACTTTCAGTTTCCTGCCCAAGCTCTGGGCCAAGCAGAAGATCGAAAAGCTGCTGGTGGACTATTATCTTCTGGATCCCAATTCCAGCGCGGCTTTGGAACTGAAGCAGGAGATCATCTCGATCAGCGTTGCATACGGCGTGATCTGCGTGTTTACTGAATTTTCTGGAGGCACTGGTACTGATGAAGACATCCAGCCCACGCCAGCCGCGCAGATCAAACTGCTGGGCAATTTTCCCAATCCCTTTGGCAGGGGCACGAGCATCAGGTTCAATGTGCTGGCCGATCTCAAGGGCCCGGCCCTGATTAAAATCTACAATGTCAAAGGTGAGCTGGTCAAAGTCCTGGCGGTCAATGTCCGAGGTAAAGGCGTGCATGAGCTTTTCTGGGACGGGACGGACCAGCTGGGCAAGCTCCTGACCAGCGGAACATACTGCTATACAATAAGTTGCGGCAGCACTGTCCTGGCCGGAAAAATGACTTTACTCAAGTAAACTCCTTTTTCAATTTTACCTGAAAACAGCCGCGCCGTTGAGCCGGCTGTTTTCTTAAGCTGCTAACTTGACGCAGCGAGTGGTCTGCGAGGACATGGCCCGCACTGATCCCCCGTTTATCCCGGTTTGTTTCCAGGAACGCGAATTACTTGAAACAGACCTCGAGCTTGGAACGAATTTGTTGTTTCCCATGATAAAAAGATTGACAGAATAAAAACAAAACAATTCAATGATAGCTATGAAATAAACCATAGTGGAAGGGAGTTTTAATGCCATATATCGCAACGACTGAGCAGGAACGTCAGAAGATGCTCAAAGCCATCGGAGTGAAGGATTTTGACGAGCTGATCACCGCCATTCCCGACAAGTTTAAGTTAAAAGGTCCCTTGCAGCTTGATCCCCCCGTTTCGGAACTCGAGATCATCCGCCAGGTGCGTGAGCGTTCCTGCCGCAACCTTTGCGTGCAATCCGCCAATTCCTTTTTGGGAGCGGGAGTATATGACCACTTCATTCCAGCCGCTATAGACGCCATCATTTCCCGGCCGGAATTCATGACAGCCTACACGCCCTACCAGGCTGAGGTCAGCCAGGGGACCCTGCAGTATATCTTTGAATTTCAGACCATGATCTGCGAACTGACCGGCATGGAGATCGCCAACGCCAGCATGTATGACGGCGCCAGCGCGGCCGCGGAAGCCATCCTGATGAGCGTGCGCCGTAGCCGCAAAATGAAAGCCTTACTGAGCGGCGCCCTGCATCCCGAATTTCTAAAGGTGATCAAATCCTACACGGAAGGGATCGGGGTGGAACTGGTGACTGTTCCCGCCAAACGAGGCCGGACCGATCTGGACGCGCTGAAGGCCGCTCTGGACGACAAAACCAGCTGTGTCCTGGTCCAGACGCCCAACTTCTTCGGCAATCTGGAAGATATGTTTGAGATAGATGCCGTGGTGCATGCGCAAGAAAACTGCCTGCTGATCACTGCGGTGGATCCTATCAGTCTGGCTATTTTCAATGCGCCTTCCGAATACCATTCCGACATCGTGGTGGGGGAGGGGCAGGCTTTGGGTAATTCGCTCAATGTGGGCGGACCCCTGTTTGGATTCTTCGCCTCCCGCCTCGAGATGGCGCGCCAGATGCCGGGGCGAATCGTAGGCGCGACGGTGGATGTGGAGGGCAGAAAGGCGTATACTCTGACTTTACAAGCCCGTGAGCAGCATATCCGCCGAGACAAAGCCACCAGCAACATTTGCTCAAACCAGTCTCTATGCGCGTTGGCGGCCACGGTCTATCTTTCCCTGCTGGGCATAACGGGATTGCAGGAAGTGGCGATGCACTGCGTCCGCAAAGCGCATTATCTGGCGGACAAGATTAGCAAACTGCCAGGCTTTGCCATGGCTTTTCCAGAGGTTCCCTTCTTCAAGGAATTTGTGGTAAAGACGCCAATCCCGACTGCAGAGATCATCGGGAAGCTGCTGCCGCGAGGCATTTATCCGGGACTTGACCTGTCCGCCTGGGGAGACCCGGATCAGCTGATGATTGCGGTGACTGAGAAGAAGAGCATCAGCGACTTGGATGATTTGGTCCAAGCCCTGCGGGAGGTGGCTCATGCCTAAGACGATATTTGAACTCAGCAGTCCCGGGCGCAAGGGTTACACGCTTCCCAAATGCGATCTGCCGGACACGTTCAAAGGTGAAATTCCTAAGGCGTATATAAAGTTTTTAAGAAAGGAAACCCCGCGACTGCCGGAATGCAGCGAGCTGGATGTCATGCGGCATTTCATAGAGCTCAGCCATAAGAACCACTTTATCGAGAAAGGATTGTATCCGCTGGGATCCTGCACCATGAAATACAATCCGAAAGTTCATGAATATATTGCGCGCAGCACCTGCTTTGCCAACCTCCATCCCTGCCAGCCGGTTGAGACTTTGCAGGGCGCTCTGCAGATCATGCATGAACTGCAGCAGGACCTGAGCGAGATCGCCGGAATGGCGCAGGTCACCTTGCAACCTGTAGCCGGCGCGCACGGCGAGTTTACCGGCCTCAAGATCATCAATGCATACCATCAGGCTAACGTTAACGGCCACAAAACCAAGATCATCATGCCGGACAGCGCTCACGGCACCAATCCCGCCAGCTGCACCCTGGCAGGCTTTGAAGTGATCGAGCTGAAATCGAAAGCGGACGGCAGGGTAGACACTGAGCACCTGAAACAGATAGTCAATGAGCAAACGGCCGGATTCATGCTGACCAATCCGAATACGCTGGGCCTGTTTGAATCGCAGGTGGAGGAGATCGCTTCCATCATCCATGCAGTGGATGGTCTGATGTACATGGACGGCGCTAACCTGAACGCGCTGCTGGGCATAGTGAAGCCCGGCAGGATCGGTTTCGACGTCATGCATTTCAACCTGCACAAAACCTTTTCGACCCCCCACGGAGGAGGGGGGCCCGGGGCCGGGCCTGTCGGTGTGGTTGATAAACTGGTGAAGTTCCTGCCTGCCCCGCTGATCGGGAAAAAAGGCGAGTCATACTTCCTCGATTACAGCTATGGGGAGACGGCAATCAGCAAGTTACACACCTTTTATGGCAACTTTGCAGTTTTACTCAGAGCCTGGGTTTATATAAAGATGTTGGGATCGGACGGCCTGCGAAAAGTGGCTGAGAATGCGATCATTAACGCCAATTACCTGAAGTTCAGGCTCACACCCTATTATCACATCGAGCACGTGGAACACTGCATGCATGAGTTTGTGGCGGATGGGACAAGGCAGAAAAAGGAACACGGCGTGTCCACCCTTGACCTTGCCAAGCGCCTTCTGGACAAGGGATTTCACGCCCCCACGATCTATTTCCCGCTGATCGTGCCGGAAGCCATGATGATCGAACCGACCGAAACGGAGAGTCTGCAGAGCCTGGACGCCTTTGCTGAAGCGATGATAGAAATTGCAGAAGAGGCGGAAACCGACCCCGAGCTACTACACAAGGCTCCGCTATCCACTCCGGTGCGCCGGGTTGACGATGTCCGGGCGGTCAAACAACTTGAAGTCAGGTTCAGGTTCGAATGAACGAGCCGACTGATCAGCTTTGTACAGCTCTGGATGCAGCGATAACAGAATAGATCAAAATACAAAATACGGTTGGGAGACATTATGAAACGCACACTTTTAACATTGATCGTCCTTATTGGGTTGGGTCTGGCCTTTGCGCAAACGGTAAAGATCGCTTATGTAAATACAGACAGGATACTGGCCGGCAGCAACGAAGCGGCCGAGATCGCAAGGATCTATGACATGGAACGCACCGGCTGGATGAACCAGATCAGGACTCTCAGAGAAGATATCCAGACCATGGAGCGCAGCTTCGAAATTGACAAACTGACCAAGAACGAAGCAGCAAAAAAAGCTGCCCAGGATAAAATCGACGCCAAGAAGACCGAAGCAGGCCAGAAGCTGGAGGAGTATTTCGGCGACGGCGGTAAGGCGGAACAGCGTTACAAGGAACTCATTGACCCGCTTACCAAGAAGATCAACGACGTGATCAAAGAGATCTCCGAGGACAATAAATACACTCTGGTGCTTGATATCAGCATGGGCACTATACTGTATGCCCTGCCTTCCATGGACATCACGGACCAGGTATTGGCAGAACTGAACAAGGACACTGTCGCGCCTAAAGCTGAGGATTCCGGCGATAAGGATTTGGAGCCGCCCGTTATCGATGATGGGAAGCTGAAACCCGATGATAAACACGAAAACGGTTTTGTCCCCAAAAAATAAGCTATGCGCATCTTCAGGCATGATCTTTCCCCCG
Organism: Cloacimonadaceae bacterium (SeqCode); assembly: GCA_034678545.1. Lineage (GTDB taxonomy): Bacteria > Cloacimonadota > Cloacimonadia > Cloacimonadales > Cloacimonadaceae > UBA5614. Next base: position 4,067 of record JAXDBS010000081.1, on the reverse strand, counting down.
AACAGGTGGCCCGGATCACGGGCGGCGAACTCATTCTGAAAAATCAGGCGGTGCTGAACAGGATCTCTGATCCGCGTCAAGCGGATGACCATTCCGTCATCTTTCAGGACAATGAAAAGTTCCTTTCTTTGGTTGCCGGTTCGCAGGCAGGGCTGATCATCGCCGGCAACGCTTTCCGCGAGCAGCTGAAAGATCACGGAGCCAACCTCATTTTTACGGATAAAGCCTACCAGGCGATCATGGTGCTGGCTGACTGGTGGCTGGAGAGCGAAAAGGCTGATTTCACGACCGCTGTCCATCCCACGGCGGAACTCGGACAGGGTGTATCACTGCCTGAACACATCAGGATTGGCGCTTTTGCCGTGATCGGGGACAATGTCATATTGGGAGATTACACGATTGTGGAATCTTTCTGCCAGGTCGGAAACGGCACGCGCACCGGAACTGGCTGCCATTTGTATCCGCACGTGACAATTTACCCGGATACGGAGCTGGGCGACAATGTGTACATCCATGCCGGGTGCGTGATCGGGGCAGACGGATTCGGGTACATGCTGCTTGGTGGTGTTCAGAAAAAAATCCCTCAACTTGGGCAGGTTATCATCCACAGCAATGTGGAGATCGGGGCCAATACGACCATTGACAGGGGCACAATCGGTCCGACAGTGATCGGAGAGGGCACCAAGATCGATAACCTGGTTCAGATAGGCCACAATTGTGTAATCGGCAGGCATTCCATCCTTTGCGCCCAGGTTGGTTTAGCTGGCAGTACAGTGGTGGGTGATTACGTATATCTGGCGGGCCAGGTGGGCGTGGCCGGGCACCTGACAATCGGCGACAGAGCCATGGTGGGAGCGCAGTCCGGCGTTTCCAATGACCTGGAGGCGGGCGGCAAGTACTTTGGTTATCCGGCTCGTGAAGCCATGCGCATGAAGAAGATCATGGCGGTGGAAAACAGCTTGCCCGATATGTATAAAGCTGTTCAGAAGCTGAAGAAGGACAAGCAGCAGGAGTAAGGATGAACGACAATAAACACACGATCGGCAACGAAGTGTCTTACACGGGCATCGGCCTGCATTCAGGCGTGATAACCACCATCAGGTTCAAACCCGGCGGCAAGGATGAAGGGATCGTTTTCATCCGCACCGACGTGCCCGACAAGCCAGAGATCAAAGCCGACATTGACCATGTGGTTGATATCTCGCGCGGCACCACCATTGGCATCAAGAACTCCACAGTGGGCACGATCGAGCATGTCCTGTCAGCTATCAAGGGACTGAACATTGACAACGTCCGCATCGAGATCGACGGACCGGAAGCGCCTGTGGCGGACGGCAGCCCGCTTTGCTTTTATAATCTTCTGAAGACCGCCGGAGTGGTGGAACAGGATTCACCCCGCACCTATTTCGAATTTGAAGAGCCCATCAGCTTTTCCGCTCCAGATGACAACGTTGATATCGTGATCGTTCCGTCCAATGAGCTCAAAGTTACTTTCATGATCGATTACAGGCACCCTTACCTCGGTACGCAATATACCTGGCTGCCCGATCTTTCCTATTATGAAAAGGAATTTGCCGGCGCCAGGACCTTCTGCTTCATCAACGAGATCCTGCAGCTGAAAGAGATGGGGCTCATCAAGGGCGGCTCTCTGGAAAACGCTTTGGTGATTGCCGAACCCAATATAACCAAGGCGGAACTGAAGCATCTGCAGGATGTTTTCAATTACCACGAGCCTGTTACAGTTTCAGAGCAGGGTATCCTGAACAGCCATCCGCTCCGTTACCATAACGAATTTGTCCGTCACAAGGTGGCTGACCTGCTGGGGGACATTGCCCTCCTCGGCCAACCCATCAAGGGGCATATTTTAGCCGCCCGCAGCGGGCATAAAACCAATGTGGAGCTTGTCAAGAAGCTGCGTTCCATCCAGAAAAAGAATGAGTGGCAGAAACTGTATCAGGCTAAGCGGACCAAGGACGTTGTCTTTGACGTCAACGCCATCATGCGCATCATGCCGCACCGTTATCCCTTCCTGCTGGTAGACAAAATAATCGAGTTCATTCCGGACAAGAAGATAGTTGGCATCAAGAACGTGACTATAAACGAACAATTTTTTCAGGGCCACTTTCCGGGACACCCCATCATGCCCGGCGTTTTGATCGTGGAAGGCATGGCCCAAACGGGAGGAATCATGCTCCTCAACCAATTGGAGGACCCCTCCCGGCATGTTGCCTATTTTGCGTCCATAGACGGCGTCAAGTTCCGCAAACCAGTAATTCCGGGCGACACTCTGCGCTTCGAACTGACCGCCATCTCGCTCAAGAAATCCGTCGCCAAGATGCACGGGGAAGCCTTTGTGGGTTCGGAAAAGGTCTGCGAAGGCGATTTCCTGGCCAGGATCATGGAGAAATAATTATGACTGAGACCCACCCTACCGCCGTGATAGATCCTTCCGCTGTAATCGGCCAGGACTGCCTGATCGGGCCTTATTGCCAGATCGGTCCAAATGTTATTTTGGGAGAGAGAAACATCCTTGTCTCGAATGTTATCATCGGGAAAAATACAACTCTCGGTACTGATAATAAAATTAGCCCCTACGCGGTGCTGGGGACCGACCCGCAGGACCTCAAGTTTTCAGGAGAGGAAACCTATCTCAAGATCGGCAGCCACAACACGATCAGGGAATTCGCCACCGTCAACCGTTCCAACCAGGCAGCCGAGGCAACTGTGGTGGGCGACTACAACCTCATTATGGAATATGCCCACATCGCGCACAACTGCCAGATCGGCAGCCACGTGATCATCGCCAACGCGGTCAACATGGCGGGCCATGTCCACATCCAGGATTGGGTCACGATCGGGGGCGTGGTTGGCATCCACCAGTTTGTCCAGATCGGCACCCAAGCCTTTGTGGGCGGGATGTCCGCGATCAAGAAAGATATCGCACCCTATACGCGGGGGCAGGGCAATCCTTACAAGACGGTCGGATTGAACAGCGTGGGCCTGATGCGAAAAGGTTTTGCGCCGGAGACGATCGCCGGGATCAAGCGTGTCTACAAGCTGTTTTACGAGAGCAAACTCAACACGACCCAGGCTCTGCAGGCCGCGGAGGAACTGGGTAAACTCAGCCCCGAACAACAGATCTTCCTTGATTTTGTGCGCAATTGCGAACGGGGGCTCTCCACCTGACCTTATTTCTAACCTGAACCGGTCAGGATTTCTCCTGGCCTTACCGCTTTTCTGAAACTTGCTTCATACCTCTATTCCATCTGGAATCCACCCCTCATGGTTTACAGGCAGTCGATAAGGTTCAGCCCAAGGCTACGTCAAGCACCATCATCACGGCAAAACCCAGCATGACGCCGATCGTGGAAAGGTGGCTGTATTCACCTTGCTGGGATTCCGGAATGACTTCTTCCGATACGACATAGATCATAGCGCCGGCGGCGAAAGCCAGGGCATAAGGCAGGATAGGCTGCGCCACCATCACAAGGGCTGCTCCCAAAACTCCGGCGATGGGTTCGATCATGCCGCTGAACTGACCCCAGAAGAAGCTTTTACCGGGGGTAAGGCCCTCTCTGCGGAGAGGTATGGAAACTGCCGCTCCTTCGGGAAAATTCTGGATTCCGATCCCGATGGCCAACGCCAGCGCTCCGGCCAGCGAGGCTGAAGGCAGATTAAAGACTACCGCGCCGAATCCCACCCCGACAGCCAGTCCCTCCGGAAAATTATGCAATGTCACTGCCAGAAAGAGAAGCGTGCTTTTACCCCAGGGGGTCTTGATGCCCTCCCGCTCGGACATGTCATTGCCAATATGCAGATGCGGCAGGATCAGATCGACCAGCCGCAGGAAAGCTCCGCCGGCGAGGAATCCAATCAAGGCGGGGATCCAACTCCCGCCCGACATCTCGATGGCGGGGTTGAGCAAAGACCAAAAACTGGCGGCGATCATCACGCCCGCGGCAAAGCCCAGAATGCTGTTCATGACATCCTGCCTGACGGTTTTAAACAGGAATACCATTGCGGAACCGGAGGCAGTCATGAACCAGGTGAAGAGCGTGGCCAGCAGG
>JAXDBS010000080.1:0-7541 GCA_034678545.1 Cloacimonadaceae bacterium (SeqCode) | reverse complement strand
TCCATCAGCCAGGGGATCACTTCCAGCTGGATGGGGGTCGGGGTAATGTAGTTCAGGTCATCAGCCGCCTTGTGGATGGCCTCAGGTAATGTCATGTCCTTGAATTGTGTCATGCGTTCCTTCTTGTCAGATTTGACGCCATCTTTTCCAGGTGCCTGAATCTGTAAAGGGCAGTAAAATGTATCCTGCAGAAAGAACGGTGGAAACCTCTGCCCTCAAGAACAGGATTACACTGTGCCGTTCTCCAGACTGAACTGTTTTCTGGCCTACCTACAGGAATTCTGTTATAATCTCGTTATCACATCTTGTTTTTATATTTCTTGTCTTCAATTTAATAACCCAATTAAATCGGTGTTTTCTGATTCGTGCTTTTCATTATACCAATGTTTATTGATATGGCGTTAGGTTTTCAGGGTAAAACAGATCTTGGACTTGTAACAGCAAGCATATTATTTTCGTATTTTTTTCCATGTTCATTATTGATTGCCAAGGCTAAAGAACTTGACAAATATGCAGCCTAAAATTAGCTTTAATTATTTATAATCACTAAATGGGGAGGAGTCATGACTTTTAATCTCCTTGAGGAAAAATGGATCTCTGCCATCTACTTGAACGGTAAACCTGCCAAGCTGAACTTACTTGATGCCCTGAAGGATGCTGACCGGTTGCAGCTTGCTTACAGCAACCCCATGGACCGCTTTGCGGTCTTCCGGTTTATCCTCGCCCTCGGTTACTGGTGTTTTGCCAATTCGAAATCAAACCCCTCACCTGGCCAACTGCTGCCATCAGAATGGATTGGCTGGCTCGAAGATAACAGGCAATATTTCGAGCTTTTCGGGGAAGGACAGCGATTTTACCAAGGACTATCCTCGAAAAGAATTTGCCCGACTACTGACCTTATTCAAGAATTACCCACAGGCACCAATTTAAATCATCTCAGGCATGTCACTGACTACATCGAAGGCCTCTGCACACCCTGCTGCGTTACCGGTCTGTTGCGCCTGCCTGTTTTCACGACAATAGGTGGCAGAGGTTTGGGAGCGGGATTAAACAACACTCCCCCTTTCTATGCGGTATGGGAAGGAAGCAGTCTGGCTGAGATGCTGCTGCAGAACTGGCAACCCGGTGAAAACATGGGAACCCCTGCCTGGCTTGGTTCCTTCCACCATCCTGATGATGGCGTGGTGGGATTGCTGACGGGGATGACCTGGCTTCCCCGCACGGTTCATCTGGACAATCCTGTGCCAGGTCGGGCTGCCTGTTCCGCCTGCGGCAAGGCTTCTGACTCACTGATTTACAGATGCAGCAACGAGCCTGACCCGGTGCCAAAGGGCCTCAAATGGGACGATCCACATGCTGTATACACTTATGATGATAAGTATACTAGAATAAGCATAACGTCTAAGATTGATGTGATTTCAAATGAAAAGCATAATTATACATTTGCCGACCGGGACTGGTTTAGACCTCTTTTAAGTTTTTTCAACCAGGAAAAGAAGAACAGGGCGGGTAAAATCTGGATGGTGGGATTTGCCAGCAGACAGGATAAAAAGATAGATGTCTGGGATATGACCATCCAATTATCAGGCGCTGACAGCAACGTGGAGATCCTGACCCAACTGGCAAACAGGGCATATTCCCTACACACGATGAGAAAAAAACCGCGCAGGGGTGATTATAGGAAATCTGTAGGTTTGCCACAGATTGCGGATATCATCCCCCACATAGAAAGCAGTATGGCTCCCCACTCCGGGGAGCTCTCAGAGAACAGGGGTTACATCATGAAGGATGCGGATGCTGCATACAGTGCTATGTTACCAGTAGTCGCCCGGTCTATTGCACCGGACGTGACTGTCGAGGCTAGAATGGAAAGAGATGAATTAATCAAACGCAAGCCCTGGCCGGTCACACCAAAAGGAAAAAAGAAAACAGGCAAGGGCGGGCAGAATGAATAAGAGTACAATCGCATTTATCCAGAGTCTAACAAATCTTAAAGAGGGGGACCTGGGCTTGCTGAGGATGCATAAAGGAAGCCTTCTGGACGAATCTTTACCCGGCTTTGACCTGTTTACAGGCCTGTGGTGGCCGCTGCGGCAAAAAAGCCAGGCCGCGCCGCGCAGGGAAATAGCCTGGCTTATAGCCAAGCTATTCGCTGAGCACCTATTTGAACATAAGGAAGGGGAAAACCTGCCGCTTATTATTGGCAATATCTGCAGCAGACTAGAACCCAAAAAGGAACAGCCCCGCCTGCGGGCCCGGTTCGACAGGCTGCTGACCCGGGACGTGACTCAGCTTGAGCAACCATTGTCGCTGGTAATGGGAATAATGAGAAGCCATAAGCGGACTGCTTTGGACTGGGTCGCCCTGACCGATGACCTATCATATTGGGAAAGGGAATCGAAGAGGGAACAATGGACGAACATATTCATGAAAGCATATAGAACCAAAAAGGAGGAGTCAAATGTTGATTGAAATTCACATGATCCAAAACCACAGCCCGGCAAATCTTAACCGGGATGACTTGGGCGCACCCAAGACCTGTTATTTCGGGGGAGTTCTGCGCTCCCGCATCTCCAGCCAGTGCCTGAAGCGCAGTATCCGCTTCGCCCCGGATTTTGCCGATCTGAAAGGTGGCATCCGCACCAGGAGGTTGGCAGAAAAGATTGAGGAGTCACTACCCGACAGCTTAAAAAAAGAGGCAATGAAAGTGCTGGAAGCTTGCGGCTTAACCAAAAAGAAGGACAAGAAGAAACCCGGCAAAAAAGCCACAGACGATGATGCAGATACGGAAGATACGCAAGACAAGGAAGAGACCGACCTGCTTGTGTTCACAACCTACGAAGCCTTGCAAAGAATGGTCAAGCTTCTTTCTGATCCCCACATAGGCCAGGAAGAAAAAATAATCGGGTTCAAGGATTTGCTCACGGAATGGGTAAATTCTCCCGACATGGCCCTGTGCGGTAGGATGCTGGAAACCAAGGAACTGAAAAACACCGCCGTGGAAGCCGCCTTGCAGGTAGCTCATGCCATATCCACCCATATCGCCAGGCCTGAGATCGATTACTTTGTCGCAGCTGATGATGTGCCAGGTGAGGATGCCGGCGCCGGGCATATAGGGGAAGCCATGTTTTCCTCGGCTTGTTTTTACAAATATTTCTCCCTTGACTGGGAGCAGTTGGTCAAAAACCTTAAAGGTGACGACAAACTTGCCGCCCATACCGTCGGTGCATTTTTGCTGGCAGCCGCCAAAGCCAATCCCAGCGGCAAACAGAACAGCTACGCGGCCCATAACTTTCCCGATGGGATTTTGGTCGAGTTCAAGGATACTCCGGTAAGTTACGCAAACGCTTTTGTGAAGCCTGTATCTTTTGTAAAGGATTCAGACCTTGTGGAACTCAGCGTCGGTAATCTTGCCAATTATGTTCGTGATATCAGGAAAGGGTATTTCTCAGACCAGGATGCCCCTATCGGATTCTGGTTCTCTCCCAACAACCGTTTTGCTTTGGGTGATGAGAAAGACAGCTTGGCCAAGGAAAACATCGGCACACTTAACGACCTTGTCCGAAAAGTGCTGAAGCACATAGGTGATTTTGATTGGGAAGACGTGCGACAAACCAAGGTTTATGTCGGCGGTTGATATGGACGCACCTCACAACACCCTGTTCCTGCGGTTTGAAGGGGTCTTGCAGGCCTGGGGCAGCAACGAGGGCAAATTCGTGATCCGCAGGTCCGCTGGAGCGCCCACCAAATCCGGTGTGGCGGGCCTGCTTTGCGCGGCTTTGGGGATAGGCAGGAACGAAGCACCGAAATACTGGCTGCCAATTTTGGCCGGTATGTCCATAGGGGTCCGGATTGACCGCCCCGGTATCCGCTGGTGGGATTTCCACACCGTCGGGGCGGGGCTGAGAATGCGTAAGGCAGAATTCAAAGAGCCGAAGAGCCCGGACATGGTCGGCGAAACTCTCGCTGCTAAAGCTCAGCCAAGCGATATCAAATTCAAGAACGAAACTCTTCTTACCCGGCGCGAGTATCTGTCCGACGCCAGTTTCCTCGTGGCCCTCCAGGGCGAACCGGACATAGTAGCCCAGCTTTACAACGCTATCCAGGAACCCAAATGGACCCTGTACCTTGGACGTAAAGCATGCCCGCCCTCCCGTCCTGTCTCAGAGCGCGGAACAGCATATTTCATGACATTGGAAGAGGCCTTGGCTTCTGTTCCCGTGCGGCAGCGCGTCAAAGGCGAATCCTGCCCTGACACACTGCCATGCGTTCTGGACTGGATACCCGCCCATGACGGGGATTCCGCTCCTGACGATGCCGAGATACATTATGACGTCCCTGTCTCCTTCCAACCGCCTTCCCATCTGCCCCGTTTCGTTATCAGGAGAGAATTGGCCTTATCACCGGAGGCAAAAGCCTCGCCCGTTCCATGGACCAAACCATGGTACCCGCCCCGTCCGCGGGCGGATTATAACAATGGCGATTACAAAAAAGTCCGCGCCGAGCGCCTGGTGATGGACAACGGGCTCTGCGTGGTCTGCAAGGCTCACGCCACCACAGTGCAGCATGTGGATTACCGCCGTGCCGGGGGCAATGAGGAACCGGAGGACCTGCGCGCCCTCTGCCGCCTCTGTCACGACGCCTGCACCATGCTTGAGTACGGCAGCGGGATGACTATGCACAGGATCGACCCCTGCGACCCGCAGTGGAGAGACAGAATCCTGGCCAAGCGGGCGGAGATCGTCAAATTCCGCTCTCTGGAACAGCGCCGCCGCAAAATGAAACCGGAGGAGGAGAACGGATGATGTATCTCTCCCAATTACTGATCGACACCGGGGAGAACCCGGACCGCCCCAGGCCCGGCAGGCTCTGGCTGAATAACATTTACAACGTTCACCGCCGCCTTTCCATGGCATTCCCCATGCCGGGTTTCAAGCAGGCGGATAAAGAGTTCCTTAAACCCTATGAACCAAAGCATTTTCACCCCCGCTCCTTTATCTTCAGAATCGACAACAATATCGACGGAACGGAACAAAGGGCTGTCATCATTGTCCAATCAACCGAAAAGCCGGATTGGGACTGGTGTTTCCACAACGCGCCCGATTTCCTGGCCGCCCCGCCGGAAAGCAAGGGCTATGACCCGCAGTTTCAGGCCGGGCAGGAACTGCGTTTCCGTATCCGGGTCAACCCCAGCGTTAAAAGTTCTGTACACCACACAACCAAACTGGATGGGACAACATCCGCCCAGGGAAAACGGATATCCCTGACCTGGGATAAGGATTCGACCCCGGATAAGGCGATCGCGGATTGGTTCACAGCCAAAGCCCAAAAACTGGGCTTCACTCCTGTGAGGATTGAACTTATACAACTGGGATGGGTTTATGGGTCAAAACCTGAACCTGTCAACAAAGCAAAGAAGGAAAAAGAAAACGGATACTGGCGGGAAAACGAATACCGCCCCCTGAAATACCGCTCCGCCCTGTTGGAAGGTATCCTCAAAGTTGACGATCCTGCACTGTTCAAGGCTGCCTTAGAGGAAGGTATCGGCAGTGCCAAGAGCTTTGGTTTCGGCCTGCTCTCTGTCCAGATTGTGAAGTATGCTCACTAAGGATTTGCACGTTCTGCCCAAGGTCAGGGACAGGCTTAGCTACCTGTATGTGGAGCATGCCAAGGTTGACAGGGAGGATAAGGCGATCGCCTTCCATACCGAGCTGGGAGTGACTCCGGTACCTTGTGCCAATCTCACCCTTTTGATGTTGGGTCCCGGTGTTTCGATCACCCATGCCGCCATACTCACATTGGCCGACTGCGGCTGTCTGGTTGCTTGGGTCGGAGAAGGCGCGGTTCGATTTTACGCTTCCGGGTCGGGAACCACCCGCAGTTCAGTAAACCTCATGCGCCAGGCTTCCGCCTGGGCTGATCCCCAGGAGCACATGCGCATCGTCCGTCTTATGTATGAGAAGCGCTTTCCGGAAAAACTCGATCCCTCGCTAAGCCTCCAGCAGATCAGGGGCAAAGAGGGTGTGCGGGTCAGGGATACCTATTACCGGCTTTCGAAAGAGTGCGGCGTGGCCATGGAAGGCAGGAATTATCAGCGCAACAACTGGAGCAAAACCGATCCGGTCAACCGCGCTCTGTCCGTGGCCAATTCCTGTTTATACGGAGTTTGCCATGCCGCAATAATCGCGGCCGGATTCTCGCCCGCCCTGGGTTTTATTCACACGGGCAAGCAATTGTCTTTTGTTTATGATGTGGCGGACCTCTATAAAATGGAGATTTCCGTGCCAGCCGCTTTTCAGGCTGCCGCTGCCGGTGTCCAGGAGCTTGACCGCAGGGTCAGATTGCAGTGCAGGGATGAGTTTTACCGGCAGGGATTACTCAAGGACATTGTGTCTGACCTCTATTCTCTGTTCGGTGAGCCGGAACCCGGCGATGATACTTCTGATGATATCGAGGTCGATGCCGCCCTTCCCGGAGGTCTCTGGAATCCAGATGGTGAGACCTGCCCCGGGGGAGTGGCTTATGGAACGGATGAGGTCAAGGAGGAATAATGGTGGTGCTGCTCCTGGAAAAAGTCCCTGTTTCTCTCAGGGGTGAGATAACCCGCTGGCTGCAGGAGATCAAGGCCGGTGTTTTTGTGGGAAATGTCTCGGCCCTGGTCCGGGACAAACTCTGGCAAAAAGCCTGCGGCAGCTGCAATGGAGGGGCCTGCCTGATCATCTGGAGCTGTCAGGGGGAACAGGGTTACAGGATTGACTTCTGGGGCTTGTCCTCCAGAATCGTTACTGAGTGGGAGGGACTTCAACTCATGACAAAGCCCCCCAGCCCTTAGTTATTCAAGTGTATTCCCCACGCGTGTGGGGGTGAACCGATGGACTATGACAACAGGCTGGGGCTGGGCGCGTATTCCCCACGCGTGTGGGGGTGAACCGTTAGGTTTCCGGAGCGGATTGTTAGCCCTGGAGTATTCCCCACGCGTGTGGGGGTGAACCGATCACGCTGGAGGCCACCATCATCTTTGTCGAGTATTCCCCACGCGTGTGGGGGTGAACCGGGCATGATCCGCAAGAACGACGTGAATCACAAGTATTCCCCACGCGTGTGGGGGTGAACCGGCGAAGCAGGCGGCGATCGCGGAGACGGGCGCGTATTCCCCACGCGTGTGGGGGTGAACCGCCACCGCCTTCCCCTCCAGCAGCAGACCGTTCGTATTCCCCACGCGTGTGGGGGTGAACCGCTGTTGGCGGAGCTGCAGAGCGCCTACACGGAGTATTCCCCACGCGTGTGGGGGTGAACCGAAGCGGTTCTACGATGTCTGCACGCCCATCACGTATTCCCCACGCGTGTGGGGGTGAACCGTTCGAAGTCTTCAAGCTGGTCACGACCTAAGGGTATTCCCCACGCGTGTGGGGGTGAACCGTGTTTTTTGCTCGGGAACGAACTCAGCAGCAGGTATTCCCCACGCGTGTGGGGGTGAACCGGCAGCATTAGAAAAACCATGGGACTCGTTCAAGTATTCCCCACGCGTGTGGGGGTGAACC
>JAXDBS010000079.1:0-49789 GCA_034678545.1 Cloacimonadaceae bacterium (SeqCode) | reverse complement strand
GCCTGGCCGTTTATGACATCAGGGGCCGACTGGTCAGAACGGTTGACCTGACCGGCCGGCGGGAAACCGAATGGGCTTGGGACGGCAGGGATATGCGACAGGTTCCGGCCGGTCCGGGCGTGTATCTGATCCGTCTCTCCTGCGGAGGCAACAAGGTCACGGAAAAGATCATCAAATACTGACGGGTCCTGCCCGGGTCTGATCCACCCAAGCTAAACCCGCCTGTCCTGCCCGTTTGCCGCGCGGAAACAAAGGGGAGTTCGTTTGGACCAGCTCCATGCCGGCTCCTCCCGGTTTTAGGGCCATAAGCGGAGTTGGGGTGGGCCGGCTCTAGCTTGAATATTATTCACAAATGATATAAAACGAGAATACAAAGATATCTAAATGATATAGGTTAATCCTTCCCCGTTAAGCCCGGATTTACACAACTTTCAATAAATCAGACATTTATCCCTGCTGCCCGGATTGGCTTCCAGCTTGCTCTATAAGGGGTATAACCTTATTTAGGGAGGTTTTTATGAAACAGATACTTATTTTGCTCCTGCTGGTCTGTAGCAGCCTGAGTTGGGGCCTGGCCCCCAGGCAGCCGCCCAAACCGGTCAGACGCCCCACGCGGGACCAGACCGGGCCTTATAACCTGATGGCCGAACTGATCGGGGACAACAACATCATGCTGATGTGGGAAAACCCTGCCTTCAACAATCTGCCCATGGGGTTCCGGGTCTATTGCAACACCTGCCTGGCCTGCTACATTCCAGGCGCGAACGTGACGGATTGTTATCTGGATAATGTCTGCGAAGGCTGCCACCAGTTCTATGTGACAGCCTGGTTTGACACCGAGTGCGAATCCGCCCCCTCCAATATCGCGGAGTTAATGGTCACGGCCCTCGCTGTGACGAATGCGGCCGGACAGTTCCCCGCCATCACTGCCTATCCGAGCCCGGCCCGGTCAGGGATGAGCATAAGCTTGTCCGGAACGGGTAAGCGAGATCCGGCCAGGATAGGGATCTTCAACGTAAAGGGTCAACTGGTGCGGCAATTCAGCCTGCGTCCTGGCCAGACCGGCTACTGGGATATTTGTGACTTTGGCGGCAACAGGGTCCCCGGAGGGATCTATTACCTGAAGGCTGAGACTGCCGGAGGGATCATAACGAGAAAAGTGACGGTTCTGAATTAGGAGCAAGCAAAAACCGACGCAGCCGGGTCGCGGGAGCGGCCCGGCTTTTTTTTTATCTCAGCCGGCTGGTGATGAAGGGGACCATGAATTCCGGTTCATAACTGCGTTTGGCCTGGCGCAGTCCGGGCAGACCCATGTCCTGCTCGCGGTTGATGTATGTGTAATAATGCCTCAGGTGTTTGGCGGTTTCCCAGTTGATGAGCTGAGCACAGCCCTTGAGGGCGGGGTCGTATTTCTCGAAGTGGACGGTCACCATATCCGCGGTCTGGGGGCTGAAGATCGACCAGGCGATGATTTCGCCGTCCAGAATGATCTTGAGGCCGTCGTTGGGCAGCCTGTCCCAGTAGAGAAAGGAGTTTTTCACGGCCCGGTATTCCAGGGTCAGGGTGGGGTCCTTGATGTTGCGGTTGGTCTGCCATTTGCCGAAATGGTCAAGAATGGAGTCCCTGTCCTCGGGTTCGATGTTCCGCACCTCGTAATCCGGGTGCTGGCGCAGGAACTGGGAGATCAGGTTCTTTTTCTTGGCCAGTTTCCGTCCCGGCAACTCACTAAGATTTTCAGCCAGATAGACATAATCGGACCATACCTCGTGCGTGCGCAGCCTGAAAAGGTCACTGACTTCCGGGTGCTCCTGCAACCAGTCTTGGGGGAAGAGGATCATCTCGGTCTTGGGGTCGACGGAGCGGAAACGCCTGACCAGATCGGCCAGATCGGCGGCTCCCAGCTTGTAGCAAAAAGGGAAGGCCAGGTAGTGGTAACGCGGGTTGTAGATCACGTGGGCGTTTTGCCAGGTGAAATGGTGAAGCTTGTAGAGCAGGCCCCAGGTGAAGACGTTGCACAAGTTGAGGTCGCAGTTCTGTTTGGGAAAGGAGATCAGGCAGCCGGTGAACATGGGCACCAGGTCGATGGTCAGCGGCTTCAGGTCAATCTCAGTTTCATGTCCGGTCATTGCGTGTCTCCATCCCGGGGATTTCCTTTTCCTTTGTAGATGAAGGGCGTGTAGCTCTGCATGACACTGAAGCCCTGCCCCTCATAAAAGCTTTCGTAGCCTGGTTCGCTGATCAGGCCGATCCAGCCGATGCCCCGGGATTGCAGGTTTGCCACCAGGAAACGGATTATTTGCCCGCCCACGCCCCGCTTGCGGTATTCAGCCAGGACGGTCACGTCCTGGATATAGGCGTCGCTCACGCCGTCCGCCACGGCACGGCCCATGCCGATAATCCCGCCTTCTTCGCGCGCCACAGCGAAGCAAAAGGTGCGGCTGACGATCTTTTCGATCAGAGCGTCAGTTTCGCCGTCGCTGGCTTCGATCCAGCCGTTGGACAGATACAACCGCCTGATTTGTTCCAGGTCAGCTTCTGAGGAGATTTCGCTCAACTGCGATACTGATATCATGCAAGCATCCTTAATAATCAAGTCTGGTAAGGTTTGTATTTGGCGGACCGCTTATTTGTAAAGTTTTTTTTATGGCTGCAGTCTTCCTCAGCGCAGGGTGAACAGGTTGCCGCCGGATTTGAGCAGCAGGCCCTTGAGCTCGAGGTTGAGCAGGGCGATGGAGAGTTGTCCGATGTTGAATCCGGTCAGCAGCAGCAGTTCGTCAAAGCTGATGTCCCGCTGCTCCTTGCGAAAGATGTCAAGGACTTTTTGTTCCGCCTCCGAAAGCTCGGGAAACAGGTCCAGCTGCTGGGGCGGCTGTAATTCAATGCCAAAATCCTGCAGGATATCCTCCGGCTGGGTGACCAGTTTGGCGCCCTGCTTGATCAGGTGGTTGGGGCCCTGGGCGTTGGGCAGGTTAACCTGGCCGGGCAGTGCATAGATGTCCCGGTTCTGGTCCAGAGCGTATTTGGCCGTGATCAAAGCCCCGCTGGTGATGGGCCCTTCCGTGACCAGCACGCCTTGCGAGAGGCCGGAGATGATACGGTTGCGGATGGAAAAATTCCACCTGTCCAGCTTGCTGCCGGGCTCGTATTCAGAGACCAGGGCGCCGCCGGAGAGGATCTCCTCTGCCAGTTTGCGGTTCTGGGGCGGATAGACCTGCTCCAGGCCGTGGGCCAGGACGGCGACAGTTTTGCCGCCGGCCTTGAGAGCGGCTTTGTGGGCGCAGGTATCGATCCCGTAGGCCAAACCGCTGACGATGGTAATGCCGGCTTTGGCCAGTGGGGCGACAATCTCACCTGTCATGGCCTTGCCGTATCCGGAAGGCTTGCGCGTGCCCACCACGCCAAGGTTCCAGCGTTGCAGGGCAGAGCTCAGGCTGCCGCGGCAGTAAAGGACCAGGGGCGGGTTGAAGATGCTTTTCAGCAGTTCGGGATAATCGTTGTCCAAGACTGTGGTGTAAGCGATCCCGCAGTTGTCCATGCATCGGCAGATGTCCTGCCAGCCGGGTGGGTCGTCCTTTGAGGCCAGCCAGTCATAAGCGGTCCTGATGATGTATTGCTGCTGAAAAGCTGCCTTCAGCAGGTCCGGATTCCAGCCTGACGGATCGCCCAAGGTCTGCAGCAGCCTGGACATCCCCTGCATGCCCAAGCCCGGAGCGGTTTTCAGCTTGATCCAGTTTTTCAGCCTATCCATGTTTTTTTACTTTACTGCTGATTAGATCAATGGACGAAATGGACAATATGGACTGTGATCCGGCTTCCCTTATTATCATTTGCTTTTCTGCAGCAGGTCAAACAGCCGCTGCTTGAGTTGCTGGATGTGGTAACCGCTGACGGAGGAGATCCCGATGATGTCCTCGCCAAAACCCTTACTGAACCCGGCACTGATTTTCCTGAGCAGTCCGGCGCGCCGGTTGGCGGGCACCGTGTCCATCTTACTGAGCGCGATCAGGTGCGTTTTCTTTTCCATGAAGGGGTCATGCATATAGAGCTCGGCCCGCAGGGTGCGGTAGTCCTCCACCGGCTGGGGCGAATTGACATCGATCAGGAACAGCAGGATGGAGGTTCTCTGGATGTGGCGGATGAACTGCAGTCCCAGGCCTTTGCCCAGATGCGCACCTGCAATGATGCCGGGGATGTCGGCCATCACGAAGGACTGGTAATCGGAGACCGCGACCACGCCCAGCATGGGTTCCAAAGTGGTGAATTCATAATCGGCAATCTTGGGCCGGGCGGCGGAGACCACGCTTAGCAAAGTTGATTTTCCTGAATTGGGGAAGCCCACCAACCCCACGTCCGCCATCAGCTTGAGCACCAGTTCCAGTTCCAGCTCTTCGGTGTGGAGGCCCGGCGTAGCCTGGCGCGGAGCTTGGTTGGTGGGGGTGGCGAAGCTGGTGTTGCCCCGGCCGCCGGCGCCGCCCTGGGCAATGACGATTTCCTCTTTGGCCCGGGTGACTTCCGACAGCTTGGTCCGCCGCTCGCCTTCCAACAAAAAGATCTCAGTGCCCAGCGGCAGGCGCAGGACCACCGGTTTGCCTGAGCCGCCGTGCTTGTTGCCGCCCGCTCCGGGTTTGCCGTCCTCGCCTTTGAACAGCCGGGAGGAGCGGTAGTCCAGCAAAGTGTTGACATTGGGATCGCCCACGGCGATGATATCTCCTCCGCGTCCGCCGTCCCCGCCGTCGGGTCCGCCCTTGGGGACGTATTTCTCCCTTCTGAAGCTTACGCAGCCGTCGCCGCCGTTGCCGGCCTTGGTCCGGATGCGGGCCTGATCGATGAACATAACTGCCGGGCTACCTGGTCAGCAGGACCTTGCAGGTGCGGGACTGCTGTCCCTGCCTGACCTTGAGCAGATAGATCCCCGCCGCCGCGGGCTGGCTTGAGTCGGTCAGGCCGTCCCAACTCAGGATGTCTCCCTGTCCCGATTTCTGTGCCTGCAGGCTGCGCACCATTTGACCTTTGGTGTTATAAATAAAACAGCTTGTTACTGTGCCGAAGTCGCCCGCCAGCTCGACCTTGAGGCTGCCCCTGTCCGGACTGAAGGGATTGGGATAGGCTTGCAGAGCCGTGGGGGCCGGCAGAGTCTCGTCCTGGTTGGCGACGTTGTAAAAATCACAGGCGACATAGTCGGTCAGATTGTCGCTGACTATGATCTGGCCTGTGTTCCAACCTGAGAAGGGCAGTTCTGCATACATCGGAATGGGCTGGGTAAAGTCCGGCTCAGCCAGGGAGAAGACATCAATTTCCTCAGAATTATCCAGCACTACTTTCTTATGCAGGGGAAAATCAGAGTCGGCGTCAGCATAGATGAAATCCAGGGTTTTGGTTAAGCCTGTCTCGGTGACGTGCCAGTCCGAAATCACAGGCAGCGTATTCTGCGGCACCTGGTAACCGTAATACTCAAAGACCAGCTGGGCGATGGTAGTGAGGTCGCCGATCCCGAACACGGGCTGCAGGGTCGCCTGGTCAATGGAAATGCCGATGCTGCCGGCCATGAAGCCCAGCGAGTTGTTGGCCGGCGGCCAGGAACCGAAGCCGGGGTCCGCCGCCAGGTCGCTGATGTTGCAGTTCAGGAACAGCTTTCCGCCTGACACGATGGACTGGACGGGTCCCAGGTACTGATAGGTCACGGTGGTATCCGCCAGGTTGAGCCCCAGCTTGTAGAGGCCGGGAGTTATTATCCCGGGCAGGTTGAAGGTATAGATCATGGCATAGACGGAGGAGTCCGCCACTGCCGTGGTGGAAGCCGCCAGGCCGGCAAAGTAGAGGTTGTAGGAGGTCAGTGTGTTCATCAGGGGAAAGCTTCCGTAGGCGTTGGTCAGGGCGGCGAAGAGCTTATTGTCGCTCCAGCCGAACCAGCTGCCGGTCAGGTCCAGCTTGGGGGAATAGATGTTGATGCTGTCGCCTGCGGGATCGGGATTGACCAGGGCCAGGGCATTGGCGTCGGGCGGGAACAGGTCAGAACCCAGGTAAGCCGGATTGACCGCAGTAATGGACTGGCCCATCATTTCATAGTCAGCGCGCAGGCGGTAATTCAGGGTCTGGCCGGCCGCGGCCGGCAGCAGGGCTTCCCAGACCAGAGGTTCCGGATTGGCCGGTGTCACTTCCGCCCAGCTGTTATTCTGCCAGTTTAAGAGTTGATAGGGACTGATGATATCGGTAATGCCGTTGAAGCGGACATGCACGTGGCCGGAGCTGTCCGGCGCGCTGTGGCGGACGTATTGCCAGGGGACGACGTCCTGCCCCGCCAGCAGGCCGAGGCCGCAGAACAGGAGCAGCAGAATTGCCGTTTGTTTCATCTCATGCCTCATTTGCCGCGGGCGGGTTCGTTGACTGCCCGGACATAATAGTATTCCTGGAAAAAGGTCTCGGTCAGGTCAAGGTTCAGCCCCGGGGTCGATCCCCTGAACGTGAATCCGGCATAGGGATCGGCCGAGGAGTAGATGTCATAGCGGGTGGCGTGTTCCACCTCTTCCCAACTCAGACGGACGCCTTCCCCAAACCGGGTTATGGTCAAGGCCGGCGGTTCCGGTTTTACAAGCGGAGTTGGAAAAGCGAGCCGGAGATTGGGGCGGAGAGAACTCACGCCAAAGCTGTAATCGGGATTGTCTTCAAACACGCCGGTCATGCTGACCTGGTCCGACCTGGTGTAACGGTAGCCGTCAGGCACGGTGGAATATTGCGTGGTGCCGCTCTCCGTCCAGTTGGCGGACAGGCCGAAGGCGGTGTCGACCAGGAGGTTGTCCGTTCCGTTCCAAATGAAGGGCGTGGCCAATGTAAGCATGTTCCAGCCCGGGTTCCAGGGCAGGTAGGAAGCGGAACTCCACACTGTCGTCAGCCCGTCCGGGCCGGCCCAGTTTTGCGTGTCGGAGGCAGTCGTGTGTTTCAGGCGGACCGTGAAGTCGGGCAGCGGCAGGGCGGGCAGGCTGGTGATGTTGAATCCCAATTGGGTGATCTCCAGGGGTCCGCAGATCCCGGCCGCATTGAGCTCTGCCACGGTATAGACGGACTGCCCGTGCAGGCTTCTGTAAATCTGGTTGACGGGACCGGCGTCGCTGGTTGTGGAAGCTAAGGTGCCTGCGCCCAAGCTGGCTGTTATCCAGTTTGTCGCTGTCACGCCGGCTGTGTTGGAGGCCGGGGATTCGGAAGCGCCCGTGACGGCTGTCACGTAATAGCTGTAGGCGTTCCCCGCGGTCACTGTGGTATCGGTAAATGCGGTTGACTGCGAAGTGCCGGTCACTGCTCCGCTGCGGTAAATGTTGTAATGGTCAGGCGCGCCGGTGAGCGGTTCGCTCCAGGTCAGGTCAATGCTGCCGCCGTAGGATTCGCCGGACAGGTTGTAGGGCTTGGTGCTGGGATTGTAGTAAAAGCTGATCGTGCTGCCGGCCGCGCTGCCGATGGCTGAAAGCGAGATCCCGCCCAGGCTGTTGTCCCAGAGGAAATCCTTGGGGTTGGTGCTGTCGTTGAAGCTGGTCCGGCCCGTCTCCGTGCTGAAATTGGCTGAACTGGGGCTGCCGTTGGAGGTGAGGGTGCCATTGGGCCGGTAGAGGTAAACTTCGTCCGGCGGGCCGTAGGCGTTGCCGTTCAGCAGGGAGTTGATCCGGTAGATCAGCAGGCCGCTGCCCGGTATGCTGCTCTCAAAGGTGCCTGTCTTCTTCCTGAATTCCACGATGAAGAACTCCCGGGTGGAATTGGTCGAATTTATCCTTAAGCACTGATCCGTGGCGGAGGTCAGGGGATTGAGCGTGTAGGTCCCGGCCGCGGACAGGGTCGGGATGGACGGGATCCAGTGCCCGTACTTGTGTTTCATGTAGGCTCCCATGTGCTGGGGCGGGTTGGTGTCGCTGTTCATGACGTCCCAGCTGCCGGCTGGGCTGATGCCATTGTAGCTGTAGTGGTAAAGGTCCGGCGCGCCCAGCGTGTGGAACATCTCGTGGCAGAGCACTCCCACGCCCCGGTAGGTCATGAAGTCGGCCAACTGGAAATTGAAGGAATACACCCGCTTGCCGTTGATGTAGGCGTACTGGTCATAAATCGACCACATGTGCGGCCAGAGCAGTTCCGCCCAGCCGTCTGTCGAACCCCTGATGATGAAGCAGACGTTGTCCACCAGGCCGTCGTTGTCGCCGTCCAGGTTCAGGCCGGACGGGACCTGCGAGCTCACTCCGTTGACGGCGTTGACCAGCAGCGTGAATTCCCGGTCCTTTCTTTCCTCGCCGTAGGGGCCGCCCAGGTAGCCGGCGGGATTGAGTGAATCATGGTAAGGGCTGTAATAGACCCGGGGGTGCGAGTCCTGCCAGGAGAGGACTGTCGTGCCCGGCGCGGGATAGAACGTGGTGCCGATGTCCAGCTGGTTGTAGGAGGCCTCCAGGTAATAATTCTGCAGGGTGTTGCCGCTGGTGCCGTTGAACATGTTGTCATATGTGCTGATGGATTCGGTGAATTCCGGCTGGTCGGAGAAGCGGATGAAGATGCAGAGGTTGTTCAAAGTCCCGGTGGTGGGGGCTTTGGCTGTGTTGGCCTGGCGGAACAGCTGCGCACCTTCCAGCCTGATCCGCCCTATCCTTTCAGCGGAAAGGTTGGCTTCCGGCCTCAGGTTGTGCAGGGCGGGATTGTCCCGGCCCGCCGCCAGCCCGGTATAAACGAAATCCTCGCCCGACCTGTTGTCCAGGTACACATACCAGCCTTTGGCGTTGCGCTTGACGGTGTAGCCGTCCTTGTCGTGCAGCCAGTTGTAAAACTCGTCGCCGCTGGCGAACAGTTCCGCCTTGCCGCCGTCCGGCTGGGTCACGCTGACCGGGACCCAGGTCAGGTAGGCGGCGGAAAGCAGACCGGCAAAAAACGACAAACCCATTAACAAAAAGACTTTCCTGACGTTCATACGCTGCGTCCGTCCTTTATCCAAAAACTTTCATCATGACATTTATTGCCCGATTCATGCCAAAAACCTATTTAATTGCGGGACTGGCGCTTTGTCAACAAAAACTCCGCACACCCTACTTGAACCTGCCGGTCATGACTATTTTGCCGGTGTCTATCTGCCTCTCCCCGATCTGCGCCAGCAGTGAGTTGTACAGCTCCCGGCTCATGTAGGGCGAGCGCGACAGGATCCACAGGTATTTGCGTGAGGGTTCGCTCACCACCGCCCACTGGTAGTCTTCCGAGTCCAGCAGGATGATCCAGTAGTTGCCCTTGAACGGCCAGAAGAACTGCACTTTCAGTTTGGCGTTGGTGGTTTTGTCTGTTATCCAGGCCTTCGCTTTGGCTTCCTGCATGAGCTGCCGGCCTTCAAAGTCCCGGTAGGAAGTGTTTTTCACAACGATGTGCCCTTTGGGGTGGAGGCTGTATTCGGCTGTGGAAAGCTGCGCCTCTTTCGGCTGGAAAGACGTCGGGATGTAGGCGAATTGGTACCATCTGCCGAGGTAGCGGTTCAGGTCGACCTTGCTGACGGTGTCCAAAGGAGGCAGCTTCCTGCCTTCCAGGGCCGGCAGCGTTGCCAGGGTCAGGATCAGGAGCAGGATGAATCGCATCTGTATTCTCCATGTTTGTTTTATTGACATGATAAGCCGTCCGCGCGGCTTGTCCAGATAATAATTCCGACGGGAAGCTTGACATCCGGCCCGGTTCGGATAAAGTTTGATTTATTCAGGATCAAGGAGAGTAACCATGGCCAAGCGGATCGTCATTGCCCTGATCGTACTCTGGGTGTGCCTGGTGGCGCTGTTCGCGGTCAGCAGTTTCCGCCAGTTCCAAATCAGCCGGCTGCAGCAGCGCGAGCTCAGGGCGTATCATTTGCTGTCGCAGGTGGACGATGTTTTCACCCAGGTCCGTGATTCCCTGGCCCGGGAAATCACCCTGACCGAGCAGAAGCTGCAGGCCATGCCGCCCGCGTTTCCCTTCCCCGACCCGGAACGCAACTGGCTTTTCCTCCGCCTCGCTTTTGCAATCCTGCTCCTTTTGACCGGCGCGTTCCTCTGGTTCTATTACCGCCGCCAAGCCCGGTCCTAAAGCGCCCTCCCACCCCTTTTTTCCAGCCTCTGCCCCCGCTTCGCCCCTGCTGGCATTACTTACCCATTACGGACCATGTCCGTATTGGGTCCGTAATGGGTCCGTAGTGCCAGCAGGAAGGAGTCCCGGAAAATAGGGTTGTCAACTTCCCGTTTGACAAATGTCAAGCCGGGGCTGGCCATCCTTGCCATGTGTTCCGTACTGGCGGGGACGCCTGTAACTGCGGTAGAATTTCAGCGCAGGACTTTGCTCCTGCAGGATGCCCAAACCAGATAAGATGGAGGACCTGCCATAAAGCAAGCAGATGAATTCGGAATTTATAGATGCAGGTGAACATCATAACAGGCAGGCAACTGCTTAATTTCATTGACATAAGACGATTATTTAAAAAGATGGATTGTTCTTATATGAATGTGTATGATATTTAAAAGCAATAAACGGAGGTTGTGATGAAGAGCGGAGGATGCCGCTACGGAACCCACCGCGTGATCGAGCCCAAGGGCGTGCTGCCGCAACCGGCGCGGGTTCTGGACAACGACATGGGCGAGATCTGGGATAATGAACTGCTGATCGACGTGATCAGGCTGAACGTGGATTCCGCCTCGTTCCACCAGATTAAAAATAAGCTGCAGAAGCAGGGGCACAAGGACCTGGAAAAGGCTTTCGCCGAGCACGTTATAGACTTGACCGCCCGCACCGGTAAACATAAGAACGAGGACACCGGCTCTGGCGGGATGCTGATCGGACGTGTGGCCCAGATCGGGCCCAAATTCGAAATGAAGGAAGAGGTCAGGGTCGGCGACAAGATCGCCAGCCTGGTTTCCCTTTCCCTGACGCCGCTGAAGGTCAATAAAGTTAAAAAAGTGCTGCTGGACAAGGACCAGGTCGAGATCGAGGGCCAGGCCGTCCTGTTCTCCAGCGGCATTTATGCCAAGCTGCCGGACGACATGGACGAGAACCTGGCACTAAGCGTATTGGATGTGGCGGGTGCCCCCACCCAAGTGGAAAGGCTGGTGGAGCCGGGTGACACGGTCGTCATCATCGGCGCCAACGGCAAATCGGGCGTGCTCTGCAACGCCATGGCGCACGAGCGGGCGGACGTTTCCGGCAAGGTCATCGGGGTGGTGCGCAATCCTTCCTACATCGAGACCTGCAAGCTGACCGGCTGCCACGAGGTCATCATTGCCGACGCCACGGACGCGCTGACCATCCAGCGCGAGGTCAGCCGCCTCACGGACGGAGAAATGGCCGACGTGGTGATCAACGTGGTCAATATCGAAGACACCGAACTGCCGAGCATCATGGCGGCCAAGGACCGCGGGATCGTGTATTTCTTCTCGATGGCGACCTCCTTCACCAAGGCGGCCCTCGGCGCTGAAGGCATCGGCGCGGACGTGGACATGATCCTGGGCAACGGCTACGCGCACGACCACGCCATAATATCGCTGGACCTGCTGCGGCGCAACCCGACCCTGATGAAGCTCTTCAAAGAGCGCTATACGGATTAGCTTTCACCACAAAGACACGAAGGCACAAAGCAGCACCAGGAAAACAAGAAAAAAGAATTTCTTTAGACAAGTAAGAGGTGAGGATGTGGAAACTTTGAAAAACATAAAGAGCACTGCCACCGCCGCCGAGTGGAAGGACTGGCGCTGGCACCTGAAACACCGGATCACGACCGGGGCGGAACTGAAGAAGTACATCGCCCTGCAGCCGGAAGAGGAAGAGGTTTTCCGCAAGAAGGGCTTCTCCTTCCGCATGGCGGTCACACCCTACTACCTTTCCCTGATCGATCCGAAAAACCCCAATGACCCCGTCCGCCGGCAGGCCATCCCGCGCATCATGGAAAGCAGGATTTCACCCGAAGACATGCCCGATCCCCTGCACGAGGACGCCGACGCGCCCGTGCCCGGCATGACCCATCGCTATCCGGACCGGGTGCTTTTGCTTTTAACGGACCAGTGCTCCATGTACTGCCGCCACTGCACCCGCCGCCGCAAAGCGGGGGAAACGGACTCGCCTATGCCGCGCGAAAACGTGGACAGGGCGATCGAGTACATCAGCAAAAACAAGGAGGTCCGGGACGTCATCCTGAGCGGCGGCGACCCGCTCACCCTGGGAGACGGCAGGCTGGACGAGGTTTTGGGCCGGCTGAGCAAAATCAAGCACGTGGACATCGTGCGGATCGGGACACGCATCCCGGTCGTGCTGCCGCAGCGGATTACGGATTCCCTGCTCAAGGTTTTGAAAAAATACAAGTTCCTCTGGCTGAACACACACTTCAACCATCCGCAGGAACTGACCAAAGAATCCTGCGCCGCTTTGGCCAAACTAGCCGAGGCCGGCATCATGCTGGGCAACCAGTCCGTCCTGCTCAAAGGGATCAACGACAATGCCGACGTGATGAAGCAACTGGTGCACCTGCTGGTGAAAAACCGGGTGCGGCCTTATTACATCTACCAGTGCGACCTGAGCGAAGGGATCGCGCATTTCCGGACGCCCATCGCCAAAGGCATCGAGATCATGGAAAGCCTCCGCGGGCACACCTCCGGGCTCTGCATCCCCACCTACGTGGTGGACGCTCCCGGCGGCGGAGGCAAGATCCCCGTAATGCCCAACTATATCGTCTCCCAGATGCCCGGGCGCGTAATCCTGCGCAACTACGAAGGCATGCTCTGCGCCTACACGGAGCCGGAGTACGAAGAGCAGGACCAGAAGGCCTACAGGGACCGCTGCCCAGATGAACGCAAGTCCAGGGAAGGCGTGATGTCGCTGCTGCGCGGCAGCCATGTCTCCATCGGACCCTCCGAGACCCAAAGGCACAAGCGCCGGAAAAAATGATCCCGGACCGCCTCCCCGATCCCGGCCCCGGCATCTTTGCCATTGCCGGGATCTGCAAAAACAGCGGCAAGACCTCCTTTCTGAATTACCTGCTGGCCGGATTGGCCGGCCGGAAACTGGGAGTGCTGACCACCGGCCGGGACGGCGAAGCAGTTGACAAGGTCTTCAGCAATCCCAAGCCGGCCGTGCAACTGCCTGCCGGAACACTTTTCACCGGCACCCCCGCCAGCCTGGACAAACTGGGCTCGGCCGTCACCATTCTGCAGAAACTGGATTGGCTGGCCGGCGGCAAAACGCTCTGGCTGGCCTGCGCCAACCGCTCTGCCGAAGCCGAGATCACCGGCCCCGCCAACGCCGCCGCCCAGATCGGCACAGCCCTGATCATGCAGTCCCAGGGCGCGCAGACCGTTCTCATAGACGGCTCTCTGGACCGCAAATCCATTGCCGTGCGGCCCGAAGTCAGTGGCGTCTTCCTGGTGGCGGGCGGCAGCTTTGGCAGCCTGGACAAGATACAGCAGGAACTGCACCGGCTGTCGCGTCTGGCCGGGATCAGGGCCAGCACATCCAAGCCGGACGAGACTGGCCGGATTTGCCTTTTTGCTGAAGGCCGGTGGCAGAGGACAGCTTTTTCCACTTTATTGGGAAACGAGCAGGAATTGGCCTGCCTCATTCCCAAACTGAAACCGGAACGCCTCTACCTGCCGGGGGCGCTGACCGACAGCCTTTTCCACAGCGTGAAGCAGTCCTGGCAGGATATTCCCGAGCTCGTAGTCCGGCATCCCCTGCACCTGCAGCTCAGCCTGGCCGGCCTGGAGCAGCTGCTGCTGCAGCACAAAACGGCCTGCCTTTATCCCTTCCGGCTGCTCGCCCTGGCGCTGAACAGCTGGTCCGTGACAGGCAGCCACCTGGACAGCGCCAGGTTCCGGGACAGCATGCGCAGAAGCCATCCCCGGCTGCCCGTGATCGATATCCGGGAAAGCCGCTTCGGCCAAAGCTGAGGCAGGCTGGATGGACAAGCGCAGCATCATAACCAACCGCACCATCAACCTGGGCCTGTTCACCAATATCCTGCTCTCGCTGGTCAAGACCCTGATCGGCGTCTTCGGGCACAGCTCGGCCCTGCTGGCGGACGGTATCAACAGCACCTCCGACGTGGTCTATTACGTGGCGGTGAAGATACTGAGCAAGCAGGCCAACAAACCTGCGGACGCGGAGCATCCCTACGGGCACAGGCAGTTGGAATCCATCTCCGCCATCATTGTGGGAGCCTTTATCCTGACCACCGGCGTGGCGATCTTCTGGGGCGCGGTGAATTCCTTTTATGACCTGGTCACGGGCGCCAAGCCGGAATATCTGGTCTCTCCCCTGGTCCTGATCGTCGCGGTTGCCACCTTTATTTTGAAGATTTATCTTTACTACTTTACCAAAAACAATGCCGCGATCACTAAAAATCCCACCCTGCGGGCCTTGGCCAACGACCACCTGAATGACATCATGGCCTCCCTGAGCGTGGTGGCGGGAGTGCTGGGCAGCCGGCTGGGCCTGCTCTGGATGGACCCGTTGGCCGGGGCGGTGGTTTCCATTTTCATCCTGCGCACGGGAGTCAGCATCGTAATGGAATCGGCGGGCGACCTGATGGACGCCATTCCGGACGAGGCTTTCAGGGACGACCTCAGCGCAGCCGCCGGCCAGGTGGAGGGCGTCAGGCACGTGGACGTGATCGGGATGCACCGCTTCGGGCCATATTTTACAGTTAACCTGGAGATCGGGATCGACGGCGGGCTCTCCATCCATCAGGGGCACCTGATCGCCGACCAGGTGGAAAAAGCTTTGCTGGGCAGGTTTCCGGATTCACTGCGGAGCGTGCACGTGCATTACCATCCGGTCGAATTCTGCCAGTTTCAGGACAGTTGATTGCTCCAGCGAAGGGAATGTTTATTGCTCCCGTAAGTTGTATGCGGGTCCCCGTTAGGCAGGATCTGCGAGTTGTTTTATGATCATGGATAAACAGGATAAAGTCATTTCCCTGTTGGGGAAAGGAGAGACAAGATGAAACAGTGGCTGCTGCTTTTCCTGCTGCTGCCTGTCCTGCTGACGGGCGGGACGATAAGCTTTGAACTGGATTTGCCTGACCTGCGGCCGGACGCCGGCTCCGGGCAATTTGAGATCAGTCCGGAATCCGGTTGGGCGTATACGACAGCGCCGGGCAGTTACAGGCTGCCGGTGCGGACGGTCAATCTGATCCTGCCCGCGGGAGCGGAGAGCGTCAGCGCTTCCTATGCTGTCAGATCAGCCCGCACCCTGGCGGGAGCGGAGCCGGCAATCAACACCGCCTACACGGACGGCGAGCGCTATCTTTTTTCACAACCGGAACTGCAGCCGGCCGAACCTGTGATCTTTCAGGGCATGGGCAGCTGGGGTGAAGTCCGCTACGCGCGTTTCGCGGTCCTGCCGGCTCTGTATGACAATCAAAACATCAGCTATGAAACGGTGAGCGGCGTGGAGCTTTCAGTCTCTTATCAGCTAGGGGATGACAGGGCGGCAGATGGTTTCGCCGTCCCGCCGCTGCTGGAGAGAGACGCCTCCTTCGTGAATCGCGAGGTTTTGCCAAACTGGTATCCCGGCCGGCGGCAGCGCGAGTATGATTACCTGATCGTGACAACCCCGTCCCTGTACGCAGCGGCGCAGCCCCTGGTCAGTTTCCGGCAGACGCAGGGCTTGGTTACGTCCTTTGCGGACATCAACCAGGTCCTGGCCACTTCTTCCGGCGCCACCAATGCTGAAAAGCTGCGCAACCACCTGATCCTTGAATATGTGACTTCGCCGTTCAGCTATGTCCTGCTGATCGGGGACATCGACGTCGTCCCCATCGCCTATCTGACCCCGGAGCCGAACGGCTTTGACACGGTGCCTTCGGACTTTTACTACAGCGACCTGAGCTCTGCCTTCGACGCCGACAACGACGGCCGCCTGGGCGAGTACGGCACAGACATGGACTTTACGCCGGAACTGCTGGTGGGGCGCATTCCCTGGAACACCCCGGCCGACGTGACCGCCATCTGCAACCGCATCGTCAGCTTTGAGACAAGCGACCAGCCCTGGAAACACAAAGCCCTGCTGCCCTCCGCCATCCTCAACTATTACAACGAGGACGGCAACGGCGACTACGAGCGCACGGACGGGGCTGTCTTCGCCGAGTACTGCATCAACACGGCCCTGCGCGGCTATGAAACCACCAGCCTGTATGAGCAGGCGGGCCTCCTGCCTTCCCTGCCAAGCGACCTGCCGTTGACAGCCAATAACTTTTCTGACCTGCTGAACTCGCAGAGCTGGGGGCTGGTGAACTGGAGCGCCCACGGCAGCCAGACCAGTTCGGCGCGCAAGGTCTGGATGAATGACCAGAACGACAACGACATCCCGGATCCGGACGAACTCCAGTGGTTCGGCCTGGTGGAGATTGACACCTTCAACAATCCCGCCAATCCGGACGGGGCGGTCTTTTTCTGCGCCTCCTGCCTGAACGGTACGATCGACCATTACGCTCCCTCTCTGGGCGAATGGCTGCTCCGGCAGAAGGCGGTGGCCGATATCTCCGCCACCCGCACAGGCTGGTACAAGTTGGGCTGGTCGGATCCAGGCTGGGGCGGCCTCAGCTCCTACAACTACCATTTCCTGGAGAACTACGCCGCGCACGGCATGACCGTGGGCCAGGCGCACGCCTACGCCAACTGGCTGCACACGCAGTACTGTCTGTTTGGCGACCCGGTGGATTCCGGCGGCATCATCTGGCCCGAGCTGCAAAACATCTATGCCTATCTTTTATACGGGGATCCGGCGATCGGACACCCTTCCCCGGTATCGGATCCGGAAGGGTCCATCCTGGTCTGGGAACCGGCCGGGGACACTGGCCAGACCGTGGTGAACGGGCTGCTCGACCTGGCGGCCTTCAACGTGGTCTACACCACCCAGCTGATCAACACCTACAATTACCTGAACCAGTTCGACGCCGTGTTCTGCCTGTTCGGGCTGGGTTACGGCCCGGGTACTTACGCGCCTGCTCCCGGCAGTTACGAATACAACTGCCTGCTGAGCTATCTGCAGCAGGGCGGCAGGGTGTACATGGAGGGAATGATGAGCTGGGACCCCGCGGACTCGCTTTACGGGCGGTTCGGGACCATCGCGCCCTTCGATCATGTTGCTTTTATCGAACAGCTCCGCTATAACGATGGCCTTGCCGACCAGATCTGGGATTACAACGGCTACAACGGCGGCACCCAGGCGCTGGAACCCTACGGGGGGACTTCCCAGGCTTTGTTTTATTCATACAACACCGAGCACGTCAACGACGTCATCGGCATCTGGAACCGGATCGGTGGCAGCCGCACTATCAGCAGTTCCTTCAATCTGGGCGGCGTTTATTCAGACCTCTATCCCTATCCCCAGTTCCTGGCCATCATCCTGGACACGCTGGACGTCTATCATGCCCCGCCGGTCAGCAATCAGGACGAGTCGGCCCCGCCCGCCGCTTTCCAGCTCAGCGTTCATCCCAACCCCTTCCGGCAGGGAGCAGAGATCTCCGTGAAAAGCGTACAGCCTGTGCAGGTCGGCATCTACAACCTGAAGGGCCAGCTAGTGCGCTCAGCCCTGATTGACCCCGACAAAGGCCAGGCGCGTTGGCGCTGGGACGGGAGGAACAGCCGGGGCGGCTTGGCGGCGGCTGGGGTCTATCTGGTGCGGGTGCGATCCGGACAGTTCCGCCGGACCGGCAAACTGCTGAAACTGAACTGATCTTCAGGCCTTCCGCCATCCGTCTGAACGGACAGGCGGGAATTGCAGCTTGACAATCTGAGAATGATTTAATATATGGAAAGCCATGGCAAATAAGGAGACCGTCCGTCGGGAGCGGCCAGCCGGCAAAAATCCGCTCAAGCTGATGCACAGGGTGTTGTCCGGCCGGCCGCGGAAGCAGTACGCGCCGAAAATTCCGCTTTATCTGGAACGGAAGAATTACATCATCAAGACCGCGGACAACCTGCAGGAACTGCACAGCGCCCTGCGCCTGCGGCACAGCGTGTTCATCGAGGAGCTGCTGAAGAAGAAGAAACGGTCGGGACTGGACACGGACCAATTTGACAAGCGCTGCGACCACCTGCTTATCATCGACAGGCGTGACGGCAAGCTGATCGGCACCTACCGGCTGCAGTCGTCCCTGCACACCCGGCGCTGGTACACGGCCACCGAATTTCACATGAAACACATCCGCAAACTGCCCGGCAACAAGCTGGAGCTGGGCCGCGCCTGCGTGCATCCCGATTACCGCAACGGCGTCACCATCGCCCTGCTCTGGGAAGGCATCCGCGCCTACACCCAGGCCAGCGGCACCCGCTACCTGTTCGGCTGCTCCAGCATCAAAACCATGAACAGGGACGAGATCCGCCAGATCTATCATTACCTGCAGCAGCAGGACCACCTCACCGAGGAACACAAGGTCCGCCCCAAAGGCCGCTTCCGGGTGCAGGGCCTGAAACGGCAGCTGAAAAAGTATCCCCTGCACCAGTCGGGAACGGAACTGTCCGAAATCCTGGACATGATGCCGCCCCTGCTTCGGGCCTATCTCAAGGCGGGCGCCAAGGTCTGCGGCAACCCTGCCCTGGACAAAAACTTCCGCTGCATTGATTTTCTCACCCTGCTGGACGTGGCTGAGATCGGACGCCGGTTTGCCGGTAAATTTGACCTGCACGCCTCCACGCCCCAGGGGTAGGGGACCCGCGATGTTCTTCACAAGGCTGTTCAGGTTTACCAGAGTGTTTCTCCGGCTGGGCATTTTCTTCTTTTGGGCCGGGATCATCAAGCTGCTGGTCAGGGATCCGGTCCGGCAGCGCCAAAAGCTGATCGCCAACACCAGCCGCACCGCCCGGAGAATGCTGCGCATTTTCAGGATGCGCGTGAACCTGGAAAATCCCGCCAACCTGGAGATCCTGCGCCGGGGCAATCACCTGGTGGTGTCCAACCACGTGTCCTACACCGATATTCTGGTCCTGGCCTCGCTGCATCCCTTTGTTTTCATCACCTCGCTGGAAATGGCGGCCAACCCTGTCCTGGGCGACATCACCAAAATGGGCGGCTGCCTCTTCACAAACCGCAAACAGCACGCCTCCCTGCCCCGGGAGATCGAGAAGATCGCCGCCACACTCGGCCAGGGATTCAACGTCATCCTCTTCGCCGAAGCCACCAGCACCAACGGCGTTACGGTCAAGCCCATGAAGAAATCCCTGTTCCAGACCTCCATCCTGGCCCAAAAACCCGTCCTGCCCGTCTGCATCAGATACCTCGCCCTCAACGGCAAACCCATCCTCACCCAGGCCCAGCGCGACATCGTCTGCTGGTACGACCGAAGCATGAATTTCATCAGGCACCTGTGGACCATTCTGGCGTATAAGATCGAGGTGGCGGTGACCGTTCTGGAGACGGTCTGCTTCGACCCCGCCCAAAGCCGGCAGGAACTCTGCGAACAGGTTTATGACCAGATCCTGGGCATTTTTCACAATCGCCAACCCGGCCCGCAATCCTGAGCCCTGACGCCGGGCGGCAGCCTGGCAGCCGGTCCTGCCCGGCAGGAACGGGCTTCTTTACCTCTTCTCTCACCCCTTCCCGCACCGGATAAGAATGCTTACTTTTCCATTCAAAGTCGATACCGGTCAATCTGAATCCGTCGGATACAACTGCATACGCCACAGCATCCTGCAAGTTTCGAACACGGCTATCTGCTTCCCCGGCAGCAGGTTATACACTTCGTCCACCCTTCTACTGTTAACTATAACCAGGAACCTGCAGGGAAACATCACCTCCCGGCAGGCTTGGTCCTCCCTTTTATCTTCTATTTTACTTCAGTATGCCTACAGCATATCAAAAGCAGATCAAATATATATTGGAATACAAATGATATATATTTAATATACAGATGATATACTGCAGGCATACTTTATATTTTGGCAGTAATTGAATCGAAAGGGGAGTGGGAAAAGCGGGCTAAAACGCCTTAACATATTGCCAATAGATTGGATGCGAGAGAATAACAAACCCTGCGCCCAATCAGCAGTTGGTTGCCAACGATGCCAGTGATCCCTGCCAACAGCAGTGAATCTGCCAGCCTGGGCGGAAGCTGCCCGCACTCCAGACTGTAGGTCTGGTCTCCGATCCCGATGTCAACTGAGTAAAGTTCAGTCTCGAATTCCCCGAACGAGGGGTAGAAATCCAGGAAGGCGACCGGGACCGGTCCGGAAAATTGTATTTGACATAAAGGGTAAAGCCGGATATTATGCCATATAATAGTAGAAATTCTAATAGTAATGACCAAAGAGGTAAAGGCGATGTCCAAGGCGCACATGGTGGTGCTGGGCTTTTTACATCAGGCTCCGATGTACGGCTACCGGATCGGGCAGATCGTGGAGAGCAGGCATTTCCAGGTCTGGGAAGGGATCAAGATCCCGTCGGTGTACAAGGCGATGCAGGCTCTGGAAGAGAAAGGTTATATTGCCGGAGAGCAGGTGACGGAAGGCAGCAACCCGCCCCGCACGGTTTACAGCATCAACGACAGGGGCGTCAAATACCTGGCCCGGCTGGTGAGCGATTTCCTCAGCAAATATGTGCACAACGGGCATGAGTTCCTGTTGGGGCTCTCTTTTGCCAAAGGGTTGTTTTCCCGGCGGCAGTTCCATAAGTTAGTCACGGCGCGGCTGCAGTTCATTGAGGAACTGGGTCAGCACAGGTTTGCCGATACCTGCGAAGACCTGATCAGGGCAAAGAAGATCCCCATCATCCACAGGCACATGAAGCAGATCGGGGACGGCTGGCTGAAAGTGGAGCGGGAAGCGCTGCGGGACCTGCTGCAGAAGATGGAGGAGCCGGAATACGATGATTTTTTCAAGGAGTGAGACAGTGCGCAAACTGATCATGATAACGATGCTGCTGGCGGCCTGGGGGCTGTCGGCGGGCCTGACCCTGGAGGAGGCGAAGGAGTTGGCCCTTAAGAAGAATCCCGCCTACCAGGCGCAGCTGAGCAGCTACCAGGCGGCCAAGTGGTCTTCCCGGGCGGCTTTGGGCAGCCTTTTGCCCACCCTGACGGGAACCGGGACCTACCTCTACAGGGATCCCGCCACCCGCCTCAGTGGCAGCAGCAACCTGGCCATGAACCACGACAGCCGCAGCTTTGGCCTCAACCTGACCCAGCCGCTGTTCACGGGCGGCCGGCTCTGGCAGGCTTACCGGATCTCCCGGGACGGGGAGGAGATTGCCCGCCTGGCGCTGGAAAGCAAAAGGCTCAGCCTGCTGGCCGAGGTGGAGAGCAAATACCTGAACGTGCTGCTGAGCCGGGAACTGCTTGACATCAGCGAAAAGGATTTGCGCAGCCGCAGGCAGAACCTGGAAATCGCCCGGCTCAGAGTGGAAA
This sequence comes from Cloacimonadaceae bacterium (SeqCode), assembly GCA_034678545.1. Taxonomy (GTDB): domain Bacteria; phylum Cloacimonadota; class Cloacimonadia; order Cloacimonadales; family Cloacimonadaceae; genus UBA5614. The sequence goes on along the minus strand of JAXDBS010000079.1, from coordinate 28,440 downwards.
CCGGGACCCTGTCCCGGCCGGAACTGCTGCGTATCCAGAGCAGCGTGGCCAGCGGGGAAGTGGCTCTGATCCAGGCCCGGACCGCCTTGGAACTGTCCCGCCAGGATCTGGCCAACAGCCTCTCCCTGCAGGAGTGGTCCGAGCTTCACCCTTTTGATGAAACAGCTGAAATGAGCCGGCTGGCCGCCCTCCGGACCTGGGATGCGGAGCGGATCGGCAGGTTTACGGAACAGGCCGTCCGGACCGCCAGGCAGAACAACCTCAGCCTGCGGATCTCCGGCCAGTCGCTGAGCATTGCCAAACGTTCCTACCGCCTGGCCAAAGGCTCTTTCCTGCCCACCCTGGCCCTCTCCCTCAGCCGCAGCTTCAGCGAGGACGGCTTTGACCGCTACGAGTTTGACGGTTCCAACACCCTGGCCCTGACCGCGTCCGTGCCTTTGCTGCCGGCTTGGGGCAACTACAGCGCCGCCCGCCAGGCTTATCACGAGATGCAGCAGAGCCAATACGAGCAGGCGGACGCAGCGGGAGGCATTGAACTGGCCGTCAGGTCCGCCGCCCTCAATCTGGTCAGCGCCGTCCGTCAGGCGGAAGCCGCCCGGCTGGCCCTGGATTATGCCCAACAGTCCTATGACCAATTGATGGAGCGGTTCCGGTCCAACCTGCTTTCCACCTCTGACCTGCTGGACGCCGAAATCATGCTGCAGGCGGCCCAGATCAGCCACACCAACAGCTTTTACGCCTGCCTCAAAGCCCGCTCCGCCCTCCTGCAACTGCTGGGGTCTGCGGACGCCGGCCTTTTGAATACTTTAACCGCCGATGAGGAGCAATAATGAAAACATACAAAATCATGATACTGCTGCTTGGGGTCCTGCTGCTGTACGTCCTGGCCGCCTGCGGGAAAAAAGGTGACCGCCAGGCCGGGCCGGAGCTTGCCCGGGACAAGCAGCCCGTAACCGTGGAAGAGCTGACCCTGCGCGAACTGGATGAATACGTCCGGGTCTCCGGCAAGCTGGAAGGGATCACCAACGTAACCATGAGCAGCGAAGCCTCCGGCCGCCTGGTCGAGCTTTACCGGAAGCTGGGCGACCGGGTGGGCAAAGGCGAGCGCATAGGCCGGCTGGAAAACGAGGCCTACCAGTACAGGCAGGACCAGGCGGAAGCTTTGGTGGCCTCGGCCGAGGCCGCGCTGGACAACGCCCAAAGGAACCTGACCTTTGCCGAATCCTCCCTGGCCAGGAACCTGATCTCGCAAGCCGAATACGATGGCTACCTTACTGCCTTCAAGGCCGCCAAGGCCAATCTGGACGGGGCCAAAGCCAATCTGGAGGCCGCCCGTTCAGGCGTCAGCGGCTCCTATCTGACCGCCCCGCAGGGCGGCACCATCTCTGACCTGAATGTCACGGCCGGCCAGTTCGTGGCTGCCGGAGCAAGGGTGGCGACGATCACTGACGCCAGCCGCCTGGTGCTGAAGACAGGAGTGGGCGAAAGCCAGATCGCCAGCCTCAGGCAAGGCCAGCCGGCGGAAATCACCTATTCCGGCCAGGACATGGTTTTCAAGGGCAGGGTCACGGGTTTCGGCATCAGCCCCCTGGCCGGCTCGGCCACCTACCCGGTGGAGATCGGCCTGGACAGCCCCCGCAACCTGCTGCCGGGCATGGTCGTTTCGGCCCGCATCCTGGTCAACCGCTACCGTGGCCTGCTCTACACCTCCCTGACCCACATCTCCAACGAATACGGCAGGACCTACGCCTTCACGGTGGATGACAAAAACGTCGCCCACAAGCGGCAGATCAGGCTGGGCCGCGTCATCAGCGGCAACGTGCTCATCGAATCAGGCCTGCAGGTGGGCGACAGGATCGTCACCAGCGGCGCGGGAAACCTGGAGGAAGGCTCCCTCGTCGAGATCAGGAAGTGACGCATGAACCTGGCTGAAACCTCGCTCAAATACGGGATCCTGCTCAACCTGCTGGTGGTGGCCATTCTGGTCATGGGCATCCTCAGCATGCTGACCCTGCCCCGGGAGGAATTCCCGGCGGTGGAGTTTGGCCGCGTTTTGGTCAATGTAATTTATCCGGGGGTTTCGCCCCAGGAGATGGAGCAGCTGGTCACCAACCAGGTGGAGACCGAACTCTCCGACCTGGAGGACCTGGATTACATAGAAAGCTTTACAGAGGAGGGCTCCGCCCTGATCAGCGTGGCCTTTGACACCAGCATTGATTCCGAGGAAGCCTATGACCGGGTGGCCCGCGAGTTGGCCAAGCTGACGACTTTGCCGGAGGACGCCCTCGAACCCAACCTCATCAGGCTGAACATGCGCGAGCTTAATCCCATCGCCCAGCTTGTCGTGAGCGGGGATTTCACGCCCCTGGCCCTGCGCGAACTGGCCGACGACCTCAAGGACGGCCTCCTCAAGCTGGACAACGTCTCCAAGGTTGAGCTGGTGGGAGCCCGGGACCGCCAGATCTGGGTGGACGTTGACCAGGCACGCGTTGACGCCTACGGGATGTCGCTTTCCGAGATCGCCCAGGCCCTGCAGGGCAGGAACCTGAACGTTCCGGGGGGGACCACCAGCTACGGCACCACGGAGTTTGTCGTGCGCGCCCTCGGGCAGTTCGGCTCCCTGGAAGAGATCGGCAACCTGATCGTCCGCTCGGATGCCAGCGGCCGGGCCGTGCGGATCTCGGACGTGGCAGCGGTCAAAGACACCCTGGAAAAGACCCAGACCCTGGCCAAGCTGAACGGCAAGGAGGGCATCAGCATCTTTGTTTACAAGAAAGGCGACGGCAACATCATCAAGGTCATGCGGGACGTGCGCGCCTACCTGGCCGGTTTTGAGAAAAGGGTTCCGGGGGTCGAGATCAGCGTCCGCAACGACGGTTCCGTGGATGTCCGCAACGGGATCCGGGCCCTGAGTGAAAGCGCCCTGCTCGGCATCCTGCTCGTCTTTATAGCCCTGCTGATTTTCCTGGGCTGGCGCAACGCCCTCTTCGCCTCGACAGGGATCCCGCTCTCCATCCTGATCACGTTCGTCTTCCTGCCCCTGTTCGGCATCACGCTCAACAACCTCTCCATCTTCGGACTCATCATCGTGGTCGGCATGGTCGTGGACAATTCCATCGTCGCCCTCGATAACATCCACCGCTACCGGGAACTGGGCTACGACCACAAGTGCTCTGTCGTGGAAGGCATCACCCAGGTCTTTTCGCCCGTATTTTCCTCCACCCTGACCACCGTGGCGGCCTTCCTGCCTATGCTCCTGATGGGCGGGATCATGGGCCAGTTCATTTCCGTCTTTCCGATCGTGGTCACCACCGCCCTGCTAGCCTCCCTTTTCCAGAGCATGGTGCTGCTGCCCAACAACGTCTACCAGTTCGGCAGCCGCAAAGCTCTCAAGGAGGACCTGACCACCAGGCTGATCCGCCCCCTGGTCAAAATCTACCGGAAGGGGGTCACCAGGGCCCTCCAATACCGTTGGCTAACCATGGGGGGAGTGGTCCTGCTCTTCCTCCTGTCCCTGTTCATTCTGGGCAGCGGCGCCATCCAGTTCGAATTCTGGCAGAATCCGCCATCCCAGACCATTGCCCTGGAACTGCAGACCCCGATCGGGACCGCGCTGGAAGAAACCAACCGGGTGGTCGGCGAAGTGGAGGACTACATCTTGAACATGCGCGAGAAGGGGGACGTGGAATTCGTGGTCAGCAATGTGGGCTCCCTGCGCAGCGAGGGCATCAGCGAGATCAAGACCTCCAACGCGGCGGTCAGCATCGACCTGGTTCCCCTGAAGCGGATGCGTTGGTCCCACGAGCAGATCAAGTCCTCCATCCGCAAATTCCTTGCCTCCCTGCCCGGGCTCTACACCTATAAGTTCACGCAGGCGACAGCCGGGCCGCCTTTGGGCTCGGACGTGGAGATCCGCATCAAGGGTAAGGACCTGGACCGCCTGATCTACATCGGCGAGGTGGTGAAGGGTACCCTGGCCCGCATCCCCGGCGTGGCCGACATAGACGACAGCAATGACGAAGGCAAGCTGGAGGTCAGGTTCACCCTGGACCAGGAAAAGCTTTCCCTTTATGGCCTGTCCGTGGCCCAGGTGGCCTCCGCCCTGCGCATGGCCAATACGGGCAGCGCCGTTACCCAGTACCGCGGCAACGGCCTGGATGAGATCCCCGTCGTGGTCAGGCTGCAGGAAGTTTATACCGGGGATCTGGAACTGCTCAAGGACCTCAAGGTCCGTTCCCAGACGGGCGTCCTGGTCTCGATCCGCGACCTGGGCGGCTTTGAGCTGTCGGGCAGCATCTCCCGCATCCAGCATTACGAAGGCGACAGGCTGCTGCAGGTAACCGCTGACGTGGGCGACTACCGGGAAGGCGGCAAAGTCAAAAAGCGCACGACTTCGGAAGTGGTCACCGCCCTTAGGGGCGACCGGCTGCGCGGCACGACCGGCCTGCTCTCCAATTTCGAGCAGCGCTTTCCAGGCTATACCATGGAATTCGGCGGCATCCGGCAGCAGCAGACCGAGTCCTATACCACCCTCGGCTATGGCTTCCTGGTCGCCCTGCTGGCCATTTTCGCCATCCTGGCCTCCCAGTTCCGCAGTTATGTCCAGCCCCTGATCGTCATGGTCACCATCCCCTTCGCCTTCATCGGCGTCATCCTGGGCCTGCTGCTCACGGGCCTTTCCTTTTCCCTCACCACGCTCATCTCGGTGGTCGCCCTGGCCGGCGTGGTGGTCAACAACGCCATCATTTTAATCGATTTCATCAACAGCGAACGCGAAAAAGGCGTGGACCGCTGGCACGCCATCATCAACAGCGGCTCCGCCCGCCTGCGGCCCATTCTGCTGACCACCGCCACCACCGTGGCCGGCATGCTGCCCCTGGTCTTTTCCACCGACCCCTCCTCTCAGACCTGGCGCCCCCTGGCCGTCAGCTTCGTCTTCGGGTTGTTGTTTGCCACCGTGCTCACCCTGTTCGTCATACCGGTCATCTATTCCATGGTGGACAGCTTCTTCGGCAAGCTGGGCTTCACGCGCTTCAGGAAGCACGAGAAATTCAAGGAAGTAATGGAATGCAAAGGCCGGAGGGATTCCATCCTGGACCCGGAGGAGCCGGAAATCTCCTGAGGGATTCACCCGCTTGCAATAATGGGAAAAGCAGGCTCCGGCCTGCTTTTTCTATTTGCAGGGACAAGCGTCCCCGCTTGTCCAGGTACAGGCGGGGACGCCTGTACCCACTGTCCAATCCCGCAGGGATTTTGCATTGGTAGCCAGTGACTTCTGTCACTGGAAAAAGGGGGCACAACGAAAATGGATGAACGGAACTGGTCTGTACAGCCCCCCGCTGCCGGAGTTCTTAACTCCTCTGCCGGCAATCAGCGGGAAGCAAACTTGGGGAATTGCGGACTTCGGAGCAGCGGCATTCTATTCCGGCATCATTTTTTCCCTAAATCTGACTGCCATTTTATCTGAAGGCGACAACAAGGGCTCCTGAACCAAGGTAAATTGCTAAAACACCAACCCGATCCCGACAAACGGCAGCAGCGGCTTGTATTGCACGCTCCCCGTCAGGACAAGATTTTTCCTGAACTGGTAAACGATCCCGGCAATCCCCGTGGCCCCGTACTCGAATTCTTTGCCCTTGATGGTGTAAACGCCATCGATGGCGTCGGGGGCGTCGATTTCAATCATTTCAGTCTGAATGGCTGTGCCCAGGCCGATGTAGGGGTAGGTCCGCTTGCCCATCCGGAATATGTAACCCACCATGACGGTGCTGTATTTGTAATAAATATCAAAGTATTGCGAATCCATCCCGGCCAGCACGGCATTGGTGCTGTCGGCCTGGAAGTTTTTTGCGGCGGGCAGGACCGTCTGGTTATACATGACCATGATCTGCTTGTAGGACAGTCCCAGCCCAGCCTGGGACCAGTTGGCGTGCCCCATGATCAGGACCGAATTGAGCAGCGAATCGTTCTGGCTGGTCAGCAGGCTGCTCAGCAAGGAAGTGGCGTCAATCGCGTTATCCTGCGCCCCGAGCCATACGGGCAGTAACATAAACAGGCAAAGCAGTAATAAAATCGTGTTCTTCATCGTTCCTCCAATCTATGCTTATGATATGAAGTCTCTTATATCTCTCCGCCGGGATTTATTCCGCGGGCAGGGGGATGAAGTCAATCCTCCGGCGGCAGGAACTTCACGGCCGTGACCTGGTAGAAACTGGTTCCGTAATCCACTGCAGCGCCGATGTCCAGGAAGAGGGGAGTGGCAGAATGGTCCAGGTATGTGAACTCGCCTTCCGGGTTGTCGCTGACGTAGATGTAATAAAGGTCCGGTGTGAGCGGATTGCCGTAAATATCCTGCCCGACCGGATTCCAGGAAAGCAGGATGTCTTCGCCGAAGAGAGCAACCTCCAGGTTTGCCGGAGGTTCGGGGATGGGCGGCAGTTCCCCGATCTTGGCAATAAAGATGTCCATGGAAACGGAACCTGAATTGGTGGGCAGACTGGTGAGCTGGGAAGAGCCAAAGCTGGCAGTCCCCCCGAATTTGCCTGCCAGACAGACATTCCCGGAGTAATCGGCAGCCATGCCATAGGCGTAATCAGAATACGGCCCGCCGGCGCTGATTGCCCACTGCCAATCTCCCCCGGAACTGAGGCAGGCGGCAAACACGTCATCATTGCCCTGGCTGCTCAGGAGGAAGGGGCCAAAGTCCGCGTCCACTCCCCTTAACAGTCCTGCCACGTAAACCAGGCCGGCCTCATTCGTTGCGATGCAATAACCCGTGTCGCTGACGGAACCTCCCCTTCCGGCCCGTTTGGCCCATTGCCAGGCGCCCGTGCTGTCCAAGCTGGCAACGAAGATATCATTGTAGGAACTGGAATTGGCGTTCAGTGTGGTGGACCCGAAATGGGCGGCGGTGCCCCTGAAGCCGCCCGTGACGAAGATACTGGCTTCCCCGTCCATCGCTATCCCATAGCCGTATTCATGTTCCGTCCCTCCGCCCCTGGCAGCCCAGAGCCAATCGCCGTTGGGGTCAAGTTTGGCCACGCAGACGTCATTGTTCCCGCTGCTCGTGAGGGTATGGACGCCAAAATCCGCTGTCAGCTGGAAATGGCCAGTCAGGCAGGGATTTCCCGAACTGTCCAGGGCGATGCCGGTCCCTACGTCATTTTCTGTCCCCCCGGCCCTGGCGGCCCACAGCCAGTTGCCGCCGGAATCGAGTTTGGCAGCGAAAATGTCCCATCTGGATTCAACTCCCGCAGAGGTCAGGGTGGTGGAACCGAAATCGGCCGTGAACAGGAAATAGCCTGTCAGGTAGCAATTGCCTTCATCGTCTATGGCAATTCCCATGCAGGCATCAGTGCTGGATCCCCCTGCGCGGGCCGCCCACAGCCATTCTCCCCCTGGGCTGAGCTTGGCTGCGAAGATGTCATTGCCCCCGGCGCTGGTTAGCTGTATATCGCCAAAACAGGCTACGCTGTCAACCATCGTGGCGCTGAAGTAACCGCCTACATAAACATAGCCCAGGCTATCGACTGCAATCGCAAATCCCCGGTCCTGCCCATTCCCTCCTGCGCTGGCGGCCCAGAGCCAGTTACCGTCCGGGTCAAGTTTGGCTACAAATACGTCCATGTTGTAAATATTTGAACTGCTCAGGGTGAAGGGGCCGAAGTCTGCCGTGCCCTGAAAATCACCCGTGACGTAGATGTTGCCATGGCTGTCAGTGGCGATGGCTTGTCCGTAATCGTCTTTGGCTGTGCCGGCGCGCTCCGCCCATACCCAGCCTAATGTCTGGCCGCCAAGCCCGGTTGCGGCAGCCAGTACAAGCAGACTAAACAAACCGGCTATGTAGTTACGCATGCGTCCTCCAAACTGAAATAATCCTTAATCAGACTTTTGCCGGCAGCTTTAATCCTGTCAAGCAATATCCGCTTGAGGGAGCTGGATTCATTTCAGTCCGGTCTGCTTCTTGAGCCAATCTGACAGGGCTTCCAGGGCCCGGGGCGAGAAGGTCTGCTCAATGGCTGCGTATTCGTTGGGATGTCCCGTTTCGCATTCCTGGAAGAGGTGGTTGAGGCCTTCCAGTTCAATGGTTTCGCAGTTGCGGTTGCCGCCTTTTTCCAAAGCGGCCGAGATGGCTTCCAGATTGACCTTGGCCGGCACCTGCAGGTCTTTGGAGCCGTTCAGGGCCAGGACGGGGCAGCGGACCTCTTCCAGCACAGGCGCGGGGTCGTGGCGCAGGAAGGTGAGCATCCAGGGATTGGTCATCTGGTCCATGTACTGCTGGGTCACATCCTCCTGTGAATAGCCTTCCGGGATGTCGATCAGGCTGTCGGCCACGCTCTTGGTCAGAAAGTCCCGCATCTGCGCCTGCAGGGCGTCCGTATCGTTTTCCCGCAGGACCAGGTCAAAGATGTAGCGGTTGATGTAAAGCGACCTCTGGATCTTCTCCTCGTCGGTTTCATCCACTCTCCAGATCAGCTCTTCCTGCAGCAGAAGAAGCTGGTCGCCCCGCTGTCCAGGCCCCGCCAGCAGAACGATGAACTGCACCTCCGGCGTTTCCGTGGCGACCAGGGGAGCGATCAATCCGCCCTCGCTGTGGCCGACCAGGCCGATCTGGCTGATGTCCTTGCGTTTTTTGAGGAAGCTGACGGCGCTTTTCACGTCGGAAGCGAAATCAAAGGAAGTGGCGGTGGAGAATTGGCCGCCGGATTTACCTGTCCCCCGGTCGTCAAAACGCAGGACGGCAAAGCCCTGCCGGGTGAGGTGGTCGGCGATCACGAGGAAGGGTTTGTGGCCCATGAGCTCTTCGTTCCTGTCCTGGGGTCCGCTCCCGGAGATCAGGATCACGGCGGGATGAGCGCCTTTGCCGGCGGGCAGGGTCAGGGTTCCGGCCAGCTTGATGCCTGCCTCCCGGTTCCTGAATTTTACCTGCTTCACCTTGTATGGGAAAGGCTTTTTCGGTTCCTGGGGGCGGTCGTAAACCGGTTTCTGGAGTTTATCGCGCTGCAGGTCGAGGGGCAGTTCCAGGCCCGACTGGCGGAATACACCCTGGATGGTCCCGTCCTTCCAGGTCCCGCTGTAGGTGATGGGCGGAGCGTCTATCTCCAGGTTCAGGGCTCTGTTCTTGAAGGTCACGCTGCTGACGGGCAGGCCGAAAGCGCCTTGGTCCGGGCTGTCAAAGGTCGCTTCCAGCTTGCCGCCGGAGCCTTTGATATGGACCACTATCCTCAGCTTGATGCCGCTCACTTCCAGCAGGCCGTGCCAGTCGCCCGTGATGTCCTGAGCCCAGAGCCAGCCAAAACTCAGGGCGATGACCAGGATCAAAGTCATTGCCTTCATCATAATCTCCTTGTATTGCGAAATACTTGATTCAACCCGCGTTGCGGCGGCTGAAAAGCTCCGGGCAACGCCTGCATTCCCCTTATTCCATCTCCTGGTGAGTGTCAACCAAATTTGTCGCTTAAGCCGCTCTGCCGCCCCCATCAGCAGATATCCCGCCCCTGCCTTCCCCTTGATAGCATTACTTACCCAATACGGACAAAGTCCGTAATGGGTCCGTATTGGGTCCGTAGTGCAAGCAGGGGCGGGGGTATAGGGCGACAGAGAAGATGAGAATTTTTAACAAGGGTGTAAAGCGTGGATGGTAAAGGGGAGTGGGTGCATATGGTTTACATAACTATCTTGAGAATTTATTAAAAAACGACAGGTCAATGAGAATTAAAAACGACAGCTATCTTGAGAATTTTGGGGGGGTAAAAAACGACAGCTATCGTGAGAATCCGTCACATAAATTGTAGTTTTAGTGTAATTACGACAGCTATCTTGAGAATTATATTAATATGATAACACTCTAATCAGGTGCCGTCGGGGATAAGGCGGAAGGTGACGACGATGGCATAAGTGTAGGTATTTGTGAGGCCGCTGAGGTCGATATTGTCGAAGTATCTGATTTCGGAACCGGCAATGTTGAGTTTGACGGAGACGCCCGTAACTGTTTCACAGGTGCCGCCGGATTCCTGCCAGAGCGTGACGTCAACATAGGGGCCGACCTTGTAGCCGCCGGGGTTGCCGAGGGCGGTGAGGATGGTAGCGCCAGTGATGGTTTTGGTGGTGCCGGACTGGACCCAGGAGTTGGTGTACTGGTAGGCGAGGTAGGGGATGGCGGTGGCGGACTGGATGGCGTTTATTTGCTCCTGGATGTTGCCGGTGGCGCCGTCCAGGAAGTTGAGCTCGGCGGTGGAGAGGGTAGCGCCGTCCAGGATATTGAGTTCGGCGCCGTTGGCGGTGACGGCCGTGCCGCCCAGGACGGGGGAGGAGAGGGTTTTATTGGAGAGGGTTTGGGTGTCGGAGGTGGTGACGATGTCGCCGGAGGCGTTGCCGCCGAGGGTTTTGGCTTCGAGCAGGAGGGTTTTGAGGACGGAGAGCAGCGCGATCTTGTTGGCGCCGGACTGGAGGATGGTGAGGTAGTCGGTCAGGTTGAGGGCAGAGGCGACGGGGAAGGCGGAGATTTTAACGTCGGGCATGGGTGGCTCCTTTATTTTTCCACGAGTAATTTGTTACCGGATTCGTCGGTGATGAAATAGCCGTTTTCAGCCAGGATATATTCGGGGGTGGGCTCGTTGGTGATCAGGGGGACGCTGTCCAGGAGGTTTTCGGCTTCCCATTCGAGGGTGAGGGTCTGGCCGGCCTCGTAGAGCTCGATGTCTTCCAGGGAGAAGTTTTCCGGGGGCAGGCACTGGATGGCGACGGCATACTGGGAAGTGGCGTCATAGCGGGGATAGACGGTGATGGTGGTCAGGTGGGAATAGGCCTCGGCGATGAGTTCGGCGAGATAGACAAAGTTCAGATAGTCGTCGGGGCGCAGGTTGGCGAGTTCGGTGGTGATTTTGGTTTCATAGCCGATCAGGCGGGCGATCTTTTTGCGGTTGACGGTGGTTTTGGCGAAGCGGACGGCCTTGGAGGCGAGTTTGCCGCGGTTGACGAGGTAGTCGAAGGTGACGCTGCGGCCGGAGAGCTCGAATTTGACGCCGCCGAAGCCCTGGAGGGTTTTATAGGCGCTCATAACAGCCTCTTAAGGGGATTTGTTTCCCGCCCGCCCACCCATTTATTGTGTGGGGCTCCGCCGCAGACCACCCCAAAGCCCTGCTGCGCAGAGCTTCGGGGGCCCCGGCCCGCCCCTTGAAGGACAGTCTCATCAGTTCGAATTTGACGCCGCCGAAGCCCTGCAAAGTTTTATAGCTGCTCATACCATCCTCGTGAGCGCTTTGATGGCCGTCTGGTCGTTTTCGCGGCCATAATCGGCGGCGATCACGTAGAGCATCAGGTTTTGATAGTGATAGCGGAGGCCGACTTCCTCGTGGCGTCCGTCCAGAATGAGTTCCATCAGCCAGCGCAGATCTTTGCGCAAAAGATTGGACAGATAGGAGTTGAGCGAGGCGGCGATGATGGCGCCGGACTGGAGGAAGGAGAGATCCAGCTCAAATTTGGAGTCGGCAAAGTAGTTTTGGGTGAGTTTGGGCGTTCCGATGATCTCGCTGGGCAGGGCGGTGTAGCTGGTGTTATACAGCGCCGCCTTGTTGGCGATCCAGAGGGCGTTGTAGCCGGCTTCCTGCAGCAGCCAGGCGCCCTTGATCTGGAGCAAAGTTTTGATCCAGTCCAGGAGGTTAATTTCCGTGTCCTCACTGATTCTGATCGTTGTGAGCGTGTCAAAGCCGCTGAAAAACAGTATCCCATCCAGAATGCTGTAGTAGTTGGTGGTGATCCCCGGGATCTCGAGGTGGGTGGGGCCGGGATGGGCGTCCACGCCGTAGGTCTGCAGCAGGTGCGGGCAGCGGGCCAGCCATTCCTCGACAGTCAAGCCGATTTCAGTGTGGGAATTGGGGTCAATGAAGGCCCATTCATAATTTTCAGTGTAGAAGCTCTGGTACCAGTAGGCGTGCCCGGGCAGGATGGCGGTGAGGGTGTCACCGTCGCTGTACCAGCCGTAACCGTCATAATATGTAGCTGTTGCGCCCATATAGATGTCCTGGATGGTGTCGCCCTGGACCAGGTGGGGGATGCCGAGGTCGGCCAGGGGGCAGGGGACGTCGATGCTGAGGGAAAAAGCCACGAAGCCTTCGTTGCCGTTGATCTGGATCATGTCCACCTGCTGGACGCCCTCGCCCTGGCTGGTGGTCAGGTGGGCATCGCTGTCAAAATAAGCTTCGACGAGGCGCGTCTGGCTGAGCGGGATGAGGCCGGGCTCCTGGCCCTGGGTGGTGCCGGGGTAGGTGCGCTCCAGGTTCAGGCCGCGGGCGGTGTAGAGCCCGTATTTGAGATACTCCCAAAAGAAGTAGCGGCGGGGCCAGGAGGCGGGGAAGTAGTAGAAGCGGGAGTGGTAATCAATATAGGTGAGCCCGGCGTCGCCCGCGGCGGTGGGCTCCAGCTTCATGATCTCGAGGTGCTCCAGCGCTGTGCCGTCGCCCACGTTGGCCGGCCAGTCATAGGCGCGCCGGTCAAACAGCTCAATGTCTTCGACGTGGAAGGGCTGCCACTGGTCTTCATCATAGATAGTGGAGATGGAAGGGCTCTCCATGGCGACCAGTCCGGCGCCTGGAAAAGCATTAAAAAAAGGTGTGTTACCGGAGGGGATGCTGTTCAGGCTGGCCTGCAGCTCGCTGATGGCGTTAAAAACCTGATTCGCGGTCAGGGTTTTGGTCATGCCCTCGGCCATATCCTTGAGTAAAGCCAGGGCGTTGACGAAGGTGAAGGTCAGCTCATAGAGGCGGGAGCGCGGATGGATGAAGCTCTGCTCGATGGCGTTGGCCTTCAGGTAGCCGGAAAAGATGAGCTGGTTGTCCTCATACAGACGGAAGAACAGGCGCAGATAGCCTTTGTGGGCATAGGTGAGGAGGGCGTCGGAGAGGACATACTGGTTCAGCCAGTCGTCGCGCAGGCAGGAGAACGAGCAGGTGCGGGCCGTCTGCTCCCAGAATTCCACCCCGCAGACCTCGACGGGATCGAGCCGCAGGTCCCAGATGTCGGTCACGGTGTGCCAGCCGACCCCTGTTTGGTTGGAGAGGAAGCGGGCTTCGATCATCTGATTTGTACCCACCCGCCCACCCTTTTAAGGTGTGGGGCTCCGCCGCAGACCACCCCAAAGCCCTGCTGCGCAGAGCTTCGGGGGCCCCGGCACGCCCCTGAATCAGCGGATATTAGTGCAGGTTGGGAAGACGTAAGGCTGATCACAGGGTGACCGCCTGGAGCTGCTGGTTGCCGAGTTTGACCACCTTCGCCCATTGCTTGGGGTCGGGTGAGCGGGCGTCAATGACCACGTTCAGGTTGCCGATCTCCTGGCGCAGCAGGGCGCGCAGGTCAGCTCCGCCGCTGTGCAGCCCCCCCTCCGCGAAGGCGGGGGCCAGCGCGGCCCCGCTGCTGGCGATATTGCGGGTGCGGCTGCCGGGCAGCGTGGAGGTGTTGATGGCCTCAAGAATGGGCAGCCAGCGCTTGGTGGCGTCAGCGTTGATGATGTATTCGCCGTGGCTGAGCAGGGCCAGGTTGGCGTCCTCCCGGGGTCCGCCCCGGCCGCGGAAGAGGCCGCCGGCGGCAAATTTCTGCGCTTTGATCAGCGCGATCTGCACCGCTCCCATGGCCCCGATGGCCGCCGCGAAGATCGGCCCCAATATCCACCCCGCCGTCAGCGCCTTGGTCACCGCCTCGGCCGTGTTGATCACCGCCTGCACGATGGCCAGGCTGCGCTGCGTTTCCTTCAGCTTGCGCTCCTTGGCGGCGTACTTCTTGCTGATCTCCTCCTTGGCGGCGGCGGTCTTTTCGGCGCTCCACTTTTCCCTGGCGGCCAGCTCGTCTATCGCGGTCAGCTCCTTCTCCCGCTTCTGCCGGTTCAGCTCCATCATCCTGTTGGTGATGTCGGTGATCCCGCTGGTTATGGTTTGATAGGATTGCTGGGCGGCGGCGATGATTTTTTTATCGTCCTCGGTATTCAGCCCCAGCAGGGCGCCCCAGAACCAGCCGCCCTTCGATTTCGCCTCTTTGCCCGCGTTCATGGCGGCGATGCTGATCTTCTCGTTCAGCGAGGCGATCAGCGCGGCGATTTGCGGATCCTTCGCCTGGGCCGTCATCTCATCCCGCAGCGTCGTGAGCGAGCTCTGGACTTCTTGCCAGCTCTGCACCCCCACCGTCTTGGCGTCGGCCATGGTCTTCATCAGCTCCTGGTATTTGTCTATCAGGTCATTGACGGGCTTGTCCTTGGCCTCCTGCCAGGCTTGCTTTTCGGTCGTCAGCGCATCCAAACGGAATTTGAGCAAAGTGTCATACTGGGTTTGCGAAAGCTGCCCGGCCGCTAACTGGGCGTCGAGGTCAGCCTTGATCAGGCTGGATTTATAGTTGTAATAAGTGGAATCGGCGAACTTCAGGTCTTCATAATAAGCGGCCTGGGACTGCAGCCTGGCCTCTTCCGCCGCGGCGGCCGCCTCCTCCTCTTCCGCCGCAACCTCTTCAAAATAGGCCTTGATGGGCGCGTAGCCCTCGTCCGCACTCGGCGGCTGAGCTTTACTTTCTCCGCCCCCGCTGGCGCCTGTGCCTCCGGATCCGGGAGTTTCCCCCGCGGCTGCGGGGGTCGTGGACGCTACGTTTTGGACGGCTGAGCCGGCCTCTTTCCCGGCGGCTGCGGCGTTTTGACCCGCCTGTTTCCAGGCGGCCGCCGCTTTCTCACCCAGACCGGAAAAGCTGGCAAAGGCAGCGCTGAAGGAGGATCGGGTGGATTCCAAGGCGGTATTGACACCATTTGATACGCCGCTGGTGACCTCCGCCAAGACGCCTTTAAAGTCGCCGGTCACCAGCATTTTCATGATGCTGGCGATTTTGCCGAACACCTCCTTGGCGGTCTGCCACATGATCTGGTAAGGCAAAGTGAGCACCTTGATCATGCCGGCCCCGAAGTTGATCAGAAAACTGCCGAAACCCTTGATGTAGTCCCAGGAAATCTTGATCGCCGCCACGCTGTATTCCTTGATGTAGGCCCAGACCTTGCTCCAGCCGATAGTGGATTGGACGGCTGTGTAAATAATAGTGATCAGGCCCACGATGACGCTGATGATGGCCCCGATGGGGTTGGCCTTGAGCGTCAGGTTAAAGGCGGCTTGTGCAATGGTCAGGGCAAAGGTGGCCACCTTCCAGGCGATGAAGGCGGTCACCAGCCCGGCGACTACGCCCGTGATGACTTTGATCACAGTGCTAAAGGCGGCGCCTTTTTCAGCCGCTGTCTTGATCAGCTTGACAAAGGGTGCGAGCGCATCCAGAAACACCGCGCCGATGCTTTCCTTGACTTCGTCTAAAGAGTTTTTCATCTGAGCCAGGCTGCCGGCATAGGTCCGGGTCTGGGCGGTGGCCTGGGGAAAGCGGTCCAGACCATACTGCAGCACCTGCTGCCATTGCTCTTCCTTGCTCTTGCTGGTGTCGATCTGCACGCCCAGCTTGCCGAACATTTCGGTGTGTCCGTTGGCGGCTTTGGCCATCAGTTCAAACGCGCTCTGGACATCGCCGGTCTTGACGCTGAGCCCCAGCGCGGCCTGCGCCACCTCAGGCATGGCCTGGGCGGAAAGCCCCGTCATGGTTTCAAACATGGCCATGCCGCTCTTGATAACTTCATCGTCGGCCGTGGTCAGCCCCTGCAGCCGGGCGGCGGTGGCGTCCAGCAGCCCGAGATTGGCCTCTGTCGCCTGACCTGTGCGGGCAAAGGCGGCGGCCAGGCCCTGTTCGGCGGTGTCCGCCTCCATGGCTGTTTTGGTGAAAGACCCCACGATCCGGGAAACATCGCTATAAATGTTCATGACGCCGGAATAGGCGAGGGAAAAGGACGCCATCTTGTCGCGCCAGCCGGCGAAAGCCTGGTTGAACTTGCCCGTGGTTTCCTTGAGGCCTGTCTCTACCTGGGATTTGAGATTGGTAAAGCTGTTGACAAAATTGGCGGCCTGCAGATTAAGTGTAATGGTTACATTGTTGTCAGCCATGCTCAACCCGGTTATCTTTTATTATAGGAGTTTATTATGGTGTTAATCATAGCGATTCTGCTCTGGTGGTGGCTGGGCTGTCTGGACAGGCTGGAGCGGCAGACGGGGAAGCGGGTGGATTTTTGGGGTCAGAAAAAACATTCATGACGGCTCCTTTGCCTTTCACGTTTATTGTCACCCGGAATTAAGCGGGGCGTTAAGTTCGTTAAATTTTTTTATATACCAGACAGCTTCATCCAGCGCGGTCTCATCCGGCCCTATCCCGATCTGGCATAGACTGAACCAGATTTGCCAGAACGGGTTCAGGTCTGGGTTGGTCCGGGCGTCGGGGGTGTGATCTTCTGCAGGTTCAAGCCCTTGAAGCTGCCGCCGATAAGCCCGAAAAAATCCGTTACCGCCGCGCCGATCTGTTCGATGTCATCATCGCTGAAATCCCGCTCCGATTTGGTTATGATCTGCAGGAAGGCGTTCAGCTTGCCGGCTGTGAGCAGCTTGTCCAGCAGCTCCGCGATATTGATTTTGAGTCCTTCGCCGCTGATCAGCTCGGCGATGCCGATCTCCTTCAGCAGTTCCCAGGCCTCCTTCAAAGTCTTTAAGGTGCAGTAAACCTTCATTTCTCCTCCTTGCTTCCCTGGGGTCGCCGCCGGGGCGGGATCCGCCCTTCGTTCATCAGCGTGATCTCCCATTTGTTCAGCCAGAGCTCCATCTTCTCGTCGATCAGGCGTGCCATTTTATCCATGATCTCGTTCAAAATCTGCCCCTTGCAGCCCGCGCAGCTCAGCTTGTGCTCCTCCAGGGCCGCCTCCAGCGTGTCCAGCCGGCTGAAGGCCCGCTTGACGAACCAGCCGATGATCCCCAGCAGCAGGCCGAAGCCGGCCAAAAGCAGTTCAGTCGGGATATTCACGGCTCTCCTTGGGGGTGACGGTAAATCGGCCCACTTCCACTTTAGAGGCGGTAACCCTCACAATGGACCAGGTACCTTAAGATCAGAAGTCACATTCATACCCATACTGGCGTCCCGATGATGCTGAAGCTTTCCACCAGGCTCTTATAGGCTGTGGGCAGTCTGGCGGCGTCCAGGATGGCGCCCTCCCAGCCCGTGCCTGCCAGGACGCTGCCGCTGAAATTCACATTCTGGCACTGGGCGTTGGTGAAAATACAGCCGGTCAGGTCGACCCCGCTGATCGAACTTCCGCTGAGGCGCGCGCCCGTGAAATCACAGCCCACCGCCTCCACGCCATCCAGGGTCGCGTTGATCCGCGCGCCCGCGAAGGAGCATGCGTTGAAGCTGGCGCTGCCGAAGGCCTTCGTCCCCTCCCTGCTCAGCCGCAGCCTCTCCAGCCGGCAGCTATCGAAGCTGGCCCCGGGCGCCAGGCTCAGCAGCAGCACGTCGTTGAAATTGCACCCCTCGTAGTTCGCCCCGCCCAGGTTCAGCCGCATGAACTGAAAGTCTTTGTTCAGATATTCGCCGGCGCTCAGGGTCAGCTCTTCCCCCACCATCCGGGCGAGGGCCACATGTTTGGTATCCAGCAGGCGGCGGACGAAGCGCAGCGCCATCTGGCGCATGCGGTTGGAGGTTTCGCCGTAGGCCGCGTAAACGGAGTCATGGCGGGCGAGCTGGACGCAGATCGTCCGGTCGCGGGTGTCCAGCAACGCCTCCTCGAGGGTTTCGAGCTGAGCGATCTGCCGCTGAATCGCGGTCGCGGTGCTGAGCTCGTTTTCGGTCATGCCTGATTCTTTTTCGTGGTTTCTGCGGATGAACTTTCCGCGTCTTCCGTGGTTTGTTTTTTCGCCCGCAGCGCTTTGTCAATCGCCTTGACCAGAGCGGCGATGGTGGCGGTGTAAGCGGGATCGGTGGCATACCGCCCGCCCCGCGGCCGCCGGAAGTCATGCGCGATCAGCGACTCGGCCGTTACCGCGCCGCCCTCCCAGTTGTATTCCCGCGCGATCAGCCGGCAATAGGTCTCGATCCCCTGCTCGTAGCTCTGCAGATAGCGGTTGCCGCCGCTGTCCACGTTGCCCACATTATAGATATTGCGGGTCTTGCGGGAGCGGTTGGCCCCCGGCGCCACTGCGAAGTGGCATTCCGCTATCCCCTGGGCCAGGGCCAGGCGGGGGTCCACCTGATATTTTCTGCAGTTCTCCGCCAGGGCGGCGGCGATTTTTTCCAGGTCCCAGTCCCTGGTCAGCACCGCCTTGCTC
This sequence comes from Cloacimonadaceae bacterium (SeqCode), assembly GCA_034678545.1. Taxonomy (GTDB): domain Bacteria; phylum Cloacimonadota; class Cloacimonadia; order Cloacimonadales; family Cloacimonadaceae; genus UBA5614. Next base: position 10,234 of record JAXDBS010000079.1, on the reverse strand, counting down.
CCCCACAGGTCGAGGCATTTCTTTATGATCACGCCTTTGATCTGGGCCTCTGTCATGCCCGCCCCCTCATTATGTCCCCACGATGGTGGCGGCCGTTTCCTGGTTGGGCAGGGCGGGTGGGATCTACCCATGTAATGCCACCCCTATATTAATCTGAATGCGCCCCAACTCAGGAGATATCATGAACCTAAAACAACTCTTCAGCCGCCCGGCGGGCACAGCGCCCAGCCTGACTGTGGCCCAGGTGCCCCAAAGCTCCTTCATCATCCGCGCCCAGCTTACTCCCGATACCATCGCCTCCGCCAAATCCGCCTTCGACCGCGGCGAACTCCTCCCCCTCAACCGCCTCTATAAGGTCCTGCTGGCTGAAGACCTGAGCGCCGCCTCCGCCCTCGATGTCCGCCTCGAAACCCTCAAATCCGCCGTCTGCCGCCTCGAAACCGAAAACCTGAGCAGCGCCCAGGAAAAGTATTTCAGCCTCGTCATCAAGCAGTTTTACCCCGTTTTTTGCGAAATGCTGCTGGCGCTCAAGCTCACCGGCAACCTCTTCCGCCAGGTCGCCTATGAACTGGACGCCGGCCTCTACTACCCCCGCCGCTACCTCGCCTACCCCTTCGCCGACCTCCGCCTGGCCGACGAGCAGCTTGTCCTGTATGACAACGGCAAGCCCCAGCCGCTCGACGCGGTCAAATTCATCACCGCGGCCGCCGGCCCCGGCATCCTCTACTCCGCCCTCAAATACTATGTATTTTACAGCTTCGCGCTCAATAACTGGGCCCAGTTCACCGAGACCTACGGCAAGCCGCCGCGGCTGGCCCGCTACAGCCCCGGCACCACCGAAACCGAAAAAAGCGAGCTCTGGCGCATGCTCCAGAACTTCGGCTCCGACCTGGCCGCCATGATCAGCGACAACGTCAAGCTGGAATTCGCCGATTTCGCCTCCAAAACCGCCAGCGTTGACCTCTACTCCCGCCTCGTCGAATTCTGTGACGACCGCATCACCCGCCGCATCCTGGGCCAGACCCTCACCACCAAATCAGTCGGCGACGGCGGCTCCTATGCCCAGGCCAAGGTCCACGACCTGGTCCGCATGGACATCCTGGGCGGAGACCTGCGCGACCTGGACGCCCTGATCAGCTCCCACCTCACCCTGCTCAACCAGATCAACTTCGGCCCCGGTGAGATCAGCCTCTCCCTCGCCCTGCCCCAATCTGTCAACCTCGCCGAGCGCATTATGATTGACGAAAAGCTCTATAACTCCATCGGGGTGGACTTCCCTGAGGATTACTGGCATGAGACGTATGGCGTGCCCAAGAGCAGTAAAGAATAACGCTGGTTTTGTATCCCCCCCCCACCCACCCCTTAGATGTGCGGGGCTTCGCCCCACACCCCTTCAGGGTCAGACTTGGGCGCCCTTTGTTTTTGAGGGGCTTCGCTGGTAAGAAGGAGAAGGACAGAATGGATAGGCAGATATTTCCCATGAGCCACCACCGCGGTCAGCTCCGGATCTGCAGCCGGAAGGTGGACAGGCTGTCCCGCGGTGCCTTGAAAAACCTGGCCAAACCGGCAGAAAACCTGTTAAAACAGGTCAAAGCCTGCCAAAACCTGGATGACCTGCAAAATCTGCCTTTTCCTGCAGATCTGGCGGTGGCCTGGGGCAGGGAAGTGACCGGCGTTTTGGTGACAGGCTGGATGCAGGGAAAAAAATCCGGCCGGCGCCTCCGCCGAAGGATAGCCAATTCCCAGGCAGTGGACGAGCTAATTGAATTTTCCTGGGATCTGCCCAGCCTGGCGGCCGTGAGCGAATTCCGGCAACAGGCTTTTACTGTGGCCGGGGTGGAAAGCGGGGAGCTGTTGGACAACCTCAAACAGGCGGCTGCGCAAACCCTGGCTAAAGGCGGCACCTTCGCCGACTTCCGCGGACAGGCGCGGCTGGAGGGATTTGAAGCTGCCAATCCCTACCACCTGCGCACCAATTTTGACACCGCGGTCAATAGCGCTTACCAGGCGGCTCGCTGGGAAACCATCGAGGAGACCCGGGAATTCTTCCCCTACCTCCGCTACGTGACCATGAATGACGACAAGGTGAGGGACGAGCATGCCGCCCTGGAAGGCCTCACCCTGCCCGTGGACGACCCCTTCTGGCTCACCTCCTACCCGCCCAACGACTGGAACTGCCGTTGCTCGGTCGAACAGCTCACCGCCGCCGAAGGCGGGCCGTTGGACGGCAGGCAGAACCGGGCTGACGCCTGGCGTGAGTTCAGCCCCGGTCCCCAGTGGAATACCAATCCCGGGCGCACCAACCAGCTCTTCGGCGACTATGATAAGCTGAAGGAAGCAAAAGCCCATGACTGGCGGGAGTATAAACTAAGCCCCTGGACTGCTCTGCCGGACAGCAAGCCGCGGCTGACCAACCTGGATGGCCTGAGCAAGAATCAGATTATCGAACAATACCGGCTCTTCCTGGGTGATCGGATCGTGCAAGACGGCACAGGAGCGCCAGTTCTCCTTGACGCCCAAAAAGCCTTCAAATTCAACAATAAACGCCTGGAAGATATTCAAGGCCGCCTCAAATACATGCGGTGCATTGATGAAACCCTGGCATCGCCTACAGAATTATGGTTCAATCCGCATGACAAACGCTACTATTATCTGAAGAAATATGACCGGGGCATAGCCCTGCTGGCAGAGATCAATAAGGACAACGTCCTGGAGTATTTCAACCTGCTGCGGTATGGTGAGGGGGAAATTGACAAAAAGCGGTTTGGCGTTCTTTTTCATAAATAAAAAAAGGGCGGCTGGCGCCACCCTTTGAGATACCGGTGTGCTTCCTGCCTCCCCGGCCGTCCCCACCTTCGAAGCGGACAGGCGCTCCAGTGGTTCTATTTACAATCTAATCAGCTTGATTTACTTGTCAAGTCAATTCTCTTTTTCGGTTAGGATCTGCAGCTCAGTGGTCTGATAGCCGCCGTTTCTGTTTTTAAGATAATTACGGTAGGCTGTAATCCCCTGCAACAGCCACCCTCCTGCTTTGATGATCTCTTCGTGGATGCTGTTGTTGCAGATTGGGCCGGTCCGGGTGTTGATCCGGCCGGGGCAGGCGGCACAGGATGAGACCTTCAGCCTCCCGGCGCCAGTTTCATAAATTCTCATTTTTCATCCCTCGCCCTTTACCGTGTTTTCCGCTTGTTCCGTGCCTCCGTGGTTACCTTGCCAAATCACTCAGCACCGCCGTGACCCGGTAAAAGGCCGGCGCCCCGCCCAGCGGGATCATCAGCGCTGTCCCGTTGGTCTGCGCCAGCGCTGCAAAGCCGCTCTCCGCCGCTGAACTGGCCATGATCTCATAATAGCTTACCGCTGCCTCCCCGCCGTAATTATCACTTGTCACAGCCTCCCAGCTCAGCCTGAGCCAGCCTCCGTCCGGGCTGAGCCGCACCCCCCGCGGGGCCAGCGGCCGCCGCTCGGGGCACAGGCCCAGGATGGCGAACTGGTCCAGGCTGAAGTCATACCCCCCCGGCGTCAGGTCGCTGATCAGAAACCAGCCGTTGTAGCCGCCGCCCCAGCCCCAGTTGAAATGAAAATAGACGCTGTCCTGGCAACCGTCGCAGACAAAGGCGTGCCCGCTGGTGCTGGACCTCCCCCGGTAAATGACCGGCCGGCCCGCGTCCAGCTCGGAGCGCAGCAGCGCCTCCCACTCCCGGTCCGCATACTGCCCCCTGTAACAGACTGCAGCCGAGGGAGCGAAGCGGAAGTATTCGACCAGGGCGGAGGCCGCCTTGCTGGTTACCGCGCCGGAGCCGCTGGCCGAGTAGTTCATGTTCACACTCACGCCGCAGTGATAGAGCAGCTCCGCCACCGCGTCATTATACCCGCTCAGCCGGTCCGGCATCCCCGCCCAGTCATAGCGCGTGTTGCCAAAATCCGCCGCCTGCAGCCCCAAAGGCGAATGTACGTAGCTCTTAAAGCCCCGCCCATAACCCGGTTGTTGCCAATAGCGCAACACCTGGCCCATGGCCACCGCCACGCAGCCGGCATAGGCGCGCCCGTCGGGCCCGCCCTCAACCAGAGGACACCAGGCGTTGTAATACTTGTTCTGATGCCAGGTCGAACGCAGCAGCGGGCTGCCTGTTGTCATTCCCGCGCCCGGGGTCCTCGCCGAGCTTGCTCGGTGGGGTGGGAAAACGGGAATCCATTCCTCTGCCGATGAGCGCAGCGAATCGCTGAATGACCTGGAAGTATCTGCAGGCGCTCCGCCTGTAGTGGAGGCCCTGCCGCTCTCCGGCATCAGCTCCAGCTCGGCCAGCTGGCAGTGGTAGCGGTTCAGCCAGTAGGCCGCTTCCGGACACTCCACCGGCAGCGGGAATTCCCCCTCGCCATACGCCAGGACCGGCGCTGCCCGGTCGTCTCCCGCCAAAACCACATAGCCCCGGCCCGGCGCTGTGCCTATGTACAGATTACCCTGGTTCCTCAGCTCCACCTCAGCGCGAACGCCAAACCAGGCAGCCGCCGCTGCTGCCGCCCGCTCCGGACTCACCGGCGCCGCGGCCAGAAACACCGGCAGGACCATGCCCAGCCAGGCCAGCCGGCTCAGCATCCGATCTCCATCCAGCTGACCAACGCCGAAAGAGTCGCCTCCTGGTGAACCACCCGCCCGCCGGACAAGAGCTGATAGACCGTGCGCCGGTCTCCCTTGCGCCCGCTGTGCCCGCCCCCCGCCAGGCTGGTCAGGCGGACCCGGTTCCCGGCCGGGTGGGCATAATAATAGCGGCTGAACTGCACGGGCAGAAAGCCCAACGCGGCGAGGCGCTGCTCGAGGTTGGGCTTATTTGCGGCGCTTGTCATAGATGATGTCCCTCACCGTCTCGGGGCTGAGAAAATACTTTTCAGCGACGATGGCGATCGCCTGCCGGCGGGGATAGCCCCGCTCCAGCAGAATGCGGACCTCCCGCCGCATGGCGGCGTTACGCGTGGCTGCATTATGCACCTTCACCTCCAGAAGTAGATGCGGGCATGGACTTCCCGCCAGGCCGGGCTCCCCGCTCTCAGGGAGCCCAGCAGGCGGCGGTTTTCCATTTGTTCGAGCAGGAAATAGCGCCGCAGCGCGCAGCGCCGTTTACCCATACAGCGTCGCAGCTCGCAGCGCGGCACAGGGCAGACGCTTTGGTAGTCAGGCATGCCTGTCCGGTTCCTGCCGGCCTGAGCCGGTTTCCAGCTTCCCTGATACTTCCACCCGCGCCTTGCGCTCCAGCTCCGCCGCCAGGCCCGGGCTGCTGCACCGCACCAGCGTGCGGAACCATTCGTATTCGTCATACAGCGCGCTGCGCAGGTCAACCTGCAGCCGCAGTTCCTCCTTTAGCTGCTCGATCTCCACCCGCGCGGCCGGCAGCTCCGTGGCGCTTTCCCCCGCGTCCATAAGCTGCCGCTGCAGGGTTTCGATGGTGCGGCTGCGCTCGGCCAACTGGATGGCATACAGCCGCTCCGCGTGCAGCCTGTCCTGGTACAGCTGTTTGTATCGCAAATATTTGAACCAGAGGCAGATGGCCGCGATCAGCAGCGCCGCCCCGCAGACAAACAGCAAGCCGATTATTTCTTTGCTCAGCATACTTACTCCTTTATTCAAGGATTTCCTCGATCCGCGGCTCGATCGTGATGTTGTCCGTCACCTTGCGCTCGCAGGAGAGCCGCGCCAGCTCGGTGTCCGTCAAATCCTGCAGCATCTCCTTGTTGGGCTCTTTCTTGACGATGATAAAGGACTGCATCCCCGCGCTCTCCAGCGCTTTCAGGCAGGCGGTTTTGGACAGCACCTTGACGGATTTGGAGACGCGCAGCGAGATCGTCCCGTGGCTCAGCACGCGCGTGCGCACCTTGGCAAATTCGTGTTTGTTCTGCTGCACAAAGGCCGTGATCGCGGCTTCCAGGCTGTCCAGTTCGGCCAGGATAGGCGCCGCCTTGGCGTCAAAACCGGCCGTGATCTCCCGGATCTGCTCCGTCTTCCGGTTCTCCAGCTCCCGCTTGTCGACGGTGAGGCTGGCCATCTGCTGCAGGGCGGCGTTCACGTCGTCCCAGCCGGCATACAGCTCGTCGCTTGAAGTGGTTTTTTTCATGGTTTCTCTCCTTCTTTTTTGGGTGTCTGTTTAATTTGCCCTGTCTCACTGAGCTCAGGCGACGGCTCAGGGGTGTGGGGCGCAGCCCCACATCTAAACTTCTCCCCTGGCGCTTTTCCTGTTGCCCCCTTTTTGGCCACATACGCCTTCAAAATGTTAATGATCCCCCGTCTCTCATACTCGGACAGCGCGTTCCAGTGCGTCGCCTTGCAGCGCTTCAGGATGAGCTGGCGCAGCCGCAGCCAGTTCCAGCCCGCCTGCTTCATCAGGCTCCAGGCATAGCGCCCCTGCTCGTCCAGCACGCCCAGGCTGAAGCGCGCCTCCTCCGGCTCCATCAGCCCGTTCACGATCTCGTTGAGCTGGACCAGCTCGCCCAGCGACATCTTCCGCAGGGAGCTGCCAAAGCCCCACTGCTTAAAATACAGGTGGGACGTCTCATAGTCCCAGTTCAGCTTGCTGCAGGCGGCCATGATCCCCTGCCGCAGGATCTTCTTGCGGGCGTCCAGCTCCGCGGCTTCCAGCTTGCCCATGCTCATCCCGCCGCGCAGATCCACAGCACCGTGCAGCCGTAGCATAGGACCAGCGACGCCAGCGCCGCTGCGGCTACCCCCAGCCAGTACAGCGCCCGCTTAAAATGGTGTTTCATCTGTCTCCTCCTTCCTTTTCATGTCCCGGCAGGCCCGCCGGATCTCCGAATACAAGGGCATCTCCTGCTCCTGCGGCTCGATGCCCCGGTGATACATCTGCACCTGCCGCAGGCTGTGCAGCCCCGCTTTCAGCGTCAGCAGCGTCCCCAGATAGACCGCCGTGTCCAGATAGCGGTACATGCTCCGCTCCTTCAGTCCGGTCAGCGCGATGACCTGCTGCGCTGTGTACCAACCGTTCCCCGGCATTACCTGCCAGATCCGCCGGAGCACGTCCAATCTGGGCCTCCAGTCATAGCGCTGCCGCTCGGCAGCCACGGCGGGCAGCGTCCGGTAACAATACTGCTTGCTCACCCGCTGCGGCAGCCGCGCGATCACCCCCTCCTCCACCAGGTCAGCCAGGTAGTGCCGCACCGTATGCTCGCTGATGAGCGTGGCGGCCGCCACCATGGCGCTCGTGTAGAGGGGCTTTTCCGGCAGCGCCGCGTAGTTGCGGATCATCTGCCGGTGCGTCAGCCGGCTATCCTGCTTTTTCATCATGACCCATCCCCGGCCGCCGCGTCCACCGCCGCCAGCTCCCGCGCCGTCAGCTTCACGCCCTTATGCGCCTTCAGCTTGCCCTCCACGAACTGCAACCCCTTGATCAGCTTGCGGATATTGCCATGGCTGAGGCTGTAGCAGTACTCGACCACCTTGTCGTCCACCGGCGCCTCCGCCGCCGCCCGGCAGATCAGGCCCGCGTCCGCCAGCGTGATCGGCTTGAACTCGCAGAAAAAATTGCAGCGGTCAAAAAAATGCGGGTTGCGCTGCTCCAGCTTCGGCTTCACCTGGTTCATCCCGATCAGCACCACTGTGGCGAAACTGTTGTCCACGATGTCCCGCACCGATTCGCGCAATATCCTGTCCGGCAGGGCGTTGTCGAATTCGTCCAGGACGATGACCGTGTCCTTGTTAGCCGGCTCGCCCAAAATGGCCAGGCAAAGGTTCATCAAGGTGTTGGTGCTCCCGTGCGGGGCCGGATAGTCGTCCGGCTCGCCCTGCCCCGGCGAACCACCCCAGCCGGCTTCTCCGGCTGAGGACCCCGGCGCACCCGGCAACCCCAGGTGATAGCGCAAGGCCTTCCACAGCTTCTGGGAAAAGCTTTTGGCTGTCTCACTGGCGTCCAGCCGCAGATAAATATACCCGTTGCGGTAGGCCAGTTGCTTGCCGTAGCGTGATTTGCCCAATCCCCGGTCTCCGTGGATCAGGCCCAGACCCACCAGTTCAAAGCGGGGGCGCGCCAGCAGCCTGGCGATCTCCCCCTCCGCGGCCAGCACATTGCTGGTCCTGACAAAGGTGTTTTGCTTCATTTGTTGCTCCTTAATCCTATTTTGTGCAGCTCGCGCTCGCACTCCTCTATTATCAGGTCGGTCTCGTCCTTCTCAGGCTCCACCGGCTCCGGATAATCATAGTCATAGTCTGCTAAAATGTCATCCAAACTGGGAAATTGCCCCGCCCCCGCCCCCGCGGCCGATTGGGTTGATTCGCCTGGATCGCCCTCTCCCGCCTCCCGGGGTGCGGGGCACAGCCCCGCCTGCAAGTCAGGGTGGCGGGTGGGAACAGATAACCCCTGGGGTAACCTGGCCGCCCCCCCCTCCTTGATCTGCAGCTGGTGATGCTTCTGCTCCGCCATCAGCTCCTCCAGATGCCGCGTCAGCCGGTTCAGCGTCCGCGCCCCCTTGCTCTCGCTGTTCGCATAGGCCAGATACACAGCCCGGCATTCCTTCTCATGCCGCCGCGTGCTCTTGATCGCCGCCTGGCTGGTTTCGATGTGCACCTGGCTGCCCGCCGGCATCAGCGTGGCGGCCGGAACCAGGATCTCGCCGCTCAGCGTCGCCAGCGTCGCCTGGCTGAAATTACGCTCGTCATACTCCACCAGCAGCTGCTGCCCCAGATAAACAAAATTGGTCGGGTGCCGGTAGATCAGCCCGTCCAGGTTGATCCCGTCCCGCCCCACCGTCAGCTTCCTGGGATGCCAGCAGAGATGCTCCACCAGCTCCGCCGGCGGCTTGCGGCCCGTCAGCTCCGGATGCTGCCCGAACACCTGCGCCGGGCTCAGCGCCTTGCCCTCCACGCTCCGCAAACTCTCGCTCGCCCGGCTGTTCCAGGCCCGCACCTGGCCCTCCACCGCCGCCAGCATCTGCTCCCAGCTCATGATCTTGTCGCCGTGCTGCTGCAGCAGCTTCTTGTTCGTCAGGTTCAGCCACTCCGGCCGCGCGGCGAAATCCGTGCCCACATAGGCGAACTGCCGCTTCTCCCAGTCCGCAAAGATGTGCCCCCAGGCCGGCTCGATCTGTTTGCTCTCCGGATTCCCCGCCCTGGTCTTGGTCACCGCCTCCACCCCCAAAGCCCGGAAAAAGCCCTGATTCCCCTTCGCCAGATACGCCCGCGCCCGCTTCACCGCCTCCGTCTCCCGCTTCCGCCCCGCATACCACTCCGGCACGCTCAGCACGTTCCAGCCCGCGCTCCCCCCGTCGATCCGCACCTTGCCCGGCAGACCCGCCTTGCCCACGCTGTCAATGAATGAGGTCCGCACCAGATGCCAGCTCTCCGCCAGCCACACCGCGTAACCGCAGATATAGCGGCTGCTCACGTCCAGCCAGAGATAGATCCAGGGCCGCACCAGCTCCCGCAGCCGCTCGTTCTGGTGAAACCGGAAGGGACTCAGCACCAATACGTTGAGCATCTTCCCGTCCCCCTCCCGGATGTCGTTGGGCAGGGCGTCGTTATAGCGCCGCACGTGCGGCCGCGCCTGGTTCTTGTAGACTGATTTGCCGCCTGCCGCCGCGGTCAGATACCGGTCCCGCCGCACCTCGCCAAACACCCGCTGCACCGTCCGCAGGCTGAGGGAAAACTCCGGCTGCGCCACGATCAGCTCGCGGTAGACCGCCATTGCGCTCTGATGCCGGGGGTCAGCCGCCAACACCTTCAGCCGCGTCAGCTCCTCTCCCGCCAAACGGCCCGGCCGTGGCTCCCGCGGCCTGTCCGCCAAAGCGCCCAGACCGCCCTGACGGTAGGCCTGCTCCCACCGGTAAATGCTCGGGGCGGAGACGCGGACGCCCAGGAGCTGCGTGTCCGAATAACACACCAGCCCCGCCTGCAACTGACGCAGGAACTCGTCCCGCGCGTGCTTGAACAGCAGCCTCTCCGCCTTGATCCGCCGCCGCTCATTCTGCCAGGCGCGGACGATATTGAGCCGGGCATGGGCGCGGGCCCGCTCAGCTCGGCTCAAACTCCCCAAGTCCCGCGCCTGCGACCCCCACGTAGCTGCCGCCGCCTCGCCTGTAGCGCTGGCTTTAGCCGGCAGGTCCGCCGGATTTATCCGGCTTTCTGCATCGGTTGCATCGGTTGCATCGGTTGCATCGGTTGCATCGGTTGCATCGGTTGCATCGGTTGCATCGGTTGCATCGGTTGCATCGGTTGCATCGGTTGCATCGGTTGCATCGG
>JAXDBS010000078.1:0-18954 GCA_034678545.1 Cloacimonadaceae bacterium (SeqCode) | reverse complement strand
CAGGCCGGCGGCTACAACAGCACCAGGCGCATGATGCTGATGAAATAGCAGTACTGGCAACACGACGCGGAGCTTGCGTCATGCCTGCGCAGGCGGGAATCTTAATAGACAAGCAAAGGTGAGTCCGGGCCGGGCTCACCTTTTTCTATCCCCGGCAGATCATTACTGTCATAAATCACTTTCCCGCCTTGTCCGATTCACCATCTCTCATTGCCTGGCATTGTCTTGCCCTTATTCCATTCCAGCCCTGTAGTTTTGTTAATCCTGGTCATGTGCTGAGCGGTCTCTCATAATCCCCGAGGGATTTTGCATCGGAAGCCGTTTGCTTCATTTATCCGGTCCTTTGCATAGTGCGTTATAGTAATCCCAAAGGGATTTTACATTGGTAGCCAGTGGCTTCAGCCACTGGAAAAAGAGCACCCGCCATTAACCCCGGCGGGGTTTCCTGTTGTGTATTGTTGCCGCCCATCATCGTAAGCCGTGGGCAATAGAAAACCCCTCTGGGGTTATCTCAATAACTCATCTGACCAGTGAATAAATTCACTGGCTACCCTTATTAAATCCCTCCGGGATTGTATAGTCCACCTTGTAGGATTCAATTACATTTTTCTACATTATGATTCTTGTGCATGACTGATGGTGCGGGCGTGGAAACCTGCAACTGCATGCCGCTGTCGGTAATCCCTTTTTCCATTGAAATGAAACAATGGGCCGGTCTTGATGAGGAAAAAAGTACTCGTCCGCCCCACAGTCATTCAGAACGCCTTCACCCGCTCCGGACCTGACCCGGGATTACCTCTTCCCTGAATTCCAGTCGATATCCGGTCGGTATCCAGTTGACTTTAATTCGACAGGATATCGAGAGGATATCGACTGCATATCGACCTGGACCGAAGCACCAGGCAAACGGGAAAAATCCTCCGGAATAGCGCAGTGAAAATCAGACCTGATTATAACCGGGCAGAACATGATCAGATTTGCGTGGGCCGTCTGAGCGCTCTAACTCAGGCTTGGCTGCTTGGCCTGCCGGCGGGCCGGCCAACATTCCCCTTGACGAAAGAGCCGCCCCCCGGCGATTTGCATACAGGAAGTGGGGCTATAGCTCAGCTGGGAGAGCGTCTGGTTCGCAATCAGAAGGTCAGGGGTTCGATCCCCCTTAGCTCCACCATTTTGATTAAAACACACATTAAAAAGAATCAGGACCATGATTCCAAGGTTTGAGTTGCAAAAACTATGAAGCACTTAATGCTCCTGCTTTTCCTGCTCACAGCCCAGGTCTGCATATTCCCTTTTGAATTCGGGTTTTCCTATGACAGAATCCTGTCACATGATTCGGAAAGGCTTTATTTCGGGCATGGTTATCCTCCGCTGGACGGTAACATGGAAGTTGAGAAAAGCGGATATTCAATCTACCTGGAAATCCCATACGAGGTCAATGATAATTACAGTACGGGCCTGGGAATCATCTACCAGCTGCCGCGCTCGACCCGGGAGGATTGGTCCATTGCCCTTGGCTATTACAGTTTCATTCCGGTGTTTGCCTCCAATGTTATCAGCATCCCCTGCAAGGATGTTTCCATCAGCCTGTTGTGCAATGCAGGCTATAATTTTTTTGTCGGAAATGACATCTACAAAGACGGCTCGGAACTAAAAGGCAGCTACTACCTCGCATTGGGAACGGGTTTGCAGCACAAAAACGCAATATTGAAACTGATGTATGAAGACAATAATGGCTATGTCAGGACAGGAGATTACTGCTATCTGGTCAATAACAAGCAAGTGAAGATTTCACTCGGATACAGGTTCTGACAAAAAACGGGGGGATGTTTTCCCCCCCGCCTTCTTTCATCATTTTACTACATCAATCTAAATCAGCTATCTGGTTGCGGGTGAGCTCCACCTTGGTGGAAACCTCCGCCAGGCGCTGCCTTTCGCGTTCGACCACTTCCGGTTTGGCGTTGCTGACGAAGCTATCGTTGGCCAGCTTGCGCTGAACGCTTGCCAGTTCGCCTTCCAGCTTGGCCAGTTGTTTGGTCAGCCTTTCCTTTTCCTGGTTCAGGTCGATCAGGCCGCTCAGGGGCAGGAAGATCTCGATGTTGCGAACCACGGCTGACAAGGAGGCCGGCGGTTTCGTCAATCCAACTTCCGCTTTCAGTTCACTTACTTTAGCCAGCTTGCGGAAGTAGGACTCATAGCGGTTGAACAGGCTCTGCTGCCTGGCTTCCGCCAACCTGACATGGACGCTGATCTCGGTGGCGGGCGGCAGGTTGACCTGCTTGCGCAGATTGCGGACGGCCACGATGCTTTCCTGCATGAAGGCCATCTCGTCCGCGATAGCTTGGTCGATCAGCTTCGCGTCCGCAATGGGGAATTCAGCTATCATGACGGACTCCTCCGGCATCGGGAAATGGGTCCGGATGCCCTGCCAGAGCTCTTCCGTGATATAGGGCATGATCGGGTGCAGCAGGCGCATGGCGGACTGCATCACATCCAGCAGGATGTACTTGTCAGTGAGCGCCGCTTTAGCCGGGCCGGAATCCGGCTCCACATTATAAAGCCTGTCCTTGCTGAGCTCGATGTACCAGCTGCAGAACTCGTCCCAGATGAACTTGAAGAGCACCTGGGCGGCGTCGTTGAGGCGCAGGTTCAGGTAATGCGCGGAGGCTTCAGCAGCCACTTCATTCAGGCGCGAGTAGATCCATTTATCAGCCAGCTCAAGCTGCAGTTCTTCCTTTGCGGGCAGGCCTTTTATCGTCTCCGCGTTCAGCATGATGAAGCGGTAGGCGTTCCAGATCTTGTTGGCGAAGTTGCGCCCCGTTTCCAGGATGGCGTCGGTGTAGATGACATCGGCGCCCTTGGGCGTGCTGAACACCATGCTGAAGCGCAGGGCGTCCGCTCCGACCGTTTCTATGATGTCGATCGGGTCGGGGCTATTGCCCAGGCTCTTGCTCATCTTGCGGCCCTGCTCGTCTCTCACCGTTCCGTGCAAAAGCACCGTCTCGAACGGGATCATCCCCTTGAAATGCAGGGTGGACATGATCATGCGCGCCACCCAGAGATAGATTATCTCCGGCGCCGTGATCAGCGTGCTGGTGGGCAGGAAATACTTCAGGTCATCGGTTTCCTCCGGCCAGCCCATGGTGCTGAAGGGCCAGAGCCAGCTGCTGAACCAGGTGTCGAGCACATCCTCGTCCTGTCTGAATGCAGTGTGCTTGCAGTCAGGACAACTGGAAGGCATCTCCATCGCCACAAGCATTTTACCGCAGGCTTCGCAATAGTAAGCCGGGATGCGGTGCCCCCACCAGATCTGGCGCGAAATGCACCAGTCGCGGATGTTGTTCATCCAGTGCATGTAGACCTTGGTCCAGCGCTCCGGCTGGAAGCGGACTCCGCCGTTTTCTACAACCTGGATGGCGGCTTCGGAAAGCGGCTTCATCCTCACGAACCACTGGTCGCTCAGGTAGGGCTCGATTACAGTGTCGCAACGGTAGCAGTGGCCCACCGCCAGGGCATGGCTGTCTGTCTTTTCCAGCAGGCCCTGCTCCTGCATGAGCTGCAGGATTTTTTCCCGGCAGGCATAGCGGTCCAGGCCGCGGAACTGCTCCGGGGCGTTCTCATTCATGACGCCATGCTCGTCCATGACCAGGATCTGCTGCAGGTTGTGCCGGCCTCCGATCTCGAAGTCGTTGGGATCGTGCGCGGGCGTGACCTTAACGCAGCCGGTGCCGAACTGGGTGTCCACATAATCATCCGCGATAACGGGAATGGTCCTGTCCGTCAGAGGCAGGATGAGCTGCTTTCCGATCAGGTCTTTGTAACGTTCGTCCTTAGGGTTGACCGCCACGGCGGTGTCGCCCAGCATGGTCTCGGGACGCGTGGTGGCGATGGTGACAAAGCCTTTTCCGTCCTGGTGGGGATAGCGGAAATACCACAACTTGCCCTGCTCGTCGGCATGCTCGACCTCGTCATTAGCCAGGGCTGTCACGCAGCGCGGGCACCAGTTGATGATGTATTTTCCCTTGTAGATCAGGCCGTCGTTATACAGGCTGACAAACACTTCCTTCACCGCCCGGGTAAGCTTTTCATCCATGGTGAAGCAGAGACGCGACCAGTCACAGGAGCAGCCAAGCTGTTTCAACTGCTCGATGATGCGGTCGCCTTTTTCAGCTTTCCACTTCCAGATAAGACTGACGAGCTCTTCCCGACCTATTTCGTGCCGAGTCTTATCCTGAGTGGCAAGCTGCTTTTCCACCACGTTCTGGGTGGCGATGCCGGCATGGTCGACGCCGGGCAGCCAGAGAGTCGGTTCACCGCACATGCGGTGATAGCGGACAATGACATCTTGCAGGGTATTGTTAAGCACGTGCCCCATGTGCAGGGCTCCTGTCACGTTGGGGGGCGGGATGAGGACGGTAAAGGGCTTTCGGGTCTGGTCCGGTTTCGGCGTGAAATACCCCTTTTCCGACCAGTAAGCGTACCACTTCTTCTCAAGCTGGGAAGGGTCATAGGTCTTGCTGATTTCCATTTTTCTTACCTCTTTTTTTACGGTCGGGAAAGCATTCGCCTTGTTTATTTGGTCAAAATCCTGCGGGTTAATATCTTGTCAACACTCTTGACGCACAGGGTCTGCAGGGGGTCAGCAGAGACTTAGTCTCGGATGAGTCTCTGGAGAGTCTCTAAAAGAAGTGTGATTATTGTTAACCATGGAAAGCACAGATATCAGGGAAAAAGCAATTTTATTGAGGGAGGGCTTCCTGTTCTCTTGCAATATGAGTTGAGTCCGTAAGGACGATATTTATTAGCCCAGCAATTCGATTGCTGGGAAAAAGAGAGCACCATATTGAGTCCGGAGGACGATAAGTTGTAACACGGTACGTGAGTGTAGTGAAAAGATCAGAATAGGAATAGAGTCCGTGAGGACGACACTTCTTATTGATAAACAAAAACCATGTGCCGTCCTGCCGGACTGGAGTGTTGTTGGTGCACTCCACCCAGCATTCAAAATGCTGGGCTATATAATGCCGACCTCCGGTCTTTTAATAAGCCAATCCTATCAAGGAAAGAATCTAATTCTATCACTTTGTAATATTTTTTTTTAATTGACAAATCTGTACCCCAAAAGCTTTAATCATTACGTGAAGCTAAAACATACATCAAATATAAAAGTTAATCGTGGTAGAAAATGAAAATCGGCTTAACCTTAGGTAAATATGCCCCTCTACACAACGGACATCTAAGTGTTATAAATTGTGCGTTGAAAGAAATGGACCATGTTATTGTCATTGTGTACAATGCAAGCAAGACAACATCAATACCTACAACTATTAGAGCAAACTGGATTAAAACACTATATCCTAAAGTTGAAGTGATAATTGCAGATGATGGCCCTCAAGACACTGGATATTCTGATGATATTATCAAAATACAAAATGAGTACTTAATCAAACTCCTTAAGAAAAGCAATATTCACTCTTTCTACTCAAGTGAAGATTATGGAGAATTTGTTAGTCGAGCGTTGAATTGCCAGAATAGAATAGTGGATAAACCACGAAATGATAACAATGTGTCCTCAACTATGATAAGAAATAATGTTATACTATTCAAGTCACAGATACCTGCAATAGTGTTTAGAGATGTTAAACCCAAAATCGTATTTATTGGGGGACCATCAACAGGTAAAACTACACTGGCGAAAATGTGCTCTGAAAAGCTTACCGCTTCGTATTGCCCTGAATACGGTAGGGAATATTGGTTTGAGCATCAAAAAAACCATAGACTTGAAATGGGCGATTTAGAGGTCATCGCTGAAAAGCATATCCACCTTGAAAATGAAATATTAAAAGAAGATACTAACAGGATATTCATAGACACGAACATTTTAACGACGATATCTTATGCTACATATTATTTTGGTAAGGTTTCTATACGGTTGATGGAATTATTCAATCAATCTCTCTATCGTTACAATTATCATATTTTATGTGGGGATGACATTCCGTTTGAAAACAGTTGGGATAGATCCGGAGTTGTTTCACGGATCAAAATACAGAGAATAAACATCAATATTCTTAAAACAAACAAAATACCATATTGTGTAGTAAAAGGCAGTTTGGAAGAACGCTATAATTCGGTAGTTAGAATTCTACTAAAGGAATCACTGTGATTGATTTATTAAGTGTTAGTAAAATCTTTATTGTAATAGGAAATTATCAACTTAGTTATATTGAGTTTATAGGGACAATCTTGTATTTTGTTTCTGTGCTCTTAATTTCCAGAAAAAGTATCATAACATGGCCTATTGGTATTGTATCTGTAATCCTTTATGGTATTCTATTTTATCAGATTCAACTTTACTCGGATATGATGGAGCAGTTTTATTACTTGATTATCAGCATTGTCGGGTGGTATCAATGGTATCATCAGAAACAAGCAAAAAACCAAATCAGCACATCTTGGAGTAAACTAAACTCAGCTATATTTACTATTATAATCACAATTATATTAACAGGAATCCTAACAATCTGTGTTTCTAATTTTCATAAGTGGATGCCTGCTATTTTTCCTGTTCCTGCATCTTACCCATTTCTAGATGCTTTAACCACTATGATGAGCTTCACTGCTATGCTTTTAACAACCAGAAGAAAAAACGAAGGTTGGATATATTGGATTATAATAGATATAATCGGTATTTGTTTATACTGGATAAAAGATGTAAAGTTTATATCATTACAGTATGTTTTTTTATTAGCAATGGCTATATATGGATTAGCCAATTGGTATGTGAAATCAAAACCAAAACAAGAAAATTAAATGCTAAGTAAGAAAAAATATGTAAAAGCAATGAATAATATATATGTAAATCTCATTACTAGAAATATCTCTTGACCAAAACTCAATTACTATAATCTTGAACACAAACCTTTAATCTTGCCCGGTGAGGCAGAAAGGAGATTAGATGCAAAAAGACTTCAACTTCATTAACCGCAGCGTGTTTGACCTCGACGACTATTCCCCCCCGGAGATCATGTACATACTCGAGGCCGCCCGAGGCATGAAAGAGATCAACCTGCGCGAATACAAGAAAATCCCCACCCTGCGCGGCAAAACGGTCTGCACTCTCTTTATCGAAAACAGCACCCGCACCCGCATGTCATTTGAACTGGCTGCCAGCCGGCTTTCCGCAGACGTGGTCAGTTTCCAGGAAAGCACATCCGCCCTGTCCAAAGGCGAGAGTCTGCAGGACACAGTCTATACCCTGAACGCCATGGGCATTGACCTTTACGTGATCCGCCACAGCAGCCCCGGCAGCCCGCAACTGGTCAACAAATACAGCGGTAAGCCTGTCATCAACGGCGGGGACGGGCGCCACGCCCATCCCACCCAGGCGCTGCTGGATATCTTTTCCATCTGGGAAAAGGTCGGCAGCCTCAAAGGCCTGAAGATCACCATCGTGGGCGATATCCTCAACAGCCGCGTGGTGCGCTCCAACCTGATCGGCATGAAGAAGCTGGGGGCCCACGTCACGGTCTGCGGCCCCCGCACCCTGATGCCGGGGCACATGGAAGACGTCTACGGCTGCAAGGTCGAGTACGACCTCAAGGCCGCGCTCAAGGACGCGGACGTCGTAATGGGCCTGCGCATGCAGCTGGAGCGGCAGACAGAAGGCCTTTTCCCCTCGCTGGAGGAATACACCAAGCATTACGTGCTTTCCAAAGACACGATCAAATGGGCCAAGAAAGACGCTTTGATCATGCATCCCGGCCCCATGAACCGCGGCGTGGAGATCCTTCCCGAGATTGCGGACAGCTCGCAAAGCATCATTACCGAACAGGTTGCCAATGGTGTGGCGGTGCGCATGGCGCTGCTCTTCCTGATCCTGGGCGGCAAGGCTGCGTAGTGCAGCTTTCCAAAGCTGCACAGCTTAAAGTTAGGATCGGAATCCTGCACTACAAATAGAGAGGAAAAATGAAAAAGCTGATCAAGAACGGACTGGTCTACTATCAGGGTGCGTTTGTCAAAAAGGACATCCTGATCGCCAAGGATAAAATCTCCGATGTTGCCGACCGGATAGAAGACGTTGCCGATGAGATCATAGACGCCGGCGGCAAGCATGTTTTCCCCGGCCTGGTCGACATCCACTGCCACCTGCGCGACCCCGGTCAGACATATAAAGAGGACATTATCACAGGCACCCGGGCGGCCGCCAAGGGCGGTTTCACCACGGTATGCGCCATGCCGAACACGGAACCGGTGATCGACAATATTGCCGGTGTGGAATTTGTCCAGAGGCGCGCCAAGGACCTCGGTTTCTGCAAGGTCAGGGTGATCGGCGCCATCACCAAAAAGCTGGAAGGTAAGGAAATCAGCGAGATGGCAAGCATGCAGGAAGGCGGCATCGTCGCCATAAGCGATGACGGCAACTGCGTCCAGAACGCCAAGCTGATGCAGAACTGCATGAAATACGCCACCAATTTCCACATCCCCGTCATCATTCACGCCGAGGATTACAACCTGGCCGGAAAAGGCCAGATCCACAACGGCAAAACCGCCACCCAACTAGGCCTGAGCACCATCCCCGCCCTGGCGGAAGAGGTCATCATCTCCCGCGACATCATGCTGGCGGAAAGCACCAAATGCCGCCTGCACATCGCGCACGTTTCCTCCGCCCAAGCGCTGGAGCTCATCAAGGCCGCCAGGGACAAGGGTTTGCCCGTCACCTGCGAGGTCACTCCGCATCATCTTACGCTGAACGAAGAAGCCTGTATCAATTTCAATACAAGCACCAAGTGCAAGCCCCCCCTGCGCTCCGAAGCGGACCGGTTGGCGCTTCTGGAAGCGCTCTGCTCCGGACACATAGACTGTATCGCCACCGACCACGCTCCCCACGCCGACTACGAAAAGGAGTTGGAGTTTGACAAAGCGCCCTTTGGCATCAACGGCTTTGAGGCCGCCTTCGCGTCGTTATACACCCTGCTCGTGCTACCCGGACATCTAACCTTGGAGCGCCTGGCCCAGGCCCTGACGGAAGCTCCGGCCAAAGTGCTGGGCCTGAAAGCTGGAGTTTTGGAGAAAGGCCAGCCTGCCGACCTGGCCATCATAGACCTGAAGGCAGACATCACCCTGACACCGGAAACCATGCTCTCCAAGGCCAAAAACACGCCTTGGCTGGGCAGACAGCTCACCGGCAAAGTCATCTCCACCCTCTGTGACGGCAAGGTCACGTGGCAGGCCTGAAGTATCTGGGCGGGATCAGGATGAGCATGTTCAGCGGCCTTGCGGAAATCCGGGACACCGTCCACCTCAACGCGTTCTATTTTGTCCACACCGTCAATCTGGGTGACCTGGCGCAGCAGATAAAGCCCGGCCAGTTCTTTGAACTGAAGCCTTCCATTCCGTCGCAACACAGGCTGCGCAAGCCTTTCAGCGTCTATGGCGTCCAGAGCCCTGAAATCAGTTTCATGATCAGGAAAACAGGACCCGCCACCGAGCAATTCTCCTTGCTGAAGCCAGGCGACAGACTCGACATTATCGGACCCTTGGGCAATTCCTTCCCCATAGAACCGGGAAAACAGGCTCTCCTGGTCAGCGGCGGCATTGGCTATCCCCCCCTGTCTTTGCTGAAAAAGGAATTGCTCAAAGCCGGAAATCAGGTCTGGTGGATGCACGGCGGCCGCACCAAGGATGACATCTTCCCCGCCGACGCAATCTGGACCGATGACGGCTCCGCCGGCCAAACAGGATTTGTCACAGATGGTCTGCTGGACTATCTACAAAGCCATAATCCCGACGTAGTCTATGCCTGCGGACCCAAGCCCATGCTAAAAACCTGTGCCGGCATTGCATTTGAACACAGGATTCCGCTATTTGTATCTCTTGAAGAATATATGGCCTGCGGGATCGGCGTCTGCCACGGCTGCGCCGTAAAAGTAAAGTCGGACAACTCCATCGGAGTGGACTGCAAGACCGTCTGCAAGGACGGTCCGGTCTTCAATGCTGATGAAATCATTTGGGAATGATATACACTGGACAACGCAGATTTATGAATAATGTAAAATTATCTATTCCCACCCGCCACCCTTTTTGTATAGGGCTCCGCTCTATGGCCCTTATCTGTCAACCGTCATTCCTGCGCAGGCAGGAATCCAGCCTGTTGTCAAAATGGTATGAAACTAATGAATAGATTAGAAACCCAACTCGGTAAGCTGCAGATGCAAAACCCCGTCACAGTCGCTTCCGGCACCTTTGGACCGGAGTACGGCGATTTCTTTGATTTAAATAAACTCGGCGCTTATGTCACCAAAACCATAACCCGCCATCCCAAGATCGGCAATCCCCCGCCCCGCCTTTATGAAACAGAAGCCGGACTGCTCAACTCCATCGGCCTCCAGAATCCCGGTGTCCATGTATTTCTCACCAAAGACCTGCCCGAACTTCGCAGTAAACTTGCGATCCCTCTCATTGTAAGCTTTTCCGGCGGCACGATCGAAGAATTCACCACCATCCTGGCCGAACTGGAAAGCGCGGAAGGCATTGCCGGGTATGAGGTCAACGTTTCCTGCCCCAACGTGGAGCGGGAGGGCATCGCCTTTGGCGTGGACCCGCTGGTCGTGTATGAACTGGTGCGGCGTCTGCGGCCTTTAACACAAAAGGAACTGATCGTAAAACTAACACCTAACGTGACAGACATCGCCGCCATTGCGGTTGCAGCGGAGGAGGGAGGTGCGGATTCCCTCGCCCTGATCAACACTGTGCAGGGCATGGCGATCGATCCAATGACCGGCCGGTCCCGCGTCAAAGCAGGCGTCTGCGGTTACAGCGGGCCCGGCATCAAGCCCATCGCCCTGGCGAATGTCTACAAGGTCTCCAAAGCAGTGAAGCTTCCTCTCATCGGCATGGGCGGCATCTGCAACTGGCGGGACGCGCTGGAATTCTTTTATGCAGGAGCTGCCGCGGTGGCGGTCGGAACCGCCAGTTTTATCAATCCCACAGCCTGCGTGGATATCATCGAGGGATTGGAAAAGCACTTCGCTGACAAAGACATCACTCTCGGTTACGTGATCGGGAAATTGACCCTGTAGCTGTAATCAGCGGTGCAGACAATCCTGTCTGTTCATTTTACCTGTTGTTCAGACAAGGCGCTTGTACTTATTTCGTCTTCACCCGCGCAATGAAATACAGAGTCCCCAGTGCCCCAAAGGCGGAAGCAGCAAAGAAATTTATCTGCGGCGAGGCCTTCCACAGCCAGGCACCGCCGAAGGCGGCAACCGACACGGTCACATCCCGCAGCAAGTAATAAGTCCCAAACATTCCAGCCTTGGAGCCTTCCGGGGCGAAGGCCAGGATAAGTGATTTACGGGTCGGCTCGCCGAATTCCTTGAGCCCCCTGATAATGAAAGCGGCCACCAGCATGGCAAAGCTGTGGCTGTACCAGAGCACCAGCGGGAAGGCCGTGAAATTGAAAAACGTGATGGCGACGTAGGGCTTGCGCGTTCCCCTGTCCGCCAGATAAGCCACCGGGACATAGACCAGCATGGCTGTTACCATTTCAATTGCGGTCAGAGCGCCGAACTGCACTGCATTCAGCTTGTTGTTTTCCATTACCCAGATAACCACGAAGGCATAGGGAATCTGCTCACAGAAGCGCACCAGGATATCCGAAACCAGCAGATTGCGCAGATTAGAACTGAATTTCGGGATCCTGTTCTTTCCTCGTTTAACAGCGCATTCCTTTGATTTTTCTGCAATGAACTTCTGCTGCACATACAGTGCGATGAGCGCAAAGCCGATCGCGGCCAGAAAGGCATAACGCACTCCCTGCACCCGTCCGAACCGCATGATAAAAAATCCCCCGATCACGGGCCCCAGCGCCATGGGCACCCTGCGGATCAAAGAATGCAGAGATATGCCCATCGTGTGTTTGTTTTTCGGTAAAACGGACGCCACCAGTTCCATCGTGGCCGGCAGCGAAATCGCCGTCCAGGACAGGAAAAACACCGCCCCGATCAGCACGGCATACCAATAGGGAAAGACAACCACGATGAGGTAGCCGAAAATGGCCATGGCGTTGAAGATGAACAGCGCTTTCTTGTAACCCAGCCTGTCAGCCAGCCAGCCGCCGGGAAAGGAATATAGAGCCGACAGCAGATTGTCCATCCCGTTGAGCAGGCCGATCACTATCGGCGTGCCGCCCAAGGCCAACAGGTAGATCGGCAGGAACCGCTCCGCCATCTTCTCGCCCAGCCCGACCAAGACCGCCATCAGCAGCATGGCGAGCATGCTCCTGCGCAGGCCCAGGAATCCCCCAATCCGCTTTACAGCGTTGTTCATGAGATCAAGAACTGATGGTGGAATTGATTATAGCTTCATGATCCGACGGGTCAGGATTCGTTCACCCAAACTCAGTTTGACCAGATAGATTCCGCTGCCGGTGTCGCGCCGGCTGTCGTCCTTCCCGTCCCAGCCGAGGCTGTGAGTGCCTTTGTCCATCCAGTTGCTGGCCAGGGTTCGGATCTTTTGACCTTTCAGGTTATAGATCAGGGCTGTCACCTGCTCCGGCTTAGCCAGGGAAAAGGAAAGCGCCGTCCCGATCCGGAAGGGATTCGGATTCGCTTCCAGCCTGGCATTAAGCGGCACGGCCAGCGGGTCGTCATTTGCCACGGGGTTCAGATCGAAATTGAGATAAGTCGTCTGGCCGGCGAAGATCTCGACGTTCACGCTCACGGATTCGAAGCCGGTCAGCGCGCAGCTCACGCTGTAGCTGCCGGGATTAAGCACCATGGTATAAGCGCCCGCCGCATCAGTGACAACGCTCTCTGCATCTGCCGTGATCAATGCCCCGGCCAGGGGCTGGCCCTGACCGTCCGTCACGAATCCCGTCAGCAGGCCTGAAGGAACAGGCGGCTGCCATTCATAACAGCCCATGTCGATGCGAGCGGTACCGTCCCCGTTTCCGTCCAGAATGCGGGGCACCCCGTTCAGGTCGGTGGCGGGCAGATTCAATCCTGCGGTGTCGGGCGTGCCAGCGTCCACGCAGGGCGACTCCGGCTGCAGGTTGAGGTCCCCCAATCCGTAACTGACGAACAGCGGGTCTCCGAAGATGTTGGTGGCGTCTCCTTCCTGGATCTGCATCGAACAATGGCTCAGGTTATAGGTCGAGGAGGCAGGATAGATGGCGCCCGGCAGGTTGCTCCAAAAGATAGAGTTGGTCACCTGCACGGGAGCCGGCACCACATTGAGCCAAAAGCCCCCTCCCCCCATCGGTGAAAAGTTGCCCGCGAACGTGCAGTTGGTCACGCTCAGCGAGCCTGCGATCACGCCCATCCCCGCTCCGAAGCCGGTCACGCAGGAATTGCCTTTGAACAGGCTGTTGCTCACTGCCAGGGGCGATCCGTAGCTATAGATGCCGGCGCAGGCACCGGCCGTGTTGCCGATGATGTTGCAGGAGGTCACTGCGGCTGGATTGCAATTGTAAATGTAAAGCGCTCCTCCGAAGGTGTCCGCGTTGTTGTTCAGGAAAGTGCAGTTCTGGACGTTGACGGAGCCGTCTTTCACGAACAGACCTCCCCAGAAATTGCTGTCGCAGTTCTTAACAGAGCAGCCGTTCAGATGAATGGCCGTGCCGTTCTTGGCATAAATGGCGCTTCCGTCCTGGCTGGACATGCAGCGCCGGAAGGTGCAGTTGTTGAAGGTGAGGACGCCCCCGTTGTCGGCCCAGACGGCGCCGCCAAAGTTGAGCGGGTCCATGCCCGTGGCCCCGTGCATCGCCTTGCCGTACAGAAACTCGGTCCAGTAAAACACCGAGGGCAGATTCGGGCCTGTACCCGTATTGGTGAAACGGATGCCCTGCCAGCCGTTGGTCGTGTCCGTGGCGGTGAAAATAACGGGGTTCTGCAGTTCCCCCTGGCACTCGATCCGGCCGGCCACGTCCAGCTTGTAGGTTCCGTTAAAGATAACTTCCACCCCCGGGCTGATGATCAGGAAAGCTTCCGAGGCGATGCTGATGTTCCCCGTGACCTGGTAGGGCGAGCCGGCTGCCAGCCAGGATCCGGAAACCGGCCCTCCGGGAATGATCGTGTCCGCCGCCAGCGCGGCAGTAAGCGCGATGCAAACAATGGCCAGTATAAGGTTCTTCATGGTTCGAAACCTCCTTCGGATTTGATTGTCATTCATGAATGCAGAGTCACCTGGTTTTTGTAAACATGTCAATAGAAATTTTAGTGCGGTCTCCACATCTTCTTATGCCCGTCTGTCTGAAAGACGCTCCGCCGCCCCGGTACAGGCGGAATACCTGCTCCCGCGGCATTGTTATAGCAGAAAAAAATATCCGCATGCATACTGCGGATCAGATAAGATTGTACAGACGAGGCGTCTGTACTTTCGGATCCGCTACCCGGGCCAGGGCCCGGCAGAAACCCAGCCAGTTTCTTTTGATTTTCTTATCAATCTCCTGCTTCGCCCATGGAAGCATTACTTACTCATTACGGACAAAGTCCGTATTGGCTCCGTAATGGATCCGTAGTGCATGCAGGTGCGAGAGTAGCGGCAGAATTGCAAACCATGTGTTATGAAATAGAGTAAATCCCGGTTTGAGCGTGGATCAGAGGAAGGCTGGCAAGCTTATATCCAACCATTATAGAGCGACGCTAACCCAAAATGTATCGATAGATGCGGCCGCTGGCACCCTGCAGGTCATAGCCGTCTTCAATACGGGTCCAGCCGTATTTTTCGTAGTAGCCGGCATGGTCAGTGGTCAGATAGAGGGCCTTGTAGCCTAACCGGGCGGCTTCTTCGCGCCCGTGTTGGAGGAGCAGGCTGCCGAGATGATTGCCGCGTTCTGATTCCTCCACAAACAAGCAGCCCAGCCAGGGCAAGAGATCCTGGCGGCTGATGAGGTCGTTGGTCAGCAGGGCGTAGCAACCAACTATGCCTGACCCTTTCAGCAGCAGGTAAAACCTGGGGAGCGCTTCCGACGTCTTTGAGGAATGGAGAAGGCAATCCAGGTAAAAAGGATAGTTCTCCTGCCTACCCCATTTGGCATGGATGTAGCGGGTGGCGGTTTCCAGCCCGCCTGAATAATCCCATACGTTGACGATCGCATAATCACTCAAGAACTGAATCCCCATATGAAATTCCGGCCAGGCGATGTGATCACCTGACCGGATTGTTTATACTGGTACATTCCCCCGAAGGGGCAAGCCGTGTTTATTTCATCAGCATCAGTTTGCGGGTGGCAGTGTAATTCCCGGACTGCAGGCGGAAGAAATACATGCCGGACGCGGCCGGAACCCCGTTTTCGGCGCGGCCATCCCAAACCACGGCATGCCTGCCGCCGGACTTGGCGCCGCTGACCAGGGTTTTGACCAGTTGCCCCTTGACGTTATAGATACGCAGGCTCGTCTCAGCTGATTTCTCGAGCGAGAAGGCGATCGAAGTCAGGGTGCTGAAGGGGTTTGGATAGTTGCCGTACAAGGCATTGACAGGCGCTTGCACTTCGCTTTCGGGAGCCGCTGTGACGTCGAAATAGATCTGCACCGTGTCGCTGGGCGCGCCTACTCCTTCGTTGTAAAGGGATTGGACATAATAGTAATAATTACCCGCAAGCGTGAGAGCCTCAGAGAATGTGTTGCCTGCCACCTGCCCAGCCAGCTCATAGCTACCGGGACCCAGGCGCCGGTAAACCTTGTAGGCCTGGATCGGATAGACCGGCTCGGCTGGGGCAATCCAGGTCAGATAGACTTCCGGCTCACCCGGCTGGGCGGAAACTGTCAACCCGGCAGGTCCGGGCAGATAGTAGAGCGTGAAATCGTGGTTGAAGGCCAGGTTCTGCTCAGTGAAGCTGAAGGCGGGCGAGGCAGCGCTCTGATAGTATTGCAGGGCGGCCGTTGCCGTGTAGTTCCCGACCGGCAGGTACAAGGCGTAAGCTCCGGCGGAATCCGGATAAGCCGTAATCTGATTGGGGCAGGAGATTCTGACGCCAGAGGGAACGGCGGAGTCGGACAGTGTGACAGAGCCGCTCAGGACACCGGTTTTGATGCTGTAGCCGGTGATCATGACATCGTCAATGAACCAGCCGTTGCCCGTGATCATGGTATCGGAGCCGAAGTGCCAGCGGAGGATGATCTCCTGCCCGGCATACGGGTTGAGGTTGAAGTTGACCTGGGTCCAGCTGTTCGGGCCGCCGCTGAAGCCGGGTTCGCCCAGAGCGGTGATGTTGCTGATATAGGAGCCGCCGGAAGCCGGCTGGACTATGTTCCAGGAAGAGCCGCCGTTGTTGGAAACGGAGACGTTGCCGCCGTCCCAGCCGCTTTCGCAGGCCAGCAGGTGCCAGAAGGAGAGAACAGCGTTTGATCCCACATAGAGGGGCGGGGTGACCAATATGTAATTGGCGTTGTTGGGATACTGTCCGGACAGGTTTGTAGCCCAGACATTGGTGCCGGAGTGGGCGTTGTACTGGGAGGGATCACCCCAGGCCCAGCCGCTCTGGCTGACCAGGTTGCCGTTGCTGTCCTCGAAATCGAGGTTCACGCCGCTGGTGCCGCAACCGATGCTGAAGGTGCCCACCTCGGCGGGAGCGTTATCGGCCATGGCTTCAAAGCTGAAATTGACGTAGCTGTTGGCAGGAATAGCTCCGAACTGCACGGGATAAACGAATTGAATGACATCGCCGGGAGCTATCCGGGTTCTGCTCTGCACAGACGACTGCAGCGTCACCAAAGGATCGGAAGCAGTGAGGGCGGCAGATACATTGAGGGCATCGACATCCGAGCCGTTCATCAGGTTTACGATCAGCAGAAAAGCCTCGTTGGGATCAGCTATGCCGTTGTTGTTGCCGGCTGTGTCATTGAAGAAATAAGACACGTACTCGAGTTCCGATTTCTGCACGGAAAGATTAAAAGCCCTTTGCCAGGAACCGCCTTCAGAGGTGATCTGCAGCAGGAAGGATACAACGTGGCCATCCGGGCACAGGGGCGAAACGCTGAAGGTGAAGGCGGACTGGTTGAAGCCGGAGCCGTCCCCCCCGATCGGATGGTAGGAAGAGACCGGGTTGATCAGGCTGACCAGCGGATCGGCGGTGCTGAGGACAGCTGTGACATTTTCCGCAGCCGTGTTGCCCAAATTCAGGAGTTGGATGCCCATTTCCACCGTCTCGCCGGGCTCAACTACATTGTTTCCGTTGGTTTCATTGACAACAGTCTCGCCAAGGACGAGGTAGGCATTTTCGTAATAGACGGGGACATTGGTGATATACAGGGCGCGGCCGTTGCCAAGGGGCGAAGCGGCAGTGGGGTAGGTGTTATTGAAGGAATACTCCAGGCCGACGTTCTGCTCCAGGTTCTCGATGCCGATCGTGCAGTACACGCCCTGATTGTAGTTGGTAGTACCGGAATCGACATTGTTGAAGGTCTGGTATTGGATCTTGATCGGCCCGTCGCCCAGGCTGGTCGCATAGAATGATGGGTCGTGGAGAATCACCTGGAAGGTCTCCTGCGCGCTGGTCTGGTAACCGTTGACAAGATGGTACCACTCAATAATGAACTGATGGTTGGCGGCATCGTGCCAGGTGTAGATCCCGCTGCCGCCTGTGGTGGCCAGATCATCCCAGAAAGGAGCGATCATGGCTCCCGGCCCCATGGCGCCCGGGATGCGGTAGTTGCGGAATTCGCCGTTCTGGGTGACGCCCATGGCCAGGAAACCGTTCGAGCAGACAGTGATCTGCTGATAATCCTGGCCGTAAAACCTGAAGGTGAAAGGCAGATCCACCACGGCAAGGGAATTCGCGCTCATGCCGTCGCCTTCGTCAGAAGCGGAGGGATCGCTGATCGGCAGGGCAGTTCCGCTGCCGCCCTCGGCGGGAGCGATGCCGACCCAGGAATAAACCGGGCATTCGTTATAACTGGTGTCGGTGTCGTCATAGATCACATAGCCGTAGGCGTCAGGCCCCAGTGGATCGTGAAGGGTAACGGCACCGACGGTCAGAGAGAATTCGACCCACTGCAGGAAGCCCTGCTGATTGGACAGCTTCAGTCGCAGGGGAATGACCATTCCCGGCAGCAGCAGGTTACGGCCGTGCAGGATGAAATTGTCAACCAGGGTGGAGGCCTCCGTATTCATGGAGATGTCTCCGAAAAAGCCCAGGCTGTCCTCCACTGTGACCAGGTCATTGTCGCTGAAGAGCTCGCCCGTGACATTGACCCCCGGGGCGAAGCCGGTGTTTTTGACAGTCACGTTGAATGAGGCGGTTTCCCCAGGATCAAGGGCGTGGTTGGAGCCGTCCGAAATCCCGCTGGAAGTGTAGATCAGGCAGGCATCGGAGACTGAGACATAAACCGTAAGTTCGCAATTAACGGTGTCCGTATCCGTTAAGTGGAAAACAAGCGGGAGAATGGTATTGTTGGGCGTTCCCGGCAGGACCTGCAGGAGCAGGGCAGCCTGGTTGAACTGCATCTCGCCGGGAGCGATCGGCCCGTAAGCCAGAACGGAATCGGCCAGCACGGCATAGGGGCTAGAGCAGGAAGCGTAGCCGGAGAGGCCGCTGATGCTGATGAGGCCTGCATTACGTAATCCGGCCATTATCTCGAGCGTTTCGCCGGGATTGGCATTGAAATTGTTGTTGCCGGAAGAGCCTCCGATATTGTCATCATCGATCAGGGTCATGACATATGTCAGGGGTGACGCCTCCGGATAAAACTGCTGGATCAGCGGCTTGAAATCGTGTTTGGCGATCGTGACCGTGACAGCATCCGCGCTCAGGGGAGCCGCGAACTGCAAATAGACCTGGCCCTGAGCATCGCTGAAGGAACGGGCTATGATGATCCCGCCCTGGACGGCGGTGACGCTGGCAGCCCCCACCGGCAGTCCGTCCTGATCTATAACATGCAGGGTGAGATTGCGCATACCCTGGTTCAGGGCGGCGGGAAAATCAGCTGCAAAGGTATGCGGAATAGTGATATAGAC
>JAXDBS010000077.1:0-57414 GCA_034678545.1 Cloacimonadaceae bacterium (SeqCode) | reverse complement strand
CTTGTAGATCGCGATGTGGAAGGGGCAGTTCATGGGCTTGATGTAATATTCCTGCCCTTCGATGTCCATGGGGGCGTACATGTTATCGTTGTAATAGCCCAGGTGCCCGCTGGTCTGCCAGAGGTGCGCCCTTCCGATATGGGGAGTGTACACGAATCTATAGCCGTTGCGCAGATGCGCTTCTTTCCAGTATTGCTCGATGAGGTGGCGCATCATGGCGCCGTTGGGATGCCACAGCACCAGGCCGGGGCCGACCTCGTCATCAATGGAAAAAAGGTCAAGGTCCTTGCCCAGCTTGCGGTGGTCGCGTTTTTTTGCTTCCTCCAGCATATTGAGATATTCGTTCAGTTCTTTGGTGGTGGGGAAGCTGATGCCGTAAATGCGCTGGAGCATTTTATTATGTTCGTCACCGCGCCAATAGGCACCTGATGTTTTGAGCAGCTTGACCGCTTTGATCTTTCCCGTGCTGAGGATGTGCGGGCCGCGGCAGAGGTCGATGAAGTCGCCCTGGGTGTAGGTGGAAATGGTCTCTTCGTCGGGAATGGCGTCCAAGAGCTCGAGCTTGTAATTCTCGCCCATTCGGGAAAAAATGTCGACCGCTTCCTGTTTGGACAGCTCTTTTCTGGCATAAGGCAAATCCTGTCCGATGAGTTCTTTCATGCGGTTTTCGATTTGGGCGATTTCTTCGTCTGTGAAGGGTTCATCCCTGTCAAAATCGTAATAGAAACCCTGTTCGATCGCGGGACCGATGGTCACCTTCACCTTGGGAAACAGCTGCTTCACAGCCTGGGCCATTAGATGGGCGGTGCTGTGCCAGTATATATCCTTACCCTTGTCGGTGGCGAATGTATGTATGGTCAGATCGGCATCCTGGGTGATGAACGCATTCAGGTCAACCAGACGTCCGTTCACTTCGGCGGCCACAGCTGCGTCAGCCAGGCGGGGCGAGATATCCTGCGCCACCTGCAAAGTTGTCACAGCAGATGGATAAACCTTTATACTGGCATCGGGCAAAGTAATTTTCAACGACATAATGACTCCCAATAATTCATATCTATATCTTCAAAATACGATAAGCCGATTTTGTCAATAGCAGCATGAGCCGCGCAGCAGGCGCAGGGAATTGAACACGGTCAGGAGAGTGACGCCGACGTCCGCAATCACGGCTTCCCACAGAGTGGCAATGCCCAGGGTCCCGGCCGCCATTACTGCTACCTTGACTGTCAGTGCGAAGCAGATGTTTTGCCACATGATCCGCTGGGTCTGGCGGGCGACCCGGGCAGCGGTTTGAAGCTGCCTGGGATCATCCTGCATGAGGACGACATCGGCCGCTTCCAAGGCGGCGGGATTGCCGATGGCACCCATGGCGATGCCGATCTCGGCGCGGGAAATCACAGGCGCGTCGTTCAGTCCATCCCCTATGAAAGCGACGGGAGCGGATTGGGATTGCTCAATGGTTTCCAGCTTCTTTATTTTATCTTCCGGCAGCAGGCGGGCGTGAAACCGGTTCAGGCCCAACAATGAGGAGACCTTTGCAGCCGGACCCGGGTGGTCGCCGGTCAGCATTATATGTTTGGGGATGCCCATTTTCCTCAGGCTTTTAACGATGGCGGGAAAATCGTCCTTGATCTCGTCAGCGAAAGTGATGATACCCAGGCAGTGGTTGTTCTCCGCTATATAGATGCAGGTCTCTTCAGGTTCTGACGGGAGTCCGGCTACTTCCCATTCCTGCATGAAAGCTAGATTACCAGCGTAGTAAACCGTTGAAACAGTCTGAACCTTGATGCCGCGGCCATGGAATTCCTGGTGCAAAAGCACCTGCTCCGGTTCGTAGCGGCTGGAGAATTCAGCTTTGACCGCCCTTGCTATGGGGTGGGTAGTGCTGTCCTCACAGGTCAGGGCCGCGACGGCAAGTTTTTCCACGGCTATGCCAGGTGCCGGCTGAACAGCGGAAACAGCGAGCTTGCCAGTGGTCAGGGTGCCGGTCTTGTCATAAACAAAGGTGGTGGCGCGGGCCAGGGCATCGATGAAATTGCTGCCTTTGAGCAATATCCCCCGGCGCGCTGAAGCGCCAATGGCGGCGTAGTTGGTCAGCGGAACCGAGATCACCAGGGCGCAGGGGCAGGAGATGACCAGGAAGATCAGGGCGCGCCGCAACCAAACGGAATAAGCGCCGGCAGTCAGTACGGGCATGATCACAGCCAAGGAGATGGCCAGCAAAATGACGGCAGGAGTGTATTTGCGGGCAAAGCGGGTGATGAACCTCTCGGTTCTGCTCTTTCTGGCAGCAGCTTCCTCCGTCAGTTTCAGTATTCGGGTCACGGTGCTGTCCGAATCTGTGGAGGTAACTTTCAGGATCAGCCTTCCGGATAGGTTGATACTGCCGCTGAGGACCTGCGAGCCTGCCTGGACGGGTTGGGGCAGGGCTTCTCCTGTCAAAGCCGAGGTATCCAAAGATGATTCCCCGCTCACAATTGTGCCGTCCAGGGGAATCCTCTCCCCCGGCAAAACAGCGATCTCGTCATGGCGGGCGATGGATGAAACGGGGACGTCCTCGGTCTGGCTGTTTGCAACTCTGTGCGCTATATCAGGTTTCAGGTTGAGCAGAGATTTGATGGAGTGGCGGGAATGGTCCACGGCCTTGTTTTCCATGAATTGGCCGATCTCGTACAAAACCATGACTGCCAAAGCTTCCGAGTACTCTCCCAAAAACATAGCCCCGAGGGATGCGGTACTCATCAGGAAATGCTCGTCCAATAACTTGCCATTGACTATTTTCACCAAAGCATTAAATAATACTTTCCAACTACATAATAAATATGATGTTACATATATGAATATTCGAAACTCAAAAGGTATTTTCAGGATCTTACCCGACAGCAGCAACAAAACGCCAAAGGCCGCAGTAACCAGGATCCAAGGAATGGCCGGATGGGAGGTGATTTGGACCTGAGAGATCTGCCTGACCCGGATATCCGGTTCCACGGACTTCACAACGTTGCCGATACTATGCTCCAACTCCTGAAATCCGGCGGTTTTCACGGTCAGGACCTTGGTCAAAAAATCCAGGTGCGCGGATTCGACTTCGGGCAGTGATTTGATCTTGTTCTCAATTTGGGAGGCGCAATCAGCGCAACTAAGGTTTTCCAGCAGATACTTTTCCGTTACCATAACGCCTTACCTTTCCTGCAGATGTGTGAGGCCGAGACGGAATATTCTGCCCACGTGTTCATCATCCAGGCTGTAATAAACAGTCTTACCCTGCTTGCGGTATTTGACCAGGCGGGCCAGGCGGAGCAGCTTGAGCTGTTGGGACACGGCCGGCTGCTGCATGCCAACGAGGGAAGATAGATCCGCCACGCACAGTTCCAGGTGCATAAGTACATGAATGATCCTGAGCCGGGAGGGATCCCCGAACAGGCGGAACAATCCGCTCAGGCTGTCAGCCTGCTTCTCATCAGGCATGGACCGGAGGACAGCATCCGCTTTGGCTGGAGATATGTATTTGCACAAACAGGTATCTTTACTCATGGCAGTCTCCTTCATTACATATGCACAAGTATTCATATATTAATATAACTGTCAAGCCATATTCTTGCCGTGAGATCGTTGAATTCGTTATCCATCTGTGCATGATACCCGCTCGCAGGCAGGCGAGCAGCTATTGGATAGGAGTTAATGTCTAATTCGGGGATCTTCATGGAGAAAAGACTTGCCCAAAAGACAGGGGATAAAAAAATGTCACTTCATCAAAAACCTGACTTTATCGTCATGGAGGAATAAATGCTTGAGCAGTTGAGGAAAAACCAGAAGTATGTGATATGGATAGTGGCCGTTGTTTTCATAATAGGAATGGGTTTGATGGGACTGACCGACATTTTCTTTAACCGGAAGCCCGCCCTGGGTGTAATCGACGGAAAAAAGATAACGTTAGAAGAATTTCAGCAGGAATTGCAAACCAATATAGATAATTACCAGAGACAGAATCCTGACGCAGACCTGTCCAGGGATATAATCAGCCAGTTATCGGATCAATCTTGGCAGAGGCTTGTCCAGAAGGTTGTTCTGGACAAGCAGATCCGCAAAAAGAAAATCAAGGTAACTGAGACCGAAATACTAAATGAGATCCAGAACAACCCTCCCCAGGAAGTGTTGCAGATACCTCAATTGCAGACAAACGGCAGGTTCGACCGCAAGAAATATATGGATGCCCTGAAGAATGACACCCAGTTTTTCACAACAATTGAGAGTTACATCCGTTCCATCCTTCCCTATAACAGACTCCAGGGTAAAGTCAAGGAAGAAGCCAAGATCACCCTAGACAGTCTCAAAGCGGAATACCTGAAAGAAAACGACGAGATGTTCGGTAAACTCATCATGTTTGACTACAATAAACTGCCCAAGCCCAAGGTCA
Organism: Cloacimonadaceae bacterium (SeqCode); assembly: GCA_034678545.1. Taxonomy (GTDB): domain Bacteria; phylum Cloacimonadota; class Cloacimonadia; order Cloacimonadales; family Cloacimonadaceae; genus UBA5614. The sequence goes on along the minus strand of JAXDBS010000077.1, from coordinate 53,000 downwards.
CCGATGCTGAGATCAAGGCTTATTATGACCAGAACAAAGAGACGGATAAGGATATCAATAAGGGCAGATCAAGCTCCATGAAGTATTTCAAGTTTGAGGTCAAGCCTTCTGAGCTGGATTTCAACCTGATAAAAAAAGACATCGACCTGATCTACAGCGACCTGCTTAATAAGAGGATGGATTTTGGTCAGCTGGCAGCGGCTGAATCGGACGATACAGGCAGCGCCGCGCAGTCAGGATCGCTGGGTGAGTTTGGCAAAGGCCAAATGGTGCCGGAATTTGATCAGGTGGCTTTTTCCCTTCCACCCGGACAGATCTCCAAGCCGTTTAAAACGCAATTTGGCTGGCATATTGTCAAAGTTGATTCCAGCGGAACCAGGGATGGCCAGCCCGTAGTCAAAGCCAGCCACATCCTGAAAAAGGTGGAAACCTCGGATGAAACCAGAACGGAGATTCAGGAACGGGCCACCCAATCGATTAAACTGATCAGGCAAAAAGGCATAGACGCTGCAGCGGAAGCATTGAAAATGAAACCCATAGATACGGATGCAATTTATGAGGATATGGATTACATTCCGGGCATAGGCCAGCATAGTCAGCTGTTGGAGTTTGCGAAAAAGAAAAAGGTTGGAGCCGTATCAGATGTTCATACAGATCGGCAGGGTAATTTCATTGTAGCACAGATCACCAGCAGGACCAAAGACCGTTTTGTCCCCCTCGAAAAAGTGAAAATGCGGATAAGGTTTGAGCTGGAGAAGACAAAACGAGTCGAAACCATGCTGGGCATAGCCAGGAATTTCGTTAAACAGCGCAAGCAGGAACAATATCTGGAGGCAGCGGAAACCGACTCCACGCTAAAGATAGTAACTCTTCAGAATCTTAAGAAAGACACCATGATCCCGGACGGCATTGGCAAAGTCACTGAAATCAATGCAGCCGCGCTTAAGCTCAATGAGGGGCAGATTTCCAATCTGATCGAGAGCAAAGACGGGCAATTCATAGTCGTATGTGAAAAAAGGGTAAAACCGGATCTTAACTCATTTCTAAAGAACCAGGATGAACAGAAAAAGTTGCGTGACCGTATGGAAGAACAAGCCTGGAACCGCTGGTATGACACGATAATGAAAAAAGTGAAAATTGAGGATAACAGGCAGCTTTACGGGTATTAAAAAAACCTAAGCAGTTGACTGGGAGTCCAGGGGGCGACCATGAAGCATTTAATGACCAGCATTAGCGGGATCAGAGGTATCTTTGGCGACACCCTGACACCCCAGATGGCGATTACCTTTGCAGCTAATTTCGGCCTGTTCAAAGACAAGGGCAAAATCCTGGTCGGCCGAGACAGCCGGACCTCAGGACTGGCCATGTTCCAAGCGATCACGGCAGGCCTGATCAGTGTGGGATGTGACGTCGTCGACCTGGGCATAGTGCCCACGCCCACGCTTCTGCTGGCTGTCAGGGAAATGCAGGCGGCCGGCGGCATATGCATAACAGCTTCCCATAATCCGCCTGAATGGAATGCCATGAAACTGGTTGGTGGCAACGGTATGTTTCTTTTTCCGGATGAGGCCGAAGAATTTATCTCTATTATGCATAACCAGGTCAAGTGGGCTGACTGGAATTCTCTGGGCACTATCTACCGCGATAATGATTCTAGCCGCAGGCATGTGGAAAAGATCCTGTCCATTCCGTATCTCAATGTTCAGAAGATCAGAGAAAAAAACTATAAGGTAGTCATCGACTCGGTGAACGGGGCGGGAGGCCTGATTTCTCCTTTGCTGCTGAAGGAATTGGGTTGCGAAGTGATAGAGATCAATTCCCAACCCAGCGGAGTATTTGCGCATCCCGCAGAACCACTTAACAAAAATCTTGCCGATCTTGAAAAAGCCGTGACTGAAAATCAGGCCGATATCGGATTTGCAACTGATCCTGATGTTGACAGGTTATCGATTGTGTCCAACCGGGGAAAATGCATTGGCGAGGAATTGACAGTGGCTTTGGCGGAACTCTTTGTGCTTCCCAAGAAAACGGGTGACATTGTTGTGAACCTTTCATCCTCCATGATCTCTGATTATATAGCCAGGCAGTATGGTGTCAGGGTCCACAGGACCAAAGTAGGAGAAATCAACATAGGAAAGAAAATGCTCGAAATCAGCAGTCCGATCGGAGGCGAGGGAAACGGAGGCGTGATCTGCGCGGACGTGCACTGTACTCGGGATGCTTTGACGGGCATGGCGTTAGTTCTGGGCTTGCTGGCGGAAAGGGACGTATCGATCAATGAAATAGTGGATTCACTACCCAGATTTTACCTGTATAAGGACCGGATAGAAACTGTATCCAGCAAAGTGGAGGTAATAATGAGCCGGGCGCCTTATTTCTTTGAGGGTTTGGAGCTTGATACTCAGGACGGGATAAAGGCTAATGGAGAGAGTTATTGGGTTCATGTCCGCAAATCAGGGACTGAACCAATAATCAGGATCTATGTGGAAAGTGATGATCCCCGCAAATCAGAGGATATCTGTCAAAAGACAAAAGCTAAATTGATCTCTGAATAGAAAGGCAAATGATCGGGGCTAATGCCTCGACAGATGGAAGGCATCATTCGTATAGCCCAGGGCAAGGTAATATTGTACCTGGCTCTGTTCCGCAACGGCAAGAGCAATTTTGACCGGTCCTAGATGGGACTTATATCCGGCTTCCAAAACTCCTCCCAGTATGAAATCCTTCTCGGGCAGGATCGTGTCCGTTCCCGAATAATGCAAGGCCTGAAATTTCAGCTTCAGGAAAAGTGACTTGTTCCGAAATGCGATGAGACCAGCTTGCAGCAATTCATAGAAAGGTGCGCTTTTCTCATATTTTTGGAATCCGCCGAAACAATCCATCCCACCGAGATAGAAGGGATGCAGGTTTGTTTGGTCATTTTGCCTGAAATGGGAACCGAGTTGCAGATCCAACAAGGCGGAGAAATACACCGTAAGAGGGTAGTAAATCTCGAACCTGCTTTGAAGTCTGTTAACTGTTTGATCTTTTATCTTGTTGTTCCTGTTTGCAGTGAATTTTATAAACGTTCTGGTTCCCCTGGTTGGGAACGTATAGTCATCCAGATTTTCATTATAACCTTTTATACCCAATCCTGAAGTTACAGTCAATCTGTTGAGGGAAAGAGACGAGTCAGTAAGGGCAATTTCCCTGTACATACGTGTCGAAGATGCAAAACCGTAGCCTTCAATCACGGCTGATTTGTAGGCAAACATCCCCAGTCCAGCCGTTACCCCATATTCCAATGATCTGGCGCTGGATTTTTTATTATGATCGTCGTCATAAAAGTAGATCCTTTTTTCCTCGAGATAGGGGAAGATCCTGTAATATACTCCGAAAGCCTGGCCAAAGTTTTTCACAAAATCCAGGTTAAACTCGTTTTTTCCCCCAAGCTTGAGTTCAGCCAGCAGGAGGGAGTTTTTCATCAGATAATTGTGCAGAGAGAGAATCAGGCCGGCAACAAATTCGTTGTCACTATCATAAGCCAGATTGATGAAAATATGTTTACGTTCCCTTTCTCTGACCTTAATTTTCAGGAGATAAGCAAAATCCTCTTTCTCCAGCACGGGATAAATGATATCAAACATCTGGGTATTCCATGCCTGCCGAATGCCCTTGATTATTTCTTCCACAGAGTAGGATTGCCCCGACTGCAGTCCTGAATAATCTCTGATTATGGATGAGCTGAGATATTCGTTCCCAAAGACAACCGTGCGGCAGACTGGATATTGGGGTTCCAGGCACATCATTTGTGGATTATGAATGTTTAATGTATCTGGAGAAAGCACTTGTTCCCTGATCGTCACGAGTTCATCCCAATGTTCTCTGGCGTATTGTTCTCCCGCATCGATTATCGCCTGGATATTTTTAAAGTTCCTGGCGGGATACAGATCCAGGTCAGGCTCCAACAAGTAATCGCAGTATAGTATGTCGTCATTTATCTTGTGAGTTATGCCAATATTAATGGTCTGTTCCAGGATTGCAATTAGATCATTAAGCTTTTTTTCGGGCTGAAGGGCTGTATTGACCTTGAAACCAATAACATAATCCGCTCCCATTTCCTTGACCTGTTTACCCGGCAAATTCTGTGACAAGCCTCCGTCAATGTACAGGGTTTTATCAAGAGGGAACGGTTGAAGTATGCTCGACAGCGACATGGAGGCTCTGATGCCTTCCATCAGGGAACCGGAATCAAACACTGTCTGTTCGCCAGACACCAGATCTGTCGCAATAGCAGAAAAAGGTATAGGCAGATCAGCAAAGTCAGATACAGCCGCTGCAGGAGAAAACAGCCTGAAGAGCTGCAGGTTTATATTGGTGCCAGAAATTAGGGATCGCGGTAACTGAGGGCTCCAGTTCTTGTCCAGTCTGAAATAAGCATTGCCGTAGGGCGCCCAGCGCTTCAATCCTACATATAGCTCTTCACGCTGCCAGTCGTCGTTGAAAACTGCTGCCCAGTCAGTATTGACGCAAAGGCTTTCAATCTCAACGGCGTTGTATCCCATGGCATACAATCCCCCTACAAGGGCACCAATACTGGTTCCGGAAATGAAATCCGGATGCAGGCCAGCTTCTTCCAATACCTTGAGCATGCCAATATGGGCAATTCCCTTAGCGCCCCCTCCGCTGAAGGCATACCCGATCCTGACGCCCCAGAGCAGGCCTACTGAAATCATCAATAATGTCGTTATCCCAAATTTGCGCGGCATCAGAAGTTGGTGTCTGAATGAGTTTCTGGTTGTTCGATTGAAGATTCCATCTGAAGCGTATTTATTGGCTTGATAACTAATTCCAGCTTACCAAAAACAGTATTGGTCATGATCTTATGTGTGACTGAGGATGGGGGATTGTTTCTCAACAGGTATTTGTTTTCACCAAATCCGGAAAATGAGCGATCAGGCATGATGGAGGAACCGAAAACCGTTGTTGCGGTTATATCCAGATTAATGGAGTCTGGAACATGAACGATTGCGTTTCCAAACACAACCGTGATTTCGGAAGTTTTACTGTCCCCTTGAAAAAATCGGGTCAGGTCAATCATTCTGGAGTTAAATACGATTTCATGCTTTCCGGCTCCTTGCAGTATACCGGTATGGCCAGTTCCGGAAGGCCTGGTCCTTACCCAGGGGCCAAAGATCAAACGAAATCCAAACAGAACTATGATTATCCCGATAAAAATCTTGATCATAGGAAAGCTGAAGTTAAAAGCATGCTTGAATACTATTGATAATCCGATCAGAATTATCAGTATGCCCCAAAATAAACTGCCAAAGAACAAACCGTTCATTTTCATTTCCTCCTCCCGATGTTTTTATATTGATTCTGCAACTATGCGAAGTCCTTTCCCTCCCAGAGTTTTCTGAGATAACTAACGGAAACCCTTACATCATCGTTGACGATAAAATCGTTGCCTGCAACATAGCCGAGGTGTCTGCACATTATTGACATCGATAAGGCCAATGATTGCAATTCTTGTCCGAATTCCGGTTTTAGGCTGATAATAATCCTGCCATGAGTTTCTCCGAAATAGGCAATGTCTTTTCGATCCTTGGGATGGTAATCAATTATAACACCCAGGTTTTTCCCATCCGGAGCAAAGCAGCATTCTGCCAGATTGACTAACATGCCTCCTTCTGAACAGTCATGCGCGCTTTGAATGATCCCTTTGCCGCACAAATCAGTCATAAGTCCATGCAGCGCTACCTCCTGTTCAAGATGCACCTTAGGAGGATAGCCGCATATTTTTTTGTGTATGATTTTTAAGAACTCCGAACCTCCGATCTCCGTGCTGTCGGGACCTAAGAGATAGATTGCATCACCAATTTGCTTGAAATAGTGGTTGATTGCTCTGTCATAATCAGTAAGGAGCCCCAGCATGCCAATAACAGGAGTTGGGAAAACAGCTCCAGCCGGACTTTCATTGTAAAAAGATACATTACCGCCCGTAACAGGGATACCGAAAAACCGGCACGCGTCTGACATACCTCTAATTGCTTCCGAAAAATACCAATAAACATCAGACTTATATGGATTGCCAAAATTCAGGCAATTGGTTATGGCCAGTGGCTTGGCCCCAGTACAGGCAACATTACGGGCAGCTTCAGCCACAGCTCCCATACTGCCTTCATAAGGATCCAGCCAGCAATATCTGCTGTTGCAATCGGTGCTGAGTGCGACCGCCTTATCGCTGCCATTGATTTTTAGAACTGCGGCATCAGATCCGGGCTCCACAAGAGTGGCAATTTTTACCATATGATCATAATGCCGATAGATGGAACGCTTACTTACTATGTTAGGGCTTTGCAGCAATTGGCATAAAACGTTGGAGTAATCCGAAATCTCTGGGAAACCGGACATTTCCACTTCCCTTGCTTTTTTAAGGTCTTCGGGGAAGGAGATTTCCCGAGTGTAAACAGGAGCCTGACCGCCCAAAACAAGCGCAACTGCCGGGATACGGGCAACGACCTGCCCGGAGTTTTTAACTGTCAAAAAGCCGTCATCGCATACTGATCCTATGATTACAGCTTCCAAACCCCATTTCAGAAAGATCCTCTGCAAGTTTTCAAAATCGGCCGGTTTGGTTATTATCAACATTCTCTCCTGCGATTCGGAGAGCATTATCTCATAGGGAGACATGCCTGATTCCCGTTGTGGCACCAAGGCTACATCTATCTCAATGCCGACTCCTGTTTTACCTGCCATTTCGCTGCTGGAGCAGGTCAGACCGGCGGCGCCCATGTCCTGGATGGCTACGACAAGGCCGTTTTGGATGGCTTCCAGAGTAGATTCCAGAAGCAGCTTCTCCATAAACGGATCGCCTACCTGTACAGCAGTTCGGTTCTCCTCAGAGTCGGAGCTCAGTTCAACTGAAGCAAATGTAGCTCCATGAATCCCGTCTCTCCCCGTTTTAGCACCGACATACACAACATGATTACCTGGGCCTGAAGCTCCGGATTTGGCCAAATGCTCATGTCTCAAGACACCCACTGCCATTGCGTTAATGAGAGGATTACCTCCGTAACAATCCTCAAAGCAGGTTTCACCACCCACTGTTGGCACTCCGAAGCAATTACCGTAATCAGCGATGCCGCTAACCACACCTTTGATCAGATGTTGGACTTGCGAGTCGTTTGGATTGCCAAAGCATAGCGAATCCAAGACCGCAATGGGTCTGGCACCCATTGTAAATATGTCCCTGAGAATCCCCCCAACCCCTGTGGCAGCTCCGTGATAAGGTTCGAGTGCGGATGGATGATTGTGACTTTCTATCTTGAACGATATGGCTAGTCCATCACCTATGTCCACTACTCCAGCGTTTTCTTCTCCAGGTTTGGCCAACAGGCAGTCACTTTCGCGAGGCAGTGTTTTTAGAAGCCGGATCGAATTCTTGTAACTGGCATGCTCAGACCACATAACGCTGAATATGCCCAGTTCTTCCCAGGTCGGTTCTCGTTTCAGAATAGTCTTGATTGCCTGAAATTCATCAGGGCTGATATTGTGATTTTGCAGTATCTCAGGTGTTATTATTAGCTCTTCCAAGCGGTTTACTCTTAACACTTGCCGCCCAGGATATCAAGCAGTCCGAGCAGGGCTTCATCGATCTGGCCATATATGTCTCTATAGTAATCGGAGTCTTTGCCTATGGGATCAGCAATGTCCCCTTCCTGGCCGATGTATTCCTTTAATGTGAAGATCTTGTGCCTGAACTCCGGGAAGCTGTTTCTGATAATGTCTCTCTGAGCTTCCTCCATGGTAAAAATCAGCCAGCTGCTGCTCAGTATTTCCGTGTTTATCTTTCTGGACAAATGCTCTTGTGCGTTGATCCCTTTTTCAGCGAGCAATTGCATCGAATTCAAAGAGATCATTGCTCCCGTTTCGAGCAATCCTGCTGATTTGGCCCGGATATTCAGATTTCGCTCCTTGCTGTATTTGTTGAACAGGTATTCTGCTATCGGGCTTCTGCAGATGTTTCCCGTGCAAACAAACAGGATTGCTGGCTGGGCAAAGCTTTGCCGGATCTCGTAAAAGGGAATGGAGCTTTCACGCAGGCATTTCAAGCGGGGTATGATCGGCTTGCCATTGTCATCTGTGTCAGCATATTCAATAATCGTCGATGGTTCGGTAGTGATGATGGAAGAACTGATGAAACCAAGATCAAACCAGTTCGCATATCTTTTATCTATATCCTGCATTGTCTCAGCCGGAGGCAGACCGCTGACATTGATGCTCGTACTGATCATCGGTTCGCCCAGATAGTCGATGATCTGTCTGAGCATGCTGTCGGTCGGAACCCGGAAAGCGGTCTTCCCATTGACTGTTACAGGAGCAAACATGGGATTCCGGGTGGGAAAGATCAGCGTTAAATTGCCCGGCCAGTATTGTTGGCAGATCGGCACCAGCAGGGCCGGTATATCTATGTTATTATCCCCAAGCCATTGCAGATCGCAGATGAGGGCTATAAATCCCTCCTTTCCCGTCCGCTGCTTTAATGAACTGATTCGGTCGAGGGCGTTAGTGCTGCTCAGGCGGCAGCCAATGCCCAGCATATGTCCCGTGTAATGCAGTACCGTGCTGTCCTGGGTCCAATGTTTGGTGATTAGCTTTTCTAACTCATTAGGATGGGGGTTGCGAAACAACTTCATAATTGACAGGTATCCTGTTACTCCAAGTAATTCAGCGGGTTGACAGCTCTTCCGTCTTTCCGCAGCTCAAAATGCAATGACGGTTGAGAGGCTGATCCGGTCTGGCCGGATTTGGCGATGGTTTGGCCTTTGCTGACTGTGGATCCTTTTGAGACCATAATCTGGTTGTTGTAGGCATACACTGAGAAGAATCCGTTTTTGTGATCTATAATAATGAGTTTTCCCTGACCTCCGTAACGGTCCGCAAATACCACTTCACCCGCTTCGACTGATTTGACACTGGTGTTTTCCGGCACGGCTATATCTATTCCATTATTTATTATGCTGGTGTTGTTGCCCTTGGATTCCTGGCCAAAGCGTCTTATGATAGTACCTCTTACAGGCCAGGGAATGCGGTTGCCGCTGAATTCGTAGGAATTGTCCCTTTTGCCCGCCTTTGCTGTGAGTTGAGCCACCAGCTGTTCCAGTTCGGCAGCGTCCTTCTTCAGTTTGGTCACTTGTTGTTCATAAGATCGCTTTTCTTTTTCCAGATTTGTCGCCTGATGGGAAAGGTTCTGTATCTTCTTTTTATATGTCTCACTCTGTTTCGTCTCACGAGTCAGGCTGCTTCTGACCAGCAGATATTCATGCCGTGTTTCTTCTTGAGCCTGAATCAGTTCCCTGTGGGTGGCTGAAAGGTCTTTGATATCATTAGCTGTAGTACTTATCATTAATGACAGCAGAAACTTATCATCGGTCTTCCTGGCTGCATATGTGTCTTGCTTGTCTATGTAAAACAACCTTAAAAATTCATTATTGGCAAGCTTTGTAAGCTCCACGATCTTTTCTTCGTTCGTTCGGACTCTGTAATTCGCCAATTCCAGTGAATCTTGGATAACTGCTTCTTCTTTTTTCAAGATAGCCACTTTTTTATCAGATTGAGTTTTCATTTCCCGGGAAGTGTGAAGATCTTTCTGTGTTTTGATTTTTTTCTTCTCAGCCTGATGAACTTTTTGCTGATAATTATCTATCTGCTTTTCTATCTGCCTGAGTTCGTTCATCTTATCATCCAACTCGTCCGAGAACAGGAAAGCGATAATCAGATTTGCTGACATCAAGATCGATATTTTTCTTAATAAGTGTCCTGACATCCAACCTCCATATCATTCCATGTTTGGAATGCGGCGTTGCCTGTCAATTTAATATTTGGGTGAATTCTGTTTCTCCGTCAGGAACTGCTTGTTTTCATCCCGCACATTGCTATTGCATTCCGATACATCTGGTGACACCGGCATCATTTCGTTTCTGCTGAATCATGGCAGACAGTTATTGACAGATTCCGTTTCCAAATATCTTTGAAATCGATGTATATACATGATAGTTACGGGGGTAGATATGGAAGATAAGGGGAAAGACTCATCCATTATGAACAAAAAGATCGATCAGGTGATAGAGCAGATCGTTATGTGGAACGACGTTCAAACCCAACATGTCCAAAACCTGATCCGGATCGGCGTTGCGCTGTCTTCCCAGACTGACCAGAATAAGCTTTTTGAATTGATTTTAAATGAAGCGATAGCCTATACCAATGCCGACGCTGCGACCATCTATAAAGTCTCAGAGGATTTTTCTCAGCTTGATTTTGTCATCGTATATAACAGAACCCTTGATTTGTGCATGGGCGGTGCCAAGGAACCCATAAGCTGGCCAAGCCTGCCTCTTTACGACGAAAAGGGCCAACCCCGACTGAAGCACATCGTAACCAACGTTTTTCATAAGAGACGTCCGCTTTGCTTTGAAGACGTATATGAAACCCGGGATTATGACATATCTGGAACCCGGGAGATCGATGAAGCAAACCGCTATCGCAGCAAATCAATGTTGACTTTGCCCCTGCAGAACCACGAGGGTGAAGTTCTGGGTGTCTTGCAGATAATAAACGCTATGGGCATGAATGGCAGCATCATTCCTTTTCAGGAAGAACACATTGTAATGCTGAATTCCCTCGCTTCCCAGGTTGCCATTGCCATGTCCAACCGGAAACTGATCCATGATTTGGAAGCCTTGCTGATGGAATTTATTCAAGTCATTGCGAAGGCAATCGAGCGCAAGTCGATTTTTTCTTCCAATCACATATCCCGCGTGGCCATACTGGCGGAAATGATTGCCAACCGGATCAACGCCGACAGGTCAGGGCATTACAGAGAGTTCTGCTTCAGTCCCGATGAACTGCAGGAGCTTTCCATGGCGGCCTTTATGCATGATGTTGGGAAGATCATCACTCCAGACAGCATTATCAATAAATCCACGAAACTGGAATCAATCACAGACAGGATTGAGATAATAGGAATGCGGTTTCAGATGTTCAAAATGGCATTGGCTCTGGAGCAGAGCCTGACTGGCGGTGAAAGGATTCTGGAATTGGCAGCCAGTTGGTATCCCGATTCCGTTCCTAACGGTCTGGATGATTTATTCGACAGGCTTGACCGGGATCTGGATTTCCTGCGCAAGGTCAATCATGGCAGCGAATTCCTCAGTGCTCAGGCTTTGGAGCGGATTGACAGGATCAGCGGTATTCAGATCATTATTGACAGTCAGATCTTTAGTCTGCTGTCTGAAGAGGAAGCCGCTCATCTGCAGATCCGCAGAGGCACACTTTCGCTTCAGGAAAAGCAGAAGATGGATGAGCATGTCCAGGATACGTGGGAAATGCTTTCTCAGCTCACTTACCCCAAAAAATTCAAGAATGTTGCTCTTTACGCGGCTTCACACCACGAAAAACTGAATGGTGGGGGACATCCTTTCGGTTTGAAGGAAGAACAATTGCCATTACAATCTAGGATTCTCGCCATAGCCGATATTTATGAGGCTTTAACCGCGCCCGACAGGCCATACAAGAAAGCCAAGAATCTGAGTGAGGCTCTGACAATACTTGCCTATTGCGCTAAAGATAAGGAAATTGATTCTGACCTGCTTGATTTCATTCTTGACTCGGGCTTGTATGCCGAGTTCGCCAGTTCCTATATGGATCCGCAGCAGATAGATGATATTGATCTTGAATCGATCAAACGGATTTACCATAAGGAGACCGCAGATTAACAGCGTTTTGGAGCTGGCTGATAAAAAGCTGTGGCTGGCCCCTTTGGCCGGCTATACGGACCAGCCCTTCCGCAGGATCTGCAGGTTGTGGGGAGCCGATGTCGTTGTCAGCGAAATGGTCAGTGCTGAGGGCCTGATCCGGAAGCAGCAGAGGACCATCGCCTATCTTTCTTTCACTAGGGAAGAAAGACCGTTTGGAGTTCAGCTGTTTGGCCACAATCCCACGACAATGGCTTCTGCAGCGGGAGCTGTCCTTAAATACCATCCTGATTTTATAGATGTAAACATGGGATGCCCTGTGAAAAAAGTGATCAAGCGCGGAGCCGGAGGCGCTCTCATGGCAGACCTGCCGAGGGCTGCTGAAATTGTCAAATCTATCAGGTCGGTCATTCCGAAGGATTTTCCGCTATCGGTGAAATTCCGCTCCGGCCCTGACCAGGGCAATCTGAATTACCTGGAATTTGGCCTGGCCATGCAGGATGCCGGTGCTGACATGGTTGTCTTTCATCCGCGCACGGTCAAACAGGGTTTCACGGGTACCAGCAACTGGCAGCACTTAACGGAGTTAAAAAAACGGCTGCTGATTCCGGTGATCGGAAATGGGGATATCAGGACAGTCGAGTCTGCTTTGGATTTATACCTGAAAACCAATTGCAACTCAATAATGTTGGGCCGGGCGACCTTGGGCCAGCCTTGGATTTTTGCCCAGATTAAAAACAGGTTGGAAGTCAGGTCCAGGGCTGACATATCCCAGGCTAATAAACTGATGACGGTACTGCGGCATTTGGATTATGCCCTGCAGATTAAATCGGAAAGGATAGTCGTGCGTGAGCTTAGGTCTCAGCTGTGTCATTATACCAGGGGGCTGCCGGGAAGTGCTGCGCTGCGCGTCTCTCTCAACCAAGCCGAAAGCGCTGATGAGATAAAAAAGATATTGACGGATGCCTTTGCCGTTATATAAAATGATTCCGAAGGGAGTATTACATGACAGTTCAACAAGAACATGAGGAAACGAAAGCCCGCGAGATGAACCAGGATGAAGCTGAGAAAGCGAAAGCAAAGACCATTTTTAGTGATGACGAGCGCAAATTGAAGTTTTATGAACAGCTGAGGGACAAAGTCCGAAAATTCTCCAAAGAAAAAGCCGGCAAGGCGGGAGTGCTGTCCGAGTATCTCTTTATGCTGCCGGATTTCTTTGTGCTTGTTACACGTTTGGCCATCGACGACCGGGTGCCCACGCGGAAGAAGATTTTTGCCGGCGCGATCATAGCCTACCTGATGCTGCCCATTGACATCATCCCCGATTTCATTCCTGTTTTGGGGCACGTGGATGACCTTGTGCTTGTAGTATTGGGTCTTAACATGATCCTGAACGAGATAGACAAACAGATATTGATTGATAACTGGAGCGGTGAAGGCAACGTTTTGGAACTGCTGCAGAAAATCACAGCCAAGGCAGAGCAGTTTTTGGACAAGAATATCTATGAAAAGATAAAAAAATGGCTGAGAAAAAACGGTTGAAATGACCAGATTGGTTCTTGCCACACATAATCCGGACAAGTTCAAAGAGATCCGGTACCTGTTGCACGGGCTGGAAGCCGAGATACTCTCCGTAGATGAAGTGTTGCCCGGTTTTGATGTGACGGAGGATGGCGAATCGATCCTGGTAAACGCTGCCAAGAAAGCCCTGGAAACAGCCAAAGCAGCCAACTGCCATGTCCTGGCAGATGACACGGGTCTTTTCATTAAAGCCTTGAACGGGGATCCCGGTGTCTTTGCCGCCCGTTTCGCGGGCGAAGGCTGCTCCTATGCTGATAACCGGCGCAAGGTCCTGGATCTGATGCATGATATCGAGGACCGGCAGGCAGAGTTCAAAACAGTGGCTGTTCTGGCCGGTCCGGATGGCGTCATTGCCTTTCGGGAAGGCGTTATGCCCGGACAGATCACAACCGCGGAGCGCGGCGGTAATGGCTTCGGGTACGACTCCGTTTTTGAGGTAGGGGACAGCGGCAGGACATACGCCGAGATGGACGAGAAAGAAAAAAACGCCTGCTCTCACCGCGGCAAAGCCCTGGCAGCTTTTCTGCCTTTTCTGGTTGAATACTTTAAGAATAATTAAATATAGCGAGGGATAACGATGATCAATCCTGGAATTTTCCGGCAATATGACATCCGCGGGGTGGTGGGGGAGGACCTCGATAATGAGATCCTCTTTCAGATCGGGAAGGGTTTTGGAACCTATCTGAGGCAGTTGGGAAAGAAATCAGTTACCATAGGCGGAGATGCCCGTCTCAGCACTCCCGAGTTCAAGGAGCTTTTTATCAAAGGTCTGCTGGAGACGGGCTGCGATGTCACAGATCTGGGTCTGGTGGCAACGCCGGTTCTGTATTTCGCGATCTGGAAACTGAATGCGGATGGCGGGGCCATGATCACGGCCAGCCACAACCCTTCCCATTACAATGGCATCAAGCTCAATCTCGGTCTGGCCAGCGTTTATGCCGACGGTCTGCAGGACGTGCTGAAGATCATCCAAAAAGGCGATTTTGCCGCAGGGAAAGGTTCCCTGTCCCGGAATCAGGACATTTCGGATATTTATATTGATTACATTGTCTCCAATATCAAGTTAAACCGTCCGGTCAAAGTCGTGGTTGACGGGGGCAACGGCATGGGCGGACCGTATCTGCTGCCCATCCTGCGCAAGCTTGGCTGTGAAGTGACAGAGCTGTTCTGCGACCCGGACGGCAGTTTCCCCAACCATCATCCGGATCCCACGGTGGAGAAAAACAATGTCTTTCTGGCAAAGAAGGTACAGGATCAAAAGGCTGAATTGGGGATAGGCCTGGATGGCGACGCCGACCGCATTGGCGTGCTGGATGAGAACGGCAGGATGTTTTTCGGCGACCAGATCCTGAATATCCTGGCGCGCGATTTCCTGCAGGCCAATCCCGGAGAGACTATTATTGCTGACGTTAAATGTTCAAAGAACCTGTTTGACGATATCAGGCAGCAGGGCGGAAGGGCCATCATGTACAAAACCGGCCATGCCAACATCAAGAATTACATGAAGCAGATCGGGGTGAAATTCGCCGGCGAGATGAGCGGGCATGTGTTTCTGGGTGACCGCTACCTTGGCTTTGATGACGCCATTTATGTGAGCGCCCGCTTCATCGAGATAGTATCGAAAACTTCCATGCCAGTCAGCCAATACCTGGCTGATCAGCCCCAAATGTATAACACCCCTGAACTGCATATCAGCTGCCCTGACGAACGCAAGTTCGAAGTGGTGGAAAAGGTTTGCCGCTCCTTTCAGGAGGAAGGTCTGGACGTGAATGACATCGACGGGGCGCGGATCACTTTCCCGGATGGCTGGGGGCTGGTCCGGGCTTCCAATACGACCCCCGTGCTCGTGCTGCGCTTTGAGGCCGAAACCGAAGCCCGCATGCTGGAGATCCAGGCTATGGTGGAGGACAGGATCCAGCTTTATCTCTGATTGCAAATAGCTTTACAGGCCCTTTATCTGAGATAGGGGGCCTGTTTTGTTTTCAAATCCTGAACAGGAATTCAGCGTTTTCTCGTCCCGGTAAATCTCCAGCCGAGGGCTTGTCCCTTCCCTGCTTGCACTACGGACCCATTACGGACCCAATACGGACTTTATCCGTAATGGGTAAGTAATGCTTCCAGGGGCGAAGGGGGAAAAGGGAATCTTCATGGATCCGGCAGAGCTTTAACAACATCAAGGGTGGAATTATCAATTGACAAATTGCCAAATCAGTTAAAAACTGACAATCAGTGTTAAATTCATAACGCAATAAACACAGGAGGCTGTCATGATAACAGAGAAACTGATCCCCTACCTGGAAAAGTCTTTCCGTGATTATTGGGAACTGCCTGCATACTCGGATTACCCGGGCCCTGCCACCACGTACAAACAGGTCGCGCAGCGCGTGCTCTGGATGCACAAGCTGTTTGGCATCTATGGAATAAACAAGGGGGACAAGATCGCCCTGGTCGGGAAAAACTGCACCAACTGGGCGATCACCTGGATAGCCTCCGCGACCTATGGGCTGACTGTGGTGCCGGTTCTCTACAACTTCAGTCCGGAGGATACTCAGCACATCATCAAACACTCCGATTCCAGGCTCGTCTTTATCTCCAGGGAGAAATTCGATGCGATCGATGCTGACCGCCTGAAAGACGTAAAGGGCATTTTTGCCCTGGAATCTTTTACTGTTCTGGCAGGACAGGATACCGCTTTGGCCGGCGCGCTCAAGCCGTTGGAACAGATGGACGAAATGAAGTCTCTGACTGCTCAGACCTTCCATCTCAACGATGTGTGTTCCAATGAGGACCTGGCCGCCATCATTTATACCTCCGGGACGACCGGGTTCTCCAAAGGGGTTTCCCTGCCGCACCGCTGCTTTCTGGCCAATCTCATCTACGCCCGCAACACCCTTTCCTACAAGGTGGGAGCCCGCATGCTGAGTTTCCTGCCCCTGGCTCACGCCCTGGGCTTCGCTTTTGACATGCTTTATCCTTTTACGCGGGGCAATCATGTCCATTTTCTGGATAAGATCCCGGCGCCCAAACTGCTCCTGGCTGCCCTGGCGGAGGTCAAGCCGGAAGTGGTCCTGGCCGTTCCCCTGCTGGTTGAAAAGATCTACAGAAAACAAATCCAGCCCCAGATCGAATCCCCCAAGATCAAAAGGTTGCTGGGTATGCCGCTCCTTAAACAGCTCGTTTACAGAAAAATCAGAAGCAAGCTCATCAACGCCTTTGGCGGAAATCTCCAGCACCTGCTGGTCGGCGGGGCTCCCCTGAACGTGGAAGTGGAATTCTTCCTCAGAAAGATCGGTTTTCCAGTCACTGTCGGGTATGGCATGACCGAATGCGCTCCCCTCATTTCCTACGCGCATTGGAAGGAACGTAAACTCACTTCTTCCGGAAAACTAATGACCTTTGCTGAAGGCAGGATTGATTCCAAAGATGCGGTCAATATCCCCGGCGAAATCCTGATCCGGGGCGAACTGGTCTTTTCAGGCTATTACAAGAACCCGGAAGCCACCGAGGAAACGCTCAGGGACGGGTGGCTGCACACTGGAGATATCGGCACGCTGGACAAGGACAACTACATCTTCATCAAAGGCCGCTGCAAGAATGTGATTCTAGGACCGGCCGGGGAAAACATCTACCCCGAATCGATCGAGGAGAAGCTCAACAACCTGCCTTATGTCCTGGAATCGCTTGTTCTGGAAAGGGACGGCAGGATCATTGCTTTGGTTTATCCCGATCTGGAAGCTCTGGACAACGATCACATTCCGGAGGCCAGGGTGGCAGAACTCATGGAGCAGAACAGGGTCGGTTTGAACAAAAGCCTGGCTGATTTCTCCAAACTATCGAAGCTTCAGATAGCATCCGAACCTTTCCAGAAAACGCCCACCCAAAAGATCAAGCGCTATTTATACGAATAAAGGATAACAGACATGAAATTGACACACATCAATGACCTGGTGCGGTTCCTGAATGAATCGCCAACCAGTTTTCAGGCCGCCGCGCAGATTGAACAGGCTCTTTCCGCCAGAGGCTTCGTGAAGCTTGACGAAACCAAGGTCTGGAAGCTGGCCGCGGGAGAAAAATACTATGTCGTAAGAAACCAGTCTGCCGTCATCGCCTTCGTTGCGGGAACGAAAACACCGGATAAGACAGGATTCAAAATAGCGGCTTCACACCTGGACAGCCCCGGCTTGAAAATAAAATGCGGCGGAGACAAAATCGAACGCAACAACACCAAGCTGGCCGTAGAGCTCTATGGTTCTCCCATCATCAACACCTGGCTGGACCGGGAGCTTTCCATCGCCGGCCGCGTGATGATCAAAAAACAGCTCAAATCCAAAACTGGCGGTGTATGGGAAAGCCGTTTGGTTGATTTCAAAGAGCCTGTGGCGATCATTCCCAATGTGGCCATACACCTGAACCGTGAGGTCAACAAAGGTTTCGAATACAACGCGCAGGAACACCTGCAGGCGATCATTCAGGCCACCGGCAGCAAGAGCAAACCCAAATCCCTGCGGGAGATTCTCGCCCAAAAATGCAAGGTGCAAAAGGATCAGGTCGGAGCGTATGATCTCTTTCTGTACGACCCTTCCCCCGCAACGCTGATCGGAGCGGACCAGGAATTGCTGGTCAGCGGCAGGCTGGACAATCTGGCCATGTCCCATGCCATTCTGGCGGCAATATCGGAAACCGAAAAAGAGGATACGACCAGCGTGGCGATCTTCTATGACAACGAAGAGATAAGCAGCATGACCCCTGAAGGCGCTGATTCATCCTTTACCGGGGACGTTCTGCAAAGAATCTGCTGGGTGCAGAATCTGAATCAGGAGGAGAGTCTGATCGCGTTGCGCAAATCCTTCCTGGTTTCCGCCGACATGGCCAACGCCCTGCACCCGAACTTTGCCGCCAAATACGACCCGGCCTTTGTCACAATGCTAAATCACGGGCCAGTCATCAAGATGAATGCGCTGCAGCGTTATGCCACCACGGCGGACAGCTTTGCAAGATTCGCCAATGTTTGTGAGGCTGCCGGAGTACCCGTACAAAAAATCATTAACCGTTCGGATTCCATATCGGGCATTACGATCGGGCCTATCACCTCAGCCAAGCTGAGTGTCCGGACCGTGGACGTGGGTAATCCCATGTGGGCCATGCACTCTATCCGGGAAACAATGGGCGTAATGGATCACGAATACCTGATCAACGCTTTGAAACATTACTACAAGATTGGATAACATTAAAAGGAGATAGACAGTAATGGCCGTTTTCAAACCTTTCAAAGCAGTCAGGCCCTGTTCTGATCAAGCGGCGGAGATCGCATCACTGCCATACGATGTCATGGATTCGGAAGAAGCGAGGCGCGAGGTTAAGATACATCCCCTCAGCTTTATCCACGTGGAAAAACCGGAGGTGGATTTGGACCAGAGTATAGACCTCTACGATGAACGGGTCTATGCCAAGGCCAGAGAGAATCTCTACAGATACATTACGGATAAGCTGATGGTACAGGATGAAACCGCGTCCTTTTACATTTACAGGCAGACCATGCACGGCCGCCCCCAGATCGGCCTGGTGGGCCTGGCCTCCATAGATGATTACCTGGATGGCAGAATTAAAAAACACGAACTGACCAGAGCGGAAAAAGAAGCCGACCGCATCCGCCACGTCGATACCTGCAACGCCCATTCCTCACCGGTATTCTTTACCTACCGGCACCAACAGGTTATCGATGAGACCGTCAGGCGGATCATGGATACCAAGACACCCGTATATGATTTCGTCTCGGATGACGGTATCGGTCACGCCCTCTGGGTCATGGACGGCGAACAGGATATCCGGGTGATCGAAAGCTCTTTCGCAGAGCTGGATAACCTCTACGTGGCAGACGGGCATCACCGCACCGCCTCCGCCGTCAGGGTCGGGATGATGCGCCGGGAACAGCATCCGGACTACAAAGGGGACGAAGAGTTCAATTATATCATGGCTGTGATCTTTCCAGACAACCAGTTGCACATCATGGATTATAACCGTATCGTAAAAGACCTCAGGGGACAAGCAAAAGAGCAATTCCTGGACGCGGTGGCGGGGAAGTTTGACATCGAAGATAAAGGCAGCCAGCCTTATCATCCGGAAAGGCAGCACACATTTGGAATGTATCTCGACGGGAAATGGTATAAACTTACGGCACAGCCCGGAACATGGGACAACGCCAACGTGGTTCAGGCCCTGGATGTTTCCATCCTGCAGAACAACCTGCTGCACCCGATTTTGGGCATTGGAGATCCCAGACGGGACAAGAGGATCGATTTTGTCGGCGGGATCCGTGGCTTGTCCGAATTGCAGAAGAGAGTTGATTCTGGCAATGAGGCTGTGGCTTTTGCCTTGTTCCCGACTTCCATGGATGAGCTGATCCGCATCGCTGACGCGGGGGAGATCATGCCGCCCAAGTCCACCTGGTTCGAACCCAAGCTGAGATCGGGACTCTTCATACATCTCCTGTGAAGCCAAGACGCTATCTCCTGATCAGCCTGGGATGTCCCAAGAACCTGGTGGACAGCGAGACTTTTTGCTACATCGCCAATCAACACGGTTTTGAACAGGCTGATGATATAAAAGCCCTGGACTTTGTGCTGGTCAATACCTGCAGTTTCATCCAGGAAGCGGTCGATGAATTGATCAGGCTCTTGAAACTGCTTTGCCGGGACAAAGCGCATGGCGACATAAAAAGGATTTATGTGACCGGATGTATCATGAAAAGGTATCTGGAAGAAATGAAAGACCGGTTTCCCCAGATAGACGCCTGGATTCCGATCAGGGGGTATAAAACATTCGAACGACTGATATCAGAACAAACACTGGGCAGCTATCGGCGATGGCCCCTGGCTTACAGTCCCGCTACCTATCTCAAGATCAGCGAAGGTTGCAGCAATAACTGCTCCTACTGCACAATTCCGTCCATCCGCGGTCCTTTGAGCAGCGCTGATGTGTCCGATCTGGTGGATGAAGCCGTCCGGCTTGCCGCATTGGGTTTTTCGGAATTAATTGTCATCGCGCAGGACACTGCTGCCTACGGCCTGGACAGGAAGCAGAGTGACGGATTGGTTGAATTGCTGAAATGCCTGCATGACATAGAAAGTTATAGGTGGATCCGGTTGATGTATCTACACCCCGGCCACATTAACAGGAAACTGGTGGCAGCCATCTCAAGCCTGCCCAGGATAGTGCGGGCTTTTGAGATCCCCATCCAGCACTGCAACGACGATATCCTGAAAGCGATGAACCGCCCCTACCGGAAAAAGGATATCCTCAACGTGCTTGAAATGTTCCGTTCAGCCATGCCCGAAGCGGAATTCCGGACAACAATGATGACAGGATTCCCGGGTGAGAGCAGGGCAAAGTTTAATGAACTGCTCAGGTTCATATCCGACAACCGCTTTCTTCGTCTGGGCGCTTTTGCCTTTTCAGCGGAACCCGGCACTCCCGCTTTCAGCTTACCGGGGCGGCCCAGTGCAAAAACAGCCGGTAAAAGAAAACTTGAATTACTGGCAGTGCACCGCCAACTCAGTGAGCAATATCTGTCGGAATTGATCGGAAATGAAGTGGAAGTCCTGGTGGAGGAGGTCTTTCCCCAAGAACATGCCTGCACCGGGAGGGCATGGTTTGACGCGCCGGAGATTGACGGAGTGGTCAATATCCAAGGCCAAAATTGCAGGGCGGGAGACCATGTTTCCGTGCTCATTGATGATGTGATAGATATTGACCTGTTTGGCGAGGCCCAAAAAGTGGTTCACAGAAAATAGCTTAGGACTGAGGGAAAGATGCAGAAAAAAGTTGCTCTGACTGGGATCAAGCCTACCGGAACACCGCACATAGGAAATTACATCGGCGCTATCAAGCCGGCCCTCAAGCTGGCCGAAACCTGCGAAGCGCGGTATTTCATCGCGGATTATCACGCTTTGAATGCGATCAAGGACGCACCGGCGCTCAAAAACCTGACCTACGAGCTTGCCGCAGCCTGGTTAGCCTGCGGACTAGATCCGGAGAAAGTGCTTTTTTACAGACAGTCGCAAGTGCCCGAAACCTTTGAACTTATGACCTTGCTGCTGGCTTTCACGCCCAAAGGGCTGATGAACCGTGCCCATGCCTATAAAGCCATAGTGCAGAAGAACAGGGAGGATGGCAGTGACCTCGATGATGGCGTGAACATGGGTTTGTTCACCTATCCCGTCCTGATGGCAGCCGATATCCTGTTGTTTGACACAGATTATGTTCCGGTCGGAAATGACCAGTTTCAGCATATAGAAATGGCTGTTGACATTGCTGAAAGCTTTAATTTCATTTATCAGTGTGAGGGTTTCAAGCTGCCTCAGTCCCTTGCAACTGAGGATACCAAGATAGTTGCAGGCTTGGACGGGCGTAAGATGTCCAAAAGTTACGGAAATGTGATACCATTGTTTGCTCCCGAAGCAGAACTGAAAAAACTGATCATGAGGATAGTCACGAATTCTCAGAGCTTGGAGGAACCCAAAGATCCGGATCAATGCAATATTTTCTCCCTGTACCGTCACTTTGCAACTCCCGAACAGATAGCTGCGCTCAGGGGGCGGTATGTAGCAGGAGGCATGGGCTGGGGGCATGCCAAAACAGCGCTGTTTGAAGTGATGAATGCAAGCCTGGCGCCGCTTCGGGAACACTATTGCAACCTGATGATGAACTTGGATTACATCGACCAGATCCTGCTGCAGGGATCGCAGAAAGCCCGTGAACTGGCAGCAGGTAAGATTGCCCGTTTACGCAAGATAGTCGGGCTGGCCTGATACCATGGGCCGGGGCTTCTGCATAAGACGGATTTGCATGAATAGCAGAAAGTGTTTAGGCAGTAAAATCCAATTGACAAAAAGAATGCAACTAAATTTTTGAACACATATATATTGATTTAATGTGTAATTGAGGTAATCATGATACTATACACTGTATTATTAATTGTCCACGTGCTGATTTGTATTGGCTTGGTGCTGGTGATACTCTCTCAGACTTCCAAGGGCGGATTGGACGCCACTCTGGGCGGGGCTGCCATGAACGTGTTCGGCGGTAGCGGGGCATCTGCGTTTTTGAAGAAATGGACCCAATATCTGGGATTAGCGTTCCTTGCTTCCTGCCTGGTACTGGCTTTTGTGGTAAAGAACCTGCCCAATACGGGGGGGACCGGCCTTCAGGATAAGCTGCCAAGCCAAACTCCAACTCAAACAGCCAAATAAGAATCCGCAACAATTTTCACATTTTTGCAGAAGTGGTGGAACTGGCAGACACGCAAGACTAAGGATCTTGTGCCTGTAACGGGTGTGCGGGTTCGAGTCCCGCCTTCTGCACCAAATTTAACTCATACACTGATACATATTGCAAACAACTTACTGGTCGGATTGTCCATAATCCTGTAAAATCGAGATCAGCTTAAGCAGCCTGTTGCAAAGCTGGAGCAGAAGTTCACGCTTTTCAGGATTTTTTAAACTTGGTTATTTGTCTTGATGGTTTCCGATATTCCTGTTGTCAGGCTTCAGTTTATCCGGGGGGTATATCACCTCAACCAGGAAAAGCCCCTGAGCAGGCGCGGGAAAAATCATGGTTTGCCTGGACTGCTTCTGGGCCAGCCAGGTTGCAATGATTCCTGGATCCATCTCGAAATGGGATATACTCACCATGGCTCCAACCATGCGTCGCACCATGTGGTGCAGAAACCTGTCAGCCCTGATCGAATAAATCAAGCAATCATCCTGAACCGCCAGGTCGGATTGGTGGATTTCGCAGATGTGATCTGGCACAGCAGGGTTTTCACGGCTGAAGGAACTGAAATCATGAGGTCCCAGAAAATAAGATGCGGCTGTCCGTATGAGTTCGGATCGGATTCTCTTGCGGGGAAAATATCCCGTATATAAACGGTTGAACGGAGTCTCTTCTAAGGCAATATGGTACTTGTAATGTCTTTCCATGGCATCATAACGGGCGTGAAAATCTGAAGTGACTGGTATTACCCTGATAATCTGGATATCGGGGGGCAAAAACCTTCTTAGCCCTTTTCTGATCTGCTCCGGATGGGCACTCCCTTTGTAATCGAAATGTGCTGTCATGTTGAGAGCGTGTACTCCTGTGTCTGTACGCCCTGCTCCAGTAATCCTGGTTCTGGAGCCGCAGAATTCGGATAAACCCTTTTCCATAACAGATTGCACAGTCCTCAATCTTTTCTGGACCTGCCAGCCAAAGTAGTCAGTCCCGTCATAGGCAATCTGAATCGCGAATCTTTGCATAATACTCTAAATCCCAGTAAATATCAAATGGACATGGTTAAAATTATAATTGTTATATATAAGCAACCCAAGATGTTGGGAAGGGTTATGAAGATGTGCGGTGCGTACACTTTGGACAATATACTGTCCAGTTCATGCGTGATCATATGGCGGTTCCGCCAATTCTCCTGGATTGAAGTGACAATGACATCAGTCAGCGAAGATGTTCTTAACTCACGTTTTTCCCAATGTGACCTTAGCATCTTGAAACATGCGCTGAACATTTGTAGAAATATAGCAGTTGCAAGGCAATATGCAATGATTGGCTTTATTCTGCGAAATCGGAGAGCAGGTTGGAGTTCCCGAAGCAAACCATGTACAGAAAAACCCGACAAGAAATAGACCAGCATCATTACTAGCCCCAACAGCCTAAGCAAAAAAGTGATGATATCAAAAAATGTTACACCCATGATCACGGCGAAAAAAGAATATCCCGCAAAGAAAGGCAAGGAGGTTTGCAGGCCTTTGAGGAAAAAACCGAATATCCCAGGCGAAAGAAAGAAATAGAATCCTGTCAGGAATAGAAAATAGTACAGCCCTTTTAGCGGTGCGATGATCGCTGCAGTCGAACCCAGTACCAAAACTACAAGTTTAATCCACGTGCTCTGATTGGCAAATAGGCAATTGCTATTAAGGCGAAACACAACTGTTTCAATCAGGTTTGTTTATCCATTTAGGGTCTGGAAGCCGGGGATCTCCTGGTATTTCCGGTTCAAGATCGGGATCTATGACGAGATCATCAGGAGATTTCGATTGCTCTTTATCCGGTTCCAGTGGAGCAGGATTGCTCTGTGTATCTTGTCGCGACAAGCTGTCAGAATCCGTTCCCAAGTTTTCGATGTTCAGCGAATCAACCTGATCAATAATGGATGCTGAAAAATCATCCCATGCTTGACTGTAGGTGAATGATTTGCCATTATAGAATCTTTTCACGGTTTTTGCGTAGTCGCTCTGGGGATTGATCCTGATTGTCTCGTCCAAATAAGGTTTAGCCAATAATGTGTCCGGATATTCGAATGTATAATACCAGCCAAGTCTGAAAATTGACTTAACCTTGATTTCTGGGTAATCAGATTCGACAAGTTCTTCCAGAACAGCTAAAGCGGAGTCTGGATTATCTGGCAACACAGTCAAGGCAAAATCCAGCTTTGCTTGTTCCTGCTGCAACCTGAGATCTGTTGGGATGACGGGATCTCCCTTAAGAAATGCAGTCAGTGCCAGAGTATATTTGTTATTCGGGTATGTGCTAATCATTTGCTGGTGGACTTCATCCGCCCTCTTTAGGTCGAGTGCGTATGAATGTAAAGCCATAGCTTTGACAAACAGGGACAAGGGTACTAAATCCGTCTGCAAATCGTTCTGTACTTGGTTAATTGCTATCAGATCGTTATCGATAACCACGATCTCATCATGCAGCAGTTTGATTTGGTCAGAGATGTTTTCGCTAGATGGGGCAGCCTGTATTTTGGATGAATCGGTTTGCGCTATTTGAGCAGGCAAGACAGTTTTTCCCAAGCTATCTGGGTGCTGCACAATGTTCAAATCGCCTGCTATAAATACCGAATCATTCTGAGCATTATTCAATGCTGTTTCAGGTTTCCATGAACTTTGCTGAAAAGAATGAATGCTGTCTGTAACAGCAATGGAATCATCAGTAATATTCTTTTCCGATATCTGCAATTCCGTCTTCACAGCAGAAAGTGAATCGGCTTTAACCTGCAAGATCATACGACAGTAGGAAAGAGAGTCCGCTTTTTGTCTCAAGTACTCGGGATAAGCAGCAACGGAGTCATAGATTGCAAGGGCTGAGTCGGGCTGATTCATTACTCTGAAGAATCCGTCTGCAATCTCAATCTGTTTTAACACATGCGATCTGGGATCTTTAATGAGATTCGCAGTAACTCCCTGCTTAATCAAGTTTAGAGTCTCAAACTTGCGGTTCGCATCATCCGCAAATGGTGAGGATGCAGATTCAGTTTTGACCTTATTATAATTCTCAATAGCGCTGGAAACATCTTTCTTTATGTAGTAATAGTATTCAGCGAGCCGATAGTAAGCTTCTGCAGAGGAAATTGTCTTAGAGTTGTTCTTGATGATAGTCTGCAGCAGGTCTAATGCTTTTTGTTCACTGTCCATATTCAGCAATATCCTGCTGACCAGAAGCTGAATCGCGGAAACTCTCTCTGTACGGATTTCATCCTTCAACAGATTTTGCGCTGTTGTCAGGCTAAGTTCCGTCTCAACCATCTTGAACTGATTAAGAGCTATGTAATAACGGGCGTCCAATCTTACGTCCTGCCTTATGCTTCGGTAACGTGCTACTTTACTCATCTGTTCCAGGGATTTGGCATACTCACCTTGTTCAAAGTAATTCTTGCCCAGCAGAAATGCTGCTTCCCGGGCAAAAACTGATTTTCCGTATTGATCGCGGATCTTTTCAAGCCAGAAGGTAGCTTTGGCAAAATCCTTGTCCTGAATGGCAAAATCAGCCAATAACAGCAGAGCTTGAGGGTGCCATTTTTTGGTACGGGGATTACGGATGTAATCGGTTAGAATGCTTTCGGCTTCCTTGAATTGGTTTATTTCACGTGCTATCTTGGCCAGTTGTAATGTTGATTCAGGTATGTAAGGGCTGTCCGGAAAGTTATTGATCAGATTTTCATACTGCTCTTTGGCTTGGTAAATACTGTTGCCCTTGAAATAAAGAGATTGTGCCAGCAAAAACAGCGCGTCATCAACTTGGGAGCTATTCTTGCGTTCTGTTAATATGTAGCCGCACTTCTTGATTGTCTTGGTATAGTCATCAATGGCTTGTGATGATGCTCTGCCGTTTTGGTTGAGTGGTTTGCTCTGCGCTGAAGCATAGTATTTTCTGGCATTGTATAAGGTATTGTCAAAACTGCAGGCAACTGACAGGATTGGCAGGATAGCAAGAAACATCACCGATTTGATGGAGGTTCCGATGTTCATAAATGTTATTTTATCCGCACTTTACTTTCAATCAGTTGTGTGATTTCTTCAGAGTCAAGCCACTGCTTAATCCACTCGAGATCTTGCGATAACTCCCTATCATGCTCGAGTGGTCTGACCTTCTTCCTGATTCGGGTTCTGATGATTTCCAAAGCAGGCGAACTAGCCAAATTTCGGCAGTCTAGGGCCTGAATCGCAATCATGAGCTCAATTGCCAGTACATTGCTCACGTTAGTTATGATCTGTATAGCCTTGTTGGCTGAGATAGAACCCATGCTGACATGATCCTCCTGATTGGCTGAAGTCGGGATGGAATCAACGCAGGCAGGGTGGGCAAGCACCTTGTTTTCCGATACCAAGGCAGCGGCTGTAAGTTGAGCAATCATGAATCCTGAATCCAGCCCTGGTCTGGCTGCCAGGAAGGGGGGCAGATCCCTATTTAAACTCGGATTCAACAACTGCTCAGTTCTGCGTTCGGAGACTGATGCAAGCTCAGACATTGCCATACCCAATGTATCCATTGCCATGGCTACAGGCTCTCCGTGAAAATTTCCGCCCGATATCACCTTGTCCTGATCAGGAAAAATCAGCGGATTATCCGTAGCGGAGTTGATCTCAACCTCCAATATCCTCCTCACATAATCGAGCGCATCTCTGACAGCACCATGAACCTGGGGTGTGCAACGCAGGCTGTAGGGGTCTTGCACATACAGACAGTGACGGTGCGATTCTCTCAACTTGCTGTATTTCAGCAGTTTGAAAATATTACTGGCGCTGGTGATCTGACCTGAGTGTGGTCTTGTTCTATGCAGCAGTGGGTCGAACGCTGAAGGGGTTCCTTTCATAGCATCTATTGTAAGGGCAGCTATTACATCTGCTGCTCTAGCCAGATGTTCAGATTGCAAAAGTAGCAAGGTGCCTATGCCGGTCATCACCTGCGTACCATTGTTAAGCGCAAGTCCTTCCTTGGCAGATAGTGTCAAAGGTTTTAACCCGGCTTTATGCATGGCTGTCTTGCCTTCCATAATGATGCCTTGATACTCGGCTCTGCCTTTGCCGATCAGAACCAATGCCAAATGCGAGAGAGGGGAAAGATCGCCACTTGCCCCTACGGAACCCTGTCTTGGTATTATTGGGTGCACTCCCTTATTGATCATTTGGATCAAGTTTTTCAAGGTTGATGCTCTGATTCCGGAATATCCTTTGGCTAAGACGTTTGCACGAAGCAGCATAATAGCCCGGGTTTGGGTTATGTCGTATGGTTGGCCAACACTGATGGCATGACTGACAATTAGATTTTCCTGAAGCTTATCAACATCCTTCTTGGAAATATTAATATTGGCAAATTTGCCAAAGCCGGTAGTTAGCCCATACACAATTCTTTTTTCTGCTATAATTCTCTCAACATATGCGCGACATTTCTCAACTTTTCTCTCAGCCTCGGGGGACAATCTGATGTTTATCAGTGGACATGAAGCAACAATAGCTACATCTTCCAATGTCAGAGAATTGCCATCAAGAAGTAAGTTCTTCATATATTATTAATCCTTATTATGCCATAAGTATTCTCTTTATGGTAGTTACTAATCTCCTGACCAATAAAACAAAGATGCTGTTTTTTGTCAAATAGCCTTATGGATCTGCTTGAAAAATTAGTATCTGGAAGACCACTGATGCATCTTAGAAAGACATTGAGCAAAATCAGCAAGAATATACTGATATGCTATGTCAGACATCAATATGAATCTCCTTTCCGGAAACAACCGGCTGATTTCTGTTGACAAATGATGCTCGAATCATTTAAAAAGCTTTAGACAAAAAGAATATGAGGTTTTATTGAATCGTTAAATGGAGATGATTGGTATGAAAATAGGGATGTTCAGACTGGTTGCTCCCTTATCTTGGATTTGCATGTTTTCAGCATTATGTTTGATTTCGTGTTCTGAACATTCAAAAGAAATCAGTGAAGAAAAGCCGTCATCTAACAAAAAGGGAACAGAGATCCCTATCGGCATTTCAGTAAAATACCAAACCCATTGGCTTCACCAAGCTCAGTTTGCTGGGTTTTACATAGCCAAGGAAAAGCGATTTTACAGTAACGCGGGCTTGGATGTGCAGATAGCTATGGGGGGACCCAAGAAAACATCTTCAGAAGCCTTAAATCATGGCAATGCAGATATCGTTTCGATGTTTTTAACCACCGCTCTGCGTGAAATAGACCACGGCAAACAGATCGTCAATATTGCTCAAACATCACAAAAATCATCCTTGCTGCTGGTGGCAAAGCAAAGCAGCGGTATCAGAAAAATTGAAGATATTAATGGCAGAAGGGTGGGCTTATGGCCAAATGACTTCCGAGAACCTTCAATAGCATTTTTAAAAAAACATAAGATAAATGCTGAAATTGTTCCGGTTTCCTGGACTACCAATGTTCTATCCCACGGGGTGGTCGACGTCATGAACATGATGTACTACAATGAGTATGACATTTTTATCAATCATGGTAACGAACCCGAGCAACTGATAGTGTTTCCCCTGGCCGATTACGGTGTTAACATACCCGAGGACGGTATTTATTGCAATCTGAAGTATTTTAGTGATAATTCAGAAGTATGCAGGGATTTTGCCGAGGCTACTCTGGATGGGTGGATATATGCCTTTAATCATCAGAATGAAGCCATTTCTATCGTGATCAATTATCTGAAGAAAGAACACCTTCCTGTCAATATACCTCATCAGAAGTGGATGCTGGAGAAGATGCACGATGCCGTCATGCATAATTCAAAAGAGTTTGGTGAACTTTCAGAAGAGGATTATCTGTCGGCAGTTGGAATGTTGATAGAGAACGGAATTATAATGAAGCATTTGCCGTATAAGGAGTTTACCGCGCATGAGATTTCTGAATAGACTCCAGAAAACCTTTGCACTGCAAATGGTGGTGCTTATCATTATGCTTTCGATTATAATATTCCTCCTTATGTTCAGCGTCAGCCAGGTCATGATTCGTAGAGTGATGGTAAAAAACGCAGAGATGATGGCTCGGAGCCTGGCAGCAGATAACATTGGCAAGATTGAGGGAATACTGTCGAGGGTCGAGACCCAGGCTAACAGCAACGCATATCTTATCAGCCAGGAAGCAATGAACTGGGATGAGAAGCAGTATTTCTCGCATCAGATCAGTTCCAGCCAAGAAATATCATCAATCAGCGTTGCTTACACTCCTCAATACCTGAGAAAGAACAAGCACGCAAAACCTGTTACATACCATACTCTCGAAGAGGAACCAACGGCATTGTATGCCTCGGAAGACCCTGGAGACTATCAGATCGAAGACTGGTTTATAATTCCTGTATACACAGCAAGACCCTTTTGGTCTGAACCATGGGTTGACAATAGGATTAACACCGAACCTATTACGTCTTATTCCGTACCGATTTTTGTCGATTCCATCCTGGCGGGAGTAATCAGAACAGACATCTCGCTGAAAGTGTTGCAAAGGATTGTTGCTCAGACAACAGTCCTAAAGACTGGCTTCGCAACACTCCTTACCAGCAATGGGACTTATGTGACACACCCGGCTGATAGTCTTATTCTGAACTATACAATATTTAATTATGCCAGCCATGTTAATGTTGAGGATTTAAGCCGTATTGGCCTAGACATGGTCAGAGGTGGCAGGGGCTTTGTCAGGCTACCGAAATCCTCCCACTATGATTCCCGGTGGATGTATTATGCTCCGGTTTCCTTGAATAAATGGTCTGTCGGAGTTGAATTCAGGGACAGCGAGATAATGGGTGACCTAAATCGCGTCATATTGATCTTTAACCTGATACTTGTTTTCGGATTACTGCTGCTTCTTGTTTCTGTTTACGTAAGGATAAACTCAATTTTCAAACCACTGAGAGCTCTTGTAAAAGCAACTGAAAAGATTGGTGCTGGCGACTTCAACGCGGTCATACCAGATTCTAACATGCAAAACGAGGTCTCAAGGCTGACCACGTCTTTTTCCCGCATGCAGCGCGAACTAAAAACCTTCATGGAGAATCTTGTCATCACAACCAAGGAAAAGGACAGGATTACTGCAGAGTTAAAATTTGCAGCACAGATACAGCAAAAAATCATACCTTCCAACCAAAATCTGCTAACGGAGGTTAAGGAAGTCAGTATCTTTGGTATTCTGGAATCCGCCGAGGACATCGGCGGGGATTTTTACGATGCTTTTATGATTAATGACAGTTTTTTATGCTTTGTGATTGCAGATGTATTTGGCAAGGGTATTGTAGCCTCTATCCTAATGACGATGGCCCAGACGCTGATCCGATCGCAGGCCAGATATTCAAGTTCAGTCGTATCAATTGTCCGGGAAGTGAATTCTTATCTCTGTGCAAACAACAAACAGGCAAATTTCATTACCTGTATTGTCGGAACCCTAGACTTGAAAACCGGAGTCGTCGATTACTGCAATGCGGGTCACACTCCGTTATGTCTAAAAAAACCCGGGCTCTCAAGTATCCGGTTTGGCGAAACTCATTGCACTGCTATGGGTATCTTTGAAGACTTGAAAATATCTTCTTCATCAATGCAGCTTGATGCCCAGGACTATCTTATCCTGTTTACTGACGGAATTACGGAGGCTATGACTGATCAGGAAGAATTCTTCGGTTTAGAAAGAATGGAAGAGATAATATCACAGATGCAGAATCCCACTCCGGAAGGCATTGCCAATGCTATTATCGGTGATGTGCATACCTTCATCGGCCAGACCAGTCAAACAGATGATCTGTCGATTCTGGTCCTGAAATTCAACCATCCCCGCTCTTGACAGGGCTGATATTCTTTCTGAAAAGCTCTATTAAAATGCTTGCCGCCAGAGCGGGGGTATTAGTTCCCGAGAGGATTTCCTGTTTAAGCTGCCTGTATGTATACTGTACTTCCTGATCGTTGTGCAACAAGTCCAGCAATGCATCTGTCAACATTGAATCCAGCCATTCCAATTGCTGATCCATCCGCCTTTGCTGGAAGATACCGCTGACCTTGGTTTGTTCGGTAAAGTCTGTAATGATCTTCCAGATACTATCTATATTGATGCCTTCCACGCCCGAGCAGGTTATGGCCGTCGTTTTCCAGCCGCTCGTTATGGGGGCGATAAAGTTCAATATATGCGCAATTTCAGCCCTGGCAGTTTCCGCTTTATGTTTGTTGTCGCCGTCAGCTTTGTTGATCACTATCAGATCAGCCAGTTCCATGATGCCTTTTTTTATGCCCTGCAGTTCATCTCCGGCTCCCGTGATCTGAAGCAGAAGGAAAAAGTCAACAATTGATCTTACTGTAACCTCAGACTGCCCTACGCCTACTGTCTCGACCAGGATGACGTCATAACCCGCAGCCTCGCACGTAAGGATCGTCTCGCGGGTTTTTCTAGCAACGCCGCCCAATACTCCTGAGGAGGGAGAGGGGCGGATGTAACTATTATCAAGGCGGGAAAGTTTTTCCATCCTGGTTTTATCGCCTAGAATGCTGCCCTTGGAAATTGTGCTGCTGGGATCGATGGCCAATACCGCCACTTTGTTTCCCTGACTTATCAGCCAGCTTCCGAATGTTTCTATAAAAGTGCTTTTCCCGGAGCCGGGTACGCCCGTGATCCCAATCCGGACTGATTTGCCCGCATATGGTAAAAGACGCTTGACCAATTCCTGGGCAAGCGCGAAATGCTGTGTAGAGTTGCTTTCGATCAGCGTTATAGCTTTTGATAATAATGTCCTGTCAGAGGATAGAACTCCTTCCACAAGTTTGTCAACGTCTGTCCAGGCAAGCCGGGAGCGATTTCCCTGCAATGAGGCGCTATTGGTGGCAGGTGCGGATCTTTCCCCTTCGATAATTCGTGAGGCGAATTTCCGGTCAGCGTTGGCGGGAGCCCATTCAGGTAGCTTACTTCCGCCTTTTTTTCTTTTCACAGCCTGATACCGTATCTTGCAAACAGCTCTTTCATGATCCGCACAGCTGCCTCAGTCAGCTTGGTCCCCGGCCCGAATATGGCCACAGCCCCGTGTTGCAGCAGATATTCATAATCCTGGGAAGGTATGACCCCTCCCACGACTACAATAATATCTTCCCGGCCCTGGTTTTTCAACTCCTGCATTAATTGGGGCAGAAGTGTTTTATGCCCTGCTGCCAGTGAACTCATGCCAATGATGTGGACATCGTTCTCGACTGCTTGGCGAGCCGTTTCTTCGGGAGTCTGGAAGAGGGGACCGACATCAACGTCGAAACCCATGTCAGCGTAAGCGGTACTGACCACTTTGGCTCCCCTGTCATGGCCGTCCTGTCCCATTTTAGCCACCAGTATCCTGGGCCGGCGGCCTTCATGTTCGGCAAAAATGTCTGTCAGGATCCTGACCTCTTCGATCTCATGCATCTTTCCATACTCGCTGTTATAAACATCGGTTATGAGTTTGGTAGTGGCCTGATGACGCCCAAAGACTTTTTCCATGGCATCGGATATCTCGCCCAGGGTGGCTCTTGCCCTGGCTGCTTTAACTGAGCAATCCAATAGATTGCCTTCCCCGGTCCCGGCGCATTTCTTGATATCTTCCAGCGCGGCCTCGACCTTGGCCTCATCTCGGTTGGATTTTAGTTGTCTTAATCTGGCGACCTGAGCTTCCCGCACCGCAGTGTTGTCAACTTCCAGGATATCAATGGGGGTTTCTTCCTGCAGGCGATATTTATTGACTCCTACGATCGTTTCCAAACCGGAATCGATCAGGGCCTGCCGGCGGGCGCTGGCTTCCTCTATTCGCATTTTGGGCAGGCCGTGTTCTATCGCTTTGGCCATACCGCCCAATTGTTCGACTTCCATGATATGTGACCACGACCTGTGCAGCAGATCGTTGGTCAAGGTTTCCACAAACCAGCTGCCGCCCCAAGGATCTATCACGTTGCAGATGCCTGTTTCATTCTGCAGGTAAAGCTGTGTGTTGCGCGCTATGCGGGCCGAGAAATCGGTTGGCAGGGCAATCGCCTCGTCCAGAGAATTGGTATGCAGTGACTGAGTGTGTCCGAGCGTGGCTGCCAATGCTTCTATGCATGTGCGGGTGACATTGTTGAACGGGTCCTGTTCAGTCAGGCTCCAGCCGCTGGTCTGGGAGTGGGTCCGCAAGGCCATTGATTTGGGATTTTTAGGGCTGAATCCCTTGACGATCTTAGACCAGAGCACTCTGGCGGCCCGCAGTTTCGCCACTTCCATGAAGTAATTCATACCCTCAGCCCAGAAAAAGGAAAGACGGGGGGCGATCACATCTATGTCTATGCCGGCTCCGATTGCGGTGCGGATGTATTCCCAGCCGTCGGCCAGGGTGTAAGCCATTTCCAGGTCAGCGGTAGCGCCCGCTTCCTGCATGTGATAGCCGGAAATGCTGATGCTGTTGAATTTGGGCATGTTTTTTGATGTGTAGGAAAATATATCCGCGATGATCCGCATGCTGGCTTCGGGCGGGTAAATATATGTATTGCGGACCATGTATTCCTTGAGGATGTCATTCTGGATAGTGCCTGTCAATTGTTCGGTTGTAATTCCCTGCTCTTCCGCGGCTACGATATAAAAGGCCATGATGGGGAGGACGGCTCCGTTCATGGTCATGGAAACTGACATCTGGTCCAGTGGTATGCCATCGAATAAAATCTTCATGTCCAAAATGGAATCTATCGCCACTCCGGCTTTACCGACGTCACCAATGACACGGGGGTGGTCACTGTCATAACCCCGGTGGGTTGCCAGGTCGAATGCTATGGATAACCCTTTTTGGCCCATGGCAAGGTTGCGGCGGTAGAACGCGTTGCTTTCTTCGGCTGTGGAAAAGCCGGCATATTGCCTGATCGTCCAGGGGCGCTGAATGAACATGGATGGATAAGGCCCTCTCAGGAACGGAGGCAACCCGGACATATAATCGAACAGCGGATTACCTTTTGCGTCTGCGCCTGTGTAGATCGGCTTCACAGTGATCTGCTCATTGGTTTTCCAAAGCAGGTCCTGAAAGTCCCTCCGAGCCTGCTGTTCGATTTGAGCTTTGAATTCATCCCAGCTCAGGCCAGCCTCAGCAAAGCTTGGTTTTATCTTGGTCAAGTCAGGTTTCATGCTTCCACCCCCATCCGGTTGGCAAGCGATGTCAGGGCTTCCAGGGCATTCGCTTTGATATGGATGAAAATGTCAATTCCCTGCTCAGCATATTTTTCTGCCATGTCTTTGGGGAATCCTGCCAAAATCATTGTCATGTCCTGTTTTCGTTTTTTTATCCCGCCTGCCAATTGGGGAACCCAATCGGAGTAGGTATCATCCGTTGAACAGATGCAGACAGCCTTGGCACCCGATTGCAGCGCAGCTTCTATCGCTTCTTCTGCGGTTGTAAATCCGTCATTGCTTTGAACCTCAAAACCGCCTGCCTGGAAGAATCCCATGGCAAAATCGGCTCTGGCCTTGTGCTGGGAAAGGGGTCCCATATTGGCCAGGAATACGAACAGCCTAGTCTGGCTGGATTGCTTGTATTGGTCAATTCTGGATCGGAGTGCTTCAAAATCCCCCGTGGCGTGACACCTCGGTAAGGCTTCTGTCGTAAGGGCGGCCCCTTCCCCCAGTATTCTGTCATAGGCCTCTTCCAATGTCGCCCCCAGCAGCATTGCTTCAGTCAAGAGGTCAATCGTGGATTTATAGTTGCCGTGATCTGACAGTTTCTGTAATGCTTCTTCCAGGCCGGGCCTTGGCTCTTCTTGCTTGGCCAGGGCAGACTCATAACGTTCTTCCAGATCCTTCCGGTTGTAATCATCAGTTAACTCCAGAGGTTGTTCCAGGGGATTGGCAAACATGTTGACACCCACGAAAACATCCTTGCGCATGTCAACATTCTGCTTTCTTTCCTGTGCTTTCTGCCGCACTTCTGCCTGAATCCTTCCCGCCAAAACCGCTTGGAACAATCCTCCTTCGGCTACTATCTTCTGCATTTTTGACCAGGCATCCTCAGCCAGCCGGGACGTAAGTTTTTCGATGTAGAAACAGCCCCCGGCCGGATCGATAACCTTGTTGAGATGAGATTCCTCTTCCAGAAGGATCTGCTGATTGCGCGCCACCCGGCGAGAAAACTCGTCATCAGGCTTGATCCTGAAATCGAAGGGGCTCACTTCCAGGCTGTCCAGGCCACCGATAACTCCGCTGAAGCTTTCAGTGGCTGTTCTGAGGATGTTGACGTACGGTTCATATATGGTTTTGTTAAAAGCGGAAGTTACTCCGTGGATCCATACTTTGCGGTTTTCCGGATTTGCGCCGTAAGCCCGCATCAGTTCTGACCAAAGCAACCTGGCGGCGCGGACTTTCGCGATCTCCATGAACAGGTTTGAACCAAGGTTCAGGTTGATCTGGAAACTGGGTGAGATCTTCTCCATCGTCATCCCCGTATCCAGCAGGGCATTGATATATTCTGCCGCTGCAGAGACCAAGTAAGCGAGTTCAGTTAATGCGTCCGCTCCCCGGGAACCCCAGAAGTGCCCGTCTAGTAGAATGGTCCGCAACTTGGGGGAGTTGGCAGTAGCCCAGGTAATCATCTGATAATAGGGGACCCACTTATCGGTCTCGGGGAAAGGGAGTTCTCCATCTTCCAGCAACGATGTAATCAGATCAAAACCGACCAGGCCTGTCAGTGTCTCTGTCCCGATCTTGTTCTCTTTGCAGTAGGCGTTGATGAGGCTTAGGATTACAGGCCCTGCTTCGCCTGTTTTTATCAGGAGTGGAACCGCTGACAGGTTAACTCCCTTCAACAGGGAGCGGAGGTCATCCAGGCCGTTAAGCCAGATGCCGTCCGGGTGGAAAGTTTCCAATACAGGCAGCGTGGCCCATTTCGTGTATCTGTCCAGCTTCAGGTTGACGGCCGTCAAACCTTTGTTCAGTTCATCCAATATTATCCGGTTGGCTTGGGTGGGATCCGGATGATTCTGTTCCTGCGCTATTATCCAACTGCGAAGGATATGACCATCCGCCGTATTTCCGCGCACGTAGGGCGGGTGCCCTGGGAAGGAATTCAGATGTGGCAGATCCTGTATGTCCGTCATGCAGTATATGGGCTGAAGATCAATCCCCTCATACGTTTTGGTGGTCATCGCTTTGTCAAAGGGAACGCCCTTGAGCGTTTCTTCAACTGCCGTTTTCCATTCTTCAAACGTATTGGGTGGAAATTCAGAGGCGATGTCCAGCCCGTCGGGAGGCCCGGATTCTCTATTCATGCGGAATCTCCTTTTATTCAATTTCCAATACTAAACTTCTGATGTTCAATCCATTATGTGATCACATGCCTGTAAGGCATATACTCTTTATTAATTTTCCATTTTATCCATCAATGCAAATCAGGCAAGTAAATTTTCCATTTTCCTATTCTCCTTGCTTGATCCCGCGTGGTTTACAGGTAGCGATCAGGCAGGGAGAGTGTTCCGGTTTTGAGGGGTTTGCCTGCAGTTTGCTATTGACGGAAACATTATATTTTAGATAATGAAACATTATTAATGATTGCAAAGGGAACACCATGAGGTATGACGTAATAATCATAGGAGCGGGGCCGGCCGGCTTGTCAGCCGCGATATATGCAGCCAGGAGCGGAATGAAAACGGCTGTCTTTGAAAAAGCCCTGGTAGGCGGACAGATCAATGTCACGGAAGAGGTTGAGAACTATCCAGGCTTTGAAAATCCCATCACCGGATTTGAACTTACAGACACTATGAAAAAGCAGGCTGAGCGTTTCGGGGCAGATTTCATTGAAGCTGAGATCACTGCCCTCGGTCTGGAGGGAAAGTGCAAGATAGCAGGCGCGGCGGATCAGGAATATCGCGCCAAGAGCATAATCCTGTGCTCCGGAGCATCACCAAGAAGGCTTAACGTGCCGGGCGAGGAAAGGTTGACCGGACGGGGAGTGTCATACTGCGCAACCTGCGACGGCGCGTTTTACCGCAATAAGAAAGTGGTGGTTGTGGGAGGCGGGGATTCCGCTATCGAAGAGGGCATGTTTCTGACTAAATTTGCGGACACGGTCTATGTGATCCACAGGCGTGACGCACTCCGCGCCCAATACATAATCCAACAGCGGGCTTTCAAAAATTCCAAAATGGAGTTTATCTGGGATACCGTCGTGCAGGAAATCAAGGGTGAGATCAAAGTTTCCGAATTGGAACTGTACAACCGGAAAACCGACAAGATCACCTTCCTCCCGGTGGACGGAGTTTTCATTTATGTAGGCATCCTGCCCAATACGGGCTTGCTGGAATCGAGGCTTAACCTTGATCCCAACGGCTTCATCATCACTGACGAGTTCATGCATACGAACATCCCCGGCATCTTTGCCGCT
This sequence comes from Cloacimonadaceae bacterium (SeqCode), assembly GCA_034678545.1. Taxonomy (GTDB): domain Bacteria; phylum Cloacimonadota; class Cloacimonadia; order Cloacimonadales; family Cloacimonadaceae; genus UBA5614. The sequence goes on along the minus strand of JAXDBS010000077.1, from coordinate 15,005 downwards.
GGCGATGTGCGCTGCAAAGTTCTACGCCAGGTAGTAACTGCCACAAGCGATGGGGCGATCGCCGCCTGGAGCGCGGAAAAATGGGTGGAGGAGCATCAGGACGAATTTGGAGCGGAGGCATGATCTCCAGCAATGATGTCCGCAGGCAATTCGTGGAATTCTTTGTGCAGAAGGGGCACGTTTTTGTGCCTTCCTCTCCCGTCATCCCCACCGATGACTCGACTTTGCTCTTTACCAACGCAGGCATGAATCAGTTCAAACCTGTGTTTCTCGGACTGCATGAACCTGCCAGCCCAAGGGCCGTGAACAGTCAGAAATGCATTAGGGCCGGAGGCAAGCACAACGATCTGGAAGAAGTCGGCAAGGACGGATATCACCACACATTTTTCGAAATGCTGGGCAATTGGTCCTTCGGCGATTATTACAAAAAGGAAGCCATCATCTGGGCCTGGGAACTGCTGACAGAAGTGTGGAAACTCCCAAAGGGCAGCCTGCATGCCACAGTCCACCATACCGACATGGAAGCCAAAGAGTTGTGGCTGGGCGAGACCGATATCAACAAAGAAAACATGTCCGTCCACGGCGACAAGGATAATTTTTGGGAAATGGGGGAGACGGGGCCGTGCGGACCCTGCTCTGAGATCCATATCGATCGGGGTGAAGGTTTTTGCGACAAACAGCATATCCCGGGGCATGAGTGTAAAGTAAATGGGGACTGCGCTCGCTTCATTGAGCTGTGGAATCTTGTTTTCATTCAGTACAACCGCGATGACAAGGGAAAGCTGAATCCCCTGCCGGCCAGATATGTTGATACCGGGGCCGGGCTGGAAAGGATCTGCCAGGTTTTACAGGAGCAGACATCCAATTATCATACCGACCTGTTTCTGCCTATCATGGACAGGATAACTGAATTGACCGGCCATCCCTATGCCCGAGAAGACGGAATGGCGCACCGGGTTATAGCGGACCACGTCAGGTGCCTATGCTTCGCGCTGGCGGATGGAGGATTCCCGTCCAACGAAGGCCGAGGGTATGTGCTGCGGCGCATCTTGAGAAGGGCTGCCCGCTACGGGCGCTTGCTCGACATGCATGATCCCTTCCTCTATAAACTTGTGGATATTATAGCGGAGCTGATGGGTCACCATTACCATGAACTTAACGAGAAGCGGCAATATGTAGTATCAGTGATCAAGGCGGAGGAAACCCGTTTTAACCAGACTCTGGATACTGGCCTGGAAAAATTCAACGAGATTGTTGCAGCGCAAAAAGTGGGTAAACTGTCTGGGAAACATGCTTTTATGCTATATGATACATACGGATTCCCGCTGGACCTGACAATTATTCTGGCGGAGGAAAAAAAACTCGAAGTGGACAGGCAGGGATTTGATCAGGAAATGGAAAAACAGAAAAAGCGGGCTCGTGAAGCAGGAGATTTCAAACAGAATACACGGCGGATAAACTGGATTGAAATCCGGGGTGGAGAAACAACTGAATTTGTCGGGTATGAGCAGTCCAGAGTTAAAACAAGAATTATGCGCTACAGCCTGGACGACGATAACAAGATTTTCTTTCAGCTTGAGCGGACCCCGTTCATCGCCGAGGCTGGAGGACAGTTAGCAGATACTGGCCGGGTGTTCAACGATGACATGTCAGTTAATGTGGTGGATGTCACCAAGAGTAATGACCTGATCGTTCATTATGGCAAGCTGGAATTTGGAGTGGTCGCTGCAGATGAAGTGATTGCCGAGATCGATCTGGATAGGAGAAAGAGGACCGCCCGCAACCATACTGCCACCCACCTTCTGCATAAAGCCCTGAGGACTGTTTTGGGAGAACATGTCCAGCAAAAGGGCTCCCTGGTGGCGCCGGATTATCTGCGTTTTGATTTCGCCCATTTCGAAGCGTTGTCGGCTCAACAAATTAGGGCTGTCGAAAAAATGGTCAATGAACAGATCAGGGAAGACAAGCCGGTTTCAGTTGATTTGAAGCAACTGGACCAGGCGCGACGGGAAGGCGCCGTGGCTCTTTTTGGAGAAAAATACGGAGAAAAAGTACGGGTTGTCAGCATAGAGGGATTTTCCAAGGAACTCTGCGGCGGGACGCACATAGCATCAACCGGTGAGATCGGCTTTTTCAAGATCGTCTCTGAATCATCTTCGGCGGCAGGGATCCGCAGAATGGAAGCCATTACCGGCGACGCTGCCGAAAACTGGGTACTGGACATGCAGGATAAAATCGCAGCCCTCGCTTTGAAACTCAATACTCCTGAAAAGAAGCTGTTCGAGCGCGTTGATCAACTGCTGAAAAATCAGGCTGAAATTCAACAGAAACTGGAAGAGCACCAGTCGACTGCCATCCGGGACATTGTTAAAGCGCTAATGCATAAGGCGGTTAGGAAAGATGGCTTTTCACTGATCGCGGAAAAGCTTGACGTCAGCTCTTCAGATGAGCTGCGATTGATCGGCGATGGCATCAGGGACAGCCGGGGATCTGTTGTTGCCGTACTATTCGCCCTGCTTGAGGACAAGGTTTCCATCAATGTCAGCGTTACGAAAGACCTTTTGCCTAGATTCCATGCCGGCAAACTTGCGGGGCAGATCGCCGGTCTGGTGGGAGGCAAGGGCGGTGGCAAACCTGATAGTGCCATGGCGGGCGGACGTGAAACCGGAAAACTTGATCAGGCCATGGCCGAGGTAATCAATCTGTTTGGCTGACAACAAGCATTCCCTAATGTCTACGTCCTTTGATTAATGTATGAAGATCCTCATCATTCGGCTCAGTTCTTTGGGAGATATTATCCTGACCCAGCCTGTTGTCTGGAAACTGCACACAGAGTTTCCTGAAGCTGAACTGCATTATATTGCCAAAGCCAGATTCCGGGAAGTGCCGCAATCCTTCGGGATGCTTATCACGGTCATTAACTATTCCGGATCAATCCGCCAACACCTGTCATTGATAAAGGCGAGATACGATCTTGTCTTTGACCTGCATAACAAATTGTCTTCATTTTTGATCAAGCTCTTTTGCCCGGGTGCGAAGAAGATCACTTATGATAAAAAACACCAGCTCAGGCGGGCAATAGCAAAAAAGAGATCTTCCCAAGTGATCGATTCTACTCTTGAATTATACCTGACTGCTTTGATCCGGGCTGGCGTAAGGCTTGCAAAACCGGATCTGGGGAATGGCTTGCTTTTTCCCAAGCTGTTTCCCGCGGAAGAAAAATCGCGGACTCTGAGGCAGATTTACCACAAACAAGACGGATTGAAAGTGATTGCCCTTTTCCCAGGAGCGACCCATTCCACAAAAATGTATCCCCAAGAATCCTGGGTCAAATTCATCCTCGCTGCGGGAGAAAGCTATTATTTCTGGTTGATGGGGAGCAGGGAAGAGAAGGAACTAACTGAATGGATTCATTCAAAAACGGGTAACAACTCGGTTGATCTGGCCGGTTTCTTCAGTCCGGGAGAGCTTATCGATGCAATAGCGGCCGCGGATGCCGTGATTACGAACGACAGCGGGCCAATGCACATAGCGGCGGCTCTTAATAAACCTCAAGTTGCTGTCTTTGGTGCCACTCACCCGAAGCTCGGATTCAGGCCGCTAAATCCCAAGGCAGTTGTTATCTGCAAAAACATCAGCTGTCAGCCCTGCTCATTGCATGGCGGCAAAATCTGCCCCCGGAAGCATCTGGCCTGCCTGCTGACAATTAAACCCGAAGAGGTTGCCGCTGCCCTGAAAAAAGTCTGCTGATACCCGGAAGCCCGTCCTGAGCCAGCGCGGTTAAAAATCGACTTGCAGCATAAGGGTGGGTGTTTGGTTGTCGTAGCGGAAAGATGTTCTGATATTGTTCGTCCAGTGTTTCTTCAGTCTAAGCATGTCTATGGTGCTGAGCACGTGGTTGGCGATCATAATGCCTGTGATCAACTGTGCCCGGTCCCGTAACTCCAGAATGCCGTTGCGGATGCTGCTGTAGTTTTTGCGATACTGCTGGCTGTCCCAATTCCAGGCCATATTATCCGGGATGGAGTTTTGGTCTATGTATTGCTGCTGCTGAACCGGGTCTCCGGGAAAAAGCTCCAGCGCCTGGGTCCTCACCATGGAGTTGTATCCGCCTGCCTCAAAACCGCTCGATTGAAACTTGGCAAGATCGCGATAATACTGGTCTGGATAATTGCCCGGATTGACGTGGGCATATTGTAGAGCGTATTCATAGGATTCCCTGTGTTTCAGGTCCTGCTCGTTCAAGTTGTAACAATACGCTGACCAGAACAGGATTTCTCCAGCTATCATGCCGTAACCGTAACTGCGGTCCAAAGACAACTGGCCCCAACCGGGTAACAAGGCGGATTTCAACAAGGGGCTGAATTTATATTGGCCGGCCTGTAAATTCAGGGATAACAGGCAAAGTACGGCTGAAATCAGTATAATTCGAGTCTTTGTGTTGATAAGGGTCATTTTAAAACTCCCATGCACAACTTAGTATTACCCGATCATTGATCAGGTCGGGCTGGATGGATATGCTGGCCCGGTGTTTTCTGTTGTAATTCCTGGTCAGGTATGCTGCGTCCAAGACGCTAATCACGCGGTTGAAAATGGCGGCTCCGATGACAAGCTTGCGATTCATCACCATTTTTTGCCTGTCTTTCCTGATGCTACGGTATTTCTGCCAGTCAGATATGCTTTGCCAGTTCCAGGCGTCGTGATCTGAAATGCTGTACAAAGTAATTTCCTCGCTGTAGTAATTGGGATTGTTGAATCTGGCCAGTCCAAGATTCCGGAAGTATTGCTCGATCTCGTCATTATACAGTTCACTGCTGTAGTAATCGTTCAGCAATTTGTAATACTCGCTGTCGCCGCCGGTTTCTATCCCTGCTTTGGACAGGGCATATTGCTTATAGGAGGATTCCAGCCAGTTTGTTTCCCTACCGAATCTGTCAGCCCCAAACAAGAGGACCGCATCGGCAGCTATGAGCGCCACGCCGCGGTTCAAATGCCCTGAATATATCTCGCCGCAGCCAGGCAGCAGAGCAGACATCACCATGGCCTTGGGAAGAGATTTAGCCTGCATCGCGTTGTTGGCGCATAAGAATATGCAAATCAGAAGCAGGATTCTGAAAAAAAGTCGTATCATTAGCTTAGAAACTCAGATTGACTCCCAGCATGGGAGTGATGTTTCCGTTGCGGTGGCTTGCGTAATAGTGCAGCTTGATGTCATTTTTCGACAAATAGAAACGGTTAACTTTGTTGGCCACCCTGATGGCGTCGATGGCGCTGGCAATATGGTTGAGAGCAAGGCCGAAGGAGACATAATTTGCGGTCCGGTATTTATCTTCCGAGGCTTTCCTGAGTTTTTTATACTCATCTCTCAGCCCGGAAGCGGGCGCCAGGTAGGAGATGGAACTTCCATCCAGGGGCAGATTCCCAAGCCATTTATTCTGGTAGCTGTTGATCCTGGGGTCGTCAGGGGACAGGGGCGGGCTCATCAAACTGAAAACAAACTGAGGCTCCGGGTCCGGTACGCCTCCATCATAACTATTCTCAGCAAAGAGCATGTACCAGTCGATCCATCCGAAAATGAACTTGTCATACTTGCCTATGTCCTCATAGAACTGCTGGGAGTTATTCCCGTCCAGACTAAAGAATTCACCGTCATAGATATCGTTGGTATGTATAGCTATCAATTCGTTTTGTACAGAGGTTTGAAAATCCCTGCGGTAGCGGGATCCACTGTAGGTTATGCTGCCGAATTGCATCTGCACGGTGTCATTGACGTAATCCTTGTAAATATCGGCTTTTTTCTTGGCCTCGTTGTTGTAATAGATCATCCCTCCGATCACGGCGAGGTCAATGGCGGGAAAAATGAATTTGGTGATGGAGGATTTATCAGCGTAATACTGGCCGGCACCTGGTACAAGAGCTGACATCAGCATAGCCAGTTTGGCATTCTTCTTCGCATAGTTCACCCTGATGATGTCGTTGAACAGCGTATCCTGCCCTGTATTTTTATCCAGCGTGACGGTATTGGTGGAGGGACCCAGCAGCATTTCATCGAGCGGATTGCTGTCTTTGGCTGATAAGCCAGTTGCAATTCCGATCAGGAAGATCAGTGCCGTTATGGTCAGTTTATAGCGCATAATGTCCTCTTTTTAAGTCCTGGTCATTTTTCAACTGCGAATTTTACTTTGCGGCATTCGCCCTTGTTTTGCACAGTGATAAGGTATACGCCGGATGTCAGTCCGGAGATATCAATCTGCTGATCTCGATAATTTTCCAATTGCGTCTGCAGCTGATTCTTGTAAAGCAGTTTTCCCGAGATGTCATACAGATTGTACTCAACCAGCCCTTCGGGATTTTCCAGTCGCAAGGTAGCCAACCTGTCACGTCCAGGGTTGGGAAACACATAGGCTCGGAATCGGGAGTCATGGGCTTGAGGCTGGGTAAAGGCGATCTGTTTGAAACCGGTCCCCTCATCCCTGAACCCAGACCATACATAGGGTTGTGTTTCCTGATCAAATCTCTCCGCTGCTACCAGGGAATTATCTCTGTTGATGAAAAACCAGGTTGAGACCTCATCACCGGCTTGATAACTGAACTGGTCATATGGGCCTGGTTTGATTGAGAAAACGCTTTCAGCGTAGTTGATACCGTATATGCCGTCCACGGCAAGCCAGTTTCCATTGTCCAAAGTGATGTAGACAATGCTGCCTTCGGTTTCGGATGCGGCCCCGGGTGCCAACCTAATCTTCAGGTGCGATCCGGGTTGAGCCCGAAAACCGTGGTAAGCTACCGGGTATCCCGGCAAGAGTGTTCCGACCTGGTTGATTGCCAGAAGTTTGCTGCCCCGGGCGAACACAAGGCAGGGCGAGTATTCGCCGATCCGGCAGACGCCCAGGTTGGTGGGCAATTCAGTGGAATCCGGATTTATGAGTATTTTTTCCACAAGGTTGGCATGGCACTTGTAAATATTCCCAGAGTTGGATATCAAGAAGTGATAATGCTCACCGGTATTGATGTCCTCCACCGATACTGGTTCGTAATCCCCAAAGCTTTCCGGCAAGTCGTAAATCTCATCGATGACCCCTGTTTCGGGACGCCAGATCCGGAGCTGGTTTTGCCTGAGTTCAACCAGGCAGGAATCTGTTGCCGCCAGCCTGAGGGAGTTGACGGGACGGATATTATAATTGCCGGTTCTGGCGGGGGTTGTAGCAGAAACTCCCGACAGCGCTGGCACGAAAAGCTCACCCAGGGCGTAAAGGGGTGAGGAAGACAACTGCAGGCCAATGCTCGTAACGGAAGGTGTGTCTTCATTATACTGAATGATGTCGATGCCGTCCTGATGTGGAACTATCACCTCGGTGTAACCGTTGTTATCGGCATCAGCCGCTATGGGTGCAAACTCGGGAAACTTTAAGTCAACGCTAAGGGGGGCCATGATTTGCGGCCAGTTTGTTAACTGATCGAAAGGATTATAATAATGGAATGAGAGAGAACCATTTCTCAGGACCGGCAGGATCTGCTCTTCCGTGATGGAGTTAATGATCGGCAGCGGTGTTTGCGACGGATCAGGCATTCCCAAATAACACAGGTTGTCAAATAGGCCTGCTGACAGGCGGTAGTTCATTACGGGACTCGGCTGCCCGATCTCACGCAAACCGTAAAAAGAGGGATGGCCTTCATATGTGAAGAGGGCTGGGTCTGTCTCGGAGTTGATTTCCTGACGCCAGATTTCGGTCGTCCAGGTTATGAAACTTCCATCCTGGTCGAGGCCCGCTTCGTATTTATGAAAATACTCGTAAGCGGTGCCGGTCCAGAAATAGGAGTATTCGTTGCCCAGGTCGTTCAGCCCGTCCGCCTCGATGACTCGGACACCCCGATGGGAATAGCTGGAATTGATGGTGTTGTTGTCGAAATTGGAAATAAAGTTGCCTTCGCTGTCGTAGCGCCCCTGTTTGAAAAGTAGGTCTTCATCCACGTGCCATATGAGCAGGCCGCCGCCGATGGCATTGTAATCAGCGTCCACGAAGGATGGCAACAGGTAGTCATATTCATAGGTGGGGGCATTGGTGGGATCATCAAAGGCAACCGGGTGGAGCACCACCCTTCCGTCCAGAGCTCCTTTGATTTGGGTGCCCCCGTCTCCATCGGGATCTACGGACCTGTTTTCCAGCAGAATATATTCGTCTTCGCCGATTGGGATCTTGATCAGATTGGGGATTGGATGGCTGAGATCCTGCTTCAGGCTGGATGCCGCCACCTGTTTGCTGAGGCTGAATGCGTTGTCTTGCAGCAGGTGCCCTGTCTCTGCCAGCAATCCATGTTCCTTGAACTGCTCGCCAAACATCACCAATCGGGAGAAAGCGCCCGGCAGACAGGGTAAAGCCCCTTCCACCAGGACTCCCGGCATGGCTGGGTCTTCGGTCACTCCTCCACCCCCGCTGTCCATTATGTCAAAACTTCCGACCATCGGGTAAAACGTATATGTGCTGTACAGATCCACCAGGCCAAGGGAGTGACCGAATTCGTGCGCCATTACTCCGTTCAGCGCTCCATATCCGGTCTCATAGGTCAGGCCGCCCGATGTGTAGGTGTCAAAGTCCTGCGATATGGTGGAGGGGACATTGCAGGCATATCCGATAGAGACTGCGCCTTCATCCACCACAGCTTCCTTGCCGGATGCCGCCCTGATGAAAAAGGAGGGCAGGTCACTGGGCGTATCGCCAAAAAAGTCGTGCTGCCAGTCGGAACCTGCGTGAATGATCATAAAGTGACCATACTGACCGAACTGGATACCCGGGTCGAGGGAATCGGCCAGCTCGAACGAAGCCTTGAAATACTCTTCCATCCTGGCCAGAAAAAGGTCTGGGGAAGCCCCGGGGGGGCTATAATAGCCCATGGGATTCGGCAGCGTATAAGCGGTTTGGTCAGCCGGGTAAACATCATACTGCAAATCGAACAGCCCTTGCGAGGCGGCCAGGTAATAATAGCGCAGGGCTTCGAGGTTGGCGATAAAATATTCCCTGTTGTGGGGTGGGCTGGCGATCGTGGTCAGATAGGTTGAATCGGACTCAAACAGAAACTTGCCGTTGCCTGTCGTGAGCGGATCATCCTGGATCTCTTCCTGAAAATCCACCAGGATCACCAGCAGCTTCTGATTGTCAGAGGAGGACTTGGCTGGCCGGGCGCTCGTTGGTTGCGACTGCAGCAATTGCGAATAAGGGTGGACGCGGGCGGGGCGTCCGGCCTGGGTCTTCCGCAGGGGAATCACCCCGGCCCGGGCTCTCAGCGGGTTAACGACTGAAAGAAGCAGCAGCAGAATTCCCATGATTACTGCCGCGCCGTACATTCTGCAATATGCCATGCTGACGATTAAAAAAGCTGGCAGGTTTGGAGTTCAGCCTGCCAGCCAAATACTGATCGTTTTGCCCGGTTAGAATTCCAACCCAAGCGAGAAGGTCTTGTTGTAATCAACCAAATCTCCCGCTGTGATCATGGCAAAGTCCGCAAAAATACGGTATTTTTCCGAGAAGGTATAATGGAAGCCGACGCCGAAGCTGGGGCCGGTGATGCTTCCCGCCTTGTCATAGAAATAACCGCCGCGTAGCGAGATGATGTCCAGATAGTTGTATTCTAAGCCCAGGCTGAAGACAATTGATTCGATCTCGTAATCAGCATCATCGTCGCCCCAGGCGGTGAAGATCCTGGTATAGAGCGGGTCGTCGTTGGCCAGGATCTTGGAAGCGTCGGCCGAGACGGTCAGCTTCTGCTTGAAGGAGCCTTCCGGCAGCAATCCCGACTCGATTCCGGGCGTAATCGTGTCAAAGATGCGATAGGCCACGCCGGTCCGGAAATTCATGGGCAGGGGGTCCTTGCGCTCGTCGTTGATGTAGGTGACGTCCGGCCCCACGTTCTGCAGGACCACTCCCAGGTCCAGCCGCGGGGCGAGAAGATCCTTGAATTTGGAGCTGAGGTCAAAGGCATAGGATAAAGTCTTGCCTTTACTGTCGGAGTCCCCTCCCGTGGAGGGCCCCAGGTTAGAGTACAGGAATTTGAATCCCAGCCCCAGTCCGATCTTATCGGCTACGATCTCTGAGCTGTAGATAGCACTGACGGCGAACTCGTTGCTGGAAAAAGAGCCTAATAGGTTTCCCGCTTCGTCGGTCTGCTCCTGGGAGCCGAAATCCATCCAGACCACGTTCAGGCCCAGATTTCCGATATCTTCGAAATGCTGGTTCCAGCCCAGGTACTCGTAAAACATGTCGTTCACGCCCGAGCCTTCCAGCCAGTTGGTGTGCATTCCGGCGAACTGGGTTTTGCGGTTGAAAGCCGTGGCCGCGGGATTCCACCAGCCGGCGTAAGCGTCTTCACAAGCTGCCACGTAAGCGTTGCCCATGCCGTTGGCGCGCGAGCCCGGCTCGATGGCCAAAAACATCATGGTGGCTTCCGATATGGCGTTTATGGCGATCGGTAAGGTAGTCAGCATAAACATCATCAGGGTCAGTATCCAGGTCTTGGTTTGTCTCCGAAACATCTAGTACCTCCATTCGGGTATGACATTTGTTGCACTTTTATACAGGATAATCGCTTTTATCCTGTGTTCATAATTTACCGTATAAACTTCTTCACGCAATAATGAAAATATCATCCTTACAGTCAAGCAAAATGTTCAGTCCAATTGCAAATAGCAGTGTCAGAGCGCAATTCAGGCTTGATAAACCCCCGTAATTTTTGGTGCCGAAGGCCGGAATCGAACCGGCATGAGCCTAAGCCCGGTGGATTTTGAGTCCACTGCGTCTACCAGTTTCACCACTTCGGCACGCCAAGTCACAAAAAACGGAGACCGATTTTTTTAGTCAAGCAGAAAGTGCTGATCCCAGCGGCGGATGCGTGCCTGGCGCTTGGTCTGGGAATTGCGCTACCCTGCTTGCGCCAGGGGATCCACGCGGTATCTGCCTGGTGTGGGCCAGGGTGGAGCCCGGGAGGACTCCCGGACGTCCCACGGTTGGCAGCAGGAAAGATACCTGCGTGGCGTCCCCGCAAGTTTTTCATTTGACATCAGGGACGATGGGAAAAAACATGAAAGGAATAGTGATGGTAACAATCAGAAATAATAATAAAAGGGATCAGACATGTACAGAGTGCCTTACAACTTCCCGCTGGAGCGCTTCATGACGCCCGCCAGGTTCGCGGACCTAAAAGCGAAATCCGCAGCGATGGAAACGCCGGTCCTGGTCATGGACCTCGACCTCATCAGGGCCAAGTACCGCGAACTGACCGCCTGCCTGCCTTTCGCCCAGGTTTATTACGCCCTTAAAGCCAATCCCATGGACGAAATCATTCTCGCTCTCCACGAGCTGGGCTCCAACTTTGACGTGGCTTCCAGGAACGAACTGGACCAGCTGCTGAATCTGGGTATTTCACCTCGGCGGGTCAGCTTCGGCAACACAATCAAGAAGAAACGCGATATCGGATATTTCTTTCAGAAAGGCGTGGAGCTCTATGCCACCGACTCGGAATATGATCTGAAGAATCTGGCAGAAGCGGCACCCGGCGCCAAGGTCTTTTTCCGTATTCTGACCGAGGGCACGGGCGCGGACTGGCCACTTTCGCGAAAATTCGGCGCTCATCCGGACATGATCTATTCCCTCATCCTGGAAGCGGTCGAATTGGGATTGAAACCCTGGGGCATTTCTTTTCACGTCGGATCCCAACAGCGTGACATCGGCCAGTGGGACGATGCCGTAGCCCGTTGCAAATACCTTTTTGACGCCATAGCGGAAGAGGGCGTCGAGCTGCAGATGATCAACATCGGGGGCGGCTTCCCGGCCAGTTATGTCGATCCCGCCTTTGACATCAAGCAGTACACGGACGAGATCACCCGCTTCCTCAGGGAGGATTTCGGCGACGACATCCCCCAGATCATTCTGGAGCCGGGCCGTTCTCTCGTGGCAGACGCCGGCGTCATTGTCTCCGAGGTCGTCCTGATTTCCAAGAAATCCAAGAACAACATCTACGACTGGGTGTATCTGGATGTCGGCAAGTTCGGCGGCCTGATCGAGACCATTGACGAATCCATCAAATTCCCAATCTACTTTGACAGGCAGGGCATGAGCTCGGAGATCATCCTGGCCGGCCCCACCTGCGACAGCATGGACATTTTGTATGAGCATTACAAATACCAGATGCCGGATACGGTAGTCCCCGGTGACCGGGCTTATGTTTTTACGACGGGAGCTTACACCCAAAGCTACAGCTCCGTCAATTTCAACGGTTTTCCGCCTTTACGGGCGGTCGTGATATAAAAGGAGAACGACATGAATTATGTACCGGTTGAGAAAGCCAAAGAGTTGATGATCGAGGTCTTCGTCCGGCTGGGGGTGCCCGCGGATGAAGCGGTGACCTGTTCAGATGTTTTGATTGCGTCCGATCTGCGGGGGATCGAGTCCCACGGCATCGGCCGCCTGAAAATGTATTACGACAGGATCAGAAAGGGGATCCAAAATCCGGAGACAAGGATTGACGTCCTCCGGGACAAGGCCGCCACCGCCGTCTGGGACGGAAATCACGGGATGGGTCACGTGATCGGGGTCAAGGCCATGCAGACAGCGATTGACAAGGCCTCCCGCTTTGGCCTGGGCGCCGTCGCCGTCCGCAATTCCACCCACTATGGCATCTGCGGATATTACGCGGGCATGGCTGTGGAGCAGGACATGATCGGCCTCACCTTCACCAACGCCCGACCCTCCGTCTGTCCAACCAATGGCGTCACGCCCATCCTGGGCACCAATCCCATCTGCTTCGGCGCGCCTTCGGACCTGCCTTATCCCTTCCTCTACGACGCCGCCACCTCCATCACCCAGAGGGGCAAGATCGAAGTCCTCTACCGCGAGGAAAAGGATACACCCCCAGACTGGGCGGTCGATCTGCAGAACCGGCCTTACACGGACACGAAAAGGCTGTTGGATGACCTGATCAGCATGCAGGCCTCTCTGGTTCCCCTCGGCGGCACGGAGGAAGCGACGGGCGGCCACAAGGGATTCGGCCTGTCCGCCATGGTCGAGATCCTATCCGCCGCCCTTCAGAACGGAAGTTTCCTCTCCGGGTTGCACGGCACCGACGCCAATGGCAAGCCCGCTCCTTATAAACTGGGCCATTTTTTCCTGGCCATCAACATCGGTTTCTTCACCGAACTGGATGATTTCAAGCGCACGGCGGGTGCGATCATGCGCCAGATCAAGGCTACCCGGCTGGCCCCGGGCAAATCCCGGATCTACGTGGCGGGGGAGAAGGAATATGAATCGGAACTCCTTGTCAGGCAACAAGGTATCCCCCTCATCCCAAATCTCAAAAAGGACATCGCCATCATGCAAAATGAACTGGGAATTGGAATTATTGACGTCTGAACGCAGATTTTTGTTGACAACTTGATGTACCTCTTGTAGTTATGTATCTGAAATTCTTCAGGAGGTATGGAATGAAGAAAATTACTCTGGCCTTACTGACACTCATGTGCATAGGTTTGTTAAGCGCAAGCCACCTCACCCCGATCGATTTCAAGGGTGGCTTCAATCTCATGTATGGCGGTGAAATCAGGGCCCGGGCCATTATGTACAATGACCTGGCAGAGAACGACGGCGGCTGGCTCGACAACCGGTTGCAGCTGAACCTGGCCGCCAACCTGTCCAAAACCACCAGCGTCGGCTGGGGCGTGGAAATCGGCAACATCATCTGGGGAGAAGAAGAATATGAATATCCCTGGAATACCAAAGCCGGCTTCGGCAGCCAAACACCCAAGTTCGAAACCCGCGAGCTCTACATCGATTACCAGATGAACTGGATGGATCTCAAGATCCGCACGGGCCAACAGTACTGGAACGATCACCGCAGCCTGATCCTGGATGACTACTTTTCAGGTATCACTGCTGATCTGAACATCTCGGGCATTCCCACCGAACTCGGTTTGATCAAATACTATGAGGGCGATCCCAACAAGCTTGACGACGCCCACGTAGCGTTTGCCAACTTCATGTTCAAAGCGCCGGTTGACTGGGGGATCACTGCCATGTTCGGTCAGTATCACGATGCCAATGAAGCGGACATCTGGGTCATCCCCTATTTCATGCTGAATTTCGAACCGGTAACCCTGGACCTGACCGCGGTGCTGAACCACCAGATGTACAAGGTCGCCGGCGAGGATGAAAGTGACATGGGCATCGCCTTTGCCGCCAAAGTGGAGGCTGACCTCGGCTTCAAGCCCGGCCTGGACTTCCTCTACGTGACGGAGGAAGGCGTCTGCACGCTTTCGCCTTTCCACCAAAACGGCCTTTATCTGTTCGGCAACAACCTGCCCTACGACGACGTCCAGATCCACGGATGGGTTTACGCCCCCTATGACGAGGCCGGGCAGGCCTATATGTCCATCGTGGGCAAGCTCGCCTATCCGCTGAATGAGAAAACCGACATCTGTGCCGCTGTCGGCATGGCCAGCTGGGATGATCCCATGGGAATGGAATTCAATGTCAGCCTGGATTACAGGATCAATGACTTCCTGTCACTCAATCCTGTCGTGGCCGTCGGCCAATCCGGCAAGGCGATCGACTCCGACGAAAACATGGTCTATATGCTCGGCGGCTTGCTGAAAGCCGAATTCTAAACACATACTCCTAAGCAACAGCAGCGGCGGATCCGAGTCCGCCGCTTTTTTTATTTGTATCTTTTCCCGCCCGCCGCCCCGGTCCGGGTTACGCGTTATGGGTTAGGGGCGGCAAAATCCGGTTGCCGCAACGTCCGAAGGACGTTTTCCTCTGGCGGCTGCGCTGTGCCAGGGGCGGAAAAATCCGTTTGCCGCAACGTCCGGAGGACGTTTCCCTCAGGCGGCTGCGCCACCTCTGCCGAACGGATTTCGGCAGCCCGTTGATCGCCAGGGGCGGCAAAATCCGTTTGCCGCAACGTCCGGAGGACATTTACCTCAGGCGGCTGCGCTATCCCAGGGGCAGACATATCAAATA
>JAXDBS010000076.1:0-3451 GCA_034678545.1 Cloacimonadaceae bacterium (SeqCode) | reverse complement strand
CACCAAATTCTGCGCCAAAATCAGAAGCGACTCGGGCCGGCGCGAATTTTCCGCCCAGATCCATTCCTACGACTCCAGCCTGCATCAGAACTTTTCCAGCGTCCAGATCTCCGCCGGCTACAACCGCATGTGCCCCAACCTGCCCGTCCGCGACCTCTCCCGCTTCAAGCTGGACCTGATCAACCGGGGCAGCCACCTGATGATCCCGCAAAACACGGTCGGGATCCACAACGACGTCCATATCAACGACTATTACACCGTCCAGTATGACACCCACGCATTCACCTTTGCCGACGCCGATACGGCTTACGCGGTCAACAACAGCCTCGACCTGCCCGCCTATTCACAGAACGTGCAGATGAATCACACCCTTTCCGGCTGGACGGATTACGACGTGTTCGAGCCTTTCTTTCACGCCGAGATGGACGAGCTGCCCAACTGCTACGAGCAGACGGACAATACCTACCTGTGGTTCTACAACTGGAATCCCCTCACCCAGAGATGGGACATGGAACACCTGATGGACCGGGCGATCCAATATTATTCTTACTGGATAGAGGACATGGCCAACGTCATGGATGACGCGCTGTCCATGAACGACAACCTCCCGCCCCAGCCGCCTGCCAACCTCACGGTTCACAACCAGTCGCAGAACTTCGTGACCCTGCGCTGGCAGCGGGGCGACGATTTCGATTTCGACTCCTACGAGATCCAGTTTTCCACCCTGCCCATAGGCGCAACGGGCTATTCCACCTACTCGCGCAGCAACAACACCTACCTGGCCAGCCCCCACTGCGAGGAGATCAACGTCACCAACCTGTCATCGGGAGTCCGGTATTATTTCAAGATCAGGGCCAGGGACAAAAACGGCAACTTTTCCGAGCTGTCCAACGAGGTGAACGCCTACACCAGCCCCGTCACGATCGCCAACTACCGCGCCATCGGCCTGGATGGATCGGTTTCCGTGAAATGGGGCGTCGTCTCCCAACAAAACAATGTCGGCTTCAAGGTATACCGTTCGCAGGACAACATGGGATTCGAACTGGCGGACACCTACCTGGACAATCCAGGCCTGGCGGGCGGAGGCAGCTTCCATGTCTGGGATGATCCGAACGTGGTCAACGGCTCCATTTACACCTACAGAATATCCAGCACCAACATTGCGGACCAGGAATTCTTCCACGCCGTAACGGCGGCCGCGCATCCCCGGGATTACTTCACGCTCTACCTGAACGCCCAGAACGATTCCCTGGCGGACTCGCTGAGCTTCTCCGCCAATCCCAACGGCTCGGCCGGAAATGACAGCGAGTATGATTTCGGAAAAGCGGCCGCCCCTTCCGCCAACTACGTTTACGCAGCTTTCTGGGAACAGTATTGGGGCAGCAGCGGCACCTACCTGCAGCAGGAAGTGATGGCCGATTTCGATCCCGAACAGACCTACAGGAGCTGGTCCATCCGCGTGAAGTCGGACCAGTTGAATGTGCCTCTGACCTTCCGGGTGGACGATACCTTCGCCCGCTGGTCTGAAAAGCTCTATCTGCGCGACAACGGAAACGGCGCCATGACCGACCTGGAGGCCGGGGATTACACCTTTACGGTCCAGAACAGCAACTACAGGAGCTTCACGCTGTACTGGGGTAATCTGCAGCCGTCCATCTCAATCTCCTACCAGCCCAGCCGCGTTTTCCAGGGCAACACCAGCCAGTACTTCTACTGGAGCGCCAACCATCCATTCCTGGTGGACCATTACGACCTGTCCATCCAGACCGGGACGGACAGCCTCCTGATCGCCCCCAACCTGCCCAATTCGGTCACAAATTACAACCTCATCTTCCCGCCCGACCTGACCCTGCACAACGCGAGATTCTATGTGGACGGCTGGGCCACGGACGGACAGCGCATCCGCCAGGTATCGGCCTTCCAGTTCGGCCTCGTTCCCGCCACCACTTATTTTGATCCGGAGCCGGGCTTGAGCATGCAGGCCAATGTCTGGCCCAATTCCGCTCTGTCCGTCACCGACGTGTTCGGGGCGGAGGCCGACGGCTGGACCATGGACACCTACAGCAACTGGTGGCAGATCAATCCCTTCAATTTTGGCCTGGGTTACTGGGTCCGGAAAATCAATCCCTTCGCTTATTCCTCCCCGGCCTTTGTCCAGAGGGACAGCCTTTCCTTCCAACTCCGCAACGGCTGGAACATCATCCCCAATCCGCACCTTTGCCCCTACGGCGTCGAAGACCTGCGCTTCAGGATGAACGGCATCACCTTCTCCTTCGCGGAATTCATGGCGCAAAAACTGGTCTCGGCCGGGATTTACGTTTACCGCAACGGACAATATGAACTCACCAATCAGATCCGGCCGCAGGAATCTTTTCTGCTCAGGTTTTACGGCACTCCCTCCAGCGTCGCCTACATCACGTTCATCCCTTATGTCAGCGGTCCGGACGTCACGCCTGCATCCCCTGACTGGGCGCTGAGGCTAACCGCCGGCCAGACAGCGGCCGACACGGATGAACTGCTGATCGGATGCCTGTCCTCCTGTTCGGACGAATATGACTTCACGCATGACCTGCCTGAACCACCCGCCAAGCCCCTGCCCGGCTTGGCCCGGCTCTACCTGTACAAATCCCACGCCGACACCACTTTCATTGACCAGCTTCTGAACAGCGAGGTTCGCGCCCCCCTGGGCGACCTGGGGCATGAGGAAAAAACCTGGGATTTCAGACTGGAGATCGGCAGCACGGACCCCGTCAATTTCACGGTGGATGCGTCCCTCTTCCCCGCCGGCTACGGAGCCGCCATCCGGATCGGGGAATGGCAGTACGATATCCAGCACGGCAACTCCTTCACCTATCTCCCGGCCCAGTCCGGAACCCTGGCGGGACAGATCGTCGTCCACAATTACTTCACAGGCGCCGGCGACCAGGTTGCGCCGGACCTGCTGACAAGATTGAAAGCCTATCCCAATCCGTTTGCCCAAAGCGCCAACATCTGCTTCAGCCTGGGGAAAAGCGAACCGGTCGAGGTTGATATTTACAACGTCAGGGGCCAGCGCGTGAAAACCCTCCAGCGCGGCAAGCTGGCCAAAGGCGACCACACCCTGGCTTGGGACGGCAGGGATGATGATGGCAGGCCCGCGGGCTCGGGGGTGTACATTGCCAAAGCCAGGGCGGGCCATCAAGCCCGAACCCTGAAACTGGTCCTGATGAAATGAGGCGTGCTTTTTGATTGCATGGGAGGAAATTAGTGGCGCATGTGAGAGTCACATGTAAAAGATGCATCGATGTCCGGCTTGATAACGTGAAGACTTCCTGAGCGCCCACAGGCCGGATAAAAGGGCGGGATGCCCCCGGCGCGGGCGGGGGATCTGCCTTTTGCCTAAAGTCCGACCGCTTTGCCTTCCCAGCCATGGATGCCCGCGCCCGCTGTCGAACTCCGGAGAGTAAATCAG
>JAXDBS010000075.1:0-66213 GCA_034678545.1 Cloacimonadaceae bacterium (SeqCode) | reverse complement strand
AGTTCCTTACCGACTTTGGGGTCCACTTCGTCGCTTTGAACGACCACTTCCTTTTCAAAATCCCGGCCTTTGATATAATCAGGCAGATAAGTTTCCAGCACCTGGCGGATCTTGCCTCGCGTATCCTCGCCTTTGC
This sequence comes from Cloacimonadaceae bacterium (SeqCode), assembly GCA_034678545.1. GTDB lineage: Bacteria > Cloacimonadota > Cloacimonadia > Cloacimonadales > Cloacimonadaceae > UBA5614. The sequence goes on along the minus strand of JAXDBS010000075.1, from coordinate 66,077 downwards.
TGCCAACGGTTTTGATCATGAAATGCGTGGCGTCCGGGACGTTGATCTTCTGGATCTCGGCATCGGGGAAGCCGTTCTGTTTGAGAATGGAACGCAGTTTCTCAATACCAAGTGCCGGGGTTGAGGCATTGGCCGGAGTCATGTTTAACTCCAGGGCAACGCCGCTCTGGAAGTCGATGCTGCCTTTCAGCCCCCTGATCAAAATGCCGCCCAAGCCCGCCAAAAAGATCAGCAGGGACAGGGCGTAGGCATAATAGCGGATCTGCACGAACGGTATGTTTGTATTCTTGAATAGATGCATGGCTGTCTCCTAAATACTCATGGTCTTTTTGTTCCCGACCAGGACAAAAGCGTCAAACATGGCGCGGCAGAGCACTATGGCGGTGAACATGGAAGCGAAGATACCGATCGACAGGGTCACGGCAAAACCCCTGACGGGGCCGGAGCCGATGTTGTAGAGCACCAGGGCCGCGATCAGGGTGGTGATCTGGGAGTCGATAATCGTAACGGTGGCCCGCTGGTAGCCCGCGTCCACGGCGCTGCGGGGCGTCTTGCCGTTCTCGAGTTCCTCCTTGATGCGCTCATAGATGAGCACATTTGCATCCACGGCCATGCCGATGGTCAGGATGATGCCGGCGATGCCGGGAAGGGTCAGGAACGCGCCCATGGCGGCCAGGACGGCCACGATGAAGCCGATGTTCAGGACCAAAGCGATGTTGGCAATGAAACCGGCTCCCTTGTAATAGATCAGCATGAATAAAAACACCGCGACGAAGCCGACCAGGCCTGCCGTAATGCCGCTTTTGATGCTGTCTGAACCGAGGGAGGCCCCCACTACGTTGGCCCTTCTTTCATAAATAGGCGCCTGCAGGTTTCCTGTGTTCAGGACGAGAGTCAGGTCCCGGGCATCCTCGACATCGAAGACGCCTGTGATCTGTCCCTTGCCGCCCGAAATACGTTCATTGATGACAGGGGCGGAATAGACCAGGTCATCGCGCAGGATGGCGAGGCGCTTGTTCACGTTCTTGCCGGTCAGGTCAGCGAAGGCCCGGGCGCCTGCCTTGTTCATCACAAAAGAGATGTGGGGCCGGGCGGTGCGGGCGTCCATAGCGTTGGGATCGCCCATTTCCAGTTTGGCTTCGTCAATGCTGTCGCCAGTCAGTTTGACCTGGTCATACAAAACATATATCTCCCGGTAGGCCTTGGGGTCGGTCTTGTCTTCCTGGCCCAAAGCGACCTGGAAACCATAGGGGATGCTCCTGACAAAGGTTGAATCCTGCAGCAGGCCGGAGATGATGGGGACGTTCTCATAGCTGATCACCATCCTGCCCTGATCGTTGATAACCATATTGGTAAAGGCCTTGTCCCTGTCCGTGGGCGCTGCCAGGGTGTCAGCCTTGGCAGTGTCGGAGGCGGCAGGCTGGGTCAGGGGTTTGTAATCCGCTGCCAGGGCGGGGTACCTTTCCAGGTTCCTGGACAAATAGCTGTCAAGAGCTCCGAATACCTTGGTCGCTTCCTGATTTTCCGCCACCAGCTTGAATTCCAGCCTGGCGTTCAGGTTGATGTTCTTTCTGTATAGTTCCAGGTCCTCCTGTCCGGGGATCTGGATCATTATGCGATTGTCTCCGATCTTCTGGATGTTGATCTCTTTAACTCCGTTGGGGTCAAGTCGGTTTCTGATGATCTCGATCGCCGTGGAGACGGCGTCCTCCGCCTTTTTGACATCCTTGAACTGGGAGATGTCAACTTCGTACAGCATTTGAACCCCTCCCCGCAGGTCCAGACCGAGCTTGACCCGCATTTTTGCCCACCAGGCAGGCAGGTTGATATTGGGCATGTGGGGTATCAGGAAAAACACGGTGACCAGGATGAAGACCAGGATCGACAGGCCGCGCCAGGATACGTTTTTCATTCGCTACTGCTCCCTTATACAAACTTATTGCATGGATTTCTTATTATTTCCCAAATCTTAGGGAAGGGCATATCCGTCAAGACTTTTCGGGCTTTAACCCTCGTTGCCGTGGCTGGTCTTGAAACCCACCGGCTTGTTGTCCGACTGGCCCACAACCTTGATCTCGCCAAACTGCTTTTCAAAGCCTTCAATGTTTTTTTCCAGCAGCTGCATGAGCTGCTTGGCGTGCTGGGGGGTGGTCATGACGCGGGTGTAGATCTTGGCGTCGGGAATGCCGGGAACGATGCGTCCGAAATCAAGGATGAACTCGGAGGGTGAATTGCTGATCACGAAGAAATTGGCGTAAACGCCTTCGCCGACCTTTTCGTCGATCTTGATATTGAGCTGGGCGGACGGGTTTGGGTGATTCATTTATAACTCCTTGCCGAATAATCTGATCGAGATGGGACAAGCCCTTCCCTCGGCTTTATAGCCAAAAACGGGAGGGGTCAGAAAAGTCAAGGATTTATTGGCCGGAGCCGTTGAGGCTGATTACTGTGCCGTGTTGGCGGATAAGGTCAAAGACGCGATGGAAGAATTCCGAATGGGTGAGCACCTTGCTGCAGCCCAGGATGATCAGTTGCTCACGGGCGCGGCTGAGAGCCACGTTCAGCTTGCGGTCCACCGTTCCCAATCGGTTGACGGACTGCACCATGGTCAGCTCATGCTGGTAACGCAGCGGGTAGGACATGATGATGCAGTCCCGTTCGGAACCCTGAAAGCGCTCCACGGTATCCACGGTCAGATTGCTGTATTTGTTGCCCAGAGTGGATATGATGCATTGCGCCTGAGCCCGGAAGGGCGAGATGATGCCGACCCGGGAACAGATTTCGTCGGTATCCAGCTGACAGCTGAGTTCTTCCACAAACCTGCTGATCCAGTTTGCGTGCAAGGTGTCGGCCTTGCTCTGGTAGGAAGCAGGAGTTTCGATCCAGACGACCCTTTTGGCCAGGATGGGGCGGAGAAAATCGTTCCGGGTGGAGAGCCAGGGCTCATCGCTATGCTGTCTTTGGGATTCCGAAACCAGGCGGTCCCTGTAGTTCTGCGCCACCAGGCGGGCGATGTCATTGTGCATTCTGTAATGCCTGGTCAGCATACTGAAACAGTCAGCGTAGAATTTCTTGCCGGCGTTGTTGACCAGCTTTTCCAGAATGGATTGGTTTTCCCGGTCCGTCTGCTGCAGGATCACGGGCGGGAGCTGGTTCTGGTCCCCGATCAGGATGGTTTTGGGGATGCGGGCCATGAGGCCGATGATATGATGTTCCAAGATCTGGGAAGCCTCGTCCACAATCATTTCGTCTATTGTGATTTTGTCCAGAAGATCTGGCGAGACAGATAAAAAAGTGTGGCAGGTGGACACGAAGATGCGTGCGGTCCCGTATCCCGGCCCTGCGGCATCGCCCAGTCCCGGTTTGAAATTCCCGAACCTGAAATAGGCATGATTCTCCCGGTCCAGACAAGCGCAGATCTCATCCACGGCGCGGTTTGTATAGCTTACGATCAGCGCTTTCAATCCTGTTTCCGCCATGAGATAGCTGATGTACTGCATGAGCAGGATGGAGGTCTTGCCCGTGCCGGGGGGACCCTGCACCAGGTAATAATCGTCAGCGCGGATCATGCCCCTGAGGGATTCCTTCACGTCCTCGCGGAGAGAAAGCACACTGGAAGAGTCCCGGGGGGAAGAGACCGGAGCCGCGTAACCCAGAATTTTGGACCTGACGGCGGGACCGGCAACCAGGCAGGAATAAACCGAGCTGACCCCGCAATACAAAGCGGACTCCATCAGGTCCGGCTCGACCGCCCAGAGAGTGTATTTGTCAAACTGACTCTCCTGCTTGATGCGGCAGCGGGTGACAATCTCAATCCTGTCATTGTCCAGCCGGCCGACCTTGCCGCGGATGAGCTGCTGACGGTTGACCGGCAGGGCCTGCTTGTAAAGAACAATGATGTCGCCCAGCCGCAGATTGGTCAGGATGCTTTCCTCCTGGCGGTGGAAGGTGATCCTGTCCTCAGCAACCTCTTCGATCCAAAGATTGTCGATGATGCGGTACTGCTGCTTCTTTTCCACCGGGCTGCACATCCAGAGCGAGCTGAAGCCGTAATTGCCGGTCTCAAACTCGGCAAAGGCGCCCGTTTTGATGGCCCAGGTTTCCCGGAAGATGAACTGCAGCTTGTCTGTGAACCATTTCAGTTCCTCAGGTTTCAGGGCATTCAGGGTGTGTCTGAGCCGGTCGGATTTCTCGGTCAGGAATTTGCCGGGATAGGTGCGCGTATTGCCTTTCATCCAGCTTACGATCTGCTTCGGTTCCGTGGCAAGTTTGAACAGCAGCCCGATGATGCGGTTGCGGCACATCAGGAAATCCTGCTCCAGAATGACATTGTTCACGACGTGCCTCAGAGGTTTGGCACTGCTGCGGGAATAAAAGATGGAGCTGTTGGCAATGTTTGCGGAGCCGAAAACCTCGCGCAGGATGAGGTTATAGCCCACCACCTGCATCTGGTGGGATTTCCAGACGTCATAAGCGGGCGCAGCCCCGCTCTTGAGTTCCAGGATCGAATACTTGGCCTCCTGACCAGCGGGCAGGCTGATCAGGTCCAAGCGCCCGTGCAGGCCGTACCGCAGGGAAATGAAAGACGGCTCCAGCTGACAGCTTTGCCGGCTGAACTCACTCGCCATAGCCTTGAGCTGGGCATAATGGTCGGCCAGGATCTCGTCGTAGATCTTTTGCCAGGCCTGCTCGCCGAGTGCGAATACATAATGCCGATTAGCTTCCAGGTAAGCTGAGAAGACCTCCTGCAGCAGCCGCTTGGGATCGCCGACCAGTTCGTCAAATATGCTGTTGACGCATTTCCCCTTGGCCAAAGCTGCATTGATCGGCTCGCTGAAAAACTTGTTGATGACAAAGAACTCCGGAAAGTAGTCCTGATTCTGAAAACAGTCGGCAATGGAAGAGACGTCCACCAGAAAATCCGGTTCGACAATGACCTGGGTCTGGGGCGTGGACTGGAAGCGGTTGGCCATGCCGTGAACGGAGGAAAGGTGATAGAAGCTGATATTGCAGTATTTCCAGAGCACCTTGTCAAGCCTGGTCCAGAGGCGGCCCTCATTCTGATTGGTACTTTTTTCCCACAGGGTCGCGGTGATCTGATTGCCTTCCGAGGTCCGGCAGGAAATCTCGATGAACCTGCCTGAAGACTTGGCTCCGGAGCATTTCCAGCCCGTCACCATTCCATACACATGCTCGACCGTCAGGCTGGCGGCCGTTGCAAAGGGAATCAGCTGCCTGGCCCCGGATCTTTGCAGAAAATCGCTGACCGCCGCTCCGGTCTGCTGCGAGCCGCCGCTCAGGAAACAGAGGGTATCGTCCAGAATCAGGACAGCGCTGGCAAAATCCTGTTCCCCAAAGTCAAAGTCATCCTTGTGAATGACTTTGTTGGTCAGCAGCCGCAAAAGCTGAAGCTGCTCATTCTTTTCGGAGGGTGTAACCGAAGTTTCGTAGGCATACAGCATCCGGGCATAAAGGCCGGTAAAGGCAATGCCGGTGTTGTCAGTGACAGCCTTGAAGATATCTTCCAGGATCTGGCGGCAGCGGAACAGCCTGTCGGTCAGGCTGGTCTGAGAGGCAACCAGCTCTTCCAGCTGGCCGTATAATCTGGCGCTGAGCCCGGAACTGAGAGCGGATGATCTTTGATTCATTCTAAACGCTTGCCCCCCAGGATCGCCGGGGATCGGGGAGAGTCAATCCGTTAAGGTGAGTTATTGCTTTCCGGCCTTGGGGGCTTTGCGCTTCAGACCGAAAATGTGCAGTTTGACCCAGTTCCAGTTGAGGACAAAGTGGACAAGGCTGAGAATGATAAAGATCAGGCCCGCGGTGGGATGCGCATTGCCCAGATCATATCCGAGCCGTGATAAGAGAATTGACAGAGCCGTCACCAGAAAAGCGATTGCCAGCAGAGGATTGAGGATTTTCAACAACTTCAGGTTGGACATCGTAATAAAACTCCCGTTAACCGTAAATTTACTGCGGACAATCTGCCGGCCATGGCCCAGTCTGTCAACAGGAAATCCTGCAGTCCCGATTAGCGGGCCGGAATTCCGCCTTTTGGGTTAGGTATGATCAGATTGAACCCGAGTAATAACTCCGTGGCAACTGACTCATGATGAGTCAGAATAAAACAGGGGCATGGCAGCCGCCACACCCCTGAGTTAATGTCACATTCCGGCCGTCAGCAGACTAACACCAAGCCGGAGCTCGTTCGCGCTTACTTGACCAGGATGACCTTTCTGGAATAGGCTTTGGAGCCGACCGTCATGCGCAGGAAATACACGCCTGAAGTGCAGTCCTTGGCATTGTCGTCCTTGCCGTCCCAGACCAGGTCATAGGTTCCTGCTGCCTTATCGCCGGAGAACAATCTCCTGACCACCTGCCCCTTGGCATTGGTCACCTGCATTACGACATGGCCTGGCTTTTTCAAGCCGTAGTCTACATGCAGATTGGCAGCGAAGGGATTGGGATAGGTGTTGGAAATATCAGTTATGAGCGGAATCACGGGCGGAGCGTCTGGCCCGCCGGTGGGCACGGTCAGCGAAACCGGTCCGTGAAAACCGGTCGTGCCATCCATCTCAACCACCTGAATCCAGTACCAGTAGGTCGTGCTGGCCTGGATCTCGGTGTCGTTGTACGTGTAGGTGTGTGGCTGAGATGTGTTCGTAGCCGTGATCAGCGTATTGATCTGGGTGGCGTCCGCCAGCTGATCCGTCGCTCCCCTGTATATGTAATAGCCTGACAGGTTGGATTCCGTTTGGGTCACCCAGGTCAGGGTCACGGCATCCAGGTCGGCCGTCATCGCAGCCGTGAAGGAGGAGAACTCCACCGGCAGAGGATTGTCCGGATCATCACTGCCCAGGATGAAATTGCCCAGGGACAGGACATTGGCTGTCAGCAGGTTGCCGACGATCGTGACCGGCACTTCCGTGAACGGTCCCGTCCCGTGGATCGAGCGCTGGTAAAGCTTTATGGTTGCCGGATCATTGAGATACGGCAATCCTGTCAGATCTATTGTTATGATGATGGGATAGGTGCTGCTGGCATAATAGTCGATAGTGCTGGTCAGCAGGTCAAAATCCCATTCGTAAATGCTGACGTGGGCCGGCGGTGTTCCGACGAAGCTGAGGTCCAGAGGTGGATCGGGAATGTAGTAACCAGAAAGATCTCCTCCCCCGTCGGCATTGATCCAAATCTGATCGATCGTAAAACCAGTGCCGGAATACTCGATATCGGTAACATAGCCGCCCCCGGGTCCTTCAGGCGGGGTCAGGGTTTGGGTCACTCCTGCAGCCGGCGGCTGGTAACTGAGCATCACGACATGGGTGGTGCCCAGCGCTTCGAATTCAGTGACATAAGGCGGGGCAAACTGCACGGACATGGCAGGATACTCATATTCCGGCCCGGAAGGCGATTTCCAGACTTTGAAGGTGATGAAGTTGCCGGGAACGGCGCTGCCCGGAACGTCGCCGCCATCAGTCGATACGATGATCGGGACATTGGTCGTAATGGGGCCTGTCAGGGTGGCCGCCCCGACCAGGGTGGACCCATCGAATACGCCGATCTCGTCTCCCGCTGCCAGGTCCAATCCATCAACCTGAGCACCGTACACATAGATGTTCATCGCCATGTAAGGATTCTGCCCCCACCAGGCCGGTGTCCAGTGAGCTGCGAAAACGCATCCGAGAGCAATCGCCAGGATTGCCAGAGTAGTGATTAGCTTTTTCATTTTTTACCTCTTCTATTCTCTTGTTTGGTTTTTACATTGCCTTTTCATAGCCTTAACGGCCTGAGTGGGGCTGGGGCCGGGCGATCCGATCCTTGATCTTCCCTGCACCGTTAATGTCCGATGACCATGAAGCCCTGTTGCGCACCGCGGCATCCCTGTCCGAAGAGACCGCTTCATCCAGGGCAAGCGGAGCGGGCTTGTCGAGCTGCAGCCTGAGGTTGCCATATGACCTGAAGTGCTTGGGCGGTTGGCTGTTCGCGCGTGTCCTGCTAACGGGCAGCCCCTTGCCGGAGGCGAATTCCCTGCCGCGAGCCGCATAGTTGATATTGGCAACGGCGGTCACTTTGACATGATAACCTTCGCCGGCCACGAAATTGCCGATGTTGTCGATCCAGTTACCGAACATATCCTTTTCGATAGCCTGGCCGGATTCATTCTGCACTTTGATAAGCTGACCGGCATCGATCAGGGGCTGCAGGATCGTCATGGCGGCCTCAGGGGTCATTTTGGGATAGCTGATGATGTTCCAGCCCGCCAGCAGGGGCACGTCCAGGGGCAAGGCCACCGGGATGCCATAGATATTCAGGATGCAGTCGGTGTTGACTCTAACGTAGTAACCTTCCGTGTCGGACCAATCACCGATGTTGTTCATCCAGTTGCCTTCCAGGTCCTTATCCATGGCCTGGCCCGCTTCATCCTGCACCTTGATCAGATAGCCGGCATCAATAAGTTCTGACATAACAGCTTCCATATCAATGTCAAACGGAGTGACGGGTGAGGATACCAGATTCCAGCCGGTATACAGTTGGATAGGATACACGGTGCCTTCATAGTAGATTACGTTGGCGTACTTGAAATAGCTTTCCCAGTAGGTTTGAGCAGCAATAATGGCATCCAGATCAAGAGCAGCGCTCTGATCATAGACCTGGATCGGATTATTGGTCAGGAAGCTATTGGCGGTGATGATAGGCGCGCTCTCCCAATTCAGATTACCCAAATACATGCCGTAATACGATTCATCAAAGGTATTGCCGGTGGCGGTCAAATCGAACAGATTACCCGTTCCGGTATCCCAATCGTAACACATGAGCCCGACCGGATACCCGGAGATCTGGTTATCGGTCATGGTCAGGTTCAGGTCGCCATCGCCCAGGGCATATGCCAGAATTGCATAATCATATGCAAAGGCGGAAAGGGTGGAGGAGATCGTGTTCCCGGTCAGGGTGGCGGTCACCGATGATCCGTTGGCCTTGTCTTCATCAGTCAATTGGATCGCAGTATGCAGATTATCATGGAAATTGTTGCCTGTAATATCGACTGCAATGTCCACGTTCCCGGCATAATTATTGAACTGGTTGCCCACCACCATGCCGTTCTGGCAGTTGTAGATCTCATTGCCGGAGATGGTGACTGGTTTCGGGCAATTATAACCGGTTGTGTAGCAGTTTTCGATGTAAATACCGGAAACAGCACTGCCATCGCTTGCGGCAGAGGCAGTGTAGCCATGGATCACATTATCGGTGATCTCTGCCGTTGAAGCTGAGCCTATCTCCATACCGTAACCGAAACTGTAGGTGGTCTTGTAGAATTGATTCCCGTCAATAATGGTATGGATGTAATCATGTGTGACCAGGCCGACGCGTCCCGTGTCGATCAGTTGGTTGTTCAAAACGCTCAGGGTGGCCCTGTTGCTGCACGTATAGGGAGCATCAATAGCCCTTGCGTAGATCATGATGTCATAGTAATGGGACTGGTCGTTGTACATGTTTTTCAGGATGCTGTTCTGGATCACGCCGCCGGTGGAATTGGCATATAGGACTCCGATATAACCCTGGTTCTTGATCAATTCGCAGTCCAGGGTGATGCCGTCGATCGTGATATCGGTTGAGTTTACGATCCGGATGGAGGTCTTGCGATTGGTCGTATAACCAAGGGCGTTCCAGTCCAGCACGGTGGAAGGCCGGATGGTTACCAGATCACCGGCAGCGGCTCTGACGGTAATGTCAGTTCTGGCATCAATGTTCAGTGTTTCGTCGTATGTATCTTCCTGGGGTTCTACGATATCTCCGGTTACGGCAAAATCGATGCCGCCCTGGATTGAGTTCATGATGGCATAGGGATATTCCGGGCTGCCATTCAGGACCAGGACCTTGCGGTCATAGGTATTGCCTGAAAGGGCGGCATAGAAATCCAGCAGGCCATCGGCACTGGCATAGACATGACATGGGTTGTCGTTGAACGTATTGCCGCTGATGCTCAGATCCGAGGTGTCGGTTCCGTCATAACCGGCGCAGATGCCAAAGGAGTTATCATGGATGTTGTTACCGGTGATGCTTGCCCCGGAATTCGGCCCGTAATACGAAGTCACAAGGATGGCGGCTGATTGGGATCCGTCCGAAGACGCAACGCCATAGCAGTTGGTGAATTCGTTCCCTGTGATCGATACGACAGCTCCGCCCCCAATCTCAACTCCATAATCCAGCCAGTCTCCGACGCCTTTGCCGGTGATTGTGTTTCCGCTGATGACGCCTGCTGTGACGCTGGTACCGAAAGCCATGATGTTGATCCTGCCTATATTGCTGAGTTCGTTGTTGCTGACGGTCATGTTGCCGCCCATCATGACTACGCCGATCCCGTTGTAACCGGGATAGCTTATGTTCCTGATTATGTTGTTGTCGATCGTCCCGGTGCCGAAGGAACGGATGCCCTGCATGATGTCATATCCGGATCCATCCAGAGTGAGATTACTGAGGTTGAGAGTTTTTCCGGATTGCACCAGCCACCAGCCTCTGGCATCGCCGCTGCTGCCGGTATTGGCAGTAGGCGTTACAGTTGTGGTCAATTTGTCGTCGCCGTAGATGGTCAGATTCTTGTTAATGACAATCTGCCCGACTTCAGGATAGTTGCCGGGCGAGACATAGATGGTGTCCCCATCCAGAGTGGTTGGGTCGTTTATGGCCAGTTGGATGGTTGGATAGGCCTTGTAATGGGTGATGTTGATCACTGGCAGGTTGGACTTGAGCACGGTCATTTCCGGATTGGCCCACCAGGGATCGTAGCGGACGAAATCGGTGATCACATCTCCAGTTCCGCCGGGATTGCTGCTGTGAGTAGGCCCTGTCGAACTGCCCCACCAGTTGGGGTCGGAAGCATTGACCCACATGCTGGTGGTGGTCATGTTCTGAACTCCGTAATTGGTGTTGCCCGAGATGTTATTGTCGGACAGGAATACTCCCACAGTGCCGTTAATGCCTGTGGAGTGGACCCAGACACCTACATTGTTTCCTGTGATCGTATTTTGGTCAGCAGAGATATCCTGGCAATTCTCTCTGATGGTCAAGCCACCAGGGTTTCCTGTATTACCTATGTTGCCTGTGATCGTATTGCTGTCAATTGCAGCGGTTACACAATTCACGAGTGTTATGCCGGCATAAGCATTATTAGTAATGCCGTTTCCGGTTATATCAATTCCGGTCGCATACAAAATGGCAATACCATTGCCGGATGTGCGTCCCGAAACAATGTTGCCGCATAGCTCAATATCGTCTACACGGCTTATGTGAATGCCGTTACCTGCGACAGGTCCATCACCTGTAACAATTATATTGTTTTGGATCAGGAAGTCCGACATCCGATGGGTTGTGTTCGTTGGAGGAGCAAACCAGATGGCAGGATTGGCATTATCGGTTAACGTCACGCCTTCAACAGTGATCTGATTGAAGTCATAAGAGGGTGGATTGGTTGTTGAATACGCCGCGAATATGCCGTAACGCCCATTTTCGCTTATGCTCCCGCCTGTTATACTGATGTTTGTTAAACTGGGACTGGTTCCGATGGGTTGAATTTCAAAGCCGTCACCGCCGTTATCATAGATTGTGCAATTGTTGAAAGCCACGTTTTCGGAGGTTCCATCTTCATAGTAAAGAATACCCTTGTCAGTGTTGTAGCTGGCAGAACAGCTGTCGAACTCGAGATCATTGACATTGCCGATGGATACTCCGTGCTTTCCATTATGATCGAAGTAACTGCCGGATATGGATCCGGATGTCATGGAAACCGGACGCAGCAGCATACCGCAGGCATTGGAACCTGTAGCCAATGCATTGTAATCGAAATGCGTGTTTTCAATGGTCAGGACACCCAGGGTTGGGAAGCTGCACAATCCATACGTCTGGGCATGATGAATATTGCAGTCGCTCAGGGTTAGTACATCGTAGGAAGAGCCCAGGTTGATATTCTGGTCCTGCGCATAAGCTATTTCAAGGCTATCCAGGACCAGGCTGTCGAAGCTGCCGCTTGTCTTGATGCCGTAACTGCAAGCATAGGTGGCTCCGCTTCTCCTGGTCAGGCCCAGGCCCCGAATCGTTACCGACAGATCAGTACCGGAGATATAGACTCCTTCAGTTTTGCCGTTATCCTGGTTCAGGGCGACGATCGTCTGGTCCGGTCCGTCCCCGTACAGGGTGAGGGATTTATTGATATACAGGTTGGCCCATGTACCAGTACCATAGTTCTCTTCATACGTTCCGCCAAAGGCGTGGATCACGTCCCCGCCCGCCGCGTTGGCCGCATCGATGGCAGCCTGAATCGTGTAGTACCAGATATCCTGTGTCTCGTTATGCACTGTGGCAGGTGCCAGGACATAGGTGTAGGGATCGGCGCTTGTAATCAGGTGGGATCTGGCCCCTGTTCCGTGGATTTGGGCAAAATAGGTATCCATCTCCGTGGTTTCAGCTGTGCTTGCTTCAGTAGCCAGATAGACTATCAGCCGATGGTCTGCGATATTGGTGAAGGTATTTCCGGAGAAGGAATAATCCGCATCACGGATATCATTGTATCCCTTGCCGGCATCACCGTGGCCGATCTGGATCGCATACCGGCTGTCCTTAAACGTGTTGCCGCTGAAGTTGAACAACGGATAATAGCTATTGGTAAATCCATACAGCCTGACAGCGGCTTTCGTTGTCGAGGTCGTGCTGAATGTATTGCCGCTGATTGTATTTGTGCCGTCATTCCACTGGGCGCTCTGCAGAGCTGGCTGGACACAGCCGGTAGCGACGTTTCCGGTAACGGTCAGCGTGCTGTCTCTGCCGAGTTGAATCCCGTTGTAAGCGGGATCTGTGATAACATTGTTATTTATGCCCGAATTTGCTGCTCCAAATAGCAGGATGCCCGTTCCAGCCGTGTAGTCAACAGCCGGGACAATCCCGGCGTCAGCGGGAGCCACTATCTTGTTGTTTGAAACGCTGACGTTATTGCTGTACAGGAGAGGGGAATTCCTTCCGTCTCTCAGATAGACCGCAGTGCCGAGCACATTTGTGAAGATGTTGTTTTCCACGGCATTGCCGGTGATCAGGCTGGAGTTGCTTCCCGTCTGGTTCCAGAAGTTGTCTATCCTCAGGTTGTCAAAGGTGAAGCCCTTGACTACAACATCAACATCATCCGGTTCCAGCTTGTCACTCAAACCGGAAGTAGTGGTTCCCTGAAGGATCGCTTCAGGGTCTCTTGTTCCGGTATTGGGATCGATCGCAGCGTTAGGTCCCAGCAGCGTGACGGATTTACCGACCAGCAGCGGCTCGGTATAGGTGCCGGCTTCCACGTTAATTGTGTATCCGTCCGTCACCGCGTCAATGGCGCGCTGGACGCTGGGCGCGGTTTCCGGGTCAACATAGCTGTCCGGAGTGACATACACATTGTCAGGATTCCAGACCACCAGGCCGCGGCCGCCTGCGTCGATGGCATGCACGACCAGGTCTTCGATGTCGAAGTTGTTGGTGATCACGGCACGAGAACCATTTCTGGCACTATGGGCTCGGTTGATATTAGCCGGTAGGGCAAAGGCGCGCGGTTCCCGGTTGGCTTTTATACCGCGATCTTGCTGGCCAGCCTTGGATAGTGCTTTGCGGTCACGGTTTTCAGAGTCGACGGAGCGCGAAACTGCTACTGAGCTTCTGGCCAAACCGTCATCAAAGATGAGTTCCGAGCCATCGAATATCATTCCGGAACCACAGAATTCTGAGAAGTCTATTGCTGCTACTGATTGACCTTTAAGAGTTGTAGAGCCAAAGGTCAGGGATGGGGAGAAAGCATAATCATAATAATTATAAAGAGTTATGCCCCATTCCCCACCATTGATCATGTTTCCGTCTCCGATATCGACAACCGGATCGGTGTAGGGAGCTGAGCCCCAGCCGGCAATAATGCCTATTCCTACTGAATTCGCATTGAGTTGATTGTTCGTGATCTCAGCATTGGTGTAGGGATCATCCCAGACGGCTATGGCAGCAGATCCGGAGCCATCTGACAAGGCGATGCCCGTGCAGTTGGACACCACGTTGTTATTGATGTTGATTTCGCACCCGTATTCAGCCAGAATGAAATAATCCAGCCAGTTGCCGTCACCCTTGCCGACATAGGTGTTGCCCTGCACCAAGCCTGTGCCGCAATGCAGGATGCCGTCCCGGCCGATCTCAGTAAAATCGCTGTTCAGCACATCCACGTCACAGCCGTTCTCGATCCAGATCGCGTCTCCGCCGTAGATGCCATTCTTGATCTGGGTAAACCAGCAACCGTCTACAACGCCGTCACCCTGGAAGTTCATTGCTGTGTCAATCAGCTTGCCGGTGCCGTCAAGCTTGATGCCGGACATATTCAGCGTTTTGCCCGCAGTGACCTTGATCCATCCGTCCGAGGATGTGTAGTTGACATCGGGCTTGACCACGGTAGTTTCACCGTCACCCGTAATCGTCAGGGTCTTACTTACAACGATCTGACCTATTTCAAGATAATCTCCCTCTGCTACCTCGATCAGATCACCATCTTCTGTAACGGGATCGTTAATTGCTCCCTGGATGGTCTGATAAAAAGTGCTTCGGGTGACGTTATGCACAGGCCCCAGGGTCACGCCGTTCAGCAGCATGTCCATGGAACCGGGTTCGTATGCATACACCAGGTCAGTGCTGGTAATGTTTATCTCGGCGTAGGGCTGAATGAAGTACTGCACCCCGTAACTCAGAGGCGTCTCAAATGTACCGCTGCAGAATCCCGTACCTGAATTATAGGTCATGGTCATTTCGGATACCGGATCTACTGGGAAAGTGGTCCACCACATATAACCTAGCGGGTCACTGGGAGTGGTCAGATAAAATCCGAACAGTATCACTTCGTACCCGATGCTGGGTTTTGATAGTTTAATCTGTTGGAACTGAGGTGAGGATGGATTTGATGCGATAACCTCAACCGTATAACCTCGGTCTATCGCATAACTTGGGTATAAACCGATTTTCCTGTATAGAGGAGAGTTATACACCGAATTATTATAATCATTAATGTTGCCTGTCCAGGGTGACATGACTTCCACTGTGGCATAGTCTACCCCAGACGGTATTACATCGCCGGCTCCCACCATTTTGAAGCTTGCCGATGTTGTGCTGTATGTGAAGTCATCGAACCTGTAAGTCTCAATATCGATCGTTTGGCCATCCAGCACATAAGTATCAAACTGGCCCCAAGGTCCGGCTGTGTTCCAGAGAATTGACCTGGTCTGGTCATTGGTCTGATAGGCAAGCACTTCCCAGTACAAATCACGGCTGAAATTGGCCGGGACGGTATAAGTCACAGTGGCATAACCGCCCGTGAAGGTTCCTGTTCCATAAGTTGCGCTAACCCAGGCATTGCTGGTATTAGTGTAAAATCCCCAGATCTTGGCTTGGGCGCCATCCTCTGAATTGGGTGCATGGACCGTGAAACTGTACTGGCCATTGGCAACGTAGCTGTTTGAACCAGGTACCGTCATCCCTGCATTGGCCCACCAGGGATCATATGTTACGTATCCTGTAGTTGAAACTCCCAATCCATCAGGATTATCTGCTTCGGGATCGGGATTCACAGAATCATCGTCCAGCGGACCGGATGCATGCCCCCACCAGTTGCTGGTGCCGTCAACTACGTTCGTAGTGGCATTGTATATCCCATAATACATATTGGTAAGGGAGTTATTATGGGCAAGTATACCCGTTCCGTTGTTGGTTGCATACCCGACATTCTTGAATACGCACAAGCCGGCAGCATTCTGTGTGATACTGAGAGGCGTCAGGTTGCTGATCGTGTTATTGAGGATCTGGGCGCCGGGTGTGTTACCCTGTAGAGCGATGCCGTAAACAGCGCCTCCGGTCAGGTCTGAGATTGTGTTGTATCTGATGATCGGGCTGTCCAGGTATCCCGTGGATTTCCACCCGCAACCAATATTGATACCGCTGGCGTTGATGCCGTCCGTGCCGAACAGCGTCCCATTGTATGACTCAACATGCTTGATGGTGTTGTATTCGATCAGGACATTGCTGAATGTGCCGGTTGCCGTGCTTTGCCCCATCCAGATGGCGGCAGAGCTGCCGAGCGCGGCACTGGTGGCATTCAGAATGTAATCGAAATAGTTATGCGAGATATTGATGTCAGTCTGGTTCAGGGCAGCGCACCTGTAGTTTATCGCGTATACGTTCCCGGAACCGCGCGCCGTACCGATATGGTGGATGTAGTTGTACTTGATGGTCAGGTAGTTTGGACCGGTGCCGCCGCAGTAAATGGCGTTGTTGGACGATGTGCCGGTGATCTCAAACCCGTTGATGGTCACATTATCCGGTCCGACCCCTGTGCCCAGGCTGATGGCCGGGCCGCCGCTGGCCAGAGGCTGGATCAGGCTCTCGGGCCCTCTTACCCGGGCTCCGAAGTCAACGTCAGCATTAGCGCCTTTTAAGGTTAGAGGTTTGCTTATCAGCACGTCTTCCGTGTAGGTGCCGGCGGCAACGTTTACCGTCCCTCCGGATACAGCTTCTGTTACAGCTTTCGATATGGTCACAAAAGGAGCATCGGCTGTTCCGGGATTTGAATTGCTTCCGGAAACTGCATCTGCAAAGAGCATTGCACGCGGATTTGCAATGATTATGTCTCTGCCTGCCGTGGTTCTGCCGGCATTGGAGGTTATCAGGATTTCACCGTTGTTTCCTTCGTAACAGAAACCGATGAAATTCCACTGTCCCGTCCCGCCGGAGTAACCTGGTCCAGTCACATCAAACAGGAAGGAGCCGGTATTGTCATAAACATGAACATCCTTTGTGGACATCACGACAACGCCGATGTTATTATTGCTCTTGCCGGACCAGAAGGACCAGTAAGAATCCGCAATCGGCGTAAATCCGACATCTTTGACCCAGCTGCCGCCCGTATATGTCAAGGTGTGAGTCGTATTGACGGGTTCAGTTGTGGTTTCGCCGGACCAATAAAGGATGATTGATCCGTCATTGTTGGAGACCGGTTCATAGTCTGAATACAAACTGCTGTTTGTGATATTGGTCAGGGTGGAGCCGTCCCAGATGAACAGGTCTGCGGCTCCATCTGCTGTAATCCAATCCCAAAATACTATTGTAGATGTGCTGTTACCGACAAAATCAGGATTGCAGGCATCTAAAGGTGCGGTTGGTTGGTATATATAACTCCTGATTCCTGATGCTAGCTCGTATTTAACTATCTTGTTGGGTCCGGCATTCGGGACTTGCGCAAATCCAACCACAGTTCCGTCATCGCTCCAGAACGGATTCATGTATCCATAAATATCTCCGGTTCCTGAATCTCCTGCCGAGATGATGATTTCATCCGAGCCGTCAGGGTCCATCAAGACTATCTCGGTCCTGGCAGTACCGTCGTTGAATGACTTCTGGGCTACGATTCTGGTCCTGTCAGGATTGAATCCTGCCTGACGGTAATACACCCCGTCGGGGGCAGATTTGATCGCGGCATAATAATAGTCAGGGTTATCCATGGCTGGCGTGCCATAATCCCTGATGAACTGACTGTCTGATTCCTGTTGATGAACTGGCCTCATGATACGTGCTTCAAATGAAGTCATCAAACTTAGCACAACAGTCGTCAATAATAGCAAGAGCAGCTTTTTGTTCATTTTTTCCTCCCAGAAAAAATCGCAAAGTGAAAAGACTAACAATAATCAGTGGTGGTCATTGTCTGGTTTGGTTTTGAATCTCTCCCTGCCGGGTTTGAACGGTGCAGCCGCATTTAGGCACACTCCGGCTGCAGGCTTGATTTTGAATCCTTTTTTTCGCTAACAGATTTGACCAATTTATATTGATACAATGAGTATTCAGCAGAAAATGCAGTTAAACAAATTAAGCGATAGCTGGTAGTCATTCTTATCTGTTCCCCCTTAATGACTAAAGCAACTTTGTAAACTACGATAAATGTGTCAACATTTATTTCCACTTTTTTTACCCATAGATTCTAACTATTCTTGATTTATATGCTATTATAACGATTTGTCAGCGATGATTGAATTTCTATTCACTCTTTGTTTTTGGGCAGGTAATCGCCATAAGCAGAACTGAACTGATGCATCCGGTCAGCCGGAACCCGCATCCGGACACCGGCTGCGCTTTCACTCCTCTTGTGTTTTCGGCTGCAATCTCCTGCTCCGCCCCTGCCGGCATTACGGACCCAATACGGATAAAGTCCGTATTGGGTCCGTAATGGGTCCGTAGTGCAAGCAGGGAGGCGGGCTGGGGATGACGCGCATCTGGCTGCAAAATTGACATATACGAACACCGGTGATAGATCCGTGGTTTGCAGCGGAAAGGTGCTTGACGCTAAGGTCTGCAGCCGGTCGGCAGCGCAAAAAAAACCGCCCTGCTGGTGCAGGGCGGCTACGTGTTTGTTTAAGAAGTGTTTGTTTTAGGGCAGGGGAAGCCTGACATCGCCATGCAGGGCGACGCAGAGTTCCATGTCGTTCCAGTCCATGTTCCAGGGCACGGAATAGGTGTATGATGATGTAACCAGCGGATCATGGGTGGCGCTGTGATCGAAAAGGCCGAAGGCGGGCGGGCCGGAATATCCGGTCAGGCCGACATCCAGCGCGCTGGACATGATCTGCCAGTTGTTCATCATGGTGAACTGGACCTTGAGGAAATCACCTTCTTTCCAGATCTGCACCTCGCCGCACTTATAGTGCTGCCCGGCATAGAAGTAATAGGTCTGGGGTGTGGCGGCAGGAGTGGTCCGGACATAGGAGAACCAGGGATGGGTTCCCCAGTTGTAGGTGAAATCGTAAGGGTTGTCATACATTCTCATCATGGCAGTCTCAAACTGGAAGTCATCGCCTCCGGGAGGTGTGTCGCAGGTGATGGTATACTGCATGTAATACCACCAGCGCGGTCCGGGTCCGCTGGTGTCTCCGCCCCAGCCGGTTTCGCTTTCATATCCCTCTTCGGGGTAGTCGGCGCTGACCAGCGCGCAGTGGGCGGCGATGATGACGGTCTGTTCGCATACGAAGTCGTAATCATCCAGCGGGATATAGTAGGTATATTCGTTGACCGGCGGCATGTGCTCTTCCGAATAATCGAACTGCCCCGGGATGGGAATCCCCTTCTTGGTGTGCGGGATGCCGTCCAGGGTGGCGGCCACATGGACGTGTGACTCAGTCATCATCCAGTCCGCATTGATGTGATAGGTCAGGTAGATGTAATCCTGATCGTTAAAGATACTCACGTGGCCGGCTGGGATGTCCTGCCCGGCCCAGATCGGATATTGCGTTTCCGTCCTGGTCGTATACGGCATGACTTCATCCGTGCGCGTAAGGCCCATCCCCTTCGGGGCTGTGAGGTTCTCATTTTTGTCGCAGCCTGCGATGAACACGGCCAGGACAATCAATAGCAAGGACAGTTTGACTAATGTTTTCATTAGTTCCCCCTTTGTTCTTCATCGGATTATTGTGGCCCACACTCCTATCTGGGGCGAGTGGTCCGTGTTTACTTTGAAGTTAACTGCTGTGGGCACCGCTTTGCATTTTAAGCTTAGCCCGCCGGCGCAGAGATTCAAAACACGCCGGTCACAGTACCGACATTGCTTTTCCAACTGAGACTGAAGATTGTAAATCATCAGCTTATCCTTATCAACTCTCCTTTTTTCCTCTCTTCACCAATGCGTGCCCCTTGCCGTACGAAACTATGGGCACCGCATTTTGCCTATATACTTATCGCTCTCGGAATTATTGTCAAGAATTATTTTTTTGCGGTGACTCCGTTTCAGCTTTTGATTGTCGCCAGCACCTGCCCCTTGCTGACCGAATCTCCGGCGCTGAGCGGCGTCGCGGCAATCACACCTTTGACAGGGCTGGGGATGTTGTTGTACATTTTCATCGCTTCCAGCACCAGGATAGTTTCCCCCACTTCGACCGCGTCCCCCACGCTTTTCTCATATTTCACCAGCATGCCTGGCATGGGCGCGGCGATGTTTGTGCCCTCCGCCGCGTTCTGAACAGGATCAGCCGCCGGAGGAGCCGGATTGGCTGCCGCAGGAGCCGGTTGGGGAGCTGCGGGAGAGGCTTTGGCTTGCGGGACAGGCGTGGGAGGCGCGGGTCTGTTGGCAACCACGTGCGGCGTTCCGCCTTTCTCGCTGACCTCCACCAGAAAATACTCGCCGTCCACATAGACGTCGAACTGCCTGATTCCTTCGGGCTTGGGGGGATTTTCTTTCCTGGGCGTCACTACAAACTCTCCTGATTTCACTTTTCTGAGGATCTCCTGCTCTTTCTGCAACTGTTCGATGGTAACCGGTTTGGCCTCGTCCGGAACCGGGATGACGCCGTATTTCCATTTCAGGAAACGCAGCGCGGTCACGTCATACAAGGCGACGATCAGCTCATCGTCCAAGTCTTTAGCCAGGCCTTTGGCCATTTCTTTGGCTTTACCCAAAGCCGGTTCGATCACATCCCCGGGCCGCACCGTGATCGGCTTTTCGCCCCGCGGGTAGCCTTTCAGCGCTTTTTTCTGCACCTTCGGGTCGATGGGCAGGGTGGTCTTGCCGTACAGGCCAAAGCACAGGTCTTTTACCTGCTCCGTGATGCGGGAGTATTCACCATCCGTTTTGTCGAACAGGGCATTATTGACAGCCTGGATGCCCACGATCTGGCTGGTGGGCGTGACCAAGGGGATCATGCCGAGTTCTTTCCTGACTTTGGGGATCTCTTCAAAGACCTTGTCCAGCTTGTCCAGTTCATCCATGTCCTTGAGCTGGTTGACCAGGTTGGAGAGCATGCCGCCCGGCGTCTGGTGAATGATGACGTCGGTATCTATGATGGAATACTTGGTGTTGTCCGCGTACTGCAGATATTTGGGAATCACCTTTTCCAGTTCCTTGCCGATCCTGTTGAGCAGCCTGATGTCAAAGCCAGTGTCGCGGTTGGTGCCCAGCAGCGCAATGACCAGAGGCTCCACCGCCGGATGCGAGGTCCGGTAGGCGTAGGGGCCGATGCAGGTGTCGATGATATCCACCCCCGCCTCGATCGCCTTGAACAGCGCCAGGTCGCCCAGCCCCGCGGTGAAATGCGTGTGCAGATGGATAGGGACTTTCACGCTTTCCTTCAGCGCCCGCACCAGGTTGTAGGCGTCATAGGGGGCCACCAGGCCCGCCATGTCCTTGATGCAGATGGTGTCCGCCCCTATTTTTTCCAGCTGTTGCGCCTTTTGCACGTAATATTCAATGTTATAAGTCTCGCCGCCCATCCTCTGTTCGGTCAGCGAATAGCAGATGGCCCCTTCCAGCTTCCTCCCGTTCTTTTGAATAATCCTGACCGCCGTTTCGAAGTTGCGGAAATCGTTGAGGGCGTCGAACACGCGGAAGATGTCTATGCCGTTGTCGCAAGCCCTTTGCACAAAGGCTTCCACCACGTCATCCGCGTAGTTGCGGTAGCCAACCAGGTTCTGCCCGCGCAGCAGCATGGAAAAGGGGGTTTTCTTAATGTGCTTTTTGAGGGTGCGGATACGTTCCCACGGATCCTCGTTCAGGTACCTCTGCATCGTGTCAAAGGTCGCCCCGCCCCACATCTCCATGGAATAAAATCCCACCTTGTCGATGTCTTCCGCCACGACCAGCATGTCCTCCGTCCTGCCCCGGGTGGCGAACAGGCTTTGGTGGCCGTCCCGGAAGGTCAGGTCCTGGATCAGGATCGGATTGGCTGCTTTGGGACGCTCAGGCCCATACTGCATTTCGGTCATTTCGAGCACGCCATGTTTGTCCATGCGCTGTCTCCTTATTCTATCTTTTACTTTCTTTTAATGAACCGGCGCTGATACATGTCCCGGTAGTTCATGGTCTGCTGCCTGCCATAGATCGTCCATTCCGTCGGCAAATGCGGCGGGACCTTTTCCGGATAGGGCGGCTGGGTCCCGCCCGTAATCAGTGACACCACCGCCGAAATGGCGGCCTGCTTCTTTTTTTCATTCATGTTCAACTCTTATTCAGCGTATATCGTAATTTCTGTGGTTAACCTTACATCGGAATGTTGCCGTGTTTCTTGGGCGGGAGCGCTTCACTCTTGGTGCAGAGGATCTCCAGGGCGTCGATGAGCCGGGCCCGGGTTTCGGAGGGCCGGATCACCGCGTCAATATATCCACGCATGGCAGCCACGTAGGGGTTGTTGAATTCGTCTTCATAAATCTTAATCATCTCGGCGCGTTTGGCAACCTTGTCCTCCGCCTCGGCGATCTGCTTGCGGAAGATGATGTTGGCTGCGCCCTGGGCTCCCATCACGGCGATCTCGGCCATGGGCCAGGCAAACACCATGTCCGCGCCCAGGTGCCGGCTGCTCATGGCGATGTAGCTGCCGCCGTAATCCTTTCTGGTCACCACGGTCAGCTTGGGCACCGTGGCTTCGCTGTAGCACCACAGCAGCTTGGCACCGTGGCGGATGATGCCGTTCCATTCCTGATGCGTGCCGGGCAGGTAGCCGGGCACGTCGCACAGTGTCAGCAGCGGAATGTTGAAGGCGTCGCAGGTGCGGATGAAGCGGGTGGCTTTGTCCGAGGCGTCGATGTCCAGGCAGCCCGCCAGGATGTTGGGCTGGTCCGCGATAATGCCCACCACCCTGCCATTCAACCTGGCAAAACCCACGATCACGTTCTGGGCGTAATAGTGGTGCGGCTCGAAGAACACCCCGTCGTCCACGATGCTGTGGATCACATCGCGCATGTCATAACTCATTTTGGGATCGTCGGGAATGATGGTGTCAAGCTCCGGGCAGAGCCGGTGCGGAGCGTCGCCGGTCGGGGCCAGGGGCGGCTCCTCCAGGTTGTTGGCCGGCAGGTAGGATAGTAAAATCTTGATCTGCTCGATGCAGTCCGCATCGCTTTCACAGGCGAAATGCGCGTTGCCGCTTTTAGTGTTGTGCGCCATGGCGCCGCCCAGATCCTCCTGCGTGGTCTCCTCTCCCGTGACCGCTTTAATCACGTCCGGACCCGTGATGAACATGAAGCTGGTGTTCTTGACCATGAATACGAAGTCAGCCATGGCGGGCGAATAGACCGCTCCTCCGGCACAGGGTCCCATGATGGCACTAATTTGCGGAATCACGCCGCTGGCGCGGGAATTGCGGAAGAAGATATCTCCGTAACCCTTGAGAGAGTCCACGCCTTCCTGGATGCGGGCTCCGCCGGAATCGTTGATCCCCACGACTGGCACGCCCGCCTTGAGCGCCATGTCCATCACCTTGCAGATCTTGGCGGCGTGCATCTCGCCCAGGCTGCCGCCGCGGGCGGTGAAATCCTGCGCGAAGGCAAACAGCGGCCGGCTGTTCACCAGACCGTGACCGGTCACCACCCCGTCGGACGGGATGTCGATCTTCTCCATGCCGAAGTTGTCGCAGCGGTGGTGCACGAACATATCAATTTCCCGGAACGTGCCCGGGTCGAATAGCAGGTCTATGCGTTCCCGAGCGGTCAGCTTCCCGCCGTCATGCTGTTTTTGAACAGCCTTATCGCCGCCCATTTGGCGGACCTTCGCCTCTTTTTCCAACAGGGCCTCGATCGCCTTTCTCGTCTCGGACATTGCGTCTCCTAATTTCTAAACTGTTTATTACCAAATACATCTATCGGTTTTTGGATTGCATGTCTTTATTTAACAGATTTACCCTGCCGTCAAGGGAAAAGTGAATGGCGCTTTATGCAGCCACCTTTCCAGACTCCGGATATCCTGACTGCAAAATCACACTGTCTGTTTCTTACTATCCCAATCCTGTTCTGGCAGCACCCAGTCCGGAGGACGGCACCCTCCTACTTGGCCTCCATTCTTGCCTTGAGCTTGTCGGAGCGCGCCTGCCAGGTGGACGCCTCTTCCTTGCGGCCCAGCTTTTCCAGGATGGTGGCATAGTATTCCATATACTTGGCATGGCTGTTGCTGTCAGGGTATTTGGTTTCGGCCAGGCGCACAGCCCTGGCGTACAGGGGCTCCGCCTTGTCATACTGTTCCTGCAGTTCGTAGGTGTCGGCCAGGTGGATCAGGGTTCCGCCCAGGAGGACGGTTTCAATGCCGTGCCGGTCGAGGGTCTCCAAAACACGCAGATAAAGGGTTTCGGCTTCCCTGTATTTGCCCTGCCTTTTATGGATCAAGGCCAGGTTGCCCAGGCAGCCAAGGTAGGAAGGATCGTCAGGATTGCTGAATTTTTCCCAGATTGCGAGTGACTTGCGGACAACCTCCTCCGCCTCTTCGTATTTTTGCTGGATGGACAGGATGCGGCCCAGGCTGTCCAGTTGCCGGGCCAGATAGATGTCATCCGGCTTGCCAGAGGAAGCATGCGCTTCGATCAGTTCGCGGATAAGGGCTTCCCCCTCATCGTATCTGCCCTGGTTGATGCGGACCGACGACAGGTTGAAGGTGCTGCTTTGATAAAGGGTGTGTTGCGTTCCCATCCTCTCCCGGGCCAGGCGCCGGGCTTCTATGAAGCTGCGTTCCGCCTCATCCAGCTTGCCGGTGTAGCACTGGATGGTCCCCATGCCCAACAGAAAATAGATCAGGGTGGGGTGTTCCCTGCCCAGGACTGCGGCAGTCCGCTCGTAGCCTTCTGTGAAAGCAGCCAAAGCTTCGGGATAGCGTCCCAGCGTGTTGTACAATATCCCCAGGGCATTCAGGGTCGAGGTGCGGTTGCTTTGCGCCTTGTCGGTGCTGAGATCCTTGCACTGGAGGGCCTTGAGGAAGTATTCCTCGCTTTTAGGGTATTGCACGCGGGAGTGGTACAGGTTCCCCAGTTCCTTATAGACCATGGCCATCTGGTGGCTTTCCTCGCCGAAGGTTTTGACTGCCACCTCCCTGGCCTGCAGGATGTAGGGCTCCACCAGGCCGGCTTCAGAATAGGTGTCGTAGGAATCGATGATCCGGAACAGGAGTGTAAACGCCCGGGCGTTGTCAGGCGGATTTTGGCTTTCCAGCTCCTTCAGTTTGGACGTGGCCAGTTCCCGCGCTTCCTCTTTGCGGGCGGTTTTGTTTAGGCATTGGATGAGTTCGGCCAGGGCGTCAAAGTTGTCCGGTTCCAGTTCCAGGATCTTACGGTTCCACTTGATGGCTTCGTTGTAATTGCCGTGCCTGTATTCGTTCAGGGCCCGCAGCTGGTACACTTCCGCCAGGTCGTGTTCCCTCCGGGTGATCCTGTCCAGCAGGTCATCCGCCTTGCCCTTGTCCTTGCCGGCAATGGCCTTGAGTGCCTGCGCCTGTTCCGAATCAGTTTCCGATATCTTGTCTGCGGCTTGTTCGATCTGCTGTTCCAGCAGCGTGGTTTCCACCTCGCCCAGGCTGCCTTTCTGGGTCTTGATGATCAGTTCATACAAAACGCGAATCTTTTCCGAATCCTGCGCATGCAGCTTTTCTATCCGTTCCAGCTTGGCGTCGTGGTCCTGTTTGTGGAGGCTGGTTTCACGCTGCTGGAGCTTGTAAATGACATAGGCAATGGCAAAGGTCAAGGCTGCGCCAACCATGATGCTGGTCCAGGTTTCAGGGCTGAAGGCCAGAAGCAGGGTCAGCCCGGCTGTCAGGACAGGGATCGCCATCGTCACCTCGCAGGGACAGCTTGTTCAGTTATGTTACTATTAGCGCGAGCAGGTATTCATGTCAATAAATAATGTTCATCCTCGTCCGGACACACCCAATTCCTATCATCCGACTTGATTTCAAAATCAGAATTGCTGTATATCAATTGTATGATTACAGTATATCATCTGTATAGTTATATATATTTAATCTGCATTTAACATATTGTAATCCTGCTGTTTGCATCCATTTGTATGTAGGATAAAAAAACCGGGGCACGAAACGCCCCGGCTGCAGAATGTCAGATTGTGGTTTTTTATTTAATACCCATAGTTGGGTGTGCCCCAGGTTTCGCCGTAACCGGCTGAAACTGTGTCAGCATATTCTGGGATGTCACTTTCACCTTCAGTGCTTGCATCCAAGACGGGTTTTGGATAAACGATGAAGATATCCTGCAGGAAATTGTAGTCATTGTCAAAGAGCTCCTGATCCTGGAGGATGTCCATCAGGGTCTTGAGGCTGTTCTGCTTCTTGTCGGTCAGGTTCACCTCGACTGTCAGCACATTGGGGACGCCGCCACTGGAGCCTGAGCTGACAACCGCGTCCACGAACTGGTCCAAAACATCCTTGATTTCGCCTTCGATCTCGTCACCCGCCGCTTCGGTCAGGGCCGCCATGCTGAAATAGCCGGCCAGGGGGCCGCCCTTCAGATGTTTGAGCTGTTCCGATCTGAGGCCCAGTTCCGCCTTTTTATATTCCTTGTAATCGGAGGTCAGGATCAGACAGTCCTGCTCCTCCAGGATGGCAATATTACCATATTGGGACTCGTAGCGGTTGCCTTTCTTTTCCAGGCCCATTTCATCGGCATAATTCTTGAGCAGGGATTTGACGCCCTGATTCCTGCGGGTGGAGACCGCCACCGTGAAATAAGGTTCCTCCTCCTTGCCGGAAGAATTGACGCAGATGACGCCGCTGCCGTCAAACAGGGTGTTCAGATGCTTGGTGAACTTGCCGGCTTCCTCGCCCAGCGACTCTTTCAATGCGTCCTGCGCCTGCCTGCCATACATCTCCCAGAGCCGGGAGTAATTCATTTGCAAAGAGCCGCAGCTGATCAGATCCTCGTTGGGCAGATAGCGGGCCAGGCCCTTGAGGTCGGCCAGGCCGCTCAGGATGCCTTTCATCTTGTCTTTCTGGGCTTTGGACAGATTGCTTTTAACGCCGGCAACCACCCTGCCCCTGTCAAAATCGGCGTAAGCCAGCACCGAGGAGCCCCGATACGCTTTCAGCTCTTCCTCCAGCTTCTTCACCCAGTTGCCCGAACCCTCTTCCTCAGCGCTCAGCAGCATCTGCTCAAAGATGTTTTTGGGGTAGTCCATTTCAGGCTGGCCGTAGGATCCGTAGCCGTATGTATTGTAGTAGTTATAGTAGTTGTTGTAATACTGCTGCTGCCAGTTCCGGTATTCCTGGCGCTGCCGGACCATTTTTGCAACATTGGGCCTGGCATCCCTAAGGCCCTTGAGGAACATCTCCGCGATGGCGTCCAGATTGACCCAGGCCTCCACATCGTGGCCACCGACCCTGTCCTGTTTGTAAACGCTGTTGGCGGCTATGCTCTGGGCGCGGGGCTGGTCCAGCAGCCTGGCGGCCTTTTTCTGAACCGTATCAAAATCGCTGTATGCCGTGACCCCGATCAGGAGCGACTTGCGGTTCCAGACCCAGGCCAGGCCGGAGGTCTCCATGACATACTTTTCGCCTTTCTTTTTGATCTCGAGGTCCTCTTTGTTTTGGGTCTCGATCTGGCCCAGGAATTTGGCCAGCTTGGCGCCGTCGGACAAAGGCACGACCAGAAAGATCTCCGGCTCGTTATCCTTGACGTTGTAGTCAGCGAAAACGTATGAGGGCTTGATTGTAAGCAGGCCGGTGGAGGCGGGCTTGTCGATCAGCATCTCCATGTTCATATCCTGCAGCAGGTCCCGCAGGTCGGAGAGCATGTCGCTCTTTTTCCTGTCCTTGAAGCCGCCTTTCATGAGCAGGCGAGGCAGATCCACCCGCGCCATGAACACCGCGTCCCTGCTGATGTGCCGGATCTGGGGCGACGAGCGCAGCCCGGCAAAAACGATAAGGGCGGCAACGGCCAAAACCGCCAGCGCCGCCAGACAGATCAAAACGATTGTGAGGGCTTTTCCCTTCCGGGGCGGCGGAGCAGGCTGCTCCACCGGCTGAGGCTCCGGGGCCTGAGGCATTTCTTCCATGCTATCCTCCCATCCTGATATTTGATGTAAGTTCCTTGTGTGAAAAGTTTTTGTGGATTTATCTTTCTGTCAAGGGGAAAATCGTGGTAGATACAGATACACTGCCGGATGAGATAGTGGATTAATAACTGTATTTTTTCTAAACTGACAAGCTGAGATTGTCGATCAGCCGGGTCTTTCCGACATAGACCGCGAGCAGGACCCGGGTGGAGGAGGTCAGTTTTTTCACCGGGGCGAGTGAGCCCTGGTTCACAAAGGCGATGTAGTTGATTTTGCCTCCCGCCTGTTCGATCAGGGAGGACATCTTGTTACGGAGGGCGGCAGGATTGGTTTCGCCCTGGCTGTAAAGGTCGCGGGCCAGGTTCAGGGCGCGGAAGAGGCAGAGAGCGGTTTTCCTTTCTGTTTTGGAAAGATACCGGTTGCGGGAGCTCAGGGCCAGGCCGTCCGGTTCCCTGACGATGGGGCAGCGGACGATCCGGGTGCGGAAATTCAGGTCGCGCAGCATGGTTTCGAGCACCACGCATTGCTGGTAGTCCTTCTCCCCCATGAACATGAGATCCGGATTGACAGTGTTGACCAGCTTGGCCACCACGGTCGCCACGCCTTTGAAATGGCCGGGGCGGCTGGCCCCGCAGAGCACGCCTGAAAGCTTGTCCACTTCGATCCAGGTCTTGTAACCTTTCGGATACATCATGGCCTCAGTGGGGAAAAACACGTAATCCACCTTGTGTTTGCTGAGCAGTTTAAGGTCGCGGTCCAGATCCCGGGGGTACTTGGAAAGGTCTTCAGAGGGACCGAACTGGGCGGGATTGACGAAAATGGAAACGATGGTAAGATCACATCGGCGGTTGGATTCAGCCGCCAGGCTGAGGTGCCCGGCATGCAGAGCGCCCATGGTGGGGACGAAGCCGATGGTTTTGCCCGCCGGCCAGGAATGTCCCAGGCGGCGCATTTCCGCCAGGTTTTTAACCAGTTTCATGTAGCGGGAGGCGCTATTATTTCTTTTTGCAGGGGCGGTTTTTGGCATCCACGCAGACGATGACGGGCTTGTGCTTTTTGATCTCCTTCTCGTCCATGCTGCCATAATTGACGATGATGATGAGGTCTCCGGGCTGGTTGATGCGGGCCGCAGCGCCGTTGATGCCGATCTCGCCGGAACCGGGTTTTCCCACTATGACATAGGTGGAAAAGCGCTCCCCGTTATCCAGATTGAAGACCTCGACCCGTTCGAACTCCTTCATGCCTGTGAGGTCGAGCAGCTTTTTATCTATGCTGATACTGCCGTTGTAATCCGGGTCGCACTTTGTGATCTTGGCCCGGTGGATCTTGGACAGCATGATCTGCCTGAGCATGGCGCCTCCTGTGTACTTTAACGTAATTTAACCGGATTCCTAACCGAAATCGGTGTCAAGTTTGAACAGGCGGTGATGGTGTCAAATGTTTTCAGGCCCGAGGGGACAATCCGATTCTGCTTGACGGATAATGAAAAGAATTTGTTTATGTAAAAAAACATTCAGGAGAGACTATGTTTCCCGGTGGAAAGAACATGAAGGACCTGATGAAACAGGCCCAGAAAATGCAGCAGGAGATGCTGAAGCAGCAGGAGGAACTGGAAAACCAGGTGTTTGAAGCCAGTTCCGGCGGCGGCATGGTCACGGTGCAGATCAACGGCAGATTTGAGGTGCAAAGCATCAAGATAGATCCCCAGGCAGTCGATCCCGAAGACGTGGAGATGCTGGAAGACCTGATCACGGCTGCCCTGCAGGAAGCGCACAAACAAGCCGCCGAAGCCGGCAGCGATGCCATGGGCAAGCTGACCGGCGGAGTGAAGATCCCGGGATTGTTTTAACCACGAGATACACGACATACACGAAAAGATTTAAATCCCGTTTTGCAAGGTAAAGAAAACACAATGACCAACTCACCATTACTGGAAAAGCTGATCCAGCAGTTCAACCGCTTTCCCGGCATCGGGCGCAAGACCGCCCAGCGCCTTGCCTGGCATCTGATCAGCGGGCAGAAGCAGGACGCGCATGTATTCGCCGACGTGATCCGGGAGGCGGTGGACAATTTCAAGGCCTGCCACCTCTGCCTGATGCTGTCTGAAAGCGACCCCTGCCCCATCTGCTCCGGCGCAGACCGGGATGACAGCCAGCTCTGCATCGTGGAGAGCACTTCCGAGATTTATCTGCTGGAAAACATGCAGGAATACCGGGGCAAGTACTTCGTGCTGGGGCACCTGCTTTCGCCGCTGGAAGGCTTCGGAACCGAGGACCTGCACCTGGACGAACTGGTAAGCCTGATCGAAGCGCGACGGCCAACCGAGATCATCCTGGCCCTCAAACCCAGCGCGGAAGGCGAAGCCACCATCCATTACATCTCAGAATTGATGAGAAGCCGCGAGCTTGCCCTGACCCGGCTCTCGACCGGCATCCCCTTCGGCGGCGAGCTCGAATACACCAGCACCCTGACCCTGGCCAACGCCTGGAAACGCCGCTACCGGGTGTGAGATGTTCACCGGCATCATTGAAGCCATAGCTGAAATCAAAGGGATCCGCCCCGCCGGCGGGAAGAGCGTAATCACATTTGCCAGACCGGCTGCTTTCACAGATCTGAAACCCGGAAGCAGCGTCTGCTGCAACGGCATCTGCCTGACTGTCATCAGTCTGGGGCAGGCACAGTTTACAGTTGAGATCATGCACGAAACCCTCCAGAAAACCACCGCCGCTGTTTGGCAGACCGGCCACCGGATAAACCTGGAGCGCGCCCTCGCCTTGGGCAGCAGGCTGGACGGGCATTGGGTGCAGGGCCATGTGGACACCGTTGCCGCCCTGCTGGAAACCCGCAAGGCTGCTTCCACCCTTTACCTAACCTTTGACCTGGCGGCGGAGGACCGCGACCTGGTCGTGCCCCAGGGTTCAGTTGCCGTGAACGGCGTCAGCCTCACGGTCGCCAAGCTGGAAACCAACCGCTTCAGCGTCGCTCTGATCGGACACACCCTGGGCAATACAAACCTGGCAGAACTCTCCCTGGGCGGCAGGGTCAACCTGGAGTATGACATCCTGGGCAAATACGTCCGCCGGAGCAGGCAACGGACTTCCATCACGGAGGAGTTTTTACATGAACAGGGATTTTAGGGTGAAGACCCTTGCATTCGCCATTCTTTCTTGGATTTTGATCCTGCTGCTGAACGGCTGCGGCAGCAAGCAGAGCCCCACCGGCGGCAAGGAAGACGTCCAGAAACTCAGGCTGCTGGCCAGCCTGCCTGAGGAATTTGACAATCTGGACGAGTTGGAGATCGAGCTGACCTTTGACAAATCAGTGGACCGCGCCTCCTTTCTGAGCGGATTTTACATCTACCCGCCGGTGCAGAACAAGAAGATCTATTATGAATCCAATGTCATCACCATCCGCTTCCTGGAAGCTCTGAACCGGGACACGAATTACTACCTGACCCTATCCACCCGGATCAAAGACGTGCGCGGTAATGCGCTGGACACAAACCAAACCCTGGTTTTCCGGCACGGGATCCTGCAGAACCACAAGGTCTCGGGCCTTATCAGTTATGAAAAAGCGGCCGACAACGGTCTGCCCGTCCAGTTCAGCCTCACGGCGCCGGATTCGCTGCTTGTCCTGAACCGGGAAATCAAGGGATCCAGTTATTCGCTGGAAGCGTTGAACCCGCTGGAATACAGGCTCAGAGCATATATCGACAAAAACCTGAACGGCCGCTACGACCCCCAACAGGAACCTTTCACCGAAAAGCTGGTGCCCAATCAGCCGCTGACTTCCATTGAGCTGATAATGGCCTACGCGGATACGGTCAGGCCTGCCATTAAAACCGTGAAAGCAGTCTCCAACCGGGAATACGAGATTGTGATGAACAAGCCCGTCATCGGTTTTAAAACAGTCAGGATCAGGGATGCCGCCGCCAATGAAAACATCCGTATCTTCACCGTCAACCACGAACTGGACACCATCCACCTGCTGACTGCGAAAACCGACAGCACAGAACTGGAGTTTATCATCACGGACGCCGCCGACAGCAAAGGCAACACAACCGAAGAAAGCAGGCTGAAGAGCAGATCCAGCACAGCGCCGGACCTGACCCCGCCCTCCGTAGTGCAAAGCAGCCCCCGCAACGGGTCCTCCGTCAGTTCATTGGAACCGATCCTGGAAGTGCAGTTTTCCGAGGTGATCCCGTCCGATAATTTCCACGCCAGCCTGACGGAGGTCGAAACCCGGCGGGTCATTCCGCTCCGCGTCCTGCAGTCCAACAGCAGGAAATACAGGCTGCAGCCGGGCAAAACCCTGACCAACTATAAAACCTGCCTGCTGGTGATCGAAAGCAAAACCGCGGACCTGAGCGGAAACAAACTGGGAGAGGATTTCAAGCTGTCCTTCCTGCCCCTGATCCGGGAGGGGCAGAAGGCTTCCCAAGGCAAATAAAAAAAGCCCTCTTAATAAATATTAAGAAGGCTTGGTTTTGACTTAGGAGGTTGTAGTAAGCTTGGCAACTTACCTACCCGCGGCATGGGAACCCGCAGGTAATTATTAACCAACACTTCTTATATTTGCAAATGGTGTGCCAAATCCCTCCAAACCAATAACTATTTGTACACAGATAAGTTAGCCAAAACCAGCAAACCAAGTTACCTATTAAAAGCGTAGTATTTCATCAACTCATGTGGAAGATAGTAAACAAAAACATTGCCGCATTCCGCCTCTTTCCTGATGGCAAGATAGAGGCAACTGGTATAACCGATACAGCCGGATCAGCCCTTTTGGGGTTTGAGGGAATCAAGCTGGGGCTTGATGTATTTTTCGTAGCAGTCGGGGCAGATGCTGTGACTGAACAGGGTGTCTGTGTGATCGGTAATGTAAACCTCGACTTCCTGCCAACTGCTGTTTTCGTTGCGGATCTTTTTGCAGTAGGAGCAGATGGGCAGTAGTCTCTCGAGGGTGCGGATGGTTCTGAGGGCTTCCGCCAGGTCGCGGCGCTGTTTTTCCAGAAAGAGGGCTGACCTGACACGGGCTGCCAGTTCGACGGAGGAGAAGGGTTTGCCTACAAAGTCCATGGCACCGAGGTCGAAGCTCTTTTTCAGGGGCTCCAGGTTCTCCTCCAGGGGAACGGCGGTGATCATGATGACGGGGATATGTTTCCACTTGGGATTGGATTTGACCTTTTCCAGGACATCATAACCGCTTAGGCCCGGCATCATGATGTCCAGCAGGATAAGGTCCGGCACCTCGATGTTGATTTCTTTCAACAGGTCATGCCCGGAATAGAGAAACATAACTCGCGAGTAGCCGTTCTGCTGGAGGATGGTTTTCAGCAATTTGAGATTTACGGGATCGTCGTCCACGGCATAGATCAACATCTGGCGGAGTTCTTGTTCGGAAGGCATCATCTTTTCCCTTTCTTATTTAATTGGGCAGCATAGGCAAACATCTGGTCCATGGTTCTGTATTTGTCGAAGAGCGCATTGGCCTGCTGGAATTGGGCATCGAGGGTGAGGGTGAGTTTGTAGGCGGCCTGATCGCCGTATTGCTTGCCGACGATCTCGCTGGCGAGAGCGATCCCGATGTAGCTGGCTGCGCTGTCAACTTCAGCCTGTGTAAAACTGATGTCCTGCTCCCTGGCATAATCCAGAAATTGTTCAAAGACAGGAGGTGTGACCCTGAAATCCGGTGCGACATTATGATCGTGCCTGACCATGTAATCAACGGCAAAATTGAAAAAGGTGTTTTTGCGCCGAAGTTCCATTCCGAAGTTGGTCAGCAGGTCGGGTTCGAACAACAGGTCGGGGGTAATCCCGCCGCCGCCGTAAACTTCGCGGTTTTTCTCCGTGTAATATACCCTATCGTGGATCTTCTTTTCCATATCCTCTTTCTCGGATTCCGTAACCTCCCTGCCGGTGAGGAGTCTGTCATTCAATTCCTTGTGAATACAGCGGCCGGATTTGATATAGTAGTAGGAAGTGGTGATCTTGATCCCGCCGCCGCCCGAAAGTGGGAACAACTGCTGTACTGAACCCTTGCCGAAGGTGGGCTTGCCCGCGATCAGGCCGATATCCCAATCCTGCAGGGATCCGGCAAAGATCTCGGAAGCGCTGGCAGAGGCCTCGTTCACCAGCACGACGATCGGGTAATCCTTGGGTTTACGGGAGTAGCGAGTGAAGTATTGGCGGTTGGAGCTCTGCAGCCTGCCCTTGGTTTCCACCACCAGCTTGTTGGGGCCGATGAACTCGTTAACCGTATCGATCGCCTGGTCCAGCAGGCCGCCGGGATTGAACCTCAGGTCAATGATCAGTCCGCGGATGGACTGGGATTCGAGGTTGTCCAGGGCTGTCTTTAACTCGCCGCTGGTGTTTTCGCTGAACTGGCTGATCCTGACATAGCCCACGCCGTTGTCCAGCTTGAAGGCATAGGGGACGCTCCTGATCTTGATGATATCCCGGATGATCTCGAAATCCATCGGTTCAGCCACTCCCGGCCTGGAAACGGTCAGGGTGACCTGGGTGCCTGCCGGTCCGCGCATCCGCTTGATCGCGTCATCGGTGCTGGCGCCCACGATACTGGTTCCATCCACTTTTATGATACGGTCGCCGGCAGTAAGCCCCATCCGGTAGGCGGGCGTACCTTCGATTGGCGAGACCACAGTGATATAGTCGCCCTTCTTGTCGATCTGGATGCCCAAGCCGCCAAATTCACCCTTGGTCGAGGTGGTGAAATCCGTGAATTCGTCGGCGGTGAAATAGGTGGTGTGGGGGTCCGTCGAATCCAGCATGCCGTTGATGGCGGCCTTGATCAGTTCCTCGTCCACCGGCTCTGTCACATAGTTTTGCTTGAGCTTGATCAGCACCTCGTTAAACAGCTGCAGATTCTGGTAGAGGTCGGATTGGGTGGATTCATCCACGGCGAAGACCTTGGTCGTGGAAAAGACGAACACTCCGGCGACCAGCCAGAGCAGAACGATCAGCCCGAAGGCGAAACCCTGTTTATTCTTCTGTTTCATGCTCACTCCTGAATTTCTGTATGATGCTCCCGCGGGGAGGCCAGCAGCTGCAGCGAATCTTTGAGGACACGCTGATGGATCGAAACCGCCAGGTCATCCCCCAGAATGACCTTAAATCTGTAGGCGCATTTTAGGGCAATGGATAAATACTGGTCCCGCACCTTTTGGTGAAAAACTGCCGTTTCCAGTTCCAGCCTGTCCAGAGGCCTTGACTGGATTCTTCTGAGCCCTGTTTCGACGGGCAAGTCCAGCAGAAAAGTAATGTCCGGCTCCGTGTCAAAGGTGGCAAACCGCGTGATGACTTCAATGATGCTCTGATCCAGGTCGCGGGCAGCTCCCTGGTAGGCGGTGGTGGAATCGTAATAGCGGTCGCAGATCACGACCTTGCCTTCGTTCAGGGCAGGCAGGATCCATTGCCCGGTATGCTGGCTGCGGCTGGCCATATAGAGAAGCGTCTCCGTTTCCGGCAGCATCTCGTAGTTGCCGGTGTCCAACAGGATCCTTCTGATCGCCTCGGAAATGGCAGGCCCGCCCGGCTCTCGGGTCAGCAGGACTTCGTATCCCCTTTCCCGCAGGGCGTTGGAAAGCAGCAGGGCCTGTGTGCTTTTGCCACAGCCCTCTATCCCTTCGAACGTAATGAACAAACCTTTGTATTTTTTCATCAGATCACCGTGTCTATCTGGAACTTGGCGTCATTCCTCTGCGGGTAATCAATCACGAAATGCGCGCCACGGCTCTCCTTGCGCGAAAGGGCGCTGCGGATCACGGCGAGGGCGATGACAGCCAGATTTCGGGTCTCGATCACTTCCTTGCGGACCGTGTTATGCTGATAAAAATTGTTGATCTCGTTGAAGATGTTTTCCATGGTGGAGAGGGCGTATTTCAGCAACCGGCGCGACCTGCGGATGCCGACATAACCTTGCATGACCGTGCCGATGATGGAGCGGTTGTGGGAAATGACCACCCACTCATTCTCATTGAATGCGCCCTGATCCTGCCACTGCGGGATAGTGGGGAATTCAACAGACTGCTGGTTTATGGAATAATGGGCCGCACGAAATGCAATCACCAAAGCCTCCAAAAGAGAATTGGAGGCCAAGCGGTTGGCGCCGTGCAATCCCGAGCAGGCTGCTTCACCGGCAGTGAACAGGTTACGGATATCAGTCACCCCATCTATAGTGGAAAGAATGCCTCCGCAAAAATAATGCGCCGCCGGCGCCACCGGGATCAGGTCCCGAGTAAAGTCGATCCCGTGTTTCTGGCACATGGCATCAATATAGGGGAAATGGTCTTTGAGCTCCTGTTTGGTCACTCCTGTCGCATCCAGGTAGCAGAATTTTTCACCCCGCTTTTTTAACTCCGTATCTATTGCCTGCGAAACGATGTCGCGGGGGGCGAGATTGCCCAGGGGATGGTAATTTTCCATGAAACTGGAACCATCCTGCAGCTTCAGGATGGCGCCTTCGCCCCGCAGCGCTTCGCTGATTAGGAAAGTCTCGCCGTCCGGCTGATAAAAAGCAGTGGGATGAAACTGGACGAATTCCATATTGGCCAGCCGGGCTCCAGCCAGTCGGGCCATGGCCATGCCGTCACCTGTGGATACATCGGGATTGGTATTGTGGGAATAGGTGCGGGCCGCCCCTCCGGTAGCCAGCATCGTTCTGCCGGCCCTGAAGATCTCCACCTGATTGGTTAGAGTATCCAGGACATAAGCGCCCCAGCAGGTTATGCCGGGCAAAAAGCCGTCCCGCTGCGGTATGTGGTGCTGTGTGATCAGGTCCACCGCCATGTGGTTTTCGAAAATGCTGATGCGCTGATTGGCCTTGCATGTGCTGATCAGGGCTTCCATGATCTGATGCCCGGTGGAATCGGCGGCATAGGCCACCCTGTCCCGGGAGTGTCCGCCCTCCCGAGTTAAGGACAGGTTCTCCAAACTCTGGTCATAATTAACGTCTCGGCGCGTGAAGTCAGTCCCCAGGTCAATCAGGTACTTGATCAGGGCGGGTCCTTCACTGATGATCTGGCGGATGACTTCCTTTTTACCCAACTCAGCGCCAGCGATGAAAGTGTCCTGGATGTGAGCCTCAAAGGAATCGTGTGCGTCCAAAACTGCGGCAATCCCACCCTGAGCGTAATCAGTGTTGCAATCGGTCAGGTTTTTTTTGGTGATGACGGCAACCGAACCCGATCTGGACGCTTCCAGGGCGAAAACCAGCCCTGCCAATCCGCTCCCGATAACCAGAAAATCAAAGTCCTTCATTGTCCTTCGTTATCCCGCTTCCTGTCAATGGCCATAACAACCGCGTCTTCGACCGGATTACGGTAGTAAGCGCGGCGCCTGCCGACCTTTGTAAAGCCGAATTTCTCATACAGCGCCAGGGCTGCCTGATTGGCAGCCCGGACTTCCAGATAACAGAAACGTACGCCCCGGCTGTCAACCTCGTTAAACAGGCTGCGCAGCATGAACTCCGCAATCCCCTGCCTTCTCAATTCAGGCCTGACCGCCAAGTTGATAATCGAGCACTCATCCTCCACCCGCATAGCACAGATATATCCGACTATTTTGCCATCGCGGACAGCCACATAGGCATCCTGTCGCATGGCCTCAACAAAGAAATCCCTGATCCAGGGATCGGAAAAGGAGGCCAATTCAATTTCATAAACGGCATCCAGGTCATCATCAGTCATCGACCTGATGGTCATGCTGCTCACATCTTTTCCGGTGCGCTGATGCCCATCAGTTCGAAGCAGATGGCTAAAACTGCCTGTACATTGCTGATGAGGAACAGGCGAGACTTGGAGAGATCCCGATGCTTTGGGCTGACGATCTGATACCGCGTATAATACCTGTGGAACATGCCGGCCAGCTCTTCAGCGTAAACTGTCAGCCGGTAGGGTTCTCTCTGCTGGGCTATGCTGTTCAGCAATTCAGGTAATTCCGCCAATTTCTTGATCAGGCTGAGTTCCTCGACTTTGCTGAGCTTGGCTATATGTTCTTTTTTCCAAGTTTTGGGGATCAGCTTGTCACGTTTGGCCTTCTTGATGATGCTGCAGATCCTGGCATGTGCATACTGGCAATAATAAACCGGATTCTCATTGTTCTTCTGGAGAGCCAGATCGAGATCGAAATTGAGGTGGGCATTGGCTTTGCGGGCAATGAAGAAATAGCGCGCGGCATCCTTGCTGACCACGCTGAGCAGATCATCCATGGTAACTATTTTGCCTGCCCGCTTGCTCATCTTGATGCGCTCGCCGCTTTCGAACAGATTTACCTGCTGCAGGAAGATCACATCCAGCATATCCTCATCATATTTGAGCGCTTTAAAAGCCGCTTTAAGCCGCGGGACATAGCCATGGTGATCAGGCCCAAACACGTCTATCAGCTTGGAGAATCCACGTTGCAGCTTGGTCAGGTGATAAGCCAGGTCCGGCACAAAATACGTAATCGAGCCATCAGATTTCATCAGCACTCTATCCTTGTCATCACCGAATTTGGTGGAGCAAAACCAGATGGCATCATCTTTTTCGTAGGTGCAATCCGCTTCCGCCAAATAACTGAGAACCTCCTCCACCACGCCTTCCATGCGCAGGGTCTTTTCGGAAACCCAACTGTCAAAGACTACGCCAAATCTTTCCAGGCTGCTTTGCTGCATGTTGTGGATCTCGGTCAGGGCAAAATCCTTGAGATGCTCCATCCGTTCCTTCTCGGGCATCATAAATACCCGCGCGCCTTCCTGGGAATTGAGCTTTTGGGCCAGATGCTTGACGTATTCGCCGTGATATGCTTCGTAGGGGAATTCTTCCATTTTCTCACCATGAATCTCACGCAGGCGCAGTTCGACGGATTCAGCCAGGATATCGACCTGGTTGCCGGCATCATTGATATAAAACTCCCGCACTGGATCATAACCGACTTTTTTCATAACCCGATAGAGAGTATCGCCAAAAGCTGCAGCCCTGGCACTGACAATGTTGAGCGGACCTGTCGGATTGGCGCTGACAAACTCCAGCAACACCCTTTCATCCTGTCCGAAGTCTGAGTTGCCCAGGTCTTCGCCAGCTTTATGGATCTTCCACAACAGATCGTGGCAGAATTGGGGCGACATGACAAAATTGATGAACCCCGGACCTGCGATTTCGACATTGCGGAAACATTTCAGCCTTGATAATCCCCTGACCAGTTCCTGAGCTATCTTCTTGGGTTGCTTCCGGTTCTCTCTGGCCAGGATGAGAGCTGCATTGGTGGAGAAATCCCCATGTTCGGGGTTATTAGGGATCTCCACATAGAAGTCGCCCTTATGGGACAAACCCAGCTGATCCAGTATTTCTTCCACTTGCTCATAAATAAACTGTCTGATCATTACATTTCCTATTGTTCGGTTTTCTTCATAAAGCCGGAGATAAAGTCGTCAATCTTATAGAAAAGACGAGTTTCCGGCAGAAAAATATGTATTATGACATCCCCCAGATCAATCAGCGCCCAGTGTGAGTACTCCAGTCCTTCTTTGCTGAGCAGATGGAAGTGATTTTCCTTTGCTTTGTCTAGGACATGGTTTCCTATCGCCCTAACATGCAGATCAGCCTGGCCTTCGCAAACTACTATATAATCCGTGAAAGTGCTGATGCCGCTCAGCTCATAGCTGGTGATGTTCTCGGCTTTTTTCTCAGCCAGCCAGCCCAAAACCAGCTTCACTTTTTGTGTGGTTTCCGTAATGCCTTCCCGTATGCCAATTCATTTTTTTGTGTATTGTTCATAATCCATGCCGATGATAATCTCGAAATCTGCCAAGGCAGCTTCATTCCTAGCTTCCGTATACCTTTTGCTGTTTAATCCGATCATCCTCTGCAGTCTACGCAGGTTGACGTCATCACCCTTTTTTACGACAATGATCGTCTTGTCGTACTTAGGCGACGCAGCATTTCCCGTGGATACTATATCCACGTTCTTGTGGCACAGAAACTCCGTGAAGTCCCTGGCCGCCCCTTCCAGGCCGCATCCATTGGTCAGGGTCACCTTGACCGCCGGGAGCAGGTCCTCCTGCAATGCCGCATCTTGCCGGGACCGCTCCTTACCATGATACCACAGTATGCCCCCGGCGCTCAGAAGCACGAAGGCGGCTATTATCCAAAGCATCATCTGTGCCGAGCGTGACATTTATTTTCACTCCTTGTTTCTGTCAAACCACATTGCGTGCGTCATTTATCAGCGCGCTTTTTTCTGAAAGCCGCCTTGAGTTTTTTATATGCTGTTTCAAAAGATTCGGGAATGACTCTTTGCCCGCCTACAACGGTCATGAAATTTACGTCTCCCAGCCAACGCGGGACAAGGTGGACATGGACATGTCCGTCCACACCGGCACCTGCCGCCTTGCCAATATTTACCCCGATATTCATGCCCTCGCATTTGTAAGCTTCGCACAGTACCTGTTCCGCCAATCGGACAGTGGCAAAAAGATCGCGGTAAGCAGATTCTGACAGACGAGCCAGGGTGGGCGAGTGTTCAATGGGGACAACCATGATGTGGCCGTTGTTATACGGGTAGAGGTTCATAATCACAAAGCAGTGTTTGCTCCTGTGCACGATCAGGTGTCGGGAGTCGTCTTTTGCTTCCGGTTTGTGGCAGAATATGCAGCCTTCTTCCTTATTCGACAGGATATATTCAAGCCGCCAGGGTGAATACAGGTATTTTCGCATTGTTCCTCTCAATCAGGGAAAAGTGTGTCTTCGAGAATGTTCTCACTCCATTCAATGATCTCCGATGCGTGAACATTGGCATCGATGACTATGTTGAATCCCCTCAGGATCGCTTCGCTGCCGATGCCCGCATTTTCCAGATAGCAGTGCGGCCCGATATGGCACCCTCTTTCCAGGTATGACTTTCCATTTATAACAGTGTGGGCTTCGATGGTAACATCTGGTTCCAGATTCACGTCTTCGCCAATAAAGACCGTGGATGGGTTGTGAATCATGACGCCACTGTTAAGCCACCTGGTTTTGATTTTGGTCAGAAAAACATCCTCCAGTTCCGCCAGTTGCTGCTGTGAGTTAATCCCTGCCGCCTGCTGCTGATCTTCAAGCAGCACAGACTCCACCTTGTTGCCGGCCGCCACCAGGATAGCAAGAGCATCGGTCAGATAATACTCGCG
Source organism: Cloacimonadaceae bacterium (SeqCode) (assembly GCA_034678545.1). Taxonomy (GTDB): domain Bacteria; phylum Cloacimonadota; class Cloacimonadia; order Cloacimonadales; family Cloacimonadaceae; genus UBA5614. The sequence continues at coordinate 25,082 of JAXDBS010000075.1, read as the reverse complement.
TTGGTTGTTATCAGGTTTTATCTTGCGGATTGAATCAAACAGGTCTTGGGCCCTGAAGCACCAGATCCCGGTATTGAATTCCTTGATCTCTCTATGCTGAGGTGTGGCATCCTTATACTCAACGATCCCCGTCACCATGCCTTCCTTGTCCCGGATGATCCTTCCGTAATTGCCGGCATCATCCAGAATTCCGGTCAGAACAGTGCAGGAAGCTCCGGTCTCCTGATGATGCCTGGTCAGGTTGAGCAGTGTTTCCGCTTTCAGCAGCGGAACATCTCCAGCCAAAATCAGGATATCGCCTGCAAAGCCTTTGAAATCATCCTCCGCGACCATCACCGCATGCCCTGTCCCGAGCTGCTCCGCCTGATCGGCAAAGGTAAGTTCCGGATATCGGTCCAGGCTGGCCATGACCTTTTCTTTCTGGTGCCCGACCACCACGCAGATCTTATCGCAATTCACCGCGATAGCCGTTTCTACCACCCGCTCGATCAGGGTCTTTCCGGCCAATTCAAAGATCACCTTGGCTTTATCTGATTTCATTCTGGTGCCTTTGCCGGCGGCAAGAACCAGAGCTGCAACTGCGGACATTAACTTCCTCCCTTTTGCATATGAATATGATACATTTGGCAGATTGTCAATCCTGTCTGCGGATGCACATATTCAGGAATCATCTCATTCAGCAGGATCAACAGGTATTCCCGGTCCAAACTGCCGGGATGAGGTATGCGTAGGTTATTGGTATTGATTATATCGTCTCCCCAAAAAACGATGTCAATGTCGATCAGACGCGGCCCCCATTTAAAAGTGGGTTGACGGCCCAGGACTCCTTCCGCCTCTTGCGTAAAAGCAAGCAGTTCTGAAGCGCTGAGCCGGGTTTCAATTTCCAGCAACTGATTGGCGAAATCCGGCTGATCCGTATACCCGAAGGGCTTGCTGAGCGCTACCCGGCTCCGGCGCAGTATCTTGATGAAGCATTTCTCTTCCAGATATCCGGCAGCTTTTTCCACCTGCCTGGACGGATTGTCCAGATTGGAACCCAGGCACAGCCACGCTTTTTTCACCGCGACCTCTCCATCACCAATTCCACGGATTTTAGGCTTCCCTGAATCGCCACCGAGGGTTTCTGAATGTACACTTCGGCTTTTTCAACCAGATCAAACTCTGCCAGAACCCGGTCCAGGATCGAGTTGGCCACCGATTCCAAAAGGTGGAACTGGCCGCTTTCCATGATTTCTTTCAGCGAGGCATAAACCTTGGTATAATCGACCGTATCTTCCAGTTTATGTATCGCCCTGTCATGCGCCGGCTCTGTAGTCAGATGCAGGGATACGATGAAACGCTGACCCAGGCTGCGCTCTTCGGCAAAAACACCATGATAACCATAAAAAACCATTTCATTCAGGCAGATCTTCATACATTCCCTCCAACTGAAAATTGATGTATTTACCAATGCTTCTATCCAGGCAGCGGATCAGCAGGAAAGCCAATGAGAGTCCGGCAAAGCCGATCACCACTGCCGCAATCTCACTAACGAAGACACGGGCTAACAGAAAAAAGCCGAACAGTGCCATTAAAGGCACACCGAAGATCAGCAGGGAGGACAGCACTCTGATGCCACCCGGTATGCTAACTTTCACTTTATCCCCGATTCGGTATTTATCCTTGGTTTCAAACTGCAGAACCACCGGTTTCATGCTGTTGCCGCAAAGTCCCTTAATACCACAGGATTTGCAGCCTTCGCCCTTGTTGATCTCAACCGTAATCCTGTTTCCCGATACGGCAGTAACGGTTCCAATGTCCTCTATCTTTTCCGCAGCCATTAATGCAACCCCGCTTTCCGAAAAATCTCTGAAGAGGACAAGCCCGGCCAGTACTTCAGGCTTACCACCCGGCCGCCTTTCGCTTTTACAATGTCCGAGCCTACGATCTCCTCTTCCTCCCAGTCGCCGCCCTTGACCAGGACTTCAGGCTGAACCAGTTTTATGAGTTCGTAGGGCGTGTCTTCTTCAAAGATTGTAACATAATCGACGGACTCCAGCGCTGCCAATACAATCGCCCTGTCCAGTTCACCGTTGATAGGTCTCCGGCTGCCTTTCAGGCGCCGCACAGAGGCATCGCTGTTCAATCCAATGATCAGTATGTCGCCCAACAACTTGGCCTGTTCCAGGTACTGCACATGCCCGGCATGGATGATGTCAAAGCAGCCATTGGTAAAGACCAAGGTCTTGCCAGCTCTTTCCAGTGACCCGATATCCTGTAGATTAATTATCTTGTCCGTGCTCATAAATGGATTGCCTGATTTCCCTGACCGTGGCCGTAGCGGTTCCTATTTTGCCGCAGACAATGCCCGCCGCATGATTGGCGATCACAGCCGCCTCCCTGATATCGCAGCCGGAACACAGCGCCAGGGCAAGAGCGCTGATCACCGTATCCCCGGCTCCCGAAACGTCATAGATCTCCCGGGCAAAGGTCGGGATCCGGTGCGTCTCTTCATTATTGGAATAGACATACAGTCCTCTCTCGCCCCTGGTTACCACCAGGTATCTGCACTTCAGCCGGGCTTTAAGTTGCCTCGCTGCGCCGTTGAATTCCTCTTCGTTGGCAAAGATCCGGCCCAGGTTTTTCTGCATTTCCCCATAGTTCGGCTTGAAAACGTCAGTGTTTTCATAAAGAAAAAAGTTCTTCTGTTTGGGATCCACCAGGACAGGAATGTTCTGCCCACGGGCCATATCAACCGCTTGCCTGATCACCCGTGCCGTCAGCAGGCCCTTGTTGTAATCCTCAATAATGAGCGCTTCCACTCTCGGCAGGTATTTTTCCAGTTTACTCAGCACTCTTTTTTCCAGGTTGGCTGGGATATCCTGCGTTTCTTCAAAATCAACCCTAACGATCTGCTGGTTGTGCGACCCGATGCGCTGTTTGAGTGTGGTCCGGCATTTTGAGTTTGTGATCAGTCCGCTTGGGCGGATGTTTTTTTCTGCAAGTAAAGCAGTAAACTGCGCTCCCGGAATGTCGCTGCCCAACACTCCGCACAACAGCGGCTCAGAGCCCAGTGCTCTCAGGTTCAGCGCTACGTTTGCCGCTCCGCCAAGCCGGTATTCATCCCTCTGGACCTCCAGGACCGGAACCGGCGCTTCCGGTGAAATCCGCTCCACCTTTCCCCAGATGTAATGGTCAAGCATGACATCGCCCAATACCAATATTTTGCGGCCCGCAAACCCTTTCAAAACCTTATTTAAGTCTTTCATAGTTTTCATCCCTGATAGGATACTCACCCGAAAAACAGGCGTAGCAATAATCCCCCGGCGCGGCTACACAGGTGCGCAGAGCTTCGATCGGCAGATGCTGGAGTGTGTCCGCTCCGCTTCTTTCCCGGATCTCCTCCAGAGCGTACTGGTTGGCCACCAGCTCTTCCCGGGTGGGTGTGTCTATGCCATAATAGCAGGAATACCTGACTTGGGGCGAGCCAATGCGCAGATGGATCTCATCGGCGCCGGCCTGCTTGATCAGTTCAACTATTTTACCGATAGTGGTGCCGCGCACGATCGAGTCATCGATCAGCACGATTTTTTTCCCCACGAAGAAATTAGGCAGCACGTTGAATTTTTGGCGCACGCTTTCATCCCGCACTGTTTGCTGCGGTTTGATGAACGTCCGTCCGATGTAATGGTTGCGGATGAGGCCAAGGGAGAGCGGCACCTGTTTCTGCCTTGCATAGCCTATGCCAATGAAGTTGGAGGAATCAGGCACCGGCACTACGCAGTCAATTTCGAGGCCATCGTCCAGACGGGCCAGGTTGGCGCCGATCTTTTCCCGCACTTCAAACACGTTTTCTTCAAAGTGGTGGCTGTCCGGACGCGAAAAGTAGATCTGCTCAAAAATGCAGTGGCAGGGAGTGTCCGTCTCGCGGTAGTTGCGGATGCCGTTCTCATGCACTTTGATGTCCCCGTTACCCAGGCAGATGATCCCGGCTGAAGGCACCTCTTTCCGATCCTGCGCTCCAAGCGTGTCCAGTGCGCAGCTTTCTGAGGCCACCACAACAGTTCCGTCCGCCTTCTTGCCCCAGACCATGGGCCGGATGGAATAAGGGTCGCGGAACATGAACATCTCATCCCGCGTCAGCAAAACCGTTGAATAAGCCCCTTTGATCTGTTTCATCAATTCCCGGATAGCGCTTGGAATGCTCAGGCCTTCCCGGTCCACTTTATAGGCAATAAACTTGACCAGGAGTTCGCCGTCATTGTCACTGTTGAAAAAGACTTTCTGAGCTTCCAGGCAGCGCCGCACCTCGTTGTAGTTAACTATATCCCCGTTGCTGACAAGGGCGAAGCTTGGCCCGGACAGAGTCTCCACCAGATGCGGCTGGGAATTGAACTCGGTGGCACTGCCTTTGGTGGGATAGCGCACATGCCCGATCGCCAGCCTTCCCGGCAATTCAGTGATAGCCTCGTCAGTAAACACTTCCTTCACCAAGCCCATTTTCTTGCGCAAACGGATCACTCTTCCGTTTGACACCGCCATGCCGCAACTTTCCTGCCCCCTGTGCTGTTCGGCAAACATGCCCAGCGCAGTCAACTCCGCCGCCCTGTCATTGCCGTATACTCCCAGTATGCCGCACATGCTTAGCTGTCTTTCTCCTTCAGGGGTCCCAGTTTGCTTTCACTGCCGTTCAGCAAATGCTTAATATTGGCAGTGTGCCGCGCGGTGATCAGCATTGCCACTGCAATCAGCAGCAGCAAACGGGGCAGATTTGGAAAACTCATGATCGCCTGCGAGATGAGTTCTATCATCAGCAGCGCGAAAGCCGTCAGCAGCGAGCCCAGCGAGACCAGACGGGTGGTATTGACCACAAAGGCAAAGAACACGATGCAAAAAAGGAGAGGAATCGGCAGCAAAATCAAGAACACACCCGCCGCCGTGGCAACTCCTTTGCCCCCCCTGAATCCCAGAAACAAACTGAAAACGTGGCCCAGGGTCACGGCCAGGCCGCTCAGGGCAACTCCCAGGTTCGCCTGGCCGGGGATGCCGAATGACCTGGATAGCCAGTTGGCCAGCAGGATGGCTGCCACTCCCTTGAATACATCCACGGACAGCACCAGGACCCCGGTCTTGACTCCGAAGCTGCGCAGGGCGTTGGTGGCTCCCGCATTGCCACTGCCGCTTTCCCTGATGTCCTTGTGGAAAAATAACTTCCCCGCCAGGTAACTGGTCGGGATGCTGCCCAGTAGATAAGCTGCGACAAGCATTATGTAAAACTGAGCATACCCGAAAAGTGCCAGAAAATCTGCTCCCATGCTTTGTTTACCTCATTTATCTTGATCCTGATCGGTCGTTTGCAGTCCTGTCAACTCGCCGCTTCCCGGATGTCCTTGTCCCTGCCCCGGAAGATCAGCCGCAGGCTAACCCCGGTAAAGGCAAACATCTCCCGCAGCTGGTTGTTAATGAACTTGCGGTAGTTTTCCGTGATCAGTGACGGTTGGTTGCAAAAAAACACGAAGGTCGGGGGATGTACCGCCGCCTGGGTGATGTAGTAGATCCGGACGTGCCGTCCCGACGGATGTGTGGGTGGGCGGTGGTCCACCACTTCCTGCATGAACCGGTTGAGTTCGCTGGTGCTGATCCGCTTGTGGCTTTCCTCCACCACCAGCTTGACCGACTCCATCAGCTTGGCCACCCTCTGTCCCGTTTTGGCGGAAATGAACAGCACCGGCGCGAACTGCAAAAAAGGCATCTCCTCGTGCAATTCCCGGACGTACTTACCGGTGGTCGAATTGTCCTTGCGCGGCAGATCCCATTTGTTGAAAACGATAATGATCTCTTTCATTCTGCGTTTGGCATAAGCTGCAATTTTCAGATCCTGTTCCGCGATCTTTTCATCGGCTGCCAGCACTATCACAGCAAGGTCGCAGCGGTCAATGGCGTCTATGGTCCGCATCACGCTGAAGTATTCAACGCCATAGTTGACCCGTGTCTTTTTGCGCAGGCCCGCCGTATCCACCAGAACATACTGATGCCCGTCATAAGTGAACTGCGTATCGATAGTATCCCGTGTGGTGCCTGGAATCTCCGTCACAATCAGCTTTTCCCTGCCGATCAATCGGTTGATGATAGAGGACTTACCTACGTTCGGACGTCCCACCACAGCGATGCGGGTAATATCAGACAGATCTTCTTCCACATCGTCCGCTGTCTCAGGGATCAGCTTGATGATCTCATCCAAAAACTGGCCTGTGTTGCGCCCCGAATTGGCGGCTATGGAAAATGCTTCGCCAAATCCCAGTTGTAGAAAGTCGTACAACTCCAGCTCGTCTTTTTCGTTATCGGCCTTGTTGGCAACCAGCATCACCCTGTCCCGATGCGGAAACAGGATTTTGGCGATTTGCATGTCAAGATCCGTAGTGCCGGTCTTGGCATCCACCAAGAAAAGGATCAGGTCGCTCTCCTCGATTGCCAGCAGGGCCTGGTGACGGATCATTTTGTCGATGCTCTCCTTGGAATTGAATACTATTCCGCCAGTATCCACAATTTTGAAGATCTTGCCGTTCCAGTCCACATCCTCGTATTTGCGGTCGCGTGTCACACCCGGCTCGAAGTCCACGATGGCGCTCCGCTTCCTGCAAAGCCGATTGAACAAAGTAGATTTCCCGACGTTGGGCCGCCCCACTACCGAGACGATGTATTTCCTCATAAATTCTTTACTTTCAGACAGAAATATCCTTTTTTTAGGTCATACTTTCTGACCCGTCGAATTTGTCAATCCCTACCTCTTGGCCCGATTTCTTCCCATCGCCTGCCTTTCCCGCCCTTGATTTTCAGCGCTATATCACCAAAGATGAAAACTCTGTCCGTAAAAATCCTGATGTACAGTCATTCCGGATTTTCTCTTGACATTATGTCTGCTTTGGATGTCCTGATTTCGGAGTTGGATGAGCTGATGAGATGAAAAAACTGCTGTTTGTAACTCTTCCCTTTACCGAGCAGGAAGGACGGGATCAATCCCGCAGTCGTTTCCTCTGGGATATTCTTCACAAAAAATACGATGCGGATTTGCTGCTAATCAAACCTAAAGAATATCTGACCAAACCGGTTCAGCAAACCTCGGGTTATGATCAATTGCACTCTTTGGCCGCCTCCGTTTCACACCTGATCCAGCCCGGTGGCATCTTCCACTTCACACGCGACAACCGGGATAAATTCTCCCAGATCCTGGCCAACAAGCGCTTTGAACTGATCCTTTTCCGTTCCCAGAGATGTTTGGAGCTGCTTCCCGAGGTCGAAAAAACACTGCCACATTGCCACATTGCCTTTGATCTCGAACAATTGTTGTCCATGCACCCAATCAGCCCGAAACCAAAGAACATCTGGCAGGATCTGTCTTCGAGGCTGGAACAGGCGCGTCTCCTGCTTCTGGAAAAATCGCTGCTGAGGCGCTCCTGCAGCTACTTTTTCCCCTCCCTTTCTCTCAAACGCCAAGCTTTACAACTCGCGGGACTGTCAGCCGACGAGGCACATTTTAGAATCATCCCTGATCCAATCCGGCTTCTGCCCGGGAGTTCCAAAGCTGGGCTGTCTGGCACTCCTGAGAAAATAACAGGGCTTGAAAAATTCGTTCTGTTCTACGGCGACCTGTCCGCCCCATCCTGTCTTGACGCCTTTCAGTCTATGGCCAAGGAGATCTTCCCACTCCTCTCCAAGACTTTGCAGGCCCTGGACATCAGGATCTGGGTGGCCGGCCCTAATCCCCAAAAAATCCATGAACAGCTTTCCGGAGGTCGCATCAGGCTGATCGGGCTGGTAGCCGAACCAGCCGTTCTATTCAAATCCTGCCAGTTAGTCATTCTGCCCCTGCAATTGCCGGATCCGGCTGCCGGAGCCGTGATCTGCGAAGCTGCCCGACACCGCAAAGCCGTCCTGGCCACCCCGATCGCTGCCGCCGATTATGATTTCAACCACCAGGAGATCGCTTTGGCAGAAGGCCCGGACGCTTTCGCAGGACGTCTTGCCGAATTGCTGTCAAACACAGGCGAAACCTTGGAACTAGGCCAGAAATTGCATGACGCTATCCGCGCCTGGCATGATAAAAACCTGATTAAGCACGATCTGACGGCATATCTGGACATGCAGGCCAAACTGGCTGCCGGTCTTGCCGGAGACAAACTGTCCATCGCCTTGGTCACTGACTGTTTCGGCCCCCAATTTGGAAAAGCCGGGCTGCACATTCAACGGCTGGCCCAAAAGCTTGCCAAGACGCACGAGATCAGGGTGTTTTGCCCCCGCCTGCCCGGGCAGACCAAAAACGAATCATTAGATGGTGTGGTCGTGCAGCGTTTGTATGACCTCCGCGGCGGTTGCAAGGCCCGCACCAGCCGCTCTGCCGGCGCTTTCTGTCCATTGCTATTGCCTCTCCTGCTCAGGCCAGGCTTTGACCTCATTCAGAGCCATTGCGGACTGTCTGTAAACAGCCGTCAGGCCTTTCTGGCCGCTAAGCTGCGCGAACTGCCTTACCTGCTTGCTTTGCCTGACAGCTTTCCGGAAACTCTACCAGCTGGCGGGATTCGGTGCAATGCCATCCCAGCAGGTGATAAACCCCTGCTTAATTGGTGCGAACGTTTTCTAATCAGGCACGCGGATCAAATATTCACATTGACCGAACGTGAATATACACTTATCCGAGGATTTAATCCCAACGTGGAAGAGATCCCCCTGCCGCTTGACCTGTCCGAATTCGAAGCGGAGGCTGAACCAGTCAGATCAGCTTACGGGATTCCACCGGATGCCTTTGTCTTTCTCTGTCTTGGGAAAATAACATTTGCCCACGGCCAGGACCTGGCTTTGCAAGCCTATGCCAGAGCCCTGCCCACATTGCCTGGTTCACGCTTTGTCATTGTCGGAGATCAGGCAGCGGATCCCGCCTTTTACGAGGATCTGGTCACTTTAACCAGCCGCGAAGGCCTGCAGGAAGAGGTCATTTTTACGGGAGAAGTCGAGCGGAGTGAAGTCCTGTCGTGGCTGCGAGCGTCTGACATCACGGTCATCCCGGCCCGCGCACTCCGCGTCTGCGATACTGTGATCGAATCCTGGGCTAGCGGCACCACCGTCCTCCAAAGCGATGCCGTGGACCCCAATCTGGTAATCGAAGGCTGCAACGGATTCCTGTTCCGCTTCCTGGACACGGACGATCTGGCGCAGCAGATGCAAAAGGCGTTCAGCCAAAGGGACAACCTGGCAGAGCTGGCGGCGTGCGGCCGCGCTTTGGTTAGGGAAAAATACACCTATGCCTACCTGCAGAAAAGATACCAGCACGCATATAAACAATTGACATTATAGTTAAAGTGTGAATATTGGAACTTAAGTCGACAATAACAGATCTGATCTGACATGAGGTGATACATGACGCTTAATTTTTCTTCCCGCGACAAAGTGGGTGTCCTCGAGATCAGGGGACGCCTTGACGCCTACAATGCTCCCGAACTGAAACGTAAGTTTGAGGAAATCATCGAGCAGACCCCCTATTTCATCTTTGACATGAAAGGATGCGAATTTATTGACAGCACCGGCTTGGGTACCATCGTCGCCTGCCTCAAGGCCGCCTCCCAGTCGGGCGGCGACATCCGACTTGTGAGTTTGCAGGAGAAGCCTAAAATGGTATTCGATATCACCCGGGCTTACAAAATCTTCCAGTTTTTTGACAACATCGAAGCCGCAGCCGACAGCTACGAGCTGGAGATAGGTTCCTAAATCCCTCCCTCACAATAACCCTGGATCGCCTGCTATACCGGCAATGGCAAATACGCCTGCTCTCAATACCATCACCAAGGCCCAGCTCATCCTTATTGGAGGCGGGACCTGCTCCGGAAAGACCACTATCGCCCAAGCCATAGAACAGCGCATCGGCGACACCCGCACCGTCATAATCTCCCACGACAACTATTACCTCGACCTCAGCCACCTTTCCGGCGATGAGATCAAACAGGTGAACTTTGACCACCCGGACGCCATTGACCACGAATACCTGCTCTCCGACATCCGCAAGATCCTCTCCGGACGGCCGGTCCGCATCCCCGACTATGACTTCATCACCCATCAGCGGACCGAAGGCACGGTTTGCATAAACAACCCGGACGTGATCATTCTGGAGGGGATTTTTGCCTTGTACTATGCCCGTCTGCTCGGACTGGCCGACCTAAAGATCTATGTTGATACCGATCCTGATCTGCGACTGACGCGCCGCATCAGGAGGGACATCCAGGATCGCGGCTATGATTTAGGGCGGGTGCTGGACATGTACTTGGAGACTGTCAAGCCCTCCCACGAAGCCTTCATCGCGCCCACAAAAAAGAATGCTGACTTCATCGTGCCTGGAGAAAAGGAGTTCGACCGCGTCCTGACCATGCTGAACAACTATCTCAAATACGAGATCATCAACAAGGGCTGAGAACCCTTCCTATATACCATCCCGCCACTGATAGTGTTTCAGGTCGATCAGGCATTCACTCCTAAATTTTACCCCTTCCGCCTCCAGCAAGGCTTTCTGCTCATCCGCCCCGTTGTAGATGGACAGAGCTATTTCGCCCCTGGCGTTTACGACCCGTTGCCAGGGCAGTCCGTATTTCCCCGAACAAGTGTGCAAGACGCGCACAACTTGCCGAGCGCTGTTGGGATAACCGGCCAGCCGCGCCACCTGGCCGTAGGTGGCTACCCTGCCGCGTGGTATGCTCTTTATGACCCTGATAATCTCTTCTGTCATGCCGCCGCCTTGTCCAACACTCTTACGGATCATCCTTCCCGTCAGGCAGTTCCTGTCAATCTGTTCTTTTTCAGAATCTCCGAAGGGCTTTACAAAGCGTTTGCCTTGTCCTGAAGTAACAAGATTTTTCTTGCCTTTTTTTTATTGTTTACAATAATTGTTTTAGGTGTGGCTGTACATACTGATTAGTCTGTTTAGTCATGAATGCCATTAAGATATTATGGAGGAGTGAACTATGAAGGCATTAATCAAGCGTTGGGGACTTTTCCTCACCGTAAACTTTCTGGTCCTGATCGTACTCGGTTTCATCCTGAGCCTGTTCGGTATCAGTGCCGATCAGTGGACCAGCCTGTTGCTCTATTGCGCCGTATTCGGCTTTGCCGGTTCATTCATTTCCCTGCTGGCCAGCAAATCTGCAGCCAAAGCTTCCTACAAGATCCAACCCCTGACTCGGGAAACCGCTTCCGGCAAGGAACTTTATCTGTACGATGCGATCGAAAATATGTCCCGGGAGCGCGGCATCAGCATGCCGGAATTCGGCATCTACCAGTCACCCGACGCCAACGCCTTTGCCACCGGCGCGTCCAAAAACAAGTCCCTGATCGCCTTTTCCAGCGGGATCGTGCAAAACCTGGAAGAGAACGAACTGGCAGCCGTTGCCGGCCACGAGATGACCCATATCACGGAAGGCGACATGGTCACCACCACTCTGCTCATGGGTACGGTCAACACTTTTGTCCTCTTTCTGTCTAATATCATTGCCGCGGTGCTGAGCGGCCGCCGCCGTGGCAGTGATGACGACAGCGGCAGGGGCAGCGTGATCAACTCCGCCAGCCAGTCCGCCGTCGCCATGATGATCCAGAGCGTCCTTATGGTCCTTGCCAATATCGCCCTCAGCGCCCACTCCCGCCACCGCGAATTCATCGCCGACGCCGGAGCCGCCAGACTTACCAATCCAGCCGACATGATCACTGCGTTGCAGAAGATCAGCGGCAACTATGTCCCTTCCCGGCACAAGGATGCATTCGGCATGGCCAAGATCAGCAACTTCAGCCCCCTCTCTCTGTTTTCGACCCATCCCCCCATCGAGAAGAGAATTGAACGACTGCGCCAGATCATGGCCTGACCGGCTGGATACCTTTTAATGCAATAACAATAACAAAAGGAGGATGCATGAACATTTCGAAAGAATTCTCCGACTCTTTGCTGCAAGGAGTTCTGGATAGGGTCACAAGCTCGCTCACCCCTGCCGACGACACTCCAGATGATGATAACGGCATCCTGGGCCTGGTAAAAAACGCCTTATCACCCGACCAGGACAAGAACGAAGGGATTATGGGCATCCTGAGCGGCGCCCTGTCAGGTGATTCGGACCAGGCTTCCGGCTCGGGCGGTTTGCTGGATATGCTGTCAGGAATGCTGGGCGGCGGCAAACAGACCCAGGCCCCGCAGGAAAAATCGGGCGGCATCATGGACATGATCTCTGATGTCATCTCAGGAGGCAGCCAGGAAGAGAAAGAACCCCAGAAGAACAGCAGCCTGCTCGGCATGATCACCGGCGCCATTGGCGGCGAAGGCGTTCTTGGCGACCTGCTGGAAAAGATCCTCAAAGGCAAGGGCTTGAATGTCCGTAACTTTACTGATGTCAACGGTGACGGAATTCCGGACGACATCAAGGACGTGGTCATCGACCGCATCAAGGATTTCGTGGTCGACAAAGTGAAAGATAAGCTTTCCGGCAGCCAGGCGTCCCAATCTGGCCTGCTCAGCAGGTTCACCGATATTATCAGCCCGGATAATTGATAAGAAAGAATCAATACAACATTTATTAAAACTTGTATCTGGACAGGACCTGGGAGATAGCGCTCCGGGCCTGTTCGATTTCGCTTGACACAAAAACCGGCTCCCTTTTTTTGGCTAATGGTGACGCGAGGTGGAGCAGCCAGGTAGCTCGTCGGGCTCATAACCCGAAGGTCAGAGGTTCGAATCCTCTCCTCGCTACCATTTTTTTTAATGGGGCGGCGTAGCTCAGCCGGTTAGAGCAACGGAATCATAATCCGCAGGTCCGGGGTTCGAATCCCTGCGCCGCTACCATGATTATCCGCGCCAGTAGCTCAGTCGGATAGAGCATCAGCCTTCTAAGCTGAGGGTCAGGGGTTCGAATCCCTTCTGGCGTGCCATTGAAATAAGGTTGTATATACATTGTAGATTTGAGGTGGGTGTAGTTCAATTGGCAGAGCACCGGATTGTGGTTCCGGGCGTTGTGGGTTCAAGTCCCATCTCCCACCCCATTTTTTTTATATAGCCGAATGCAGGTTGTGTAACGGAAACGGCTTACAATTACAGATCAGGTATTCTGCACTTGATCGCTGCATGAAGTTATGACAGTCGGAGAATGAATTCTCCCCTTTTTTGATAACAATTTCAGGCGGCTAGATTGAGAGAATTCACTGTGCCGTTTGTTACGACTGGGACAATTACGATCATTGCTGCTATACTGATTTGAAAAGTAAACACGACAACTGGATATTAACTTGGGGAAAGCAATGGATGTGCGATAAGTTAGATCTATTGATTGTTGTATTTGGTTCCCCGTTGATTATATTTTAGCCAATAGCGATCTATATCATCTTAAATAATGAATGACGATTAGTAAGAGGAGTATCAAGGAATAAATGCAAAGCTCAATTGTGATCAGAACTGAAAGGCTGTCAAAAATGTATTCTGTTGGAGCTAATGCCGTAAAAGCTCTCGAAGATGTGAATTTGACCTTTAACAAAGCAGAATTTGTCGGTTTGGTTGGCCCCAGCGGTTCAGGTAAAACGACCTTGCTGAACATTATCGGATCACTTGACACACCCTCGAGTGGTGAAGTCCTCACGATGGGAGAGAAAATCTCAGCCATATCTCATAAAAGATCTTCAATACTGCGCAGTATTCATATTGGTTTTATTTTTCAAACTTTTAACCTTCTGCCCGTGTATTCTGTATTTGAAAACGTTGAATTACCTCTCCTGCTAAAGGGGATTTCATATGATGAGAGGAAAAAAAGGGTCTTTGATGCTCTTGATTGGGTTGGGCTGGCGGACAGGGCAAAATCAAAACCGGCTCAGTTATCGGGTGGGCAAAGTCAGCGTGTGGCCATTGCCAGGGCTATTGTCAAAAGGCCGGCTATTGTTTTGGCAGACGAGCCCACAGCCAACTTGGATGCAGAGAATTCCCACCATATTCTGCAGACAATGGTGAAGTTAAACTCCCAACTGGATACTACCTTTGTGTTCGCGACCCATGATGAAAAAGTCATCGGTTACCTGAAGAGAAAAATAGAATTGTCTGATGGCAAGGTTAATGCAGACAGAATCATAAAACCGGAAAATGAGTAGAAGAGTAGATAATTGTTGTTAAAGCTCGCATTCCGGAATTTGATTGGTGGTGGCATAAGAACCATTCTGAACGCCACGGTACTGTCACTTGCTTTTGTGGCAATCATCACGATCCAGGGGCTTTTAGTGGGTATGAACCATCAAATAGCAGATGCGGCTACGAAAACAGAATATGGCGGCGGACAATTATGGCATGAGCAGTACAATCCCTATGATATGTTCTCTCTTGAAGATGCGCACGGAACCATTCCAACTCAGTTAGATGAACCAAGACAACGGGGATTGGTTAGTCCGATTCTTATTGTTCAAGGTTCAATATACCCCAATGGGCGTATGCGTCCCGCTCTGATTAAAGGAATTGAACCATCCCAAAAAATTCTGTCTATCCCGTCTCATTTCCTAACAGGAACAAATGCTGTTATACCAATAATGATTGGCAACCGCATGGCAAAAGATTCAGGCTTAAGCATAGGTGATGTCTTGACAGTCCAATGGAGGGATGTGCACGGCAGGATAGATGCCCGCGATGCCACCGTTATCCAGATTATGAACACAACTGTCCCTACTGTTGATAACGGCCAGATATGGATGACTCTCAAACAACTCCAGGAACTAACAGATATGCCAAACCAGGCAACTTTAATCGTAAAAAAAGCGGACTATACAATTCCCGGTAATATTCCCGGCTGGGTATTCAGAGACTTGGATTCTTTGCTGAAAGACGTGAACGAGATGATCAAGGCTAAATCAGTCAGTTCCGGGCTTTTTTATCTTATTCTGATTTTCCTGGCTATGCTGGCTATTTATGATACCCAGGTGCTATCTATTTTTCACCGGCGAAAGGAAATGGGCACCCTGATGGCTTTGGGGCTAACCCGCATAAAACTGATCCTGTTGTTCACTCTTGAGGGTACTTTGAATGGAGTCATGGCATTGATTCTTGCATACATTTACGGTTTCCCCATTTTTCTTATCTTAAATCATGCTGGATTAAAGATACCCTCAAATGCAGATAACTATGGCTTCGCCATTGGGGAAAAATTGTTTCCGGTATATACGGCTGCGCTCATAATTGGTACATCCGCTTTGGTTTTGATTATTACTGCAATTGTCAGTTTAATACCTACCCGTAGAATCGCCCGTCTAAAACCAACGGACGCCCTGAGGGGAAAATTGACATGATCTATTTTTTATTTAAAGGTCTTATTCGCGACTCCTCTCGCAGCCTGCTTCCTCTTCTGACCGTAATCGCCGGCGTTATGCTCACCGTTGTTATGTACAGTTGGATCCAGGGGACTGAAACAGACATGATCTCTTCAAATGCCAATTTTAATACCGGGCACGTTAAGATTATGTCTCGCGCATATGCTGAAGAAGCAGTTCTAATCCCAAATGATCTGGCTCTTCTGGATGTTGAGCAACTGCTGCGAAATCTGCAAGATGAATACCCCCAAATGGTGTGGACGCCAAGAATCCGTTTTAGAGGGCTCCTTGATATTCCTGACAAAAATGGTGAAACAAAATACCAGGGGCCTGCAACTGGATTGGCAGTAGATTTGTTATCTCCGGAAAATGTTGAAATCAATATACTCAATCTGAAGAAAGCCCTTGTAAGGGGACGATTACCCCGTTCCAAAAATGAAATCATGATAGGTGATCAATTTGCCCGTGACCTGAGATTAGAAATCGGTCAGAAAGCCACTTTGATTAGTTCTACGATGTATGGCAGCCAGACTACTGAAAACTTCATTGTTGCCGGAACCTTAAAATTCGGTGTCTCAGCTATGGACAGAGGAGCAATAATTACTGATATTACAGGAATTCAACCCGTTCTTGATATGTCGAATGCCTGTGGTGAAATACTGGGTTTTGATAACGATTATATCTACCGTGACAAACAACTGTCTGTGTTAAAGAGCGAATTCAATCACCGATTCTCAGATCCTAAAGATGAGTTTACACCCGTGATGCTTACACTGCGTGATCAGATGGGATTGGATCAAACCCTGAAAATGGTCGATTATTTTTCCACTATTCTGATTGCTGTATTTGTTATTGTCATGTCAATCGTCTTATGGAATGCTGGTTTGATGGGAAGTCTCCGTCGTTATGGTGAAATTGGAGTGCGGCTGGCCATCGGCGAGGATAAGGGACATCTCTACCGATCAATGATTGTAGAATCATTACTGATCGGCGCTGTTGGATCATTAATCGGCACCGCCATTGGAATAGCATGTGCTTATTATTTACAGGTACATGGTGTTGACATATCATCCATGCTCAAGAACTCATCCATGCTGATTTCAGATGTTATACGAGCTAAGGTTACGCCCGGCAGCTACTTGATAGGGTTCTTGCCTGGACTGCTGGCAACAATTCTAGGTACTTCCATTTCAGGAGTTGGCATCTACAAACGCCAAACATCAGAACTTTTTAAGGAGTTGGAAGGATGAAATTACACATCGTTTGGTTACTAATCCTTTTATCAATCGGTGTCTTTGCCCAGAATCCGGATCCAAATTGGATTCTGAACAAAGTCGATCAAAACATCACGGCCAGAAACCGAGTTTCTGAGGCTGAGATGGTAATTCATGGCCATCGCGCAGATCGCACTGTAAAATCGCTTTCCTGGATCAAAGGAACGGAAACCGCCTTTACCGAATACCTGGCTCCACCCCGGGAAAGAGGGACAAAAATGCTCAAGCAGAAAGAGAATCTATGGACCTACTTTCCGCGCACAGACCGCACTGTGTTAATCTCCGGTCATCTTTTAAATCAATCGATTATGGGATCTGACCTATCATACAGTGATTTAATGGAGGACCCCAAATTGCAAAACATCTATAATGCAGAGATTGTGGGGGAAGAGACATTAATCAATCGAAAGTGTTGGATTTTGGAGCTGGTGGCCAAAAAGAAAGATGTTTCATATCATAAACGTAAGATCTGGGTTGATAAAGAGCGCTTTATCGTTTTGAAAGAGAATCGCTATGCCTTGAGCGGTCGATTGATCAAGACAACCGATGTAAAAAAAATCGAAAGAATAGATGGCAGATGGGTTCCGGTGAAAATTATTTTTAAGGATCAGCTCAAAACCGGCAAAGGCACTGAATTCAATCTGATATCTATTAAGTTCAATGATAATATACCGGATTACGTTTTCACCAAAGCAAATCTAAAGAAGTAGATGACTTTTTCATGATGTGCTTTATCTTTGTGGATTATTCACAACTTGATAACATCAGCTTGAGAAGTATGTGAAAAGCCGGATTGTTAACCTGAGCAGCAAAAAAAAACCTGTTTTGAATATCACGCTTGTAGGTGGAAAAGGTGCCAATTTGCTCAAGCTGAATCAGTTTGGTTTCCCAATCCCACCTGGCTTCATAGTAACAACTGAGGCATTTAGGAGATCAACGCGGCAAACGCGAAACAGATATTTTTCTGCAGTTAAAACCCCGCAACCTGAGGCTGATAAGTTCAATCCGAATCCTGAGTCTGCTTTGGTTATAGATCCTGCCCTGGCTGTAAAAATAGGGAAATATCTACAGAGATTTTCGGGAACATTCGCGGTACGTTCATCCATGGTCAGAGAAGATCAGTTAGATGCTTCGTTTGCCGGACAATTAGATACTTATTTAAACGTGACTGCTGACAATGTATTGTCTGCAATTAATATGTGCTATGCATCTTTATATAATCCTAATGTCCGGCTGTACATCGCCGCCCAGAAATCCGAACCGGCTGGAAAAGGAACAAATGCAATGGCCGTAGTTGTCCAGCAGATGGTTCAGGCAGTGTACTCCGGAGTCATTTTTACTGCAAATCCGATAAACGGCAGGCGAGAGATTGTTATTGAAGCCACCGCAGGAATCGGTGAAAGGATTGTTACCGCAGGTGTTACTCCGGATAGATACGTTGTCAACGCTGGTGGAAAGATCGACCAAATGGTACCGGTTATAACTGATCATCCCTTGTTGACGTCCAAACAGGTTCTGCAGTTGGCTGAATCTGCAAACCAAATCGCGCGCAAAATGAGATCTCCACAGGATATCGAATGGGTTTGGGACGGGAAGAGGTTTGTTTTTTTGCAAACCAGACCCATTACTAACCTCAAAGGAAAGAGTATATTTTCCAGTAAACTGATGGCAGATATGTCCCCGGGCCTTATTAAACCGCTTCAATGGTCAACTTGTACCCAGGCGATGGTGACTGAAGTTTTCGGACGCTTGTTTACAGAGATCCTGGGGACCAATGATTTCGATTTTAAGAACTCGATTCGTCTGATCCACTCCAGGCTGTATGCAAATGTTACATTCTTTGAAAGTTTACTGCATCAACTGGGATTACCTGTAAACTTTTTTGAAATGATTACTCGCGATGAAACTGGACAGCGTCGAAGGCCTCCTCTAACGTTTAGGTTTTTATATATTCTGGTTTTTCGCCTGATTCCTTTTGTCTGGAAATATGCCAGAGTCTCGGAACAAATGAATGATTTCTTAAGAAAACAAGATAACCGTTTGCAGGAATACCGTGATAAAGATTGGGCTCAAGCTGATATTCACGGAAAATACAAGCATTTAACCATGTTACTGGATCTGCATCGCAATGCTCAGTGGAATATTATTATCTGCAGTTTTAACATGAGTATACGCAATACTGTATTGAAAAAGATGGTGCGAAGACACGCTCCATCTGTAGAATCCAGCGATTTGATTAAGGGCCTGTCTGGTTTAAAAGGTCTTGAACCAAACCATTATATAAACAACTTATCCAAGCAGTTGCAGAAACTCTCCGCGGATACAGTCAACTTATGCATAGCGGGAAACAGTCTGGCAATCCAGCAGGAACTGTCTTCTTCCCAGTCTGGGATTGAGCTCTTAGCGGACTTTCAATCATTTTTGCGTAAATACGGACACCTTAGTGCCAATACAACTAACTTTACTGAAAAACGTTGGATTGAGAATACAGGCATGATTTGGTCAATGATTGGCAATGGGGCTTTGAAAGAGGCCCAAGCTGATGCAACAGATAACAATCGAACCTGGATGGAAAAGAAAAATGAGGTTTTGAAACAACTGTCTTATTTGCACAGACCTGTGTTCCGCTCACTCTTAAGGGCGACGATAAAATATCTGAATCTGCGGGATAACATCAGTTTACTGCTTTCAGAGGACACTTACCAGATCAGGCGTTTGATTCTGAGTATGGGAAATGATTTGGTTCAAAAGGACTTGATAATCAATTCTGAGGATGTTTTTTATCTTTACCTAGAAGAGCTTCTATCAGTTCTGAATCATGATTACGATCCTAATCTAACAAAAGAGAAAATCGCTGCCCGTAAAAGTCGCTTGGACGCTGACGAGAAAATAACTCCGGATGATACGATCTGTGGAGATCAGGTAATTCCTATATACAGCGGAGAAGAAGCCGACGGCAATTTTTTAACCGGTATTTGCGGGAGCTCCGGTTACAAAAAGGGGCATGCTTATGTGGTTAAAAATCCTGATGAAGTTAGCCGGGCTTTAACCTCAGATGATATTCTGGTTGTTCCTTTTTCCCATGTCGGCTGGACTTTGCTTTTTGCCAATATCGGAGGCATTATTGCCGAAACTGGTGGTCAGTTATCACACACATCCATTATAGCCCGTGAATACGGCATACCTGCAGTGGTTAATGTGCCCAGAGCAATTCACTTGATTAAAACAGGGCAGCCGCTGACTCTTGATGCAAATCAAGGTCGAGTATATCTTAAGCATATTGATCCAATAGAGGGAGGTCAATAATGGAATGGCAGATAGTATTGATTTCTGTGGTTGTTGGATATTTTATCGGCAGCATTTCCATGGCAAGACTGATAATACGGTATATTGCTAAAGGCAAAGTTTTCACCTCAACCAGCGCCGGTATCGAAGGCAGCGATCTGACTTTTAATTCCAAGCTTGTCAGTGCAACCTCAGTTACTGCCCACTTTGGTTCCAAATACGGCTTTCTCACCATGTTATTGGACATGTTAAAAATCGCAGTGCCTGTACTGATAATCAAGCGCCTCTTACCGGAACACCCCTACTTCCTGATTACAGCTGCGACAGGAATGATTGGCCATGTCTGGCCTGTCTATTATCGCTTCCAAGGTGGGCGCGGAATCCTGGCTGTGTACGCAGCCTTGTTAGCTGTTGATTGGATCGGCGTCTTTGTGACTTCCGTTCTTGGCATGATTTTTGGATTGGTTGTGCTGCGTGATGTGCTGGCTGCTTATATGACAGGAGTTGTTTTCATTATTCCCTGGCTGTGGTTCAGAACCCATAACATCGCTTATGTAATTTATGCGGTTGTTGTTAACATCATTCTCTTCATCGCTTTTATTCCTGAAGCGAAAGAATTAAAAAGGCTGAAAAAAGATAAAAGCTGGGATGATCCGATTGCCGTTTTTCAGTTAACAGGAATGGGAAGAGGCGTTATCAGGATAGCTAAGATGCTGGGTATTGTCAAAGAGAAGTCTGATAAAGACATTAGTAAATAATCAATGCTGCCGGATGTTACTGCTGTGCATGTTGAATTGAATACTCCCGGGAGAATCACTATAATGCTAAGAACTGATTCTAATGAGCAGGATATTGAAAAAAAAGAATACCGGTAATCTCTTCTCCCAAAAACCAGTTAGAATTCTGCTTATTATCATCGGTACAATATCTGTGGTTCTTGGTGTTATCGGCATTTTTCTGCCTTTGCTTCCCACTACTCCATTTCTGTTACTTTCAGCTTTCTGTTATGCTAAGAGTTCGGAACGCTTTTATACTTGGCTGATTACAAATCGTTTGTGTGGTAGATATATCCGTAATTACAAAGAGGGATTGGGCATGAAGCTAACGCACAAACTGTTTACTGTCTTTCTACTTTGGCTTACCATAGGATTTTCTGTTATCGTCTTTGTATCTAACAAATCGATTAAAGTCCTAATGATCTTTATTGCTGTTGCTGTTACAATTCACTTGATCAGATTGAAAACATTCAGAAAAGAAGATTAGGAAAACCGATGCAAACCCCTATCTGGTGAGAAATTATGCTATGTAACCAATCCAGCTCTTGACAGGCTGTCATGTTTTCTTAACATTGCCTTGTATAGATCAAGACAGCATTTTCCGCCTCTTCCCTACTTACGAACACCGCCTTGGTATAACCGTCCAGATAATCTTTGCTGAAGTCATTCGACGTGGCTGAGAAAACGGTGATCCGCTTGAGATTCCAGTCCTCATGCTGCCAGTGTTCGCTTTTCAGCCAGTCCGCGATCTCCTTATAATGCTCTTTCCTGAACTGCAGCGCGGCAGTCCCTTCCAAACCGGGAGGATACCAGGCCTCACCCGCCTTGCGGCACCAGTCCCATCTCAGCGCGTCCTGCAGATATTGCCGCCGGTCTCCGTTCCAGTCCTGATCTAACCAGCCTGCCATCAGCCCAAACCGCTTCACGCGGTCAACGGAGTGCAGTTCTTCTTTCCCTGCTTCGGACAATACCAAAATTTCTTCCAGGCAGGCATAGGGTGCGCGCCACTCCACGGCCTTTCTCCAAAACGTGGCAAAGTCGCCCTTGTTCCAGTATTCGTTGATGACCAGAGCGATCTTCTGAAGGTGCAGGATATCAGCAAAGCTCAGCTTCGGCGTCTGCAGCACCTGGTAGGGGGCGGATTCCGTCCAAATATATTGATTCCTGCCCGCGTAATCCAGCATGGGTGTGCCGGCCAGGATCTTTAGGAAGCCCAGCTGCAGCTCGTGCGGGAATGTTTCCAAAACGACGTTGACGGACTCTCTCACCATCTGGATGGTTTCGCCCGGCAGGCCGGCGATCAGGTCTGCGTGCAGCTTTACCCGTGTCTGCTGAGTTAAAGCAATTAGGTTAGATCTGACCTTGCTCCAGTCGGAAGGCCGGTCGATCAGTTTCAGAGTATCAGCATGGATGCTTTGCACGCCAATCTCGAACTGGATCCTGCCTTGGGGTGCCTGCCTGAGTATTTCCAGGTCCGCTGCCTCGAGCCAGTCCGGATGAACCTCAAAATGAAATGGTATATCTGTCTTCAGAGTGATAACATGTTTCCAGATCGCCCGCGCCCAATCACGTCTCTGATTGAAGCTACGGTCCACAAACTTAACGACCTTAGGATTTAATGCCAGCAGTTTTTCAATGTCTGCGCAGACCCGCTCCGGCGCCAGCCAGTCCTGTTTTTCCTCCCGGGAGGAAAGGCAGTAGCTGCACCGGCAGGCGCAGCCGCGGCTTGCTTCGTAATAAAGCATCCTGGCCCGCAAGGCGGGCCCGTCGCTCTCCGCATAAGGGAAAGGGACCTGCTCCAGCGGCAGCGGCTCCGTCTCGATCACTTTGTCTGCGCTGTTGAATCCCAGCTTTGCCAACCGGTAAAAGGCCTGTTCTCCATATCCTCTGATAACAAAGTCCGGCCTGATGGCAAGACGGGAAGCCTCGTTGTAACTGGCTTCCGGCCCGCCCGCCACAATGATGATGTCGGGCAGCAGCTTGCGGACTTCCAGCACCAGCTGCCTGAGATATTCCACATTCCAGATATAGGCGGACAGGCCCAGCACGTCCGGGGCTGCCTTGTAAATGGCTTCCAGCGCTTCGGAAAGCGTCTGCTTCAGGGTCAGCTCCAGGATGCGTGTTTCGTGCCCTAAGCCCCCTGTGGCATTTCTAAGATAATAAAGCGGCAGGCAGGTATGCGTCCAGGACGCGTTGACGCCCAGCAGCAGGACCTTCATTGCACGATCCAGTTCACCCGGCTGGCTTCCCGCTTCGCCTGCTCTCTTCTCTGGTAGCGTTTATACACCTTATAGTTGTGCGGCACCACGTACAGGAACAGCAGGTTGCCGATCAGCAAAGCAATGTTGATGGTCAACGCTTCCCGCCACCAATAGGCGATGAAGATCCCCAGCCCGCTCAGGATCAGGGTTTTGAACAGCACTATCCCGCCCGGCGCCTTCAGTTTCCGAAACGCCCAGCGCGCTATGGGATTGCGCTCGCGCTCATAGCGGTCGGGCTTCAGCACCAGCCAGGTGGTCCATCCGTCCAGCAGGTTCAGCAGCAGAAACAGCAGGGCTTGGATCGTCAGCAGGGTGCCGCTGCCCAGCAGCGGTGGCACGTTCGTAACGGTCATATTATTTCTCCGCCTGCAGTCAGAACGCCTGCCCCTTTTAGTCAAGCAAAACAAACCTCACATTTGTTTTGACAAATCTCCGTCTCAGATGAATTGACTTGCTTATCCAAAAATATCAGGGAGGCTATCATGACACCGCGCTTTGAACACAAGGACGCCTTCACCGTCGTCGGCCTGGCCGGCCGTTTCACCCTGGCAAACAACACCATCCCGCAACTCTGGGAGAGCTTCAATCCCCGCGCCGGCGAGATCGCGAACGCGGAAGGCATGGCCTGCCTGGGCCTGTGTTTCTATGAACCGGATTATGAAAAGGGCAAACCGTTCACCTACATGGCCGGCCGCGTCGTCACGAAGGCTGAAAACATCCCGCAGGGCATGACAGTCCGGGATGTCCCCGCCTGCGATTATGCCGTTTTCGAGCATGCCGGCCCGCTCGACAACCTGCAGAAAACCTACGACTTCATCCACGACGAATGGCTGCCCGCTTCAGAATATGACATGGCCCCCCATGACGATTTCGAATGGTATGATTTCCGCTTCAAATGGGGCCAACCGGATTCCATCCTGGAAATCTGGATCCCCATTAAAAAGAAATAAACCACGAAATACACGAAAAACACGAAACAGAAGATTACTGGGATTTGGTCAGTATAGTAAAAAAAGAGAGGATAGCCTTAACGGACTATCTTCTCCTTTTCGATCAGGGGGTAGTGCCCGAAGTTGATTAATATTCCTAGTCTATAGCCTGGAGCTTTCAGATAGTTATGGAGTTGGGCCCTGTGCTCATCATTCAGCTTTGAAACGGCTTTGATCTCGACGATTGTTTTCCCGAAGCAGACGAAGTCTGGTTTGTATTCATGCTTAAGCACAGCATCTTTGTATTTGATATCCAGCGTGGGCTGCGCAATGAAATCAATGTTTCTGGAATTGAATTCCAGATCCAATGCTTCCTGATAGACTGGCTCTAAAAAACCGTTTCCCAGGATCTTATACATATCCATGCAGGCCCCGTAGATCTGTTAGCCCTCCTCCTTGAATATTATCTTCTCATCATTCATACAGAATCCTCCCCTCAAACTCAAAGGCTGGAACCAATATATTTTAGTTCTTTTTTTACCTTCTATCTTTTTTCGTGTATTTCGTGGTAAATAACTTTCGCGCATTTCGTGGTTAGATCAGTGCTTTGAGGGCGGCTTCGTAATCCGGTTCCTGCCCGATCTCCGGGACCAGTTCCTCATAGATTATCCTGCCGGTCTCGTCCAGAACGAACACAGCCCGTGCCAGCAGCGACGCCAGTGGGCCGTCCGCCATTTCCAGGCCGTAGTCCCTGCCGAAGTTAAAGTCCTTCATCTCAGACAGCGTTATTACTTTATCCAACCCTTCCGCCCCACAGAACCGGGCTTGCGCAAACGGCAGGTCACGCGAGACGCAGAGCACCACGGTGTTCTGCAGATTGGACGCCTCGGCGTTGAACCGGCGCACGCTCATCGCGCAGACCGCCGTGTCCAGGCTGGGAAAGATATTGAGCACCACCTTGCGCCCGTAATAATCCTGCAGCTGCTTGTCGCTCAGATCCGTTGCCGTCAGTTTGAATTCCGGCGCGGAGCTTCCTGTCTGAGGAAGCTCTCCCATTGTGTTGACGGGATTTCCCTTTAAGGTTATGGTAGCCATGTTTGTTTCTCCTTGTGTTTTATTCGATTTCAATGATATGATAATTTCCTTTCCCGCTCCGGCAAGCGCGCATTTGCACGTGTCCCCCGGCATCCCGCTCCATTTTCATTTCCTAAAATCAGTGCGGTG